>NZ_VTPB01000009.1:0-3338 GCF_008274755.1 Agrobacterium sp. B1(2019) | reverse complement strand
AAGATCGGTCCATCGAGCATACGCGGACTTGCCCGATCCGTCGAACGTGACGTTAAGCGTGTCCACCAGGACGTGTCCGCGTTGTCGGACTGGGGTATATTCGAACAAACCGAAGACGGAAAGGTTCACGTACCCTACGAAGTCATCCACGCGAATTTCGACCTCAGAGCGGCAGCCTGATCAGGGACCATACCGCAAAGCTCCTATCACTTTGTGCGCCTTTCAAGGGAGGCCCGCAGCAATTCAACCAGGTCGGATCGTTGGTCGGGATTGAGTTTATCCAGATTGCGCTGCCGCCAGCGGATCGCCGGAAGTTCCGCGACATGGCTGATCCTCAATAATGACCAGTCCGGTTCACCGAGCTCGAAGCCGATCAAAAATGCACGGTGATGATCAGGCATTCCTCCGATCAGTGTCTCTATCATTTCATGCTGCGTCTTGATCAGTTCTTCCATGGCAATGACCTCCTCGGTCATGCCCTCAAAGCCATTGCGGTATTCATTCGCAAGGTCTTTGACGCGGCCCGACAGCACTTCACCCATCGGGCGATTGTGGCTAAGCAGATAAATAATGAACGCTTCGCGAAGTTCATCGCTCAGGCCCTCATGGGTAAGCAATCCCCGCACATCGAAAAGGTCGCGCGGATGTTGGCGGTCCAGCGCGGCAACAAGCTTGCCCGCAAAAAGGTCTTCGAATGAAACGACATTGGTTTCCGCAAAGCCGAACACCTCTTCAACGGCTTCGGTGACGGGGGCGATGAACGGTTCGTGAACGACACCCCGCAGGACGGGTGAGACTTCGATCTTCACCTGCGTTCCCTCTGCCATCACAAGAAGCCGCAAGACAGCGCCATCATGCACGTTTTCGGTGACGCGTGCGCCGCGCAGATCTGTCAATGCGGAAGTCTTGATGCGTTTCATGGCAGCGTCGATTTCCACCAGCGCCTCAGACCTTTCGTGCATGGGCAAATACATTAGATCGATATCAACGGAGAGACGCGGCAGGTCTCGCACAAACAGATTGATCGCCGTACCGCCCTTTAGAGCAAAGCATGTTTCACGGGCAACGATGGGAATGAGGCGCATCAGCAGCCGGACCTGGGCTTGGTACTGGTCACGAAACGGCATCGAGATCCTCTGGTACGGTGATGAGATAGGCCGAATCAAGCTTGCCGCCAGGGACAAGCATACGTTTACCCTTGCCCAGATCGATTGCCGTCTTATCCAGACGCTTGAGCCAGGCATGGCTGTGGCGATCAGCAAAGAAGAAGAAAAGCCGCTTGACCTTCACGCTGTTGCAATCCTTCAGCAGTTTTTGCAGCCGCCTTGGACTGAAATTTGCAGCATTTTGCATGATCATGTCGGCCTGATGAAAACTCTCGTGGCGCGGCAGTTCGTCGAGCATTTCGAGATAGGCCCGTTCGGGCCGTGAAAGCATCAGCGGCCAGTCCCAATGCCCCCACGCAACAGTGGTCAGGCCACTTTCTTGTCCATCGACGGTATGCCATGCAAGGCCGCTTGGCCCTTGGCTGGCCGGATCGTTGGGGAACAAGGTCGCGCTGTTGTGATAAACAAAGCGCTGGGAAAGGTTCAGCTTGCCCAGCCAGGCAGGTGGCTTTTCAATACCGTAAAGGTGGACGGTCTTCATCTCATAAGAGAGGTAATGCGCATAGCCCTGTAGCTCCAGCGCAGTGCGGCCGCCAACGTAAAGCGGCATTCTCGAAAGCAGAGTCTGGAGCGATATGACCACCTGCTGCCAGTTCAGTTCGCCGCGCGGTTTTCTATAAACGCTGCGCACTGGCTGTTCCAACCAATCGTTCTTGACATAATAAGCGCGCAGATTGCTGGCTATGCCACGCTCCTCAAGCCATGCGGCATCTACGACCAGTCCCTCGGGAAGATCTCGTTCAAGTCGGTTTAAAAGTGACGTGCGTTGCTCAGCCATACTGAGCATAATAATGCATATTCAAACCTGATTCAAGTTTACAAAAAACATCATAAACTCAGTCAAACTGACTTAATAACCAAAATGTCAAACTGATTTGTCTTTGTCTCGCACTGCGGCGGACAAGCGTGGCGATCCCGTATATCGCAAACGAGAAATCCGAACTGACCTTCAGCAGGACGAAGGATTTCACCGGTTTCACAACGGACGAGCTGGCACATCTATCCGCAAAAGCCAACCTGGCCAAGAGGCTCGTCCTCGACACCGCCAACGAAACCGTCGCTCAATTCATGGAAAGATGGGAGACCGAAAAGACCAATCTTCCCATGCACAATGATGTTGTCCGGGCCATCGACAGGCATCTTACGACTTTGCCGATTGTCACCGGCAAAGAGTGAAACGATCCCTCCTAACGCGCCTTCGATCTCATTCAGAATGCCTACTCATTGTGCCGTCACAGCAAGACTCACGCCTGTCCTTCCGCTCACTTCGGCGCTATAGGGGAGCGCGTTCCCGTCCGGACAGGCTCGACCATCACGTCCCATATTCCATTGCAGTGGTTGCCTATTCCCGGGGCTTGCTGACCCTATGATTCAGGACGCTGCGGTGGCTGCTGCCTGAGCTCAGGATTATTCTGCCACCCGTGAAGCTCAGTCGCTGGAATTTGCGGCTTGTCCCGCGGCCTGTTTGAGCTTTTCGATGTGCTCGCGGCAGAGCGTCTCAACCAGACTGTGAAGTTCCGTCGTCCGCTCCTGAAGCCAGGTCAGCGCTTCTTCGGAAACCTCGAAACGCTTCGAATAGCGGGCCTTGACGTAGGCCTCATTCAGGATGTTGTACCACGTGGTAAATCGCTGACGATCGCGCGGCCAGATGTCGATCAAACGGTGATCGCGACTTTCGGACAGTCCACGCAGGAATTTGAGGTTGTGAGACGCGGGCGAATAGTTTGTCAGTGTCAGCAGGTAGCAGTTATAGGCGCTCTCCACTGCCTGATGGAGATTGAAGGCGGCTAGGTGCAGGTTACCTTTCGCAACAAGATATTTTGCTACATCAGCGAAATCTCGCGCATCAGGAAAATGCCTGCGGAAATGCTCCTCGGCAACCCTAAGTGCATCGGAAGGGCTGAGCGGTTTCGCTTCAGCCAGCGGCCGGTCGTCGAATTCGTAAAGGACCACACCTTCGCGAGCGAGATCGACGAAGAAGTATTGGCCGTCATGTAAAAAATTGCTGATTTCGCGGGCGCCATGCACGATAAGACCCACGGGCGTCTCGATCTCCTTGTCCCACATCAGCCGGTCGGTTGCCTTGTCCCAGTATTTGGGATCGGCCAGTTCCTTGTTGCTGACGATGACAAGGATGTCGAAATCCGAGCGATAGCCTTTCGACGTATGCGG
>NZ_VTPB01000008.1:0-20402 GCF_008274755.1 Agrobacterium sp. B1(2019) | reverse complement strand
AACCCATTATGCCGTAAGCTGGATTATGCCGCATGGCCGAGTTCGGCGGCCGTTGCGTCTGCTGTCGGCCATGCGGCAGTTCGGCATAATCAGAGCGTTTCGAGGAAAGCGAGCAGCTCATCGCTTGGGCGATAACGCCCGGTATGCGTTTCTGGGCTGGCAACCTGCGCGAGCGCCTTTTCCTTCAGCCGCATGTCGGCGTGGATATAGATCTGGGTTGTTTCCACGGATTCGTGCCCAAGCCATAGAGCGATCACGGATTGGTCGACACCATGATGCAGCAATTCCATCGCCGTGCTGTGCCGCAACGTGTGCGGCGTGACGCGCTTGCCTGCGAGGCTCGGGCAAACTCGTGATGCTGCTAGGCAATGCTTGCGCACCAGGTGTTCCAACGCATCGCGACTGAGCCGCTCGCCCCGGATCGACGGGAACAATGGCCCATCGCTGTTACGGCGTTCGCCTATCCAGCCCTGAATCAGCTTAGCTGTATCGCGACGAAGAGGAGTGCTGCGTTCTTTCCGCCCCTTTCCGATGCAGCGGATGTAGGCGCCAGTCCCAAGAACCACGTCCTTGCAGCGCAGATTGATCAGTTCTGACGCTCGCAATCCGGTCTGAAGCGCAAGCAGCAACAGAGCGTGATCACGGCGTCCCACCCATATCGTTCGATTTGGTGCTGCGAGCAGCGCCGCGATCTCTTGAGCGTCAAGGAACGTCACGCTTCGCTTCACATACCGCTTGTTCGGCATCGAGAGAATACGCTGGCAATGAAGAAGCCAGCTCGGATCGGTCATTGCGACGTAGCGGAAGAATGATCGGATCGCGGCAAGGCGTGTATTGCGGGTGCGCGCCGTGTTGCCGCGCGCCGTTTCCACATGGGTCAGGAAGTCGGCAACGAGATCGGCGTCGAGATCCTCGATCGTGAGCTTCGTCGGCGGCTTCCCGCACCTGGAACTCGCATACCGGATCAGCAACCGGAATGTGTCCCGGTAGCCAGCGACGGTGTGGCGGCTCGCCTCCATTTGCGTAGAGAGCCGGTCGGTGAAGAAGCGTTGGATCAGCGCGGGGAAGTTGGTCGCCTTCATCGGATTCCCGCCTCCGCCGCCACGCCAGTCATTCGGGACGAAGCCAGTTCCAGCAGTTCCGGGACCGCTTCCAGATACCAATAGGTATTGGCAGGGCTTGCATGACCCAGCCATGTCGTGAGCTTGATCATCTCGCGGCTGACATCTTTGCCCGACCGGTACCAGTTCAGCATGGTCCGCACCGCGAAGGTGTGGCGAAGATCGTGAATGCGCGGCCCACGGCCATGTCGAAGATAAAGCTGCGGCTCTCGTAGCCCAATCTGCTGGCACACATGCGCGAAGTTGTAGCGGGCGCTGCAATCGCCAAGACGATGCCCCTCGCAGGTCACGAAGAATGCTCCCGGCCTGCGCCCGAGCAGCCGGTCCCGCTCGCGGCCGTAGCTTTCGAGCCGTTGCACGACGCTATGATCCAGCGGCAGCAATCGCTCCTTGCCGAGTTTGCCCTGCCGGACGTGAAGAATGCCGGATTCAACCTCCAGGTCAGCAGGATCGAGACCGAGAGCTTCGCTGATCCGAAGTCCGGTCACGGCGATCAGCCCGAAGAGCGTCGAGCAGGTCAGGCCACGCAGGCCGTAGACCGATGGTAACGTCCGCGCCTGATCGATGATCGCAACGATTTCAGCTTCGCTATAAATATATGGATGCACGCGTTGAAGGCGGCCAGGCACCAATCCTCGGGGTGGAGCCTCGTGCCTCGGATCAATGCCATGCAACCATTCCGCAAATTGACGGGCCACCCTGAAGCGTGTTGCCCGGGTTCCGGGACTGGCGGATGGCAGGCTCTCGAGCCAGCGCATGACCAGATTGGTGTTCACGTGCTGCGCGCCATCGCGGTCGGCGAAGGTGGCGAAGCGACGGAGTATCCGTGCATCGGTACTCAGATCGGCGCCGAGGACTCTTCTGAGAGTCACGTAGCGGTCAAGTTCGGCAAGGAAGCTCATCGTGCCTCCTCCGCGACGGGCCAAGATTGGGCGATGGAGCGTAGGCCATCCGTGTCGAGTTTCGCGTAGATCATCGTCGTCGCCCGCGACCGATGCCGTAGCAGATCGCCGATTTCCTCAAGCGATGCGCCGGAGCGCACCATATTCGTCGCTAGGCTGTGGCGCAGAACATGCGAGCCCACATAGGGCGTCGGCGGCTTCACGCCCGTCGCCGCGAACGCTTCCTTCAAGATGTCGTTTATGACCTGGCTGTCCTTGAATGGGCGGTTTGGCGCTCGGTGCGTCACGAACAGCGTGCGCGTGGTCGTTGACGTTCGCTCCTGCTGCAAATAGCCGATGATGGCTTCGCCGACGTCGGGCGGGATTGGCAACCGATCATGACGCTGGCCTTTTCCACGGACCAGCAACTCGCCGGCCCGCCAGTCCACGTCATCAAGCTGCATCGCGATGACCTCCGGTGCGCGCAAGCCGAGGCGGGCCATCAGCATCAGCATTGCGTAGTCGCGGGCGCCGCGCCGCGGATTGACCCGTACCGAGGCCAGAACTGCCTCCACCTCATCGGGAGACAGATGACGCGGAAGCCTGGCGCCCCAGGGCTTATGCGTCCTAGGCACGCTGAGCGACAGGTTGGTCGTCGTCAGGCCCTGTGCGAACAGATACTGGAAGAAGCTGCGCAGATGCGTGGCCGGCGTCTTGTCGCGGAACGGGTGCTTGCGCGCGAGCAGGTGCTCCATGAACGCCACGACATCCCGGATGTTCATCGCCGGAAGATCGAGCATATTGTCACCAAAGCGATGATCGAGGAAGCGATCCGCGAACCGCAGCACATGATAAATCGTTCGCGGGCTGAGGCCGCGCTGCTGCAGAAGATAGGTTTCAAAATTGCTCAGCAACTCTGCACGTTCGGCCTGCGCAGGTGTCAACGGTGGCCGTGTCGCCACCCCGATCTCAATCAGATGCGCGACAAACAGCCTGGCAAGATTGGGAACCTTGATCTGGCTTTTTGGTGTGACCGGCAACCGTCGCCCTAGTTCGACGGCAAGTTCTGGCGTCAACGCCGAGGGTGCAATGCCCTCGGTTTCGAGCAATCGCCCGAAGCGGCGAAGCAGGTATCGGTAATTCGCCAGGGTATCGGGTTTGTAGTTCTTTGCAGAAAGACTGTCCTCGAACGACGCGAAGTAGGGATCAAGGGAGGTAGTCTGATCTGATATTTCCATTTCTTGCGCTCCATGTTGTTGGAGCGACAACCTTCACGACAAAGACATATCTTTCGACCATATTTTGCGACAGCTTCCGACCCCATTGTCGCCGTTCGGAGCGCCGCGTTCGGCGCCCGAAACCTGCCGTTCATTCACTTCCACCCGACGGCAAAGTCGGGGCCGTCTGCTGAAGAGGTCATCAGGGAAATCAAGCGGCTCTTCAAGATTGAAAAGAACCCACCCACTGTTACCCGCGCCGAAGGTCGCCTCACGCGGCGCGGTGGCTTCTTGAAGAGTACGGCCTCGTCACCGACGACTATCACCGCACACAATGGGTGTGGTTCGCTGTGACCTTCACCGCAATCTGGCGCAATTTCTCCAGCGCTAAGTGGCGGATTGCGGGCGAGATCTCGAAGAAAAGTAGAACGGACGTTCGAGCGTGATGCCGCGAAAGTCTGGTCTGAGCCCAAAGTGACGAATGCTGCACGATGGGCGAATGTCGATTACCGACCTCACTACGCCAGCGTGCGCGTCATCTCACGGATCAGATCATTTGTCTCTGGTCTCGTCGTTTGGTGCCGATATCGAAGGGCCAAAACAGTTCTTGATATTTCAAGGCCATCGATGGGTTTCGACACCAGGCCCATGTCCGAAGGAATAGCGGTGGCTGGCAGGATCACCGCACCTGACCCTTGCCGAGCAAGTTCAACTAACCAATCCACGCGATTTGACCGATAGGCCGCGTAGAGTTCGTGACCATGATCCGCGCAGGCCCCATGCAAAACATCCCGCATTTCGCAATTTAGGCGGTCAAGCATGTCAGTTTTAGCAAGAGCCGAAAGAGAGATCGCATTTAGTTCAGACAACGGATGCGACTTTGACACCACGACCTTGTAGTCCTCTTCATAGAGATGGTCTATACGATAGAGGTCTTCACTGACCTTCTCTGCGGTGACTACAACGTCAAATTCACCATCTCGTAACCCGGCAAGAAGCTCGGAGGTTGACGCAACGATCAATTCGATTTCGGCTTGCGGCAATCGCGTACGAGTACGCTCCATAGCTGCCGAAATCCTGTTGTGGCCAATCGTTTCGCCGACACCGACAGAGATTGGAACCCGCTCCAAGCGCATATGACGGACCGCCTCTGCCTTAGCCTGTCGCGTCTCATCGTGAACCTTCTGCAACCTTGGCTGCATGAGTTTACCGAGGGACGTAGGCCTGCATCCCGCACGGTCCCTGACAAACAGGTCACCTCCAAGCTCGTCTTCAAGTTTCTTGATCGCAGTCGTCAAGGAAGGTTGGGAGACATTGGAGGCACTGGCTGCGTGGGTGAAGTTTCGGTGCTCGCAGACGGCAAGAAAATACCTGATCTGGTTCATTTCCATCGCCACATTCTCCGTCACATCTCATTTCAGGCCATCAAAACAAGTTCGATAGTCCACGTCTATCAAAGAATAGAATTTCGGAATTGGAGCCCGGCGCACCCAGCATGGGACAAGAGTGCATCGAAACCAAACACGATGCACTTTAAATCAGGAGACGACCATGAAAGCGCAAATCCTTCAGACATTCGCCGCACTGGCTCTGTTCACAACTTCTGCAACTGCACAGGACAACGCAATGGAAAATCATACTGCCAGCTACATCGCCATGCCCGCCGCCGAAGGCCAGACCGGAGCCTTCGCGGAGTTTCTGGCAGGTGCCGCACCTATCGTGCGGGAAACAGAGACGGGAACTGTACTTTGGTTTGCTCTGCAAGCCGACGATATGCTCGCAATCTTTGACATCTTCGCAGATGAAGAAGCACGCGACGCTCACTTCTCAGGAGCGGTTGCTGCGGCTTTGAAGCAAAACGCCGACGCGCTGGTCGACGGAGGATGGGACGACGGTGTTGTCGCGAATATCAACAACTCCGATGTCCTGTCGGTAAAGGCGCCGGTTGATCTCTACACGGCAACGACCGCAACTTACATCAAGCTCGAAGCTGCTCCAGGTAAAGGCCCCGAATTGGCAGCCTTGCTGACCGCCGCCGGCCCCATCGTCGCAGAAACTGAACCCAAGACATTGTTCTGGGCGGCGCTGCAGATTGACGGGAACAACTTCGCCATCTTCGACATCTTTGCCGACAACTCTGGCCGCGAAGCGCACTTTGCCGGACAAGTCGCCGGACTCCTGAATGAAAAGGCTTCAGAATTGATCTCAGGTGGATGGGACGACGGTGTCGTGGCAAACGTCCACAATTTCGAAATCCTCGCTACCAAGTCATCTCGAGGTGACTTGAGAAAGAAGTGCCCGGTGCAATCCATCGGGCGCTTTGCTGTTTGAATTTAGATTCACGCCAAAGCGGCCGTGCCGGAACTGGCAAGCGAAGCTCGCACTCGCCTCCGGCTTGGAAAGGGCGGCTATCGGCGGGAACATGTCCGCGCCTTCGCCCAACACGCCGAGATCGCGGACGCCGCGATCTACATCGAGGGCAGCAAAAAACACCCTATTGAGGACGCCGGTAGCCACCAAAGGAGGAAAGTCGGCGGGAATCGGCGTTCCCGGTTTTTACCAAAGTGGCGGACCGGGTGGGATTCGAACATATACGCCGAAGTAATCGGCTTGCGCTTGGCTACGCCGTGAGCAATGTCGGCTTTCGGGACGCCGCAAGCGGCAGTCGAACGGCCGGAAAGGGGGCGCATTGCGGTCAAAGTACAGTAGCCTGCTGAACGGCCGCTTTCCCGGCTTGGGCGCCCAGAAGCGGTCGGGCAGCTTGCCACCCCATACTCGCCTTCTTCAAAGCGCTCTGATTATGCCGAACTGCCGCATGGCCGACAGCAGACGCAGCAGCCGCCGAACTCGGCCATGCGGCATAATCCAGCTTACGGCATAATGACCGAGTTCGTGCAGAGCCGTCCGGTGCCAGTTGATCGGCTCGAAATACGCCTGGGGCGGAGGGACCATCACATAGTCCTGGGACGGGACGTAGAACGCCCTGTTGCCGCCAGTGCGGAAATCGACGCCGGTCGCCTTGATGAGCGCCTCGACCCTCGGCTCTATCAGGTCGGGCGGTGGCGGCGGCGCGACGGTGGCGATGTCGTCGGGCAGCCCGTCGCATTGCGCGACGTTGAAGACTGTGAAGCGTTTCAGGAACGGGATGGCATGCGCTTCCTCGCCGGTCTCGCGGGCGCGGCGCTTCTCGTCTCCCGGCGTAAAGCGGTCGGCATAGACGACCGTGGTGCCGTGCTCGCCCTTGCGGACATGGCCGCCGAGCGAAAGCGCCTGCCGGAATGTGAGCCAGCCCTGGCAGGGAAAGCCGTGCTCGATGACAGCGCCCCAAAGGATGAGCACGTTGATGCCGCTGTAGCTGCGAGAGGTAGCGGCGTTTTTCGGCAGGCCGAGCGGCGCCTTGGCGACCGATGTGCCCCAGGGCTGCACCCACGGCACGCGACCAGCCTCCAGTTCGGCGATGATTTTGGTGGTGATTTCGTCATAGAGGTTCGTCCGGTCCGAGCCGGTGCGAACATTGCGATCATGTCTGGACATCGCGGTTCTCCGCGACGGGCGCCGGAAGACTCTCCTCCGGCTATCTACCCGTCACGGCAAATCCGACCCGCACTCTCACTCTAAAGGGGCGTTGCGGGGCAGGCTGTGCAGAAACTCGGCGACAATTCAGTGCGGGCGCGATGACGCGAGCTGAATCGAGCGGGGCTCTTAGCCCCGCGACATCAGCGCCCCGGTCCCGAAGGCGTTCGAAGCGCGGATGATGTTGAATGCCAGGACCGAGAGGGCAGCTTCGGCTTTCACCCGCCGCAAACCGCGGGTCAGGAAGCGGCCTCCGCCAGACATTCGCTTGATGGTGCCGAAGGGATGCTCCACCGTGCAGCGCCGGATCGTCATGAGATCAGGGTTCTCGTGAAGCCGACGCTCCATCCGATCGAGCGCGCCCTGATCCACGAGCCTGTGAATGGTGCGCTGATTTCCTGGCGTACACTGCGGCTTGATGTGGCAAGTCTGGCACGCGGGCGTTCTGTAACGGATCGCCCGATTTCGGGTATGCTTGCCCTTGGGATACATGGTTTCACCAGCAGGGCAGCGGATCGTGTCGGTCTGCTCGTCATGGACGAATTGCACGGGGCGGAAGTATTGCGCGCTCATGGCCCCGCGCTTGATCGGCGCTGCCACGCGGACACCGTCCTGTTCGCAACGCGCGACTTCCTGCGCGTTCGAGTAGCCCCCGTCCGCCAGCACTTCTAGCTGGTCAACGTCGAGCACTTCTTTTGCCGCTATCGCCATTGGATGCAGCAGCTGGCTGTCGTTGGCTTCGTTGGCGACATCGTTGTGAATGATCAGGCCGCTTTCGATATCGACGACACTCTGGAGATTATAGGCTGGGAACTTCGGAGCCCGGCCATATCCCATTGGTCGTGCATCCGGTTCTCCGAAGACCACGACGTTGGTATCATGCTCAGCAAGTTCGGCCTGCCGCTTTTCCAAGCGCTGCTTACGGCGTTCGAGTGACGCGATCGCGCTGGCAAACGCCGCGCGATTGACCGTCTGATCGCGCGCGCCCGCCGAGTGTTGATCTGCTATGTTGAGGCGGTCGAGATAGTAGGCGATTTCTGTTTCGGTATGAGCAATGTCGCGTGCCAGACGATCCGCTCCTGCAATATTCTTCGCGCTGGCAACCGCCCGCATCTTTGTTCCGTCCAGCGCCACCTTGCCAGGAGTGATCAAGCCGTTCTCGCGACAGAAACTGATGAATGCGGCCCCCGTGCGGATGATCGCTTCGGGGTTATCGTGCCGGAACGCCGCAATGGTCCGATAGTCCGGGGTCATGCGCCGCATCAGCCAGATGGCCTCCAGATCGCGCTGGCAGGCGCGCTCCAATTGGCGCGATGAACGCAACTGGTTCAGGTAGCCCCAGATGTAGAGCCGCAGCATGTCGCCGGGGTGATAGCCGGGTCGCCCCGTCGCGGCGGAGACAGTGCGCTCAAAGCCGAGCGCCGTGAGATCGAGCGTTTCGACGAAGGCATCTACGACTCGGACGAGAGATTCCTGCGACACGTAATCTTCAACATAGGCGGGCAGCAGTAACGGCTGGCTGCGATCATATCCCTCAATAAAACGTCCCATTTTGCCCCCGTCCAGCAAGTAATGGAGTATAGCATCCGCGGGCGAATAACCCCAGTAAATGCTTGGCAATACATGCAATTTCTACTGTGGCAAGCTTCAGAACATATTGCTCGCATCAGTCTGGTGATAGACAAGGAGGCTTCGGGGAACGCGCGCGCTGCCGCACGCTCGGGATGCCGACCATGATGAGGTTCAGGCAAGGTGGAATTGGATGCGCTCTGGCTCGCGGCAGCCTTCTTCCTCATCGCGCTGATCTATGCATCGGTCGGTCAGGCCGGGGCATCCGGCTACATCGCGATCATGGCACTGCTCGGCTTTGCGCCGCTGGCCATGAAGACGACCGCGCTCGCTCTCAATTTTTTGGTTGCGGCAATCGGGACAGCCATGTTCCTGAAGTCTGGAAGGCTGTCATGGCGAAGCGTATGGCCTTTTGCGATCCTTGGCTTCCCATTCTCTCTGCTCGGCGGCGCTGTCCAGCTACCGGCGGATATCTATTACCCGGTCGTCGGGGTGGTTCTCGTCCTTTCGGCCGCTCAGATGGCGAGGACGGCCCTTCGTAGATCTGGAGTATCTGCGGACCTGCCAACCGATCCGCCGTTCATACCGGCGCTGGCCACGGGTGCGATCATCGGCTTCATATCCGGCACGACAGGGACCGGAGGGGGTGTATTTCTTGCGCCGGTGATCCTCGCGATGAACTGGGGAACAGCGCGCCAGACTGCCGCGACAACCGCCGTCTATAACCTGATGAACTCGGCGGCCGCACTGCTCGGAGCCTATGCCTGGTGGGATCAGATTCCGAGTGCGCTACCCGGCTGGCTGATCGCCGTCGCTGTTGGCGGCTCGCTCGGGGCCTTCATCGGCAGCCGTTACCTGCCCGAACTATGGCTGCGCATTATTCTGGCTGTAATCCTTTTTGCCTCAGGGGTAAGGCTGCTGTTCGGGTGACAGCCAGTTTGCCTGTCGCGACCGAGTTTCAGTGATGTCCCCGCCGTCGCGCAATTATCGCGGTTACCCGACGAGGCGGAAACTACGGACCATTGCCACCTAGACTTAAACCCATATGTCGATTAGTCTCGACATATGGAATCAGATAACGCCATCCTCGCTTTCGCCGCGCTCGCGCAACCGACCCGCCTCGACGTGTTCCGTCTGCTGATGGAGCATGAGCCGGATGGGTTGCCCGCAGGTGAGATCGCCCGCAGGTTGGATGTCCCCCACAATACCATGTCGACGCATCTGGCGACGCTGACGCGCGCCGGCCTGATCGAGCCGGAGCGGCACAGTCGGTCGATCATCTACCGGGCAAGGCTCGATGCCGTGCGCGCGCTCGCCAGCTTTCTAGTCAAGGATTGCTGCGGCGGCCGACCCGAGATCTGCGCGCCGCTGATCGCTGATTTTTCCCCTTGCTGCCCACCGCAAACCCTCGCCGCCAAGGAGGCTGCCCATGACTGACCGCATCTTCAACGTTCTGTTCCTCTGCACCGGCAACTCGGCGCGCTCGATCCTCGCAGAAAGCATCCTGAACAAGGATGGCGAAGGCCGCTTTCGCGCCTTCTCTGCCGGGTCGCAGCCGAAGGGCGCGGTCAATCCCTTCGCGCTGAAGGTATTGCGGAGCTTCGACTATCCTTCTGAAGATTTCCGCTCGAAGGGTTGGGAGGAGTTTGCCGGCCCTGGCGCGCCTGTCATGGATTTCGTTTTCACTGTCTGCGACAACGCCGCCGGCGAAGCCTGCCCGGTTTGGCCAGGTCAGCCGATGACCGCCCATTGGGGGATCGAAGACCCTGCTGCCGTCGATGGGCCAGATATCCAGAAGGAAGCCGCTTTCGTTGCAGCCTTCCGCTACATGAAGAACCGCCTCTCGGCGTTCACGTCCCTGCCGGTCGCCAGTCTCGACAAGGCGTCGCTGAGCACGAAGCTGACCGAGATCGGCCAGTCTGATGGCGCGTCGTCTCCACGCAACAGCGCAGCGTGAGGCCGGCCATGGACGTCATCATCTATCACAACCCGGATTGTGGCACCTCGCGCAACACGCTGGCGATGATCCGCAATGCGGGCGTCGAGCCGCATGTCATCGAATATCTGAAGACACCGCCGTCGCGCGAGATGCTGACCCGACTTATTGCGCGCATGGGCATATCGGTGCGGGAACTGCTGCGCGAGAAGGGCACTCCATATGCGGAACTGGGCCTTGGCGACCCGGCTTTGAGTGACGCGCAATTGCTCGACGCGATGATGGCGCATCCCATCCTGATCAACCGGCCCATCGTCGTTAGCCCGAAGGGCGTGAGGCTCTGCCGGCCGTCCGAGGAAGTGCTCGACCTGTTGCCCCCGCAGCGCGGCGAGTTCGTCAAGGAAGACGGCGAGCGAGTGATCGACGAACACGGCCAGCGTGTCGCAACGGCCTGAGGGAATTCCATGTCTACCTTCGAACGCTCCCTCACCCTCTGGGTCGCGCTGTGCATCGTGGTCGGCATCGCGCTCGGCCATTTTCTGCCGGGTGCATTTCATGCCATCGCGGCAATGGAAATTGCCAAGGTCAACATGCCGGTGGCGGTGCTGATCTGGCTGATGGTCATCCCCATGCTGCTCAAGATCGACTTCGCCGCACTGGGCGAGGTCGGCCGCCACTGGCGCGGCGTCGGCGTGACACTGTTCATCAACTGGGCAGTAAAACCGTTCTCGATGGCGCTGCTGGGATGGTTGTTCATCGGCTGGCTGTTCCGGCCCTATCTGCCGGCGGATCAGATCGACAGCTATATCGCCGGCCTCATCATCCTCGCCGCAGCACCTTGCACGGCCATGGTGTTCGTCTGGTCGAACCTGACCAAGGGCGAGCCGCATTTCACCTTGAGCCAGGTCGCCCTCAACGACGCCATCATGGTTGTCGCCTTCGCGCCTATTGTCGGGCTGTTGCTGGGCCTGTCGGCCATCACGGTGCCATGGGGCACGCTGGTTCTGTCGGTCGTGCTCTATATCGTCATTCCCGTCATTATCGCGCAGATCATCCGTCGCCGGATGCTGGCCAGTGGCGGGCAGGCAGCTCTTGACCGACTTCTTGCAAAGCTCGGCCCGGCCTCCCTCGTTGCCCTGCTGGCGACGCTGGTTCTGCTGTTCGGCTTTCAGGGCGAGCAGATCATCGCGCAGCCGGCAATCATTGGCCTGCTCGCTGTGCCGATCCTGATTCAGGTCTATTTCAACTCCGGGCTTGCCTATCTGCTCAACCGGATGGCCGGCGAGCAGCATTGCGTGGCCGGCCCCTCGGCGCTGATCGGTGCGTCGAATTTCTTCGAGCTGGCGGTTGCTGCGGCCATCAGCCTGTTCGGCTTCCACTCAGGCGCGGCCCTCGCCACGGTCGTCGGGGTGCTGATTGAAGTGCCGGTGATGCTCTCGGTCGTCTGGATCGTGAACCGCTCCAAAGGCTGGTATGAGCGCGGCGGCAAAGTTTCAAAGCTGGCGGAAGCACAGCGCTGATGCCGCACGATCTTCCCAATCTTTATGCCGGCTGCGTTGATACTCCCAGCCTTGGTCGGCTGCGCGTAGCCGCCCCGTCTACCCATCCGCCGCGTATCCTGCTGCTTTACGGCTCGCTCCGTGAGCGATCCTACAGCCGCTTGCTGACATTCGAGGCCGAGCGTCTGCTCAAACACTTCGGGGCAGAAACGCGCATCTTCGATCCGTCCGGCCTACCGCTGCCGGATGGGGCTGACGTCAATCATTCCAAGGTGCAGGAGCTTCGCGAACTCTCGCTCTGGTCGGAAGGTCAGGTCTGGACCAGCCCGGAGCGTCACGGTGCGATGAGTGCGGTGATGAAGGCGCAGATCGACTGGATTCCCCTTTCGGTCGGAGCGGTAAGGCCGACGCAGGGCCGGACACTCGCCGTCATGCAGGTCTCAGGCGGCTCGCAGAGCTTCAACGCCGTCAACCAGATGCGGGTGCTCGGCCGCTGGATGCGGATGGTGACGATCCCCAACCAGTCGTCCGTCGCCAAAGCATATCAGGAGTTCGATGAAGCAGGCCGGATGAGACCATCGTCATATTATGATCGAGTGGTCGACGTTATGGAAGAGTTGGTGAAGTTCACGCTGCTAACGCGCGATATCTCACCCTACCTGACCGACCGCTATTCCGAACGCAAGGAGAGTGGCGAGGCCCTTATGAAGCGGGTCAATCTGACGGCTGCAACCTGAGAATCTATCCTGCGCCGATCACACGTCACCGCTCGCAACAATGCCCGAACCAACGAGGTCTCATGAATGGATCAAAGCCACCAGCAGTCAAAGGCCAGCGTCGCCGAAGTTTTCCGCGTTTTCCTGAAGCTGGGGCTCACCTCATTCGGTGGACCGATCGCGCATCTGGGCTATTTCCGGGACGAGCTGGTGACGCGGCGAAAATGGCTGAGCGAAAGCGCCTATGCCGATCTGGTGGCGCTATGCCAGTTCCTGCCCGGTCCGGCCTCAAGCCAGGTTGGCTTTGCGCTTGGTTTGACGCGAGCGGGATGGCTCGGCGCGCTTGCGGCTTTC
Source organism: Agrobacterium sp. B1(2019) (assembly GCF_008274755.1). Lineage (NCBI taxonomy): Bacteria > Pseudomonadati > Pseudomonadota > Alphaproteobacteria > Hyphomicrobiales > Rhizobiaceae > Agrobacterium > Agrobacterium sp. B1(2019). The sequence continues at coordinate 7,536 of NZ_VTPB01000008.1, read as the reverse complement.
CTCGCCTTCACACTTCCATCGGCTCTGGTCCTTCTCGCGCTCGCCATGACGGCTACGCGGCTGGAAAGCCCGCTTGCGCTCGGCGTCCTGCATGGTCTGAAGATCGTGGCCGTCGCCATTGTGGCGCAAGCTGTGTGGGGCATGGCGAAGAACCTCTGCCCCGATAAGGAGCGCGCTACGATCGCGGTCGTTGCCGTGCTTCTGCTTGCCTGGGCGCCGGGCGCCATTGGAATGATGACCGCCATACTCCTTGGCGCAATCGCCGGGCTGGTTCTCATCAATGGACAGGTCGCGGTCGGCGACCATCTGCCGGTCCCGGTTTCACGGACAGCCGGACTGACGGCCTTTGCGCTGTTCGCTGCCTTGCTGATCGGTCTCCCGCTCGTCGCCGGACAGGCGCAGGGATGGGCGCTGGCCGATAGCTTCTACCGCGCCGGCTCGTTGGTTTTCGGCGGCGGGCATGTGGTGCTGCCGCTTTTGCAGGCCGAAACCGTCACGCCGGGATGGGTGTCGGATGACGCCTTTCTCGCGGGCTATGGCGCGGCGCAGGCAGTGCCGGGGCCACTGTTCACATTCGCGGCCTGGCTCGGGGCGGTCATGGGACCGCAGCCGAACGGCGTAGCCGGTGCCGCAATCACTCTTGCCGCACTTTTCCTGCCGGGCTTCCTGATCCTGATCGGGGCGCTGCCCTTCTGGGATCAGTTGCGCCGCACGACATGGGCGCAGTCGGCCATGCAGGGCGCCAATGCTGCGGTCGTCGGCATTCTCGGCGCGGCCCTCTATACGCCGGTCTTCACCAGCGCGATCGGAGGCATGCCGGATTTCGCACTGGCCTTGATTTGTTTCGTGGCGCTGATCGCCTGGAAAGCTCCGCCATGGGTTGTCGTATTGTTGGCGGCCGTGGGCGGAGTTGCCCTTGGCTTGGTGACGTAAGGCGGTTTCGAAAAACTATCGGGCTCACTCTGTCAAACCCGAGGTGGCACGATGCTGAATTGTGTCGCGCCGCGCCACCGCTAGCGGGCGAGATCCAAGCCCAGCGACATCAGAGCGAGTTTCTGCACAGCCTGGGGGTCTCCCCGCAGAAGGGGGTGTGCCGGCGACTGCGGCGCCGGCCAGGGGGAAGGCTTTCCCTCCCCAAATGCCGAGGAGATCATCGTCTAAGGGTGCTGCCACGGCTGCCCGCTCGCCCACTGGATTACCCGAGGAAATGTGCGGTCAGATGCCCCACGCATCAATCACGGTATCGAGGGGAAATGGCGTGCTACTCTTTGACCATTCATGGAACGGAGCGGCAGTCTGGCTGTACGGACCCGGATCAGGCCGGTCGAACTGTACGCGTGTCGGGATATGGAAGGCACTACCGAAAACAATCGCCTCACCGGAGGCTAGGATAGTCACCTGATCCAACAGTCGCCGCGCTTGCATGGGGATGATCCGGCGGAAATGGTCGATATCGTCGGGGTTCTGAAGCCGGTGGCTGATGAAGTTCGCGCATTGGCTGATGATGGTCTGGCTGATCTCGCTCGGCCGCTGGCTGGCGATGATAAGCGAAAGACCGAATTTACGCCCCTCCTTGGCGATCCGTTCATAAGTAAGACGCGCAAGGCGATGTCCCCGATCCTCATCGGATCTGGCTGGACGAGCATAATTGTGGGCTTCCTCGAGCACCAAAACCCAGGGATTCCTGTAGCGCGAAGCCGCCGGCAGGCGCTCACGCGCTTCCAGCAACACACGGCCGATTATCGCACAGGCGTAGGGCAGAACCTCGTTGCTGAGCATGGAGAGATCGAGAACTGAAACCTTTGGTCCCATTGCCGCACCAAGCCCGAAGCGCCGGAACCAGCCTGACAGATTCTCGATTTTCGTACCGGTATCCTCGTAGTTTAGAAAGGCCCGCCAACGCTTGTCATCCAAACGAGTCTTGAGGCGCAATTTTAGTGTGGTGAGATGGGCGTCGACGCGAAAGCTATCCTCCTTCGATACCGCGCGGTTGATAAGGGAGGGATCGGTCAGCGTAGCTCGACTAATTGGCAACGGAGAGTCGGCCGTCCGCACTCCGGCTTCTGCCGTCGCGTTTCCACCCACAATCTTACCTCTGATGGCGTCCTTGAGCTTTTCCGCCTCTGCCGCAATTGCAGCTTGGTTGTTCATGACCTCGGTGTTGTAGTCGTTGACGAGCCGATGGTTCTCGAACAACACCTCGAAGGCTGCAGTATCGATGTCGGTATCTGCTAGATGGCCTGTCACGGCATCACAATGCGAACCTGCTGCCTTTTTCTTGATCTTGGTCAGTTCGCTGAGAAGTTGATCGAGTGCACTCATGGCGTTTTGGAGCGCGTTCATACTGACAGCGGCGGCGGCATCGCCGCCCTTGGCGATCGCCCACCAATCCTTCAGCACAGGCTCTTGTGTCTGCTCCGCCGCACTGAGCCAGGCACAGATCTCTTCGGCATTCATGAACCAGAGAGGGAGACCGAACTCCCTGCCGTTCAGATAGATTCGGTCCGGCAAACGCGCGGCTGTTGCAACTGTCGGAAAGGCTTTGCCGTACTCCCCGTTGATATCGAGGATGAAGACATGCGGCTCCTCGGCCGCGCCATCGAGGGCCTTCATGGCTTTCTGTATCAGGCTCGATACGGAGAATGACTTGCCGGACCCAGTGTTGCCTACGATAGCTAAAGGCCGCGAAAACAGGTCATTGTAGGAAGCGCGCACGACGTTGCGGGCCTGACCAGTCGGAAACCCTATTCTCAGGTCACAGTCGAAGTCCTTATCGTCGTAGTCTTCCGGCTTATTGCGGCGGGGAGGAATCTCGAAGACCGCCCGTAATATGTCGGGTGAGCCGATCTCGGCCGGCGTATCGAGCGTCGGCAGAACGGAAATGCCTGGGCTGAAGGAGGGTTCATCATCCGCATGCTCGATGGTGCCCAGCAATTGTACGCTGGCGACGCGGCGCGGCTTCATCAGTTCGAGACTGAGATCATCGCCGCTGTTCGGATCGAAGGTCTCGCGGGCCTCCAGATCGGTGATGATGCCGATGACGGTCTCCCTCGCCCCGAGCGAGAAGGTCAGGTAAGCATTGATCGCGATCGCGACCTGAACGCCATCCAGAGTGGCACGTAACGCCGAACGGGTTTCGGGGAGCAACTCTACCTTGACCCGAAAACCCTGGACCGAAACGATATGGCCGACAAGCCGGGGATTATCCATCTAAGCCCCCACACCGGCGTTTGGATCGGTTGGCGTTTCAGAGGAGGCAATCTGTTTCTCGAAACGCCGCAGCCGCAGGAAGTCGTCGAGCCATTGCACGTCGGGCATCACCGAGGTCGCAAAGTCGTCAAACGTCGCAAATGTGAAAGGCGCGGCGGCGAAAGCATCTGTCGTGGGGCAGAGAACGAAGGCGCGTTTGCCGAGATCCTTGTAGCGTCGGATGCGTTCGATGACCGGACTTTCTGGATTGGGTTCGATTACCAACATCACCAGCGAAGGATTCATCAAGGCATTCTCGATGATCCGGCTGACATGCTCATCCCCGAACCCATAACCGAGGACGAGCAAGAAGGTTTGGGGAATGCCGAGTCGGACCTGGAACGACCGGAACAGATGCGCGTAGGGCATGGTCAGCGTCTGCGCGAACTTGTTGGCGGTGGGCAGGATGCCTACCGAGGGCGTTTTGTCAGCCAGTGGCACGAGTGCCGCCGCCTTGTCCGCCGGACTCTTCGCTGCATAGGACTGGAAAGGCGTCAGGTCGGGATGACGGGCGCGCATTTCATCGCCTTGCTCGAACCAGTGGATCGAGCCGTGCAGCTTGTAGAAATGCAGAAACTTGTCGAAACGGCGGACACGGCCTTCCGCCACCTCGCCGGGATAATAGATGTCGAGCCCATAGACGGACGGATCGAAGCGCGCCGCCGCGCGCCCCGTGAACCCATCGAAGTACTGGACGCCCAGAAGTTCCAGCGCCTGTTCGAATAGGGTGTCGTAGTTCAAGGTGAAAAGATGGGTTCGCCCGAGATTGCTGTCGCGGGCAACCAGTTTTGAGAGAAACGCCAATTGGGGTGCGATCCCCTTTGCCGAAGTCGCGGACGTGGTGTCTGGCAGTGATAGCGCACATTCCGCGAAGATGGCGATCCGCAGGCGGCGAACGAACCAACCCAAATCGGCGGTATTTGGGGCCGGCGTTTCTGGCCAAGTGACAGCAGAAAACGGTGCGCCTGCAGATTCGGCGACGACCAAGGCATTGGCGACGAAGGACAGCCATGCCTCAAAACCGATTGCAGCACCGAGAATGTCCGCAAACGCCACTGCATTCTTCCGCGATTCTATGATGGGCGCGATCGAGGGCGGGAGGTCGGGCAGCGCTTCAATGGTTGCGAGAACGTCCTTCTCCAGGTTGGCCATGGTCTTGCCGCCTGCCGAGACCGAGGTGCCCGATCCCGTCAGGACGACGAGATTCTCCATACGCAGCCATTCCGAGATCAACGCCTGTAGACGAATGCGCCCTTGCTTCTGATCAAGCCCGGAAAGCAGATCACCAACGCCGCCGCCCTCCGTAAGGCCAATGAGCTGGTATTCTATCGGCACAGGTGCCGCTGTTGTCATGTCTCCTCCCCCTCTGCTCCACGGCGCAAGGGGTTGACGATCTGAAGCCCCCTGAAATCCTTTTCGTTATCTGTGACGACTACGCAGTCGTGTGCTCCCGCGATCGCGGCGATAATCATATCGAGCCCGCTTCGTGGACGACCTGCCGCCTTCCCTTCCGCCATCAATCGTGCCCAGATGAGGGCAGCTTTTTCATCGAACGAGAGAATGCGACCGGCAAACAGTTCCTGTGGCCCTTCCGGTCCCGAAAACCAGGCATCGAGCGCATCGCGCTTTTTCCCACGCGGCTTTTCCAATATGCCACGTCGGATCTCAGCGATGGTCAACGTAGTGACGAAAAGATCCTCGTCCTGCTGCGCGGTCATCCAATCCAGAAGGGTTTCGGATGGCTGCGGTTTGACGATGTTGCTAATGATGTTGGTGTCGAGAAGATAACGCGTCACAGATCGACCCGGCGCCCTTCTTCGCGTGGACGCGACAGATCGAGATCCGCGCCGACAAGGGGGGAACGGCGAAGGGCAGACAGGATGCCACCGGATTTTGGCGGCTCACCTGCAACAAGGGCCGCCTTGACCGCAGCCCGCGCCTTTTCCGCTTCCGGCCCCTCCTCCGCCAGTTGGCGAGCAAGCGACCGGATTAGCTCGCGGTCGGATTCAAGTGCTAAGACCTCGAAGCGCTTGAAGCCACGCTGCGTCAAGCGTGCCCGGTAATTTTCGATCGCTCTCTTTTGTGCCGCATTGCTCATGACGGGCCTCCGTGCTATATCCTGACATATAGCCGATATTGGCCTTGCAAACAAGGGATGTCAGCGATGCCTTGGGCCGCCCACCGCAGTGAGGTAATGCAGAAGAATACTGCGCATTTGCGCCAGTATTTTCCATATGCTGCGGCACGAGGGAATACGCCAGACTTCACCGAAGCCGCCGAGAACAGGCTTTCTGCCGCCCAATATACGCGTGTTATATCAATTGCTTACACTGATATTTGGGTGAATGCTTGGATGTATGACCTCACGATCAATCCAAGCGTCGGCGAAGATGACAAGGAACGAGCGCGAAGCGCTGCTCGAATCCCTGCTCATCGACGAGCCGGAACTGACCTTTACTCCAAGGGGCGATCCCGACCCGCGGCTTTTGCGTCTGGTCGACTTTCTGGCGCGGCAGGCGGCACGGGAATGTTACGCGGAAGAAGTCAAGATGACGAGGCGACGGGGGAAGCGCACCTCCTGATGCCGAAAGGAGAGGTGCATTGAAGGTCGCGATCTACGCCCGCTACTCGTCCGATAATCAACGCGACGCATCGATCGCCGACCAGTTTCGTCTTTGCCGCCTGCACGCCGAGAAGCAGGGCTGGCAGATCGTGGAGGAATATTCCGACCACGCGATCTCCGGCTCGTCTTTACTGCGCCCGGGCATTCAGGCCCTGATCTCCGACGCCACGCGCGGGCGTTTCGACCTGATCCTGGCTGAGGCGATGGATCGGCTGTCGCGCGATCAGGAGGACATAGCGGGCCTCTTCAAGCGCATGTCTTATTCCGACGTGAAAATGTTCACCCTCTCCGAGGGTGAAGTCTCGCATCTGCATGTCGGGCTCAAGGGCACGATGAACGCGCTGTTCCTGAAGGATCTGGCCGACAAGACCCGGCGCGGACAACGCGGCCGGGTCGAGGCGGGCAAGTCGGGCGGCGGCAATTCCTACGGCTATGACGTGGTGAAGAAGCTGGACGCTAACGGCGAACCGATCCGTGGCGATCGTACGATCAACGAAGCTCAAGCCGAGGTCGTGCGCCGCATCTTCCGCGACTATGCCGCCGGAAAGTCGGCCAAGACCATCGCCTTTGCCCTGAACAGGGACGGCATCGCTGCTCCTTCCGGCGGCGATTGGGGTTTCAGCACCATCAATGGCAATCCGAAGCGTGGCAACGGCATCCTCAACAACGAGATGTATGTCGGCAAGATCGTCTGGAACCGCCAGCGTTTCGTCAAAGACCCCGATACCGGCAAGCGACAAGCCCGCCCCAACCCGGAATCGGAATGGGTCATTCAGGAAGCGCCGGAACTGCGCATCCTCAATGACGATCTCTGGAACGCCGTGAAGGCGAGGCAGGGCGAGAACCGCACCGAGCGCGACGAAAGCGGCGTCGCTGACGTCCGAACGATGAACTATCGCCGCCGGCCCAAATATCTGTTCTCGGGCCTGACCAAATGCGCCTGCTGCGGCGGCGGCTATTCCGCGATCTCGGCGACCCTGATCGGCTGCTCGACGGCCCGCAACAAGGGCACCTGCTCCAACCGGGTGAACATCCGCCGAGACGAGCTGGAGACGCGCGTGCTGAACGCGCTGCGCACCAAGCTCGTCGATCCCGCCATGTTTGCCCGCTTCTGCGAGGTGTTCACGCAGGAGATGAACCGCCTGCGCATGGAAGGCCGCGCCGGCATCGCCTCGGCCGAGGCTGAGATCGAAAAGACCGACCGTGAACTGGCGAAGCTGTTGACCGCCATTAAGGCTGGCGGGCCGATCGAGGCCATAGTGGAGGATATGAAACAGCTGGAAGCTCGGAAAGCGGAACTGAAGGCGTTTCTGGACGAAGCCGAGGAGCCACCTCCCCTTTTGCATCCCTCGATGGCGTTGCAATATCGCAAGCGGGTCCAGCAGCTCTACGAAGCCTTGCAGCACGAGGAAGAAGAGAAGCGGGTCGAGGCGGCGGACATTCTGCGCACGCTGGTCGAGACCATCATCCTGACGCCTGTTGACGGCAAGGTTGAGATCGACGTCCGTGGCGATCTCGCCGGCATCCTGACGATTGCCACACAAACGAAAAACCCCGCCGGTGGGCGGGGTGGATCGCAAGTAAAGATGGTTGCGGGGGCAGGATTTGAACCTGCGGCCTTCAGGTTATGAGCCTGACGAGCTACCGGGCTGCTCCACCCCGCG
>NZ_VTPB01000007.1:0-139935 GCF_008274755.1 Agrobacterium sp. B1(2019) | reverse complement strand
CACTTGGCGGGGTCGCACCCGCCATTTCCCTTTTTAGGCTGGCGCCCACGGGCGCCGGCTTTTTTCATGTTCAGAATAAAGCTGGAGACACGCCTATCGCGGCCCGTCCCGTTGGATGGTCCTGCAGGAGCCGGGCGCCCATGCAACGGCTTTGCCGTCCTCCACGCTGTTGCGGCCTTCGGTGCATGGCCACACCAATGGCCCCTGACTTCGGACCTCCGTGACGGACCGCGATAGGCGCGGTTCCTAAAAAGGAGAGAAGAGCCATGACAAAGAAATCAGGATCGGACCGTGCGGATATCTACACGCGGATCACCGATCGGATCGTCGAGGATCTGGAAAAGGGCGTCCGCCCCTGGATGAAGCCGTGGAGCGCCGCTAACGCCGATGGTCGTATCTCGCGGCCGCTGCGCCACAACGGCGTTCCCTATTCGGGCATGAACGTGCTCCTCCTATGGTCGGAGCAGATATCGAATGGCTTCGCCTCCTCAATGTGGATGACATTCAAGCAGGCGCTTGAATTGGGAGGAGCTGTGCGCAAGGGCGAAACCGGCTCGACCGTCGTCTTCGCCAGCCGTTTCACCAAGTCCGAAGCGGACGGAAACGGTAACGAGGTCGACCGGGAGATCCCGTTCCTGAAAGCCTATTCGGTGTTCAACGTCGAGCAAATCGACGGTTTGCCTAACAGCTATTATGCGCCGTCCGCCAGGGTCGTTGATCCGGTCGAGCGGATCGAGAGCGCCGATCGCTTCTTCCGCAATACCGGCGCCGTCATCCGGCACGGCGGCAATCAGGCCTATTATTCTCCAATCATGGATCATATCCAGATGCCACCGTTTGAGGCGTTTCGCGATGCTGCCGGATACGCAGCTGTCCTTAGTCATGAGGCAACCCATTATGCCGTAAGCTGGGTTATGCCGCATGGCCGGGGTTTGGTGGCTTTCGCACCTGTGTTCGGCCATGCAACAGTTCGGCATAATCAGAGCGCTTCGAGGAACTCGGAGGTGCTGATTAAATGCCGCCGTTCTCGAAGTCTGGCTATCAGATATGCGGAACTTTCCGGACGTTCGCGGCAGCAGGAAACCGTGCCCAGTGTGGCTTTCCCTGCCGCCGATAGAGTCCTCATCCTCAATGGCCACTGACGCAGAAAGGGCCATCGAGAAAGACGCATGCACCACGACTGATCATCAGAGATTCATGCCGCCGGTGACCTCGATCCGCTGTCCATTGACCCAACCGAACGCATCCGTGAGGAGGCTGGCGATCACCGGGCCAACGTCTTCGGGGCCACCGACGCGACCGAGTGCGGTGCGGGTTGCCAGCGCCTTGTTGACCTCGTGGTTGTCGCGGGTGACGCCGCCGCTGAAGTCGGTCGCTATGGCTCCGGGCGCGACCACGTTAACGGCGATACCGCGCGGACCAAGTTCCAGCGCCATGTAACGTGTCAGGGTTTCCACCGCCGCTTTCATCGGCCCGTAGATCGCCCGGCCCGGGAATGAGAAGCGCGTCAGCCCCGACGAGATGTTCACGATGCGCCCCCCGTCCTTCATCAGCGGCAGAAGCACCTGGGTCAGCAGGAACGGTCCTTTGAAATGCACCGCGAATTGCGCGTCCATTTCGGCTTCGGTTCCGTCTGCGAGGGTCGCCGTAGAGGAGATCCCCGCGTTGTTCACCAGATAGTCGAAGCGGTCGGCTCCCATCTGGGCGAGGGTGGTGCGAACGCTGTCAGCGAAGTTCGGGAAGCTCGAAGCCTTGCCGACATCAAGCTGAAGCGCGGCAGCCTGCGCCCCAACCTTCTTGATGTCCGAAACCACCTTATCGGCCTCTTCCTGCCGAGAGTGATAAGTGATGATGGACGATACGCCGCGTTGAGCCAAGCGGAGGGCGGTATCCCGGCCCATGCCTCTGCTGCCACCGGTGATGATTGCGATAGATGCTGTACTTTTCATGAATATTCTCCTTGTAGGGGAGATATAGACAAGACATTTGTTCAGGATAAGGTGGTTATAAATCTACATTCTGTACGGAAAATTGCACAATGAAGAGTGACTTCTCCGCGGCCCGCGCCTTCATTGCGGTCGCTACAGCCGGTGGCTTTCGCGAGGCGGCCAAGACATCCGATATGAGCGCGTCCAGCCTGAGTGGCGCAGTGAGGCGGCTTGAAGATCAGCTCGGGGTCCGGCTGTTGAACCGTACGACCCGCAGCGTCACCACCACAGAGGCCGGGGCGCATCTGCTGCACCGCCTTCAGGCCGCGATGTCGGAGATGGAAGCGGCGCTGGAGAGTGCCAGTGAATTTCGAGGCATGCCGAGCGGCACGCTCCGGCTGAATGTTCCTTTGGGCGTTGCGCGCCTTGTGCTGCCACGCCTCTTGCCCGGGTTTTCAAAGGCCTATCCGGATGTCCGGGTAGAGATCATCGCGGAGCATGGCGTCGTCGATATCCTGGCTGCGGGATGCGATGCGGGTATCCGCTATGACGATAAGGTGACGAAGAACATGGTGCTTACGCCCATCGGGCCGTCGCGCCAGAGATTTGCCACCGCTGCCTCGCCCGCCTACCTGGCACGGCATGGGTATCCCCTTCATCCTCAGGATCTGGATCGGCATGCCTGCCTACCGGCATTCGTCGGGGGCGGTCATCCGATGCCTTGGGAATTCGAGAAAGAGGGCGAGATCGTCCGCGTGGAGGTGCAAGGTCCTGCGACAGTCGATGTCACAGCAGTCGATCTGGCGGTTTCGATGGCGGTCGATGGGTGCGGCATTGTTCATCTCTACGAGGAATGGCTGCAGCCGCAGATTGACAGCGGCGCTCTGGTACCGGTCTTGGAGCCTTGGTGGCAGAGCTTCGACGGGCCACTGCTCTTCTATCATGGACGCGAACATGTGCCCGCACCTTTACGCGCTTTCATAGACTATCTGTGCCCGCATAGGTGGTAATCACAGCGTAACGGCAATGGCCGGTTAGGGCTCGAAGCGGACAACTTTATCGATTGCCGCGAACGCACGTGGCCTGGTCGAAATCCGCCGCAGGGCTGGTCAAACATTCCGGATTTGCCACCAAGATTGTGTTCCAACAACATGGAGCACAAGAAATGGAAATATCCAACGACACTACCTGCATCGATTGCTACTTTGAATCGTTCGAGAAAAGTCTTTCAGCAAGGAACTACAAACCAGCCACGCTGAACAACTATCGTTGCCTGCTTCGGCGGTTCGGGCGCTTACTCGACGCCGAGGGCATCGCGCCGTCGACGTTGACGCCCGACCTTGCTGTCGAATTGGGACAGCGGTTGCCGGCCACGCCGAAGAGCCAGGTGAAGATCCCCAATCTTGCGAGGCTGTTCGTCGCGCACCTGATTGAAATGGGCGTCGCGATACGACCGCCGCTGACGCCCGCGCAGGCCGCACGCGCTGAACTGCTGGTCAACTTCGAAACCTATCTGGTCCGGCAGCGAGGTCTCAGTCCGCGCACGATCTATCATGTGCTCCGGTTCGCAGACCGCTTTCTAGATCATCGCTTCGGCGACGATATGCTCGACCTGGCGGCGCTGAATGCCAGGGATGTTGTGGCGTTCATGGAACACCTTGTGACGCGCAAAAGACCTTTCCGCGACAAGACACCGGCCACGCATCTGCGCAGCTTCTTCCAATACCTGTTCGCTCAGGGCCTCACGACGACCAACCTGTCGCTCTGCGTCCCTCGGGCGCACAAGCCCTGGGGCGCAAGACTGCCCCGTTATCTGTCGCCTGAGGAGGTGGAGGCCGTCGTGGCCGCGGTGCGCGGCAATCCACGGCGCGGCGCCCGAGACTACGCCATGCTGCTCCTGATGGCCCGTCTCGGCCTACGCGCGCCGGAGGTCATCGCGATCCAGTTGGATGACATCGACTGGCGCGCCGGCGAACTGATGGTTCGTGGGAAAGGCCAGCAACATGATCGGCTGCCTATCCCGCCGGATGTCGGCGAGGCGATTAGCGAGTATCTACGCGGGGATCGCTCCTCCGCAACCACACGCACGCTGTTCGTGACGCATCGAGCACCTAATCGCCCGTTCAAGGACAGCCAGGTCATCAACGCCATATTGAAGGAGGCATTCGCGGCGACGGGCGTGAAGCCCCCAACACCCTACGTCGGATCGCATGTTCTGCGGCACAGCCTGGCAACGAACATGGTTCGCGCTGGTGCTTCGCTGGAGGAGATCGGCGATCTGCTGCGGCATAGGTCACGGGCGACGACGATGATCTACGCGAAGCTCGACACTGACGGATTGCGTTCCATTGCCCAGCCCTGGCCAGTCGCGGAGGTGGCACGATGAGCTTCCTCACCGAAATGGACCGATACCTCACCATCAGACGGCAGCTCGGCGCCGATCTGAGCACCGATGAACGAATACTGCGCCGCTTCGTCACGTTTGCCGACCAAGATGGGGCGCGGCACATCAACACAAGCCTCGTCATGCGCTGGCTCGAAAGCCTGCCTTCCGCCAGCGCCGGCACCAGGGCGACACGCTTCAGGGTCGCCCGCCAGTTTGCCGAATGGCTGCATGGCATGGATCCCCGGCACGAGGCTCCGCCACAGGGGTTGGTGTCGGGTCGTGTTCAGCGTTCTCACCCCTATATCTATAGCGATGTCGAGATCGTTGCGATCATAGAGCATGCGCGAATGCTGCCTTCGGTCTACGGCCTTCGCGGCCAGACCTGCTCGACGCTGTTCGGCCTGATCGCCGTGACTGGGCTTCGGATCAGCGAAGCTCTTGCTCTTGACCCTGCCGACCTCGATGTTGAATCTGGCGTGCTTTGCATCCGGCAAGGCAAGCTCGGCAAGGAACGGCTGCTGCCGCTGGACCCGAGTGTCGTGCATCGGCTGGAAGGCTACGGTCGCGAGCGGGATCGACTGCTTGGCCGCCAGCCGGACGCATTCTTCGTGACCTGTGAGGGGCGCCGCCTTGGCGATTGCAGTGCACGCTACAACTTCGCGCATGTCTGCCAGCAGATCGGATTGCGGGAGCCGCAGCTTTATCTCCGGCACGGCCGTGGCCCGCGCATCCACGATCTTCGCCACACCTTTGCGGTGCGGACCATGCTGAGTTGGTATCGCTCAGGCAAAGACGTCAGCCGCGAGATGATCAAGCTTACGACATGGCTCGGTCATTCGAACCCTGCCCACACATACTGGTATCTGGAAGCTGTGCCGGAACTGCTGGAACTGGCCTCGGCCCGAATAACCGGCGCAGTAGCGGAGGAGGAAACCCGATGAAAACGAGTAACTTCCCTGCGCTGATCCAGCGCTTCTTCACTGACCGTCTCTGCACCCAGATGGAGGCAAGCCAAAATACCATTGCCGGCTACCGCGACACGTTCCGGCTGTTGATCCGGTACGCGAGCGCACGGTGTGAAAAGCCGCCCACCAAGCTGACAATTGGGGACCTCGATGCCGATCTCGTCGCCGACTTCCTGGTCCATGTCGAAACGGTTCGCGGTAATACGGCGCGCACTCGCAATACCCGACTTGCTGCCATTCGCTCATTCTTTCGCTATGTCGCATTGACCGACCCGAGCTGGCTTCTCCATTGCCAGCGCATTCTCTCGATGCCGAACAAGCGATATGTGAAGCGAAGCGTCACATTCCTTGACGCGGATGAGATCGCGGCGCTTCTGGCCGCGCCGGATCGAACGACGTGGGCCGGGCGGCGTGATCATGTGTTGCTGGTGCTTGCACTTCAGACCGGACTGAGGGCTTCCGAACTGGTCAACCTGCGCTGCAAAGATGTTGTGCTTGGCACCGGCGCCCACATCCGTTGCATCGGCAAAGGTCGAAAAGAACGCAGTACGCCTCTTCGCCGCGACACGGCCAAGCTTATCCAGACCTGGATCGGCGAACGTCTGGACAGCGACGGACCGTTGTTCCCGTCGATCCGGGGTGAGCGGCTCAGCCGGGATGCATTGGAGCATCTGGTTCGCAAGCATTGCCTAACAGCATCGCGTTCATGTCCGAGCCTTGCGGGCAAACGCGTCACGCCGCACACGCTGCGCCACAGCACAGCGATGGAGCTGCTCCACCACGGCGTTGACCAATCGGTGATCGCACTGTGGCTCGGGCACGAATCCGTGGAAACGACTCAGATCTATATCCACGCCGACATGCGGCTGAAGGAAAAGGCGCTAGCTCAGGTTGCAAGCCCAGAGATGCATCCAGGGCGATATCGTCCCGATGACGAACTGCTCGCCTTTCTCGAAGCGCTCTGATTATGCCGAAGTGCTGCATGGCCGAACGCAGGTGCGAAAGCCACCAAACCCGGCCATGCGGCATAACCCAGCTTACGGCATAATGCGTCTTATGCCGATATCGGCATAAGACCCACTGGACGGCGGCGGAGCATCGCGTGGGACGCGACCTGTCGCGCTATTCTAAGGACCGGACCGAGCGGGCGCGGGAAGAACTCATTGCCGAACTTGGCAGTTGCTTCCTCTGCGCGGATCTTGGCATCGCGCCTGAGCTTGAGCCGCGAGCGGATCACGCTTCCTATCTGCAGTCATGGCTGTCGGTGCTGGCCGACGACAAGCGGGCGATTTTTCAGGCGGCGGCCCATGCGCAACGCGCTGTGAGCTTCCTGCATTCGCTGCAGCCGGAAGCAGACGTTAAGGCTGCAGCGTGAATTTCAAGCGCGGTCGTCACCATCGGTGGCGGCCGCGTGATCCGGATCATGTAGGTCCCCATCTCGTTGATCTTGGAGACCTTGTGCAATGTCAGCATCCAGCCTTCCCCAGATCGACGGCTTTGCAGTGTCAAGTTTGGGTTTGCGGGACGGTTTGCGTTCGACGACGAACGACTTGGTCTGCTGACGCATTGATCCTCCGGGCGATTCGCGAGGGCAACGATATCCAACCGTGCGCAGTCAGAAAGCGGGCCATGTTGGGAGGAACGTTGTCCCCTGACGAAGCAGACGATGAGAGCTGTCCCGGCGTGCGTTGCGCGGGATGCCATTTCTATCCAGGGCGAGTGCGGCGGAACGCCATGTCATATCCCTTCCCGGCAGAGTTTCCGGCGACCCATCCGCGGGCTCGATGAGGCATGTCTGACCGGAGACCGGCTGCGCCTCGATCGTCTTCCCGCAACGGCCACGACCAATTTTCTTACCCCTGCCGGCTGCGCCGCCATTCCTCTCCAACTAACAAAATTGGTAGTTGCCGCCCTCCACTTCGTTCCGGCCTTATCAGGTGCGGTCCGATCGTCACCGGTCTTTGCGACTGCCATCGAGGCCGCGATGGGCGCGGCCCGAACACACGAAAAGGAATACGACAATGGCAACTATCGGCACCTTCACCTCCACCGAAAACGGCTTCACCGGCTCCATCCGCACCCTCGCCCTCAACGTCAAGGCCCGCATCGCCCGGGTTGAGAACCCCTCCGACAAGGGCCCACAGTTCCGCGTCTACGCCGGCAGCGTCGAGCTGGGCGCCGCCTGGCAGAAGACCTCCGAGCAAGGCCGCGACTATCTCTCGGTCAAGCTCGACGATCCGAGCTTCCCGGCTCCGATCTACGCAACGCTCGCCGAGGTCGAAGGCGAGGACGGTCTCCAGCTCATCTGGTCCCGACCGAACCGGGACTGATAAGGATCACGAGGCTCCGCCACCGGCGGAGCCTTCTCTTCTCTCCGAGATTTCAAGCCGGACCCGGCATCGAGCCGGGTGCGGCTTTTTAGTGCCCTACGGAGGGGAAGGAAACCTGCTCAGTACCCAATGATGATGCCGACGGGACTGCCGTCGTCAAGGATGAGCGGTACCCCCAATTTCGAGTTGGCAGCGGAGCCGCCAACACGAAATTGGTTCCCCCACTCCCCGGCGTTGCCGGTCGCTTCAGCGATCCCTGACGACGTCATTCCCTACCCGGCGCCGCTGATCGTCTTTCACACTGGAGATCAGACGATGACCTACGAACTCGAATGCCAGATCGAAGAACTTCGTGCCGAATTGCGTAACGCTGCCGATTTTTCTGAACGCCGCCTGATTGAGGCCGAGCTTGATCTCGCACAGGCTGAACTGACGCTGGCGGTTGCCGAGCTGGACGGCCGCGTCGATGCCGAGCCACCGTTCTGAGGAGCGGTGTTAAACTGCGCCGCGTGCATCACGCGCTGCCGAAGATCTTCTGTTGATCTCTTTTCATCGACATCAGGGATGGTGCGTCCCGGGCGTCTGGCTGCAACCTGATGACGCCAGAATTTTCCCCGCTTAACGCTCCTCGCGCATCAAAATTCAGTCGCCATCAGGCCCTCCGCTCCGCTTCGGCCCAATGGGTGCAGCCCCTCCTTCCCGGTTCGCTCTTCATCCCCGCAATGAAACGCAATCAACAGGAGATCCATGATGCAACAGCTCGCAAAATTCCTCAGCGCCACCGGCCGCCGTCTTCGCACACTTGGTAAGGTCGCCCAGCATTTCTTCCGCAAGGGCAAGCTCGGCATGAAGCTCGCGATCAAGATCCCGTTCTTCATCGAGATCGAAGTCAACTTCGAGACCGACTGGAACCGCCGCCGGTAACAGTCGCATCCGCCTTCGAGCGAGCCGGATACTAGCACCAAGGTTCGCGTCTGCCGGACCACGTCCGGGCCAAGCCCTCCGAAACCAGGATATCACCGAGACTGCGCCCGTCGCGTGTAAGGACACGTAGCTTTCGGCCGTAGCGATCTTCGTCCCGCCCTGGCCATGCCTTCAACTCGAAAGGTCCAGCGTTGATCAACTCGATCAATCGGGCAGTGGCCTTGTTGCCGAGCGCGAGCTCGGATCGGCATTTCGGTTCGCTTATCTCCGGTGTGTCGATATCCGCAATCCTGATTTTGTCACCGCCAATCCAGATCGTGTCGCCATCGACAACGCAGTTCATACGAGAGCCGGAACCGCATTTTTGAAACTGCGCCACATTCCTGGAAGCGGCACTGGATGTGATTGGTTGCAATACCGTCGCTATGGAGATGGCGGCAATGAACGCGGATGTAGCGGCTTTCAAACGGATATTCCTTCGGGCCTAGTAGCTAAAGTGGTGATAGCAGATTTGCGCTCGGCTTTCATGATTGAAACGGACACTTCAGCTGCGATCAGAGATTGTTGCTGGGAAGGGTGCGATATCCGCGGTTTCTTTTCTGGCGGGTGAGATGTAGGAAAAGCAGAACCGCATCCTCTTCCCGCTCGAAATGGTGCATCATCATTTGACCCTTTGCGCCGATACGACCCCAGCGCCGTGTCAGGCAAGCTTCGCCAAAGAGGTTTGGCTCGATCGACATCGCATAGAAGCGGGACATGTTTTTTGTCCTGTCCGTTCTTTCCACGTAGAGCTGGTAGGGTTGTGCGATCATGGTGACAGAATCGCGCTTTCGGCCACGAGCGTCCAATGACAGTTTTGAATCGGACAGTGGCCATCGATTCATCTCTGTGAAGTGGCAGGTTACCTCGGGCGGTCTGCCTTTGGCATACGGCTCTATTCGCGTCCCGCGAACAAAGCCCACGGGCGGTCTTCGCCCATTCGGGTAACGATCCTTCCGCACCAAACTCTTCCGGCAACATCACGGCTCGGCTTTCGGGGTGAACCGGCTGTCGGAGACGCAAGCCTTCATCTCCTCCCGTCTGAACCATATCGCACGGCCGCAACGAAGGGGCGGATTACCGGCGGTAAAAACGATCTGCTCATCGGTTCGCATTCGCAGCACCTCGTGCGGTTGGATCAGCGGTCGGGCCGCCAGTTGCTTTGATCTGGTCCTTGACGATCCCCGTGACTGGAAGCTGCGGCTGACCTGGTCGATCTCGACCGTGGTCGTGCCGCACCGGCGCGAGATGTAGTCGGCGGTCTCCGGATCATTGATCGCCGCAAATGATATCCAACTGGCGCTCTCGAACCACTTGCTCGATGCGTCTCGTCCGCCGTAAGTCTCCCGCAGCTGTCCGATCGATTGATAAATCATCGTCAGCGTGATGCCATATTTGCGGCCCGCGTCACGAGCGGTCTCCACAATCCGCATATACCCGAGCCGAGCCGCTTCATCGAGCAGGAACAGGACACGGGCGTCTGCCTTTCCGTCGCGATTGTAGATCGCGTTCAGGAAGGAGCCGATGATAACACGCGCCAGGCCCGAATGGGTTTCCAGCGTTTTCAGATCGATGTTGAGAAAAACATCGGTCGTGCCGGATGCAATGTCCTCCGTCGAGAAGGTTGAGCCCGACACCAATGCTGCGTAGTTCTTGTAGGAGAGCCAGTGCGTTTCCTTGATCGCGTTGGCGTAGACGCCAGAGAAGGTCTCTGGCGTCATGTTGACGAAGGCTGCAACGTTCTCCTTCACGAAGTCCGAGCTGGAATTGTCGTAAATGTCCTGAAGCCGTTGGCGCAGTTTTGGCTCCGGCTCGGAAAGATTGGCGCGCACCTGCCGCAACGTCTGGTCCTCCGCCTCCGTATGGCCGGAGAGGCAGACATCGGCAATCATCGCTGTCAGAAGCTGCAAACCCGACTCCCTGAAAAAGTCATCGCGTACGCCGCTCGCCCTCCCCGTATCGCTCATGATCCACGACGCGACAGAGGCGATATCTTCTTCCTTCGTACCGCCGAACTTGCCGATCCAGTCGAGCGCGTTGAAGCCGATATCCGGCTGCCGAGGGTCGAGCGTCCGCAGCCGCCGACCGGCTTCCTGCCTGTGTCTCGCGACCATCGGGGCGACTTCGTTTGAGGGGTCGAGAACGATCAGCCCTCCTCCCCATTTCAGTGCCGTCGGGATCGTCACGGAGGTCGTCTTGAAGCCACCCGATCCGGCGAAGACGATGCCGTGCGAGGACCCAAAGGATCCATCGAAGCACAGGAGTTTGGATGTGCCGCCAGCGCCCCAACTCATGCGATCGTCGGCATAGAATGGCCGATTGGCTGCGCTGTCGCGATCGACGCGATAGCGTTCTCCGATCACGATGCCTCCCGATGATGGAAATAGCCTTTCGGCTTCTTTCATGTTCATCCATTCCGCTTCGCCGTGAAGCGCACGCTTGCCGCGAATGCGTTTCGGCTCTGGCCTTGCGAAGACCGCATTGCCAAGGACCATGACACGAAGCCCGAAGGCTGCAACGAGAGCTGCTGCGCCGCCGCCGATAAGTGTCGAGGGGTCGAGAAACGAAAAAATGGATTGGCCGGATGGCACATTGCCCGCGAGAGTGAGCAACCGCGTACTCTCCCGAACGACGGCAACTGCTGCCGTCGCCAATCCGCCAGCGAGAACACCCAGGCCCGCCGCCTTGATGTTCACCGCGCCTGCGCTCGCAAATAGGTAGATCAGGCCGAGTGCTGCCGCCGCAACGAACGGCAATGCGATACCCGTGCGGCCGAGCATCAGTCGCGCGTTTTCCGATCGACCCAGTGCGGATAGTGCCTGTTCGTGTCCCGTCAAGATGAACATAACCACGATCATCAGGATGGCAGGAACCACCGTGATGATAATCTTATTCGCCGTCATCGCCGAAGGCCCCCGACCCGATAGCGATCAGCCTGTCGCGCTCAGCGCCATCATGGGCCAGACGCTGCTGGAGGTCGATCAGCGCTCCGAGTAGAAGCGCTCTCTTTTCGAACCTCAGGCCCGCTTTGACGATGAGACCGCCGAGCTCGATTTTTTCCCGCGTATCTTTCTTGCGCGCGTCAGACATTGTAGTGCGGGCCATTCGCTCAAGCCTCAGCAGGTTGGCCCGAAGCCGCACCAGAGCCGGTCGTCGTACTTGGGCCTTTTGGGTCGCCCCCGCTTGCCGCCGATTTCGGTGTCCGCTGGCTTTCGCGAAACCGCTTCGCAACGGCTTCGAAGGCAGTCTGCAGTTCGCCCTCGTCGATCTCTATCTCCCCCAAGCCCGCCTTCAATGCGATCCGGCCGATCCGTTCGGCTTCGCGTGTCTCTGCCTGGCGAAGTTGTTCCTGGAGTTTGGCGATGTCCTTGCGCAGCTGAAGCGACGATTTCTTCATTTCCGATTGATCCTTCCGAACTTTATGCCTGTCTGTGACAATTGGAAAATTTCAGAAGTTCTGGCGCGAAGCGACTATCAGAAGTGGTAGTTGGCTCTGCCAACGCCTTTGACCATCATCCCGGCCGTTCGAAGGACGGCATCCAAGGGCGCAATTATACGTCGCTGGTGCGACGCCCTGGTTGAAGCCCCGGCGGGGCCGTTCCGATCCTCTCGAACATGTTGAATTCGATCGGAAGATGGAGTGTCCTGCCCGTGGCCGTCCCGCATTTCTCAGTCAGCATCGTTGCCCGCGGCTCCGGCCGCAGCGCTGTGTTGTCTGCGGCCTACCGGCATTGCGCCAAGATGGAGTTCGAACGGGAAGCGCGAACCATCGACTACACTCGCAAACAGGGGCTCCTCCACGAAGAATTTGTTATCCCGGAGGATGCACCCGAATGGCTGCGCTCGATGGTCGCGGATCGATCGGTCTCAGGCGCATCCGAAGCCTTCTGGAACAAGGTGGAAGCTTTCGAAAAGCGATCCGATGCCCAGCTTGCCAAGGACGTGACTATCGCTCTGCCGGTCGAGCTTTCTCCCGAGCAGAATATCGAGCTTGTCCGGGAGTTCGTAGCGCGGCACGTCACGTCCAAGGGCGTGGTCGCCGATTGGGTTTTTCATGACGCTCCCGGCAATCCGCACATCCATCTGATGACCACTTTGCGACCGGTGTCGGAGGACGGGTTCGGCCCCAAGAAAGTTGCGGTTACTGGAGCTGACGGCAATCCGGTCCGCAACGGCGCCGGCAGGATCGTCTATGAGCTTTGGGCTGGCGGTGCTGACGACTTCAATGGGTTTCGCGATGGATGGTTCGCCTGCCAGAACCGGCATCTTGCGCTTGCCGGACTCGACATCCGCATCGATGGCCGATCCTTCGAGAAGCAGGGGATAGAATTGACACCGACCATTCATCTCGGGGTCGGCACCAAGGCGATCGAGCGGAAGGTCGCGACCGCAGATGGCACGGCGGCCGAGACGGTTTCCCTGGAGCGGCTGGAGTTGCAGGATGAGCGGCGGGCGGAGAACGCTCGGCGCATCCAAGCTAGTCCCGAGATCGTGCTCGACCTGATCACACGCGAAAAAAGCGTATTCGATGAGCGCGATATCGCCAAAGTGCTCCATCGCTATATCGACGATCCCGCCCTCTTCCGGAACCTAATGGCGCGCATCCTGCAGGACCCACAGACGCTGCGGCTTGATCGCGAGCGGATCGACTTTACGACCGGGGTCAGGCAACCTGCAAAATACACGACACGCGAACTGATCCGGCTCGAAGCCGAAATGGCCAATCGCGCGATCTGGCTCTCTCAGCGCACGTCGCATGGCGTGAAAGACGCAGTGCTGATGACCGTGTTTGGGAGACACGAGCGCCTCTCCAGCGAGCAGAAGGTAGCGATTGAACATGTCGCTGGGCCGGGACGGATCGCCGCCGTGATCGGCCGCGCTGGCGCTGGCAAGACGACGATGATGAAAGCGGCCCGCGAGGCCTGGGAAGCGGCCGGTTATCGCGTCGTCGGTGGCGCGCTCGCCGGCAAGGCGGCGGAAGGTCTGGAGAAAGAAGCCGGCATTGTCTCGCGTACCCTGTCGTCCTGGGAACTGCGATGGGATCAAGGCAGAAACCAGCTCGATGATAAAACCGTGTTCGTGCTGGATGAGGCCGGCATGGTCTCGTCCCGGCAAATGGCGCTCTTCGTCGAAGCTGTCACGAAGATGGGCGCCAAGCTGGTTCTGGTTGGCGATCCCGAACAGTTGCAGCCGATCGAGGCCGGCGCAGCATTCCGCGCGATCGCCGATCGCATCGGCTATGCGGAACTGGAAACAATCTATCGTCAGCGCGAACAATGGATGCGGGACGCGTCACTTGATCTTGCCCGCGGCAAGATCGGCAGAGCGATCGAAGCTTATGGCGCCCATGGCCGCATGATGGCCTCGGAGCTGAAGGGCCAGGCGGTCAGCAACCTGATCGCCGACTGGAACCGTGACTACGATCCTGCGAAGACGTCGCTGATCCTCGCGCATCTGCGCCGCGACGTTCGTATGCTCAATGAGCTGGCACGCCAAAAACTCGTCGAACGCGGCATCATCAAAGAGGGCCACGTCTTCAAGACGGGTGATGGTACGAGAAGGTTTGCAGCCGGCGACCAGATCGTCTTCCTGAAGAATGAGGGATCGATCGGTGTCAAGAACGGCACGCTGGCCAAAGTGGTCGAGGCCTCGCCTGGCCGCATCGTCGCCGAGATCGGGGACGCGGAGCAACGCCGGCACGTAAGCGTCGAACAGCGCTTCTACAACAATGTTGACCACGGCTACGCCACGACGGTGCACAAGAGCCAAGGCGCTACCGTTGATCGCGTGAAAGTGCTCGCCTCTCTCTCGCTCGATCGGCATCTGACCTATGTGGCAATGACGCGCCACCGCGAGGATCTTGCCGTCTATTACGGCCGCCGCTCCTTTGCCAAAGCGGGCGGGCTCGTCGAGATGCTGTCGCGCACTAACGCCAAAGAGACCACGCTCGATTATTCGGGCGGCAGCCTCTACCGGCAGGCGCTTCGTTTTGCCGAGGCGCGTGGTTTGCATCTCGTCAACGTCGCCAGAACGATCGCCCGCGACCGGGTTGATTGGACCGCAAGGCAGGCCGAGCGGTTGGCCGATCTGGCCAGCCGGCTTGCGGCAATCGGGGCCAGGATCGGCCTCGGCCCAACGCTCAAATCCAATCCCACTCAGGAGGCAAAGCCTACGGTCGCTGGTATCACGACTTACCCCAAAACCGTCGATCAGGCTGTTGAAGACAGGCTCGCAGCAGATCCTGCCTTGAAGAAGCAATGGGAAGAGGTCTCGACCCGGTTTCAGCTTGTCTATGCGAACCCTGAAGCCGCCTTCAAAGCCGTCGATGTCGACAAGATGCTGGCGGATAAAGCGAGTGCGGCGGCCAGACTGCAAACAATTGCTGAAAAGCCAGAGAGCTTTGGCCCGCTCAAAGGGAAGACCGGCATGCTTTCCAGCGCTGCCGACAAGCGAGACCGGGACCGGGCGATCGCCAATGCGCCCGCGCTCGCTGCCAGCCTGACCGACTATCTGCGTCAGCGCGACACGCTGGAGGCGCACATGCGGGGAGAGGAGCTGTCGACGCGCAGACAGGTATCGATCGACATCCCTGCCCTGTCGGCTAGCGCGAGAAGCGTCCTCGAGCGCGTTCGGGACGCCATCGACCGGAACGATCTTCCGTCCGGCCTGGAGTTAGCGCTTGCCGACAAGATGATCAAGGCAGAACTGGAAGGCTTTGCGCGCGCAGTTTCGGAACGTTTCAGCGAAAGAACCTTCCTGCCCCTGGCTGCCAAAGACACAGGCGGCGAGACGTTCCGCACCGTCACATCGGGCATGAATCCGGGGCAAAAAGCCGAGATCCAATCCGCCTGGAACTTGATGCGCGCCAGCCAGCAACTGGCGGCGCATGAGCGCAGCGTCAACGCGGCAAAGCAGGCGGAGAACCTCCGCCAAGCCAAATCCCAAGGGCTATCACTCAAATGAATTCCATTATCAACAGTCACCATCGGATATGGCAGAAGCGCGGTTTAGCTTTGGCCTTTACCGCTCTATGCGTCCCCGTCTCTATAGCAACGGCGGGGCTCGCCGGCTATCGCCTGAACTTCACGCCAAGCGAGCCAATCGGACTATGGCGTATCCAACCGCTGGACCGGCCGGCGCGTGGCGGCGACCTCATCTTCATTTGCCCGCCCGAAAGGCCAGACATGGAACGCGCCGCGCAGCGCGGTTATATCCGATCGGGTCTTTGCCCCGGAGGATATGCGCCGTTGATCAAGAGGGTCGCCGCGGTCGCCGGGCAGCAGGTCCAGATCAAGCAAACGGTCCTCGTTGATCGCATCCCGGTGCCCAATTCAAGGTTGGCCTCAATGGACGGAAAGGGGCGATCCCTTGCCCCTTATGCGGGCGGCATAGTCCGCGAGGGGTTCGTCTTCCTTCACTCTGATTTCAAGGGATCGTACGACTCCCGATACTTCGGTCCGATCCCGGTCGCGGGGATCCTTGGCCTGGCGAAGGAGGTGCTGACCTTTGCACCCTGACCTTCGAACGTGCGTGCTCATCGTCTCTGCGATCGGCGCCGGTTGGTTTGCCTGGAGCGGCTTTGTCCTCGCGCTACCCCTGTCGCTCGCCTTCCCGGTCGTCTGGTCGATGGCAAAGTCTCGAAAAGTCGCAGCGCTTGTTTCAGGGGGCTATTTTCTGGCTGCGTCGCGCGGACTGCCGCAGGGCGTTGCGACCTTTTATGGCTCCGACATACTACCCGGGATCCTGCTCTGGGTCGTCGCGTCGGGCGCCTTTGTGTTCGTTCATACCCTGCTCTGGAGCGCGGCGGACGAATTGCAGCGAGCTTTTCGCTATCTCGCGGCCGGTATTCTAATGGCAGTTCCGCCCTTCGGAATCCTGGGCTGGGCGCACCCAATTACCGCTGCAGGCGTCTTGTTTCCTGGATGGCGCTGGCTCGGCCTCGTGGTCCTTGCAACCGGCCTCGCCGTACTCGTGACACGGTGTAGGCCGATTGCAATATTTGCCATTTCGGGCATCTGGGCTTGGTCCGCCGCTAGCTGGACACCCGCCCTTCTACTCCCGGGGTGGACGGGTGTCGACCTCGAATATGGTGCGAGCCTTGGTCGTGACCCGTCGCTTCAGCGACAGCTCGATCTGGCAGGTGCTGCGTTGGTAACGTTCCCGACCGGCGGTCGGGTCACGGTTTTTCCGGAAAGCGCGCTTGGCTTCTGGACGCCGACTACAGAGCGGGTCTGGCAGAAAGCGCTGAAGGACTCCGACAAGATTGTGATTACCGGTGGAGCAGTCGTCATCGACGGTGGCTATGACAACGTGCTGGTCGCTGTCACCGAAGCGGGCGGGAAGATAATCTATCGTGAGCGAATGCCGGTGCCCGGCGCCATGTGGCAGCCTTGGCGCCGGCTGCTTGGGGAAAGCGGGGGCGCGCGAGCGCACTTCTTCGACAATCCTGTTGTCGACATCGGCAGTACGCGTGTTGCGCCGCTGATCTGTTATGAGCAGTTGCTCGTCTGGCCGGTACTGCATTCATTGGCCCTGGACCCAGATCTGATCATCGCTGTTGGAAACGGATGGTGGACCAAGGGCACCTCAATCGCCTCCATTCAAATTGCAAGTGCGGTTGCCTGGGCACGCCTCTTCGACAAACCGCTCGTGATCTCCTTCAACCGCTGATCAGAAAGACGACTATGATCGATATGGCTCTCATCGAGAAATGCTCAGACCCCTCGCTCACACCAGCAATCGTCGAACAATTCATCAGCACCGCCGGGTCCGACGATCCGCTGGCCATTTCGGTAAAGGTCGGCGGAAGGCTGGTGCTCGTTCCGAAGCCTACAGATCCTGCGATGGGCGTTGACGCCATCCGAAACTATGTCGGCCAAGCAGTTGTTCGGGTCGGAATCACTCAGTTTCCGGCAGGCGTTGGCATATCTGAGATTTCACAGCTGACACCGGAGATTTTTGAGACGTGCGCCAACCTGCGCATGGGGACGGCGCTCTTCGCCAAAGTTGCCCGGATCGTCACCAAATGGTACGGTCGCCCGACAAATCCAGAAGTCTTACCTCAAATGATCGACGATGCGATTTACGCATGGCGCACCGGTGTATTTGAAGGAACGCGGGTTTTTCAAACTGAAGATCCCGGTGGGCCGACCTTCATCGATGCCAAGCCACGCAAGGCAAAATCGCCGGCCAACGACGTGGTGCCAGCGGATACGGACGGAACGACCGACGAGAAGCAATCCAGCATTCAGGATTCCGGCCAAGCTGGGATCCGTATCGACCTCTCTCGGATAGGGGTCCGCTAGGGCCAGGAGCCGCCATCAGGATGCATCGATCGGGACTGTTGGCGGTTCGATTGAGGCTGGAGGATCGGATTCCTTCGGTGCATATGCCTCCATCCATGACATGACTTCGTCCGACGGGCTAAACCGCCAGCCCCGGCCTTCCTTTTTCCAGTATCTGAATTGTGTCTGATCCTGAGCGAAGATTAATTCGGTCGAGATGTCGAGCAGGAGTGCCATCATTTTTGATGACGTGATGATGAAACCTAGACGCTCATCGCCCTTAGAATAGATTTTTGGCCCTACGAACTCCGCATGCGCAGTGCCGATGTGAACGAAGTTGTTGCTCAACATCCCATATAGTCCGCCAATAAAAGGAAGAACCGCCTTTGCCATGCCTATGCACTTCGTCGACTCGAGCTTCCCAGCATGGAATTTTTCAAGAGCGGCAGCGTTTACAGCGATCGCCAAAACCGTCGCGATCGTTTCGACTACCATTCGAGATAGCGCGCCGTGCTGTCGTGCATAGCCCCGCCGGCCAACCTCAACCGCGGCCACGTAAGAGTTTGCGGCACTAAACAGCAATCTGGCCGAGGTCGCCTCGAAGCCGTTATCCTCCACTTTTGGGAGGTGCCGAAAAAGACGCGCTTGAGCAAAGGAAAATAATTCGCTGCATTCCGCGATGTCGCCTCGTGTGAGCTCATCAAATGACGCAGCGATCCGAGGACCTTCTCGATAGATCTGCTTCGAGAGGATGTCCCTCGTAATGAAGAAGACTGACTTTTTGTCTTTGTCCACGATGACAGCAGAGATGTTCTCCTTCTTCGGCATACGCCGTCTCGGCTGCATATTCTTGATGCGCTGCTTCTTCATCCATGAACTCCCCCTGTCCTGCACATCTGGCCCGATTCGCTCGACGGGTCCAGACACGGGTTTCCGTGGCGGTTAGAACCGTAGCTTCATCGATTGAGTCACACTAAAAGGAGGGAAGTTCGGTTTACGGAGTGATCCTTGCAATAAGTCGAAATATTGCGCCCACGCAAACTTGTTGACGATGTCGTCGGGCCGCTCAAACGTGTAAAGCTCTATTCCGTCTCTGTTGCCGATTGCTCGGTAGTGTGTTTTGGCAACCGGGGTCACGTAGGATCGGATCGCATATCTGATATTGTTCAAAAACTCTGCAATCGTGCTGGCGTGGTAGGCCAGCAGGTGAGTATGAAACCACTCCCAACAATCCGGTAGTGCGAGGTAGGCACCGCATTCATCTATGGCGACCCCATTGTTCTGCAAAATCGATCTCAGGCGGTTTGCTTGGCCGCCGAGACGAAGGAAATTATGTTTTCCAATGTCTCCGCTCATCCGAATGAAATCGATCCGCTTGATGCAAAGATCGACCTTCACATCGATACTGCCTAGCCAAACGTCGTTGACAAGGGCTTCAGCATCAAGCCAGTCGCCGAACTCCTGGGCGATCCTCCGGAGGTGGGCGATCTCAGTGCCGATCAAGGGCTTTTCGCAAATCTGACGCAGATAATATAGCGTGGTGTGATCAACCGCGTTGTTGCCATTTTGCGGTTTGGCCAGGCCAAAGGGTAGCGGGCCTTTTCCCTTTCCTGTCACAGGTGATAGGAAATCACGAAGTAGCGTCCCGAATTGCCGAAGGGCTCCTGCAGTCTGCGGCAGAAGATTGGTGTCGGCGCGTTTGTCATCAATGGAACAGAATATCGAGTGATTGACCATGTCGTCGACCATGCCGATCACCGCGCCGAGGATAATTGCCTCCTGTTCGATATCGCTGAACTTACTAGGCTCCATTGTTTGATCATCCGAAATTGCATGGAGGCTCGGATGATGAGAAAACCTAATCTCCACTCTTCGCCACCAGGAACTGATACATGTCACGTCGCAAAAGTAAAATGTCGCTTGATGAGCGCGCGGCGCTCCCGCTCGCGCAAGCAAATCCTGGTATGGAATACCTCCGATTGAACCGCCGGCAGATCTGCGAAACGGAAATTAACTCCTCGATCAGGCTATTCTTGTTTGATGAAGACCCTATCTCGGCACACGTGCTCGCAAGTGCTGCAACCGAGATCATGAGCGCTCTTTCCAAGGGCCAGGCCGGAGTGGGACTAAATCACGTCCGAGCAATGCTGAAAGAAGCTAACGTCGACGACAAACTGCAGGAGGAGCTTTTTCATGGCCTTAACCACTCATACAACTTTGCAAAACACTCGTCGGCGGACATGAATGTCGAAAATAGCTTCCCGGTCGACCACATCGTGATGACCATCTGGACCGCAGTTCACAGCTACAAGGTCCTCTTCGGAAAATTCACCCCGGAAATGAGTGTCTTCTACGGCATTGTTCAGTCTTGGCGGGTTCAATGGTGGGAAGGAGAACCTGACTTTGCAGAGCGGCTCATGATCGCCAACCAGTTTCCTTTGGTCGGCGCCTCGCGGGAGCGGTTTTGCGAATTCGGCCGCAAGCTGCTTCAGCAGGCCTGGAAGGCCGAGGGTTTTAACGCGAGTGGCTAAATTGATGATGGCCCGCCATGGATGCAAGCCCGCTGCATGCCTATATCTTTCGTAACGATTGCATGATCAAATCGAACCAAGTATTGGCTGACTCTCGCGGAGGTGAAAGGTGCCAAAGGTCAACCCGTCGATCCTGCGTTGGGCTCGCGAAACCGCAGGGCTCACCGTCGAAGATGCTGCCGACAAGCTCGGCATCGGCGATGCACGCGGTGTTGCGGGCAGCGATCGCCTTGCCATGCTTGAAAACGGCGAGGTTGAACCTACTCGTCCGCAGCTGATCAAGATGTCGACTCAATATCGTCGGCCCCTGCTCACCTTCTATCTTGCCGAGCCGCCAGTAACAGCTGCACGAGGCGAGGATTTCCGGACCCTTCCCGACGAATATGCACAACGCGATGCGGCGCTCGTCGACACGCTGCTGCGCGAAGTTCGAGCTCGCCAGGAAATGGTGCGTTCCCTCCTCGAAAGTGAGGAAGAGGCCGAGGCACTGGATTTCGTAGGATCTTATGACTACCGCGGTGGTCCAGAGGGACTCGCTGCTGCGATCAGGGAGCGTCTAGGCTTCAGCCTCCAGTCTTTCCGATCCGGTAACGGCCGCGGCACGTCAAGAGGCTTCGCTTATCTGCGCGAACGCGCCGAGGCCGCCGGGATTTTCGTGTTGTTGATCGGCAATCTCGGAAGTCACCACAGTGCACTCAATGTCGAACTCTTTCGGGGCTTCGCTCTCTCGGACAAGGTCGCACCTTTTGTGGTGATCAACGATCAAGACAGCGAGCAGGCGTGGTCCTTCACGCTACTTCACGAGCTTGCCCATATCTGGCTTGGCCAGACCGGAGTGAGCGGTGGGCGGCCCACATCGGTCATTGAAACCTTCTGCAACGATGTGGCGGGCCGTATCCTGCTGCCTTCGGCCGAGATCGCTGGCGAGAACGCATTGCGTGGGGCGCGTCAGGATGTCGTGATGGCCCGCATTGGCGAAATCGCGGAGCTGAAGCAGGTCAGCCACTCGATGGTCGCCTACAAGCTCTACCGCGAAGGGATCATCGACCAAGCCATGTGGTCGTCTGTGACGGCTATCTTTCGGCAGCAATGGCTGAACAACAAGGCTGCGCAACGAGCGCGCGCGCGCGAAAGCGAAGGCGGCCCGAGCTACTATCTTGTGCGTCGCCATCGGCTGGGCAATCGCCTGCTGAGCCTTTCGAAACGGATGTTAGCCGACGGAGCCCTCTCACCTTCCAAGGCTGCCGCGATTCTCGGCGTGAAGCCGAACAACGTCTTCTCGCTGACCGACGGCGTGGCTTAAGGGGGCGGCGTGCATCTTCTCGACGCGAACGTCCTTATAACGGCGCATAACCTCTA
The DNA here is from genome assembly GCF_008274755.1 of Agrobacterium sp. B1(2019). Taxonomy (NCBI): domain Bacteria; kingdom Pseudomonadati; phylum Pseudomonadota; class Alphaproteobacteria; order Hyphomicrobiales; family Rhizobiaceae; genus Agrobacterium; species Agrobacterium sp. B1(2019). The sequence continues at coordinate 118,189 of NZ_VTPB01000007.1, read as the reverse complement.
CTATCCTATTCAGCGCGTTCCAGAATTCTGGGATTGGCTCGTCCATAAGGGACAGACCGGCGCGCTGAAGATCCCAGTCGAGATATTAGAAGAGATTACCGAAGGATCGGAATTGGCGAAATGGCTGAATGAGGGCGACAATTATGATGCCCTCAAACTGGATCAGGACGTCGATACTGCCCTCGTTCAGACAGTCATCGAAAAATATGCGCCGGATCTCAACGATGCTGAGATCATCGAGGTCGGCCGCGACCCATTCCTGATTGCCTACGCCTTAGCTGACCGCGCCGATAGGATCGTCGTGACCGTCGAGGCCTCGAAGCCGAGCACCAAACGTGCAAACCGCAGGATACCGGACGTCTGCAACGACCTTGAAGTGCGTTGGTGCAACAGCTTCCAGATGTTGACGGACTTGGATTTCAGGACCGGCTGGCGCTCTCAACTCTGATCGGAATTTTGCGCAGTTGCATCGCCCGGGTTCTGTTTTCGATCTCTGCTTAGAAGCTCGCTGGCTTCTACCCCAAGAGCTTTGGCGAGGCGGTCCAGCACGTCAACGCTCGTCGCGTAAACTCCCCTCTCGATCGAGCTAATATAGGTGCGGTCAATATCGGCCTCATCCGCAAGCGTTTCCTGCGACATGTGTCGAGCCTTCCTAAGCGCTCTCAAATTGTTTGCCAAAACGTCGCGAATCTCCATGAGGTGCAAAGCAGCGGGTTGTAGAGTATTTCACCACGGAGTATTCTCTACAAATCCGGCCGCTTCTCGAATTATGAGCGCGCAGGTAGGTTCTGTACACACTGCTGCGTGATGTGGTCGTACAGCCCGATTGTATGATAAGGGTCGCTCGTTCGCTGTGATGGAGTAGCGATCGGGATGGAAATGACGGTCTGAGCCTTTGGCGGCGGCGGCGTACCGGAGGAGGCTAGAAGCAGGTGGGTAACCCAAAGATTGTCCTACGTCCGCTCATTGGCTTGCTGGTAGGCCAGCCCAAAGACATGATTGAACGACTGACAATCGAGGCTATCTCGAAGCATCGATGTCTCGTGACCGATGCGGAATTGGCCTACGACCGGTTCAAGAACCAGCCTGGAGAGTTAGAAATTTCAGAGGCGCACGAAGCGTATCTTTCGTCGATGATCGCAGTCCATGCGCAGCAGACGGTTGTTTCGACCTTGCTTGATATCCTCGGGTACATTCCCCCGATGCCGACGTCCAAGGCGCACTAACAGACGTCAGATCAGCCCCAATATCGTCGCTATCCTCGCGGCCTGGGTCAAGGTTGACGCCCCAAGCGCCCTTTTTGCGCCTTTCAAATGAAAGCGAACATTATGGGCGGAGGTTTTCTCAATATCAGCGATATCGTCCGCTGTTTTTCCCTCTGCATTCCAGCGTAGGCAGGTGAGTTGGCCGGGCGTTAGCTCAACAGGCGCATGCAGACGCGGCTTCAATTCGAGGATATCGATCCTCGCATGCATTTGACCGACCGCAGCGGCCGCCAAAGACGGCGTTATTGATCGGCTCTCGGCATAGCCATGCTCACTGGAGGCCAGCGTCAACATCGCCATTTGACCGAACCCGGATCTGACCGGGATAGATACGCCCGACCGGATCCCAAACTCGGCCGCCTCGGCGAAAAACTTTCGCTGCTGCTTGTTCAGCCGACCCTCTGTAGTGTTTGACCAGGCAAAAAGATCTGACCTGTATCTAAGGCCAAGCATGATTGGATCGACGGATACATAAAGCTCGTCAACATATCGCTGCTGCCAGACCTCGGGATAGTTCGACAAGATCTTATGGGTGTTGGCTTGCAAGCTGACATAGGTGAACATTTCGAACCCAGCTTCGTGTGCCAGGTTCTGAAGCACGATCTTCACTGACTTCTCGTCTACCGCCAGCGATACCTGCTCTATCAGATGTTCAAACCACTGATCCAATCCACGGCCCCCCGACGCGTGAGGAAATGAACGCAATCAAATTGCAATTCAAAATGGGAAACAAAATGTGACGTTACGTCGTCCTTACCGGATAGTTGAGCGGAAGAGTCAGGTCAACCCAAAAGGGCCACGTGCGGGGATTGGCCTTCTTCAAGTTGTGGTGAAGTCATCACGCTAACCAGCACTTCTCACCCTGACTGTTAAAGGTCACTCGCGATAGCTGCCCGGAAAAACGATATCTTGATCGACGAGCACGTTGAACTTGTAGCCCGGTCGAATTCGGATCGTCGGCTGGACGTTGAGGTTCTTAGAAATTGTTTGTTCCGCGGCCCGTCCGAAAGTCTCAGCAAAGTTTCGTCGTGCGGCATCCGAGGCCGTGTCCTGGGTAGCAAGCGTCGAGCTCTGCGGCATCGACATGTCGATGCCTGTCCCAATCAGGGCGATCAACGCCGCTGAGCCAAATGTGCGCCACACATGGCGATCGACCTTGTCTTGGAACCCGCCATAACCTTCAGCATCGGTCCCTGCCATGCCACCGATCTGAAGAGTTGATCCATTGGGAAGGATCAAGTCTGTCCAGACCACAAGAACACGCTCCTGGCCAAAAGAGACCTTCGAATCATAGCGTCCAAACAATTTGGCCCCTTGGGGTATCAGGAGCCGGTAACCGGTGGCGCTGTCATAAACACTCTGACTAACCTGCGCGGTGATCCTGCCGGGGAGATCTGAGTTCAGCCCTGTAATCAAGGTGGCCGGAATGACCGATCCTCGTTTGAGTTCGAATCTGGAGAGCTGCGGCACGACTTGGTTTGGAAGATATCCCAGGTCTTTGATGTCCTGGTTGAAGAAGTCTTCTTTCAAGACTTGCCCGTTCGGGTCGGGGTTTTGACCCTGCAGCCCTGCCTTCATAGCCGCCACATAAAGATCTGAAGCCCCCCTGGCTCCGGTCAATGCACCAGTTGCGTTCGCAGCATTGGCTCTATCGCCACGCTCGATTTCCGACACGTCAACCTTCAAAGGCGAATCGAGGGCTGTTGCCCGTGCCTGCAGACGGGCCATGCGCTGACGGTTCTGCTCGCGCATGTATTGCTCGTCCTGCTCTCTCCTGAGACGTGCCTTCCACTCCTCTTCAGACTCCAATGGTTGTCGCTTTACTGTACGCTCTGCTGCCGGCGTTTCCAAAACACGCTGTTCCGGTTCCGATTTCCGTTCGACCGTCGGAGTCGGTGTCGGTTGGAACGTCTCACGTTCCGTGGGATCGCCGATGATGCCGTCGCCAACGCCCCGCTTGAGCTGATCTCCAAACGATGTGGCAGGTGAATTCGAAGCGCTATCGAGGCTGTTCCGTCCTCCGAAAGACAGGCCCCTCCACGATAGGCCGACGATGACGACGCCGATGAATAGTACGACGAACACGATCGCGGCGATGATCGGCAGCCGATTGAGACGGCGCATTCCACCTTCGGATCCTTGCCCGTTGGGCGTTCCCAGTTGAAGGGATTGGACCATAAAATCCTCCGTCAGTTTCGCTGCATGATGGAAAGCGGGCTGGCAGGTGTCGCACCGCCCGCTGACACGACATAGGCCCTGCCGAGCGCAATGGATGGTGTCGAGAGCTGGGCTAGTAGTTGGCCGTCGAGGCCCTGGATGGAATAGGCAAGCTCGACCGCTTTGTCATTGTTGACCTTCTCGGTGGTGACCGAGTAGCCCCAACCTTTGAGGGCGGCCTCGAGCGCGACCGCAAAGTCGCTTTTGTCCGATTTCAGCCGCACCGAGGTAGTGGCCGGCGGGACCTGTTCGGCAAATCGACTTGCCAAGTCACCGGCGATCGCGCTGGCGGCGGAGCTCGAGACGACCGGTGTAGCATTGGTCTTCAAGCCGTCTTCAGTCGTCTGGCAACCGGCGAGGGCCAGAGTGAGGCATAGGATGAGATAGCTAGCGCGCATGTCTTCACCCTCCCCTTCTGAGGGTGACTTTTTGCTGGTGCCAGCCCACGCCCGAAATGAGGATCGCCTTGTCGATCGCGTAGTCGACGATCATCATTTCGTTCTTCATTCGGTAATTAACGATCCGATTTTGTCCGCCCGAGACTACGTAGAGGACCGGCGCATCCTGACCCGCAATCGATCGCGCAAACTGGATGTAGGTTTTTTGGCCATCCGAATAGACGCGCTTCGGCTTCCACGATGCACCGCCGCTGATCGAATAGGAGAAATTCAGCTTGTCGGGCGCTGAGCCAGGGATGCCGCCTGTCTCGAGCCTCGCGTTGATGTCGGCAAGCTTGGTGGAAACGTCTTCGGAATATTCGAAGCCAACTCTTGCCATATACTGCGTCGGATGGGATTTGAGCTGGATGTGGTAGGTGCGCCGGGACGTTGTTACCACCATCGATGTCACCAGTCCCGGTTCCGATGGCTTGACGACGAGATGGATCGCCTGACCGTTGGCGGCGCCGGACGTCGCCGGCTCAACCTTCCACCGAACGGTGTCACCGACCAAAACGTCCCTTACGATCTCACCACCTTGAAGTTCGATGTCGCATACCTGCAGGGGCGAACACACGACGGACGGCTGGGTCTCTCCGTAGAGAAAAATCACCTTCCCATCCGCTCCCCGTGTGACAAGGCCGGTCGACCCTCTCCAACTACCCGACAGGCCCGTTCCCTTCGCTTCCTTATAGGTCATGCCTTGCGAATCCGCAGCAGCAGCATACGGTGTTACGGCCAGCCAGGCGGCGGCCGCCAGAAATCCAATCCTCATCATGAAATTTTCCCCTGCTCCTAGAGCTGTGCGGTCCAGTCGAAATCGCGGATGTAAAGCCCGATCGGGTTTAGCCGAATTATGGCCTCGTCCTGCGGTGCAGTGAGCGCGACCGTGGCGATCCCGCGAAAGCGCCGTGTCCCTGTCTCTTTGCCCTTCCGGTCCCGCTCATATTCGGTCCAGTCGATCTGATAGGTCTGGTTTGACAAGGCGACGATGTTGTTCACTTCGATCGCAACCGTGGCCGATTTCGCACGTTCGAAGGGCGAGTTGCCCCTGAACCACGAATTGATTTTTTCGGTGGATGGGTCCGAGGTCCTAAGCAAGGCGTAGGTGCGATCAATGTATTGCTTTTGGACAACGGCGTCTGGGGTAATGCTACGGAACGACGTGACGAAATTGCCGAGCGTCGCACGGACAACCCGAGCATCGGCATATTCGATCTGCTGCGGGAATCCGGCGTTCACCGCATTTCCAAGCTTGTCGACTTCGATCACGTACGGAACGAGCTTCACCTGCGAACTGAGATAGAGCGCGTAACCGAAACCAATCACCGCCATCGTCAGTCCGAGGATGCCGACCGCGCGCCATGCCGCCGCGGCTTTGACATAGGACCCATAGCGTTCCGACCATTCCTGGCGGGCCGCAAGATACGGGTTATCTGGGGCACGGTCTGCGGCCATCAATCAATCCAATCTTTTGAAAATCATTTGTCGTTTCGTTCAGGTGCAGGTGGTGGGCTGACATGCCCGGAGCGGCTCTCCTGCAGCTTTGCATTGGCGAGCCCCAATAGTGAGCCGGCATAGGCGCCTGGCGACCCGATCGCCTTTTCCTTCGCTGCGGATCCCGCGGCCATCGTGCCGGAACTGAAGCTCGCGCCCATTCCTTTCAGTACGGAGCCCGCAGCAGAGGAACCGCCTGCTCGGGCTGCCTGCGCGGCTGCAAAGCCAGCGCCGACAGCACCCGCCCCGAGAAACGCGCCGCCAGCCGCAAACGACGCGGCCTGCCCGCCGTGGCGGACGGTTTCCATTCCACCAGACACTGACGCGCCCTGGACCACGCCCTGCATGATGTTCGGCACGTACATCGCGATGATGAAGACCACGACGGAAATGCCTGCGATGGCAAGGGTGGTGATGAACTGATCACTGGTCGCAGTCGGCGCTTGGGCCAAGCCCAGCAGGACGTTCGAGCCGATCTTGGCGATCATGACCAGCGCCATCAGCTTCATTCCTACGCCAAATGCATAGACCAGATATCTGACAGCGAAGTCCTTGGTGAAAGAAGATCCGCCAAGGCCGAGCATGATCATACCGGCAAGCAGGCCGACATACATCTCGACCATCACCGAGACGAAGATGGCAGCGACGAGCGAGAAGCAGATCACGACGATACCCATCGCCAGGACTGCAGCAATCGCCAGCGCGTTATCTTCGAAGACCCCGAATTTCGCCTGCTCGGACATTTGAGAAGCGACGCGGATGCCGGCGTCGAAAACTTCTGCCGGCGAGGCTGATCCGCCGCCAGCACCGATCTGGAACAGGCTATCGACAACCGCCTTTGCGAAGGTAGGGCCCTGCGTCAGCACAAAGGCGAAGAAGCCGATGAACATGATACGGCGGACCAGCTCGGCAAACCAGCTATCCAAAGATGCGGCCTGGATCGCAAGCCAAACGGCAGCTATTCCCACCTCGATCCCAGCGAGGATCCAGAACAGGGATCTCGCCGCGTCCATGACGGTAGTCTCCCACCCCTTGGCCGCCGCTGAGACCTGATTCTCGAGTTCAGTCAACACCTGCCCTTGCTGAGCAAAGGCCTGCACTGCCGTGATGAGGCAGACAACTCCAGTGATCACAAAGGTGCGTCTAAGTGCGAGGGTCACCATCTTGGCCGCATCTCCTGGCCCTTCTCGATTGGACGAGGTTCCTTTGGGACGCCAAAGAAATTTTCCCGGTCCGCTCGCTGTTCTTCACTCATTTGCGGTGCAGCCGCACTTTCGTCACGTACCAAGACGACGGTCGCAACGATGGCAATGCCGGCTATCGCGGCACAAACGGAAATGATCAATACCGAACGGTTTACCAACGCGGCTCCATTTTCTGGCCGGTCGGAACGGACTGGACATTCGAATTGAAGAATTTCTCGCGGCGGGCCTGCGCGAGGTCTTTGTCGGTCTGCTCGCTTTGTAGCCAGGTTCCCATCATCGTGGTCTGCTGGGAAACAATGCCGCGCAGCTTCTGCATTTGCGCCACCTGTTGGGCAGCGATCTGGTGACCAACCTGCAGCGCCTTCATCTGGCCATCCGCCGACTGAGACATGGATCGCAACTGGCCCATCGTGTCCTCTTCCGTGTCGAATTGCTCGGCGGTCAGGCTTGCGGCTTTGAGTGTGCTGGAAATCGTATCCCTGTTCGTGTCTGACCAGGTTTGATAGGTCGACGAAAAGCTGTCGGCGTTCGGGAGACCGGTTTTGAGATCGGCGTAACTCTTGAAGCGCTGCTTCAGGAGGTCGTCGGCATTGCCCATCGAAAATGCGATGCCCTGGCCCTGCTTGACTATGTTCTGGAGCTGGCTGAGATCTCCCTCGACCTGACCCCAGATGTGATTGGGAAGCTGTGCCGTATTCTGCAGCATGTTTTGATAGATGTTCAGCTGGTTCTGGATTTGCTCGGCGAGCTGCGTGATCTGCGTAATCTGATTGTTGATCTGCTCCGTCGATTGTCCGACCAGTGAAATCAGTTCGCCGTTGTTGAGGATCTGGGTCATTTCGGTGGCGCCCGTGACCGCGCCGCTTGCCAATGACGAGCTAGGTGATATGGCGATGCCGGCGGCAACGGCGGAAGCAAGTAACGCCCTGTGGATAGCCAGAATTCTGCTTGTTTTACTCATAGTGGTTGCATTCCCCTTTCAATGAGCCACTGGCTCGGCCAGTCCTTGCCATAGGTCGACAAGAGCGCCCTGATACGGGCTAGGTCGGCTTTGCCCGAGGCGCCGACAAAAGAAAGGGTGACTGGGCCGAGCGACATGTCGAAAAGCCGTCGGCCATCAGGAGACGTCACGTAGTATTCACGCTTCGGAATCGCGTTTGCGACGATCTCGATCTGTCGCTCGTTGAAACCAATCCTCTCGTAGAACTCGCGCGTGCCAGTTTCTCTCGCAGCTCCGTTCGGAAGGCAGATTTTTGTCGGGCAGGATTCCTTCAGCACGTCGACGATGCCGGATCGCTCCGCGTCGGAAATCGATTGCGTCGCCAGGACAACCGCGCAGTTGGCCTTTCGCAGCACCTTCAGCCACTCCCGGATTTTGTCCCGGAATACCGGATGTCCGAGCATCAACCAAGCTTCATCGAGGACGATCAGGCTTGGCGAGCCATCGAGCCGTTTTTCGATTCGCCTAAAGAGGTAGGTAAGCACTGGAACAAGATTACGTTCGCCCATGTTCATGAGGTGCTCGATTTCGAACGTCTGGAAGGCGCGGAGCGTCAACCCGTCCTGCTCGGCATCGAGGAGATGGCCCATAGGACCGTCGACCGTATAGTGGTGCAGCGCATCCTTGATCTCGCGCATCTGAACACCGGAAACAAAGTCGGATAGCGACCGCGCATTAGAGAGCGCCATCAGCATGATCTGACGCGAGATAGCGTTGCGATGATCGGGGGTGATGTTGACACCTTGAAGTGCGACAAGCGTTCCGATCCATTCCGACGCCCAGGCGCGATCTTCGTCACTCGCAAGATCTTCAAGCGGGCAAAAAGCGAGCTGTGACCCCTCGCCGTCCCGATCGGATCCAATCTCGTAGTGATTGCCGCCGGACGCAAGGGTGAGCGGTTCGAGTGACCGACCCTTATCGAAGGCGAAAATCTGCGCGTGCTCATAGCGACGGAACTGGGCGGCGATCAGCGCGAGAAGAGTGGACTTGCCCGAGCCGGTCGGGCCGAAAATCAAGGTATGGCCGACATCGTCGACGTGCAGGTTAAGACGGAAGGGCGTGGAGCCGCTGGCAACCTGCATCAGCGGTGGAGAGTTTTCCGGATAAAACGGGCAAGGGGCAAAAGGAGAACCAGACCAGACCGAGTTTAATGGCACAAGGTCGGAGAGATTCCTCGTGTTGATTAGCGGTTCGCGTAGGTTGCAATACCAATTGCCAGGCAAGCTGCCGAGATAGGCGTCCGTGGCGTTGAGGGTTTCGATGCGCGCACCGAAACCCTCAGCCTGGATCAGGCGGCGAACTGCTTCCGCTTTTTCCTGCAGCGCTTCTCGATCAACATCGAACAGGATAATCACCGGCGTGTAATAACCGTAAGCGACGAGCTGCGATGAAGCCTGGGCGATCGCATCTTCGGTTTCGCCAACCATCGTCATGGCGTCCTGATCGACGGACCGGGACTGCGTCTGGAAAAGCTGGTCGAAGAAGGGTCTGACCTTTTGCTGCCATTTCTTGCGGGTGCGCTCCAGTTTCTGCCTTGCCTCCTCCGCATCGAGAAAAATGAAGCGGGACGACCAGCGATAGGTGAGCGGCATGAGGTCAAGGCTTTTGAGTATCCCTGGCCAGCTTTCCGCCGGAAGGCCATCGATGGCGACGACGCCGAGAAACCGGTTTTCGACGCGTGGCGTCAGGCCGTGCTCAAGCTCCGCCGTCGCGACCCAGTCGATATACATCGGGATATCGGGGAGCCGGACGGGGTGGTTCTCACCGGTGATGCAGAAACGGATGAATTGGAGAAGCTCGTCGTAACGCGCCCTCCTCGTCCCTCCCCTCTCCAAGGTTTCGTTGGTTTGCATGCGGCGGATCGACAACGTGTTCGCCAAATACTGCTCGATCTCTCGGATCGAGTTCTTGAACAAGAAGAGAGCCGTGTCAGCATAAGATCGCTTCCGGCTCTCTTCATCGGAATAAATGTACTTGCTAAGGCTCGTGCGCTTTGACTCGAGCGGACGGTAGGTCAGGATGATCGCATGCTTGCTCTCAAAATGCCCCTTCTCACGCGCGAAATGTGCTCGGCGCTCCGCCTCGATTGCCCTGCTGACGGGGTCGGGGAAAAAAGACCGGTCCTCATCTGGATAGTCTACGGTCGGGACGCGAACCGCTTCTACCTGGATGATCCAGCCCGAGCCGAGACGCGATAGGATGGCGTTGATTTGCCGTGAGAGTTCGTTGCGCTCCTGATCTGTGGCGCTTTCGGAGTCGGGACCCGCGAAGTACCAGCCAGCCATCAGGCTGCCGTCCTTTAATAGCATCACGCCGTTATCGACCATTCCTGCGTAAGGAACGAGATCAGCAAAGGAGGGGCCAGTCGAGCGAAAACGTTTGAGGGCAACCATGTTCGCCTCCTCAGTACCGGCGCCAGGGCGCAGACGTGGACTTGTAATAGGGCTTATAGGAGATGTGGCGGACGTAGACGCGCCGCATCAGCGGGTCCGATTTCGCCATCAGTCGAAGCAGACCAACGATGAAAATCCAAACCGCGACCCCGAACAGTGCCGAATAGACCGTGAGGACGACAAAGATTAAAATGACGGCAGCAAGGCCGGTGATCAAAACGAGTTCGCGGTCCGCCCCAAGCAGGAGATTCGGTCGCGACAGTGCCCTGTGGATGCGGTTACGTTGCAGACCTGAATAGCCGTCAGGCATCCCTCCCCTCCCCTGCCGGCATCGGAGCAGCCAATTGCTCTTCAAGTGGAGTTCCGATCGAAGCGCCCGTCGCACCGAACAAGCCCACGATCGTCGTTGCCCCTAGCAGGATCCCGGCTACCAGCACGACGTACATCAGCCTGCGGGCAAAATCGTTTAATTCGCCACCAAAGATAAGCATACCACCGGCAATCGCCACGGCCGCGAGCGCGATGTAGCCAGCGACCGGTCCAGTAATCGACTGCTGGATCTGTTCGAGCGGACCTTCCCACGGAAGGCTTCCACCCGAGCTCGCAAACGCTGGTGATGCCAGGAAAACCGCCGCGATCGCCGATGCAGCGAGGGTTCCCGCGTTCCGATTAAGCTGCATTTCTTGGTTCCTCTCCATGGGATTCTGTCTGATATTGGCCACATGCAAATTTAGTGACATGCAGGATGTCGCTTACCCGGCGTCCGCGGGCTGTTCGTTCGATGGAGATCACGAGGTCGACCGCATCGCCGATCACGCCCTGCATCGGTTGCTGGCTCGCCTCCGCTGTCAGTTGCTCAAGGCGCTGGAGCGCCGACCGGGCGGTATTCGAATGGATCGTGCAAAGGCCGCCAGGATGGCCTGTGTTCCATGCTTTCAGCAAGGTGAGCGCGGCGCCATCACGCACCTCACCGACGATGATCCGGTCCGGTCGAAGGCGCATGGTACTTTTCAGGAGGCGCGCCATGTCGATTTCGTCGCTCGTATGCAGGGCAACTGAGTTTGCCGCCGAACATTGGATCTCCGCCGTATCTTCCAGAATGACCAAACGGTCTTCCGGTGCGTGCTCGACGATTTCCGCGATGATCGCATTGGCGAGCGTGGTTTTGCCTGACCCGGTCCCACCGGATACGACGATGTTCAGTCGAGATTTCACTGCGCTTCGAATGATTTCGGCCTGCTTGGCCGTCATCACCTTCTTTGTCACATAGGCATCGAGCGGTATGAGCTGGGATGCGCGCCGCCGGATCGTAAACGACGGTGCGGAAACGACGGGCGGCAATAGCCCTTCGAAGCGGTGTCCACCGATCGGCAACTCGCCCGACACGATCGGGTGCGCGTCATCGACTTCCGAATCAAGAACGTGGGCCACGCTGCCGATAACAATCTCCGCAGAGCCGGGCCGCATATCGCCTGCCGGCGTGATCCCATGACCGAGCCGCTCGATAAACAGCTTGCCGTCAGGGTTCAGCATAATCTCGACGACACTCGGATCGTCGAGCGCTACGCAGATCTGATCTCCCAATGCTTCCTGCAGTTTTCGTATCAACCGGGGTAAGGACCGGTGCTGCGTCATTGGTGCCCTCCCCTCCCGACTGACAGGTGCTTTAGCCGTTCCGTTTGCTCGCTTTCTCGTCTGCCTTGCACAGCCATCGATAGTGCTCCTCTGCTGGATACAGGGAGGTTTGCGATGTTCGGACACAGGCTGCTACTATCAAAAGTGGTAGCAACCGATTCTCAGGATTAACCCGCGTTCACCCGACCTGATCGCCGGTCGGTGACAAAATCTGACTATCAAAACTGGTAGTCTCCACAGGGGCGGCAGAGCTGGCGTTGTCGCTAAGTCGCTAATCTTGTTGAGAAATGCTCATGTCTCGGGAATTTCCGTTAGAACCCCCCGAAGCGAGTTAAGGGTTTGTTTACCCTATTTTCCTTGCCATGATCTGGGAATCGGGTGATTGTCACGATAATTGGACAAAATCCTTATGATTATCGTGACTGAAGGCGATTAGCTAAATGAACGTGAAAATGGCCGCTTTGGATAAAGTGACGAGTTTCGCGGATACTATCCTCGCGCAGGGCGGGGATATTTCCTCGAAGCTTGACATGCTAAGGCAGGAGAAATTCCCGCCGAATGCTCAAAAGACCCTCCGCCAATTTTCACTGGCGGAAGTCGCCGATTTTGTCGGCGTCTCGCAGAGTTATCTAAAGAAGCTCCACCTGCAGGGAAAAGGCGTGGAGCCGACTACCACGTCGACCGGCCGTCGTTACTACACCGCCGCCCAAGTCAACGAGCTTCGCCAACATCTCGATCGTGTTCCACATCGCCAGGCCCATGAAAAGCTACAGGTCATCGCGGTCGTCAACTTCAAGGGCGGCTCGGGAAAGACCACGACATCTGCTCACCTTGCGCAGTTCCTGGCCCTGAAGGGCTATCGCGTGCTTGCGGTTGATCTCGACCCCCAAGCCTCCCTCACTGCGCTCTACGGCATCCAGCCGGAGTTGGACGAGAAGAAGTCTTTCTACGAGGCGCTGCGTTACGACGATCAGCGCAAGTCGATCAAAGACGTCATCCAGCCCACGAACTTTCCAAATCTGGACGTGGTGCCAGCCAATCTCGAACTGCAAGAATACGAGTATGACACTCCGATAGCGATGCAGCGCAAGGATTCGACTGCCGGCAAACTTTTCTACACCCGCATCGGTGATGCTTTGGCCGAGGTCGATGACCAATATGACGTCGTCGTGGTCGACTGCCCTCCCCAGCTCGGCTATCTAACGCTGACAGCACTGACGGCAGCAACATCGGTCCTCATTACCGTGCATCCCCAGATGCTCGACATCATGTCGATGTCCCAGTTCCTGTTGATGCTTGGCGAGATCCTCAAGAGTGTCGAGAGCGTAGGCGTCGACGTGTCGCTCGACTGGTTCCGCTATCTTGTGACTCGCTACGAGCCCACCGATATCCCGCAACAGCAGATGGTCGGCTTCATGCAGTCAATGTTCGCGCAGCAGATGATGAAAAACCATATGGTCAAGTCGACTGCTGTATCGGACGCAGGTTTGACGAAGCAGAGCCTGTATGAGGTCGAGCGCGCGCAGTTTACAGCGTCCACATACGACCGTGCGCGGGAATCGATGGATGCCGTGAACAACGAAGTCATCGAACTCCTGCAGAAGGCATGGGGGAGACGCCATGCTTAGTAAATTGTCAGCGGTACAAACTGTGATTTTTCGAAGTGAAAACAGCGGTTTGATCAAAACTGAGGCGTCATCCAATGGCACGTAAAGATGTTTTCGCAAACATAACGTCGCCGGCAAATTCGGGCACCGAACGGCGCGCAACGCCTGGCTACGCGACGCATGGGGCGTCACGATCGATGATTAGCTCATTGAGCGAACTGCGCGAGAAAGTCGCGCAGGCCGAGCAGCAGATTACGGGCGAGACGATCATCGATCTCGATCCCGAACTCTTGGACTCTTCCTTCGTCTCCGATCGGATCGGAGCTGACGACCTCGCCTATGGCGAGCTCGTCGAGGGTATCCGGGAGCGCGGACAGGACACACCGATAATGGTGCGCCCTCACCCGACAGCGGATGGCCGCTATCAGATCGTCTTCGGGCATCGCCGAGCGCGCGCCGCAAAGGAGCTTGGCCGCCCTGTCCGCGCTGTCGTGAAACAGTTGTCCGACGCGGATCATATCATTGCTCAGGGGCAGGAAAACTCAGCTCGTGAAAACCTCTCCTTTATCGAGCGCGCAATGTTCGCACAGAGGCTACTGGAGCTGTCACACGAAAAACCCGTAATTCAGGTAGCGCTTTCCGTTGATGCGCCGATGCTGACGCGAATGCTGTCGGTAGCGAGTCGCGTTCCGGCGGATGTCGCAAATGCGATCGGTGCAGCAAAGTCTGTCGGTCGCAATCGCTGGACCGAATTCGCTCAGTTAATCGAAAAGCCTTCGACGCTCGAATTTGCACGAACGCGCATTAACAATGGGGCATTCTCGTCGCTGGAATCCGATGCCCGGTTCGAGGGACTTTTGGCCGAGATCAAGAACGCCTCGAAACCCGCAAAACGTCCCACCAAGGCTAGTGTATGGCAAGCTGAGGACTCAAGCGTGCGTGCGGAATTCAAAGGAAGCGCAAAGAGCTATTCTATCGCCCTCAAAGCGAACGACGCCGGCAGGTTTGGGCGGTTCATTGCCGATAACCTAGACCGCTTGCATCAAGAGTTCCTGAAATCAACCAGAGCAGAGGAAAAGTAGCGGCAAAAGAAAAAGGCCCCCAAACGTCGCCGTCGTGGAAGCCTTCCTCATGTCTAAGCAGCCTGAGAATCGCATTTCCATGAATCGCAGTCAAGAGTCTTTGGCGCCAGTTTGGTGAGCGGATTTCCTTTGCCTTTCGAAAGGTGAGAGGAAAATGCAGTCAGGAAATGTAACGACGCCGTTCGGGCGGCGGCCGATGACGCTTGCTTTGGTCAAAGGTCAACTCGCCACGGCAAATATCAGGGCAGGGAAGACCGTCGACAAGTGGAAGGTCTATCGTAGCGCCTGCGAGGCGAGAGCCTTGCTAGGCCTCCGCGATCGCGCGCTCGCCGTGCTTAACGCGCTGCTGAGCTTCTATCCAGAACAAGAACTCAGCGAAGACCGCAATCTTGTCGTGTTTCCGTCGAACGCGCAGCTAGCCATTCGCTCCAACGGAATCGCAGGAACGACCCTACGGGAAAACCTGGCGCTCCTGGTGGATGCAGGGCTGATTCATCGTAACGATAGTCCAAATGGCAAACGCTACGCCCGTAAAGGGAGCGATGGTGAGATCGAAACAGCGTACGGCTTCAGCCTCGCGCCGCTCCTCGCACGCGCTGAGGAGCTCGCTCTGATGGCGCATCAAGTCAGGGAAGAGAGCCGCCACCTCCGCATTACGAAGGAGCGCATCACGATCGCGCGGCGCAACGTACGCAAGCTCATTACGGCTGCTGTAGAGGAGGGTGCACCTGGGAATTGGCAGGCAGTTGAAAGTGCCCTTGTGGGGGCGATCGCGCGCATAAAACTCGCCAAAACAGCGGAGGCCTTCGAAGCTTGCCTCGATGAACTCAACCTCCTCAACGAAGAAGCCGTCAACTTACTGGAAATTCAGCTAAATCCTCAAAATTCCGACACCAATGATAGCGAAATCCGTCAGCACATACAGAATTCAAATACCGAATCCTTAAATGAACTTGAACCTCGCTCCGAAAAAGAGCAGGGCGGAACGACAGTGCCTAAGCCGAACCGTGGTACCGAGCCGATAAAGGCTTTCCCGTTGGGAATGGTGTTAAGAGCGTGTCCGCAGATTTCTGACTACGCGATTGGAGGGTCGATCTCGCATTGGCGCGAGCTGATGGCCGCGGCGGTGGTCGTCCGAACCATGCTTGGCGTCAGTCCGTCAGCCTACCAGGACGCTTGCGAGACCATGGGGCCCGAGAATGCGGCCGTGGCCATGGCGTGTGTCCTTGAGCGAGCTGGGCACATCAACTCGCCGGGCGGCTATCTACGAGACTTGACGAGGCGAAGTGAGAAAGGTGAGTTCTCGCTTGGTCCGATGCTGATGGCGCTGCTTAGGACGCAGGAGCCGCCGCGACAACAATCAGCTTGAAAAGGTCTCTTGTCGCCGCCGTAGAGTTGCGTAGCATCTCATCATTTTCGGCCACAAAATTGTCAGCGGTACAAATGGCATTTTTATGCAATGAAAACATGAAGATGGGCTTTGCTTACTCCTCTAGGCCGCGAAGTGAAATCTCACGTAGCGACTTGGATTTCCTTTCTAATGAATGTCTGTACCAGGCGTCCGATCAAAATGGCATTCCCGATGTCGGTTGGTACCGTGGGATAGATGTTGTCTACGGGTCCCGCGGGATCGTGGAGAAATTTGGGGAGGAATGACCCAACCCGCTGTTGGGCGTCGTTTAACTCTCTGTAACGCTCAAATTGCTGATCTCGTAACGCAGATGATGCCAGTTCTCCGAGCCTCCTATATTCCAAGGCGTCGTCTGGGCTAAGTGATGCTGAAGGTACGTAAAGGGGCATTCTGTGTGCTGCCGGATTTCGTCGTTCTTTGACTTCCTTCTCCCATTGAGCAAAGGCGCGAACCTCGCTCATTAGGGATGACAGAGCTGGATCTTTTGCCACCGCAGGCTTGAACAGACCGATTTGCATTCTGTCGGCGGAAAGCGTTTTCTTATTCCCGAACTGATGCGTGAGTGTCCACGCATAGTTGTCCATCAAGCCTAGTAGATCGATGTAAATCGAGTTGAGGTAGCGCGAGACATCGTCAGATTGCTCAAGCACCAGCGGCACAACGCGGTTCGGTGGCACCAAGGCTTGGAAGTGCCGAAAGGACGTTGAAATCATTCGCAACCTGCGCAAAACCCCGTACCGAAGATGATCCTCAGCCTCGGGTGATAACGGTAAGGAGGTCAGCAGTGCCGCATCGGTTACCACCTCGTTGAGCGCGTTGTTGACTCCGTAAAGGTGGCTTTGTTGAGCTTCCTTGAGGAAGAAGTCGTTATTCTCCTCATTTGTTTCACTCAAAAAAGGCGCTGCGTATTGACGATAATAAGTGTTGTAATCGACGTCGGCAAAGCCGTGAGTGTTGAATGGCATTCTGTTGAATCTCCTCTCTCTCGCTGCAGTTGGCACTCCAACGCTCAGCTGCCTTAGAACGTGACGCGTCGGCGTGTTCCTTATAGCCATATGGCTCCTCAGGACGTACGACTTTGATAAGGGCACTATTGCAGTGGGGACCGATGGATCACGGCTTTAAGACAAAGCATTTCGCGCTTCTTGCGGACCTGAGCGGCCAGGTGCGGCGAGACGGAGACGCTTACCAAGACGCTGCATACGCCGAACTTGTTGATGCCTATGAAGCAACAGCCGAATGGGCTCGTGCTTTGCAGCGCAAATTGTTCCCAGACGGTTTTGTCCGCAAACTGTCAAAGCCGACCGATCAGTGGCGACAGAGGTTCAAACCATATACCTGGACCCGGATCTATCCGCGGCAGAACGCGCCAAGACATCTCGCTTTCACGGTAGGGATAGATGCCGACGGGTTTTGCGTAAAAATCGATACAGTGAGCGCTCCAGACTCCGTTCGCGCCATCTACGAGGAGCTAAGTCGCCAAGATCATCGTCTCTCGCCATTCGCCAGCATCGCGTCGCCGCAGGTCGGTTTGTCTTGGACCTTCGATCAACTGATTGATTGGAGCATAGAAGCTATCGGCCTCTTTGAACCTGGTTACGATGAGATTGCACGCAGACTTGGTCTCGCCTCTGGCGCATTGCATCTGGTGACGGACACGGAAGTGTCGCGAAAATCGTTCGACTATTGGCGCAGTGCACTCCTTGAGAACGCAGATGTGTCAGGACGCGTTCGACGGATAGCGCAACAAGACGTTTGGTTCACTGAGCAAGATGGTGAGGGCGGCGCCGAAATAAAGGCGGGCCTTGATCCTCTTGGCAACGAATGGGCAGTGGAGCTCAATGCTCCGCCCGAGCCAGGGAACTATAATCGCCTGACGGCAGTGGCAACGGACGAAACTGGAGGGCTGCACTTGCTGCGTCGGGGTTGGTTGCGGGGAAGGCGGCCCGCACCCGATATTCGCGTGCCAGAATTCATTTCGTTGACCGGCCTGCAACCTTTATCGGTTGCTGCAGAGGGAAAAGCAGCCGAGCGCAGTTGGTTTCTCGTTGCAGATCTTAGTGATCCGCCGGCGCGTATTCGTCGGACAACCGCGGCATTCGTTGAACTGTGTTGGGCGGCCCGCACACCGTTAGCCCAGGCTACCGGAAAGGATGCGGTAGCCTGGGCTGGAGGGGGAGAGAGCGATCAACCCTATGTTCTGCCTGCTCGACCTGCCTTGGATCCACGGGTCGTTGAACAGTTGCATGGTAAGGTATGGCAAACCCTCGCAACTGCATTATCGGCGAAAGAAGTTAGATATCGGAAATGGCGTCGAGCAGGAGGTTTCTCGATTGATATGGAGATCGCCCGTGACAACGGGTCGCCCCTGCTGGTTGAAATCAAGACTGGATGCAGCACGTCTGATGTACACACGGCGGTCGGCCAGCTCATGCTGTACCGAGAGCTTTTCCCGAACCTTTCAGGTCACAAGCCTGTACTGTTGATCGACGCCAAACTTTCTAGCGCCATTGCCGCGGCAGTTTCAGCCCTCGATATTGAGATTCACCAATATCATTGGAGAGGCGAGGGTAATTCCAGATCTCCGATTTTTTCGGACGCATTTTGCCATCTATGCGGTCTTGCGCAAATAACTGAACTGGAAACGAAATGACCAGCACCGGCTTGCTCGAGTACGTACGCTAGAGCCTTGGGGAGAATGACTAGAAGTTTCTGCCTTAAAGATCATCCGTTTTGCAGCACTGAAAAAGTGGAGCTAGTGTCGATACGAATTGATTGCGAAAATGTTTGGCACTGCAATGGATATCGAAAATATGACGGGTCGTGCAGATGATGGGAAAGCAGCACATCTGACAGGCATGCGTATTCCCAGCATAATATTGTCCGCCACGAACGGAGCGAACGTTGATCTTTCCGGCGGGGGCTGACGGTTATCTAAGCCTACCCCCGCACCAGTCCGGCCAGTGGCGGAGCCATTGAGGGGTGGGATGCAATTCCGGGCGCTTGGGGCTGCACACCACAGTCTTGTGCGTTTCGCGACCATTACGCGGAGTTGAAAGCTCACGGCGTTAAACGGCTGTTCGGTCTTTCAACTCAGGATACGATTCAATCCACGATGACCGGTTTGGGCGAGAAGCAGCCTCATGTCGCCCTGAGGTCGCAACCGGCACTTCGGTAGCAAGGGTGGTCAAGTAATCAGCCTCTCAATGTCGGATAGTCCCAGTTTCCTTTCAATCGATCGCGAGCGCGATCCAACAAGTCGCGATATTCGGCTTTGAAAGGGGAGACCAATTGCTTCTCAAGGTCAGCCAACAATCTACGAAGTACAGCGCCCTCGGCAGTGCTCTCGAAACAAGAGGCCTCCGGTGTTGACGCATTGTTGTCGTCACACCACCGCGATAGCAGCTCGAACAGCACGATTGCTTCCTCAGGAATGAGTTGGATTTGCGCGCTATCCAGTACTGAGTTGGGATCAACTATCATGAGGCAAATTCGCACGCGCTAAGGAGGTCCACAAGGGGTCGGCTCTGGCTATCAGAGGAGCCTTGCTGCCCGTCCGGTCCTCCTCGCGGCGTTGTTGTAATAGCTGGAGGCCTGCTGAACAGACCGATGCCTCGATTGCTCCATGGCCTCTGGGAGAGGGATGCCGCGATTGGCCGCTTCGGTTAGATAGCCGGATCGCAACCCGTGCGCCGAAAACTCCCCACTGTCTAACCCGGCCATCTGTGCCCGCTGCTTCAGGATCGCATTGACCGACTGCGGATCGAGCGCACGCCGCGAAACGGTGCCCCATCGCCCAATTCCCCGAAACACGCTGCCCTTTTCGATCTTTGCGGCCGCCAGCCAGGCGTTCAGCGCCTCGACAGGTCGGCCTGTGAGATAGACGACATCGTCCTGCTCGCCTGTCGTCGTTTTGGTTCGACCAAGATGGATGGCAAGTGAGGGGAGGGGAGGACCGTCGTTCACCTCGATCGGTGGCTCGACTGTCAGCTGCTCGACGCGTAGCCTGGCGATCTCGCTGCGTCGACGGCCGCCGGAAGCAAAGGCGACCATCAGGATTGCCTTGTCGCGTAGATCGCGCAGGCTGTCTGACTCACACGTCGCCAGCAGCTTTGCCAGAACGTCGCCAGTGACGGCCTTTGCGCTCTTGCGCGCACGGGTTCGCGGAACGGCGCGCACGGCCAGACGAATGGCTGACTTAAGAGCAGGGGAGGCGAAGGCACCGTCAAGGCCGCGCCACTTACTCAATGTCGACCAGCTGGCCAGCCGGCGCCGTACCGTGTCAGGCGCGTGCGGGCCGACGGATTTCAGGAAACCCTGACGCCTTAGATTTTTGTCGACATCATCAGGCATGCCGTGGTTGGGGTCACTTGCGCGCTTTTCCGGATCCCACAGATGATGGGCTACGAATTTGAGCAGCAACGCCTCGGGCGCCGGCCAGGGCAGGGACTGTCCGGTGGCAGCGAGACCCCAGGCCTCCAGGTAGGCAAGATCAGACGTCAGGGCCCTCAGCGTATTGTCGCCCATTCCCTGATTAACGAGATGCCGCAGCGTCTCGATGTCATCATCGGTCAACAGCTCGGCAAGCTCGTCGCGGCGTTCGAGCGGCAAAACGGACGCGATGGTATCGAGCTCCTCGGCGCGCCGCTCGACGGACGTGTGTGATGTCTTCGCTTTAGGCACGATAGGCTCCAGAATCGCGGCTTTCGGCGGCCGCTGGCACCGTGATTTGCCCCGATTTCACTCGATTTGCGCCGCGAAATCAACTACCATCGATAAGGGATACTTATCGATGGTTAGAACCCCAATTAACAATCATACCATGTGAGGAACTGTAATATCCATATAGAGTTCTTTTAAGAAATAATTTACCATAATCTCAATGGCTTACGATCTCGCAGAAATCAGCATGACGACCTTAATGCGGTCGGCCTTTGACGCCGGTATCGCTCTGACGCGTCTCGACGAGCGCGTCGCCCGTTCGCCGGTCGGGCACGGCTGGGTCGAGCGGTCCCACTTCGCCGACGCCTGTGCCTCGCTGTGGATCGACGGCGAACTCGTGCATCTCGAAGATCTCGTCCTCCATGACGCCACCCGCGATATTCGCACACCCACCCATGAGCTGACAATCGCCCGCGACGTGCTGCGAACCCGTCGGCGCATCGCCGGCCAATCCCCGGATTGGGCGTTCTCTGCCGACGGCATCCTCTCGCTGCGGAAAACCTCGGAGATCGGGGCGGGCGGCGCGGACGAGACTACGACGACCGGAGTTATTCGGCCGGCGATCGCGATCGACGCGGAAGAGGAGGGGGACGACGCCGACGACGCCCAAGATCTCCCCGGCGTCGACTATGCGGCTATCGATGCGCTGCTCGCGCGCTCTGACGCTGCGATCGAACGAGCCAAAAAGCCCGGCCGGGCTCCGGCCGATCCGTTGGTCTATGATCTCGACTGGGACGAGGATTCCAGGCTCGACGAATGGCGGGGCGTGGTGCGCCAGGCCGAAAACTTGCCCGCAGTACTGCAGGCCATCGTCGTCCTCGATGCGTGGAACGAGCTTTCCGTCCTCCAGCATGCACCCTGGCTCGGCCGGCTATTTGCCGCCTCCATCCTGCGCCAGGCCGGTGTCACCACCAGTGCCCATCTCGCCGCCGTCAACCTGGGCCTCAAGACCATTCCCGTCGATCGCCGACGGCATCGCGATCGTGAGACTAGGCTGCTCGCCATCGCCCACGGGCTCTTGGCTGCGGCCGAGATCGGGCTGAAGGAGCATGACAGGCTGGCGCTGGCTCGACAGATGATGGACCGGAAATTGGCGGGGCGACGGGCGTCTTCAAAACTGCCGGAGCTGGTCGAGCTGGTGATGGCGAAACCGCTGGTGTCGGCCGGGATGGTGGCGAAAACGCTCGAGGTGACGCCGCAGGCGGCGAGGAGGATTGTTTTGGAACTCGGCCTCAGAGAGATGACGGGGAGGGGGAGGTTTCGGGCATGGGGAGTGATATAGCTACGATTGTATCATTTGATCTCGGCGCCGGAAATCATTACGGTTGCGGCATTCAACAATCGTCGCACAGATTGAATGCGGCAGGCTTGGATATCGCCGGCGGCGCGGTGGGGTAGACGTTGTTCTTCAGAGTACTTGCAAATGGGGAAAGACCTCCCAGGGACGCCGTCGGGTGCGCGTTCTTGCTCACCGACAATTGGGACGACTGGTTCAAGTACAACACCCTCTATCAGCTTATTGTTTTCGATGGTGATGGGAAGCGGCATGTTATTGGCGGAGTGAAGATTGGCCAGTTCAATATGGGGAAGGAGCAGCGACGGCCGGCCTTGCCAACGGAGTTCGACGAACTGGGTGAGGAATTTTTTTCGATCGGACAAGACGACAGCTACTATGAAGACCTTAATCAACTTGGTGACGAGGCCCGTGACTTCATCCTGCGGGGGCTGCGCGACATGGCTTTTGATCCAGATCGGTTTCAGCTTGCGCGGGATGAGAGTGTCACCGGTGTCTCGCTTCTTCGCTCAGTTACACCGGCTACAGTGAAGGGACAGTTCTCGCGAATGTCGCGAGGCGGAGCCCGGCTTTCGAAGTATCACTTTTCATACACAGCGCCGAAACCACGGCGAGTACGGGTCGACCCACCGGTGTTCACTTTTGACGTGGAGCCTGGGTCGAACCCGCCAACCAATGTCCACGTTGTTATCGGGCGAAATGGTGTCGGCAAGACACATCTCTTAAACAACATGACCCGAGCAATCGTCGATTCGAAAGCGAATGTGAGTGAGGTCGGTTCCTTTGAGGGGGATCCGGAAGACATTCTCGCCGATCAAGTGTTTGCCAACCTAGTTTCTGTCTCGTTCAGCGCGTTCGATACTTTTGAGCCACTGCCCAATCGGCAGAACAAGAGCGACGGCGTACTCTATACCTATGTTGGCTTGAAAAGAATTGATAGCGCCGACAAAGATCGCAAGCTTGTGCCTAAGTCGCCGGCGAGATTGGCAACGGAATTCGCCAATAGCGTTCTCGTGTGCCGCCAAGGAGCACGCGCTTCGCGTTGGCGAAGGGCGCTGGAAACTTTGGAGACTGATCGCGTCTTTAGCGACGCGGAAGTCGTTGAGTTGGCCAATGAGGAACTCGGCATTGACGACGCTAAAGCTGAGGCGCGCCGGGTATTTGACCTTCTGAGCTCCGGTCACAAGATCGTCCTCTTGACCATTACTCGGCTGGTGGAAACCGTCGAGGAGCGCACTTTGGTGTTGCTCGATGAGCCAGAAGCGCACTTGCACCCTCCGCTGCTTTCAGCCTTCGTTCGGGCACTCTCCGATCTGCTGGTGAACAGAAATGGAGTCGCGATCATCGCGACTCACTCACCCGTAGTTCTTCAAGAGGTGCCCCTCAGTTGTGCGTGGAAGATACGTCGTGTGGGCGAACGAGCAATCGCTGAACGACCCGAGATTGAGACCTTCGGCGAGAATGTGGGCATTTTGACACGAGAGATCTTCGGCCTCGAGGTGACCCAATCAGGGTTTCACAAATTGCTCACTGAGGAGGTTAAAAGCGGGCTGACTTTCCGGCAGATCGTGGAAAAGTTTGGTGACGAACTTGGTGGCGAGGCGCGCGCCCTTGTTCGCGGCCTCATAGCGGCAAGGGACGCGAACAACAACTAATGTTGACCCTCGATCAGCCCAATTACACCGCGTTAGAAGCCTTTAATCTCAGCATCAGCCGCGTTAGAAATGCGGATCTGAAGGCACGCCTCGTGGCTGCGACCGACACGGTCGTCGCCGAGTCAGCCGCTTACGACGCAGCCGCCCATTCGCAGGATCTGCATCTCATTCCACGGACTTCTCCGGTCGTAGATGTCACAAAAGAGGAGATGGAAGCTGTCTATACCCAGCGGTTAGCAGGCTTAAAGGGGCCGGGCCGTCCGATCTACGACGAGATTTTTGCGTCGGCGCCGAATGGTCGTTGTCCACTTTGTGGACACCGCAATGTCATGACCCTTGATCACCATCTACCAAAAGCACACTATCCAGCGCTCGCGATTGCTCCTCTAAATCTTGTCCCTTCGTGTTCGGACTGCAACAAGGCGAAACTTGCAGGCTTTCCCGCAACTGCGGAAGAAGTAGCAATCCATCCCTATTACGATGACGTTGACGGCGAGACGTGGTTGGCTGCCACCGTTCAACATACCTCGCCCAGTGCGCTTCTATTTGAAGTTCAGCTCGTTGCCACTTGGAGTCCATTGCTTATGCAGAGAATGCTCAATCACTTCCGCAGCCTAGATCTCTCATCGCTATACGCATCGCAAGCTGCCGAGGAGCTTCTCAATATCAGGCACGAACTTTGTGGGTTGCATGCCGCTGGTGGTGTCGATTTTGTGCGTGAGGAATTGTCGGCGAGAGCGACCAGTTGCCGCCATGCTCGGCGGAACGGGTGGCGGACCGCTGCCTATCGCGCTTGGTCGTCGGACGACTGGTTCTGTGACGGCGGGTTTGCGTGAGCTAGCATGCCCAACCGGTCTCTAGCATGTGAGTTCTGACGCTCGAATCAGAAGCCGGTCGGGGATTTGAACGAGAAAGGCAGCAAATACCTAGTGATGCCACCGTGGATGTGCCATAAGAAGTCATATATAATTCATATACTTAACTACATAGTGGAAGAATTTTACCATTCATTATTGAATTTTCGTCCACTTTGAGGGAGAGTCGATCGCCCACAAGGATTTTCCGGAAATGACACCAGCAAAAGCGGATCTTGAATCCGACATCATCAGTCTCGCCCGTCTGGCACTTGCCGGCCGGCCCCAGGATATTCAGATGCTGGTCCAGAAAATTGCGCGCAAGACCCGCGCCGACAAGCCTGAGCTTTCCAATTCGTTGACTGCCCTTCTAAGGGAGGCTCCTTCAAAAGACACACCGCTTCGGCGGATGGTCGAAATGCCGTTGCCGGTCGACAATGACTCCCGTCTGCATTTGCTCAAGATCGAAGAGAACATCGAATTTGACCATCCCCCAGTGTTGGCACCGGTGGTGGCCGCCATGCTTTCTCAGATGATCAATGAGCGAAGACGGTTAGATGCGCTGGACGCAGCTGGGCTCGATCCGACGCGGACCGCGCTCTTCGTCGGCCTACCTGGCGTCGGCAAAACACTTGCTGCCAGGTGGCTCGCCAGAGAGTTGGGCAAGCCCCTAATGACTCTCGACCTCGCCGCAGTGATGAGCAGCTACCTCGGGCGCACAGGCGCGAACCTGCGGCAAGTCTTGGACTATGCCAAGCAGGCTGACTGCATCCTGTTGCTCGACGAGTTGGACGCAATCGCGAAACGCCGCGATGATCGCGACGAGGTCGGCGAGCTGAAAAGGCTGGTGACCGTGCTGCTTCAGCAAATCGATGATTGGCCGGCGAAAGGTCTATTGATCGCTGCCACCAACCACCCCGACTTGCTTGATCCCGCGGTTTGGCGGCGATTCGAGATGAAGATCGAGTTCCCGATGCCTGACGCGCCGGCGATCGAGGATCATGTCGGTAGGCTCCTTGGACCGCATTCCGTGAATGCGAGCCACTGGTCCAAGGTGCTTGCGATCGCACTTCACGGCAAATCGTTCAGCGACATCCAGCAGTCGATAGAGCGGGCTCGGCGTGGCGCGGCCATCTCCGGTGAAGCTGTGGAGGACCATCTGCAAGCCCTGATTCAATTGGAAAGCCT
Organism: Agrobacterium sp. B1(2019); assembly: GCF_008274755.1. Lineage (NCBI taxonomy): Bacteria > Pseudomonadati > Pseudomonadota > Alphaproteobacteria > Hyphomicrobiales > Rhizobiaceae > Agrobacterium > Agrobacterium sp. B1(2019). The sequence goes on along the minus strand of NZ_VTPB01000007.1, from coordinate 92,727 downwards.
GTCAAAGAATGACCGGATAGCGCTCGCCACCATGCTGGTTCAGAGCGGGGTCTCGCAGCGAAGCGTTCAGAAGCTCACTGGTGTTGCCCGGGATACCGTGCGAAGTCACGCGCAGCCCGAGGCCTTAACCCGCAGGCGTAAAGGTGCTTGATGGCAAGGCAGAACTTTCTTCTCGGAAAGGGTGAGCGACTTGTGTCGTCTGTGACCGGTGTCCGGGGCGGCGCTCCGAAGCAGCATCCCTATACCTTTTTGGAGTCACGTTCTCGACTCGCGCCGATGTTGACACGGGCGGTGGCGGAAGTCGACCTCCTGCCAGCCAACGCTTGTCCGGACGACAAGGCGGTGCTTTCGGTGGTTCTAAACCCTGAGTATATCGCCAAATCATTCTATCCAAGAGAGTTATTTCAGCGTGTCGGCGTTGAGGCTGTTGGAAGTAAGACACGGTCAGTGACACCCAAGAAGCGCTCATTGGGCCGGGCTCCCGAAGAGACGTTGACAACCGAGATCTTCGTCATGGGCCCGCGTAATGCGCTTCGCAGCTGGAGCGAGGGTCTGCCTCATTGGAATGACTCTACGGGTTCTGCCAACGGCATCATTGCTATCGAAGAAATCGGTGCCCCTGAGCCCGAAGAAAAGTTAAAGGGCGAAATTCCGGCGTCAGGGGATGTGACGTTTGAAGCCGTTCTGCACACCGACGAGCTGCTCGGGGAAAAGAGCATTGTCTCAGCTTTCAGACACTATCTTGCGTCGCTTGGGATCAACGCTCCCATGGACAAGCGATTTTACGCCGGGGGTCTATGTTTCGTCGAATTGACGGCACCTGCAAACCTTGCCGACAAAATTGCAACATTCACCGCTGTTCGTGCCCTTCGCGAGATGCCGACATTGCGGATACTCCGGCCAACCGTACGGGCTGCCGCGACGCCGTCACCGCCGATTGAATACCCGTCGCAGCCGGCCATGGATCGCACGATCCAGGTAGCGATCTTTGATGGTGGGCTGCCGGACAACCACCCTTTGACATCATGGGCGACGCCTTTTGATACCACCGGCGTAGGAGGATCACATGAAGAGCTTCGACGCCATGGTGTCCATGTAACCTCCGCTTTTCTTTTCGGTCACATCGATCCTACCAAGCCATTGCCAAGGCCATATGCGTCTGTGGACCACTACCGGGTTGTCGACACCGATCCCAGCCAGGATCCCGAGGGCCTTTATGAAGTTCTCTACCGCATCGACCAGACCCTTCTGAACAAGCAGTTTGACCTCGTGAACATCAGTCTGGGTCCCAGGCTGCCGATCGAAGATGACGACGTCCATGCCTGGACGGCTGTCCTTGATGATCGCTTTGCGCGCAATGACACTCTTGCGACGATTGCTGTTGGAAATGATGGCGAGCGCGACGCGACGCTTGGATTCAATCGAATCCAAGTGCCGTCTGATTGCGTCAATGCAATGGCCGTCGGCGCTGCTGACAGTCCGGACAGCCCTTGGGCGCGAGCACCGTACAGCTCGGTTGGCCCAGGTCGGAGCCCCGGCTTGATCAAACCCGATCTGGTTGATTTCGGCGGCTCGCTCCAGCGGCCATTTCTTGTTACCAGCCTTGACGGCAGCCCGAGCTTGGAGGTCACTGGAGGGACGTCATTCGCCTCTCCGAGCCTTCTGCGTATTGCCGCCGGCGTCAAGGCTCACCTCGGCGCCAGCGTCGATATGCTTTCGGTCCGTGCCCTGCTGATCCACACTGCGGAGATGTCCGAGTTATCGGCCGAGGAGATTGGGCGAGGGCGCGTCGCGCGTCGCGTCGATGATATTTTGCTCTGCGACGACGACACAATCAGGGTGATTTATCAGGGCACAATTTCCGCCCGAACCTATGTCCGCGCGCCCATACCGGTACCGACCGGCGAGATTCCGGGTAAGGTCCAGATCACAGCGACCATCTGTTACAAGACGCTCACCGATCCGCATCATCCCGGCAACTACACGCGGGCGGGCTTGGAAATTGCATTTCGGCCGAAGGATGATAGGCGCAAGGACGGCGACAAGCTGCACGCCGACACACAGAGCTTTTTCGGAAAGGCTCAGAAGGGCCTGACCGAAGGCGATTTGCGTAGAGACGCATGGAAATGGGAGAACACGCTACACGGGTCTGTTGGCTTCCTCGGTAAGAGCCTCAGGAACCCGGTTTTTGACATCCACTACAATGCCCGCTTGGAAAGCAGGGATTTTGAGCCAGAAGACAAGCTCCGTTATGCGCTCGTTGTAAGCGTCAAAGCCAAGCGTGTCGCAGATCTATACGATCAGATTGTGCGGAAGTACCAGACGCAGCTCGAGCCGCTGCGCCCGGTCCTCGATATTCCGATTCGGACATAATGCGGGGCTCAGTCGCACCACCGGATTTTTCCGTTGCGAATAAAGAAATGAGAGCGGCAGCCCACTTGGCGCCAGACTGAAGGATGGAGCGTTCCGGTCCCATCTGCTTCAACCTTCGCGCGCCAGACGGCCTTTTCGTCGGGGATTAGGTTCATGTGCAAGCTTGCGCCGCATCCACAAGGGCACAGCATCGTTGCCTGCCAGGGCTCGCCGTCCTCGTTCAAGATATAGAGCGTTTTGGGGGCGATCAGTCGAGGCATGATTCCTTCTCTGACGACTGCTTTGTATGGGCGACGGAACAGGTGGCGCATAACGCCGATGGCATAGCCAGGTATTTCCGGAATCCACTTCATGGGCGCGTCTCCGACAATTCCGGTAACCCGAGAAGCGGCGAAATCTTGCCAAGGCCCAGCCACGGACGAAGAAGCGCGCAGTCCTCCTGCTCTTCGTCCGCCGTCAAGCGGAGCTGGCCCAAGCTGAATTCGATCGAGCCGACCTCGCTATTGGGTCTGTCACGATAGGGATGGATTCTGGCAAGGAAGTCGTTGGCCGCCAGCGCGGCCGCGAACATGTTGATGCTGATCACAGCAGGCCTGTTCACAGCCAGCCCACGGAGATATTTGTCACGGACTTGCTGGGCCGCTGCTTCAGGATCACTGGCGGCCAGCCCCTCTGCTGCAACTGTCTGCAAAGAGATGACGTCGCGCGAAATAAGGCTCGACCGACCTGGAACAATGTAATGTACTGTCCCGAGGATATCGGAGACACGTCGCCCGCCATCTCCGTCATCAGTCGTGTCGAGCATGACGCCAATGTCGAAATAGGAAATGGTGTGATAGGTTGATACCAGGTTCATCGCGAACCGCGCAGTGTGCGTGTCGGTGCAGCCGAAAATCACATCGCAGACCGACAAGGCGTTGATCGCAGACGGCGACATCAGCGTTGAAGCAATCTTGATGATCTTCGTGGGCAACCCCGTCGAGATCGCCGCAGCCTCGGCAACGTCGACTTTCAGGCGGCCGATCTTGGCGTCGGCTGTGCTGCTGCCAAGGATTCGGTTGAGATTGCGATCTTCGATGATGTCAGGGTCGATGATCACGATCTCACCGAAGCCGAGCCGGATCAGCTGCTCGAGGAGCGGACTACCGGTTCCCGAAACGCCGACAACGCCTGCCCGGAGTGTCGACAGCAAGGCGGTGGTCCCGTTGCCAAATGCCTGATCCTGGGAACGGGCAAAGGGCTGGTCGCCGACACTTAACCGTGCTGGGAAAAGGCGAATGTCAGGGCCGGCGATGCTGATCAAGTCTAGTGGACGCATTTCGTCGTGTTCCAGAATGTAACGACCAAAAAGCCTGCCGTTCGGCAACATCACGATACTGCCGTGCGGGACAGGGGTCTCGACCCACGACCGGACGACCGGCAACAGCTCACGATCGCCATCGTCGTCGACGTCGGAGAAATCGGGGAAGCCGCCGGGATGGCAATGGACTTTGAACACGCTGAGACCCATTTCCTCAGCATGATCAAGATGCGGCACAAGAAGATCCGTGGGCCACGAGATGCGATCTGCATGCCTCACGCATTTTTCGAGATCAAGTCCGATAACCTCGCGAACTGAAAGACGATAGCGACCCTCCTGGGCGGTTCCGCCGCACAGGAGGAGGGCGGCGGCCTCCAGACCGTCGCCCGGGAAGAGGAAGTCCTGCAGATCTTTGTGCTGATCTGCCGACATGGAGAGCGTGATAGTCATCGCGCGGCCTCCTGTTCGAAAATCTCCTCAATGAGAAAGACGTGGGTCTCAAGGCAGTCGACTCCCGGCACCCACTGGTTCGGACCATCGCGGTGACGAGACCAACGCTGGAACGTCTTGCCGTCGATCTGCTGCTCAACCTCGGTCTGGGGGATCATGCGGCCGTCGATCCGAGCGAGTTTCGGAAAGACATAAAGCATATCGAGCTGGGTCAGCGGATAGCCCTGCTCGATGCGGATCGCCAGGGAGATGCGCTGATGGGTGAAGCACGCCGGCACGGGGAAATCATGGAGGATGACCCAGATGGACCCATCCTTGAGGATGTCGAACCGATGCCCATATGCTTCAAGAAAGGCCAAGTCGGCCTCGAGGAGCGGCGCATCGCGCCGCCCCTGAAGTTCGCCGTCGGTCTGTTCCTTGCGGATCGCACGGAACTTCTCGGTGCCCGGATGACGAAGGTCAATCTCCTCATCGAGGGCAATCTTGCGGGGCTTATGGCCCGAGAGCTTCACACGCAGCGTGTAGTTCTCGGGAGGGGTGAGACCCGCCAGGACCAGAACTTCGCGGCCGGCGATGGGCGGCTTCTTCCACACATACGGCTTGTCGTTGATCTTGAAGCGATAGCCCCTTGCGAGCGGCGGGCGCTTGCCCTCTTTCGCGTAGGCTTCCAGTTCGACGATCTCATCAAGGACTTCCTCCTGGAGTTCCTCGACACGGGCGACAGTTGTTTCGATTGCAGTCTTGTTCATTTCGAACCTCGTTGGTTGGCTGATCGATCCGTCATGGCCGATCAGTGTCTGCAACATGAATCAAGCATGCTAAGGATGTCAAGCAAGAATTGAGCATGCTTGATAAAAATAGCAGACATGACGTATGCTTGACTTATCAAGCATGGTCGCTATAATGCCTTATGCCGCGGAACCCCCATGACCGGTTCAAGCCCAGAGCCGGCGCGGTTATGAAAAGAGGAGCATTGTGAAAGTCACCCTCGGAGAATACCTAGGGTCGATCCGAACAGACAGAAAGCTAACACTTCGAGCAGTCGAAGAGGCCACAAACAAAGAAGTCTCAAATGCTTACCTAAGTCAGATTGAGAACGGAAAAATTCAGAAGCCGTCCCCAAACATTCTATATGCCCTAGCCAATCTGTATGGCGTTGAATACGACAGACTAATGGAGCTTGCAGGTTACATTACGACTACGCGTACCGATGTTGAGCGCCACGGGAGGGCGGCGACTTTCGCTGAATTGAACTTAACGCAGGCCGAGGAAGCCGAGCTGCTTAAATTCCTTGGATATCTGCGCTCGAAAAAGGATTGACACCTTGAAACCGGACGACAGTTCTCTCTCGCCGAGTGAGTATTCCGCTATCCACCGTGCGGCGACCGATCTGTTGAACAAAGCCAGCGCTTGGGACCGGCTGCCTACGCCGGTCCCAGACTTGCTTAGCGCGGCACAGCTGCGCATCGCACCAATGAGTGCATTCGATCCACGAGCTCTATTGCGACACGCAAGAGAATTCGGAGAGCGTGCTGCCAGCTACGTCAAATCGGCAATCGACAAGGTGAGGGCCATCTTTGACGTCCATGCGGATGTCATCCATGTCGATACCAGTGTTACTGAATCGAAGCAGAATTTTCTGAAGCTGCACGAAGCCGGCCATAAGCATATCCCTCATCAGTCCAAAATTTTCCGCTGGATACAGGACTGCGATAAGAACCTTTCGGCTGACGTGTCGGATCAGTTCGAGCGTGAGGCAAACATCTTCGCGACCTTGGTTCTGTTTCAAGATGACAGGTTCGCCCAAATGGCAGCCGACAGCGCGTTCGGGATAAAGGTACCGATTGCTCTGTCAACTAGGTTTGGCGCGTCAATTTATGCATCACTTCGCGAGTATGTGCGGCGGAACCATCGCGCCTGCGCGGTCATCGTACTTAATTCCGACAGAAACGTGCCCGGTCCTCGGCATGCGTTCTGAAGTTCGGCGCACCGAATTGTCACCGCTTTTTCAGGCGCGGTTTGGACAGCTGCAGCTTCCGGATACGATTGATCGGATAAGCCCTCTCGCTGAGTTCATCCCGTTAGGTGGTCGTAAGATGTCGAGGCCGGCTACCCTGAGCTTCGAGGACAAGAATGGCGATATCGTCGAATTCGTTGCTGAAGGGTTTGCTACGCCTTATAACAGTTTCATCCTGATCCACGCGAAGACCGATCTTCGCAGATCCATTATCGTACCCAAGCTTCAACCGGCACCTATCGGGAACTCTGGCCACCGACAGTGAATGCGGCGTTTCCATAGAGGCCATCAAGCGAGCGCACACCACAGCTGCTCCTGTCGAGCCATCGCAGCAATTCTGGGGTCTGCGGTTCCGATCCCATCAAGAGCCGGCTCGCGGAAATAGGTAGGTCAACTGTTCCGTTCCCATCTCCCATCTCTCCGACCGTCGGCCAAGGTTGTGCTTGGACTAAATCCCGAAAGCATATTTTTGCGCGCCCGCGCTATCACCCCTTCCCAAATTCACGGGCAGCCTGAATGAATGCAGTGAAGGCGGCCGGCGGATTTTTCCTGCCGGGGTAATACAGTGCCAATGGTGCCAAGGCGGGAGTCCAGTCCTCGAGAACGCGCACCAATCGCCCGGCCGCAATGTCGTCGCGGACATCCGCCTCCATGACGTATCCGAGCCCGACCCCATTCTGCGCCGCTATCCTGACAAGGCTCGACTCGTCGAGGGTGATCGAGCCTTGGACATCGATCTGGACAGCGTTGCCCTCCTTCTCGAATTTCCACCGAAGAAGCGCGTTGTTGGGAAGACGCGCGCGGATGCAGCGAAATCGGTAAAGGTCGGCCGGAGCCGTTGGCGTTCCATGCGTGCGCAGAAAGTCGGGTGATGCCACCACGGCATTGCTGCGCTTCAGGCCGAGTGGCACGGCGATCATGTCGGCCGGCACCAGATCGGCCGGCCTCAATCCCAAGTCGAAACCCGCCGCAACGATGTCGACGATCCGGCCCTCCGTGACCAGATCGATATGCACCTGGGGATAGCGCCGCATGAACGAAAGGATGAGCGGTTCGATGACCTCTCGGGCCGCCGTCGCAAAGGCATTGATGCGCAATGTGCCTGTCGGAATTTCCTGAAGCGATTGGACCGTCAGCATAGCATCGTGAATGTCAGTCATCGCCGGTCCGACCCACTCGACAATAGTCCTCCCCGCATCGGTGAGCGAGACGCTCCGCGTCGTGCGGTTGAACAGCCGAACGGCCAGACGCTGCTCTAGCTTGGCGACGGCATTGCTGAGTGCCGTCGTGGAGATGCCAAGCTCAAGTGCGGCCGCCCGAAACGAGCCAAGGCGGGCGATGCTGAGAACGGCATCCAGATCGGCGAGAACAGACCGCGTCATTGTCCCTCTTTTCGCAACGTCTCATCCTGCTTTGTCCCAATTATCAAGTCAAGCGTCCAGCCCTAGATTGTCCGTGTCGGCCTCGAGAAGGTCACGGCCCACAGCGGCAAAGGTTGAAAACATGATTGGAGCGCCAAAATGACAATCAAACTCCCGAAGGGCATCGAAGCCTATTTCGATGCCGACAGAGAGGGCAGCCCCGAAGCGGTCGCAGCCGCTTTCACCGAAAATGGTAGCGTGAAGGACAAGGGCAAGACCCATAGGGGTCGTGATGCCATTCGCCAGTGGATGGCCAACGAAAGCACGCAATACACTTACACGGTGGAGCCCTTCCTGATCGCCACCGAGAGCGGCAAGACGCAGGTGACGGCCCATGCCGTCGGCACCTTCCCCGGCAGCCCGATCGATCTGCGGTTCCTGTTCGTCCTTGTGGACGACAAGGTCGCCGAGCTGGAGATCACCGTATGACCCCGTTCCTTACCCTAGAGGGACGTCGAGCCCTGATCACCGGAGGCACTTCGGGTGCCGGAGCGGCAACCGTGGCGCTCTTCAAAGAGCTTGGTGCCTGTGTCCTGACCACCGCTCGCACCAAACCCGCCGACTTCTCCGGTGCGGCATTCATCGAGGCCGACCTAACCACGAAGGCCGGGGTCGAAACCGTCGTCGACGCGGTGCGCCGCGAGCTTGGCGGACTCGATATCCTCGTGAACGTCCTGGGCGGCTCCTCTGCCCCATCAGGCGGCTTTGCGGCACTCACCGACGAGGAATGGGACAAGGAGTTCAACCTCAACGTCTTTCCGGCGGTCAGGCTGGATCGCGCTCTAATTCCTGGAATGGTTGCGCAGGGACATGGTGTCGTCATTCACGTCACCTCGATCCAGAGAAGCCTTCCGCTATACGAAGCGACAACTGGCTACGCCTCGGCCAAGGCTGCACTTAACACCTACAGCAAGAGCATCTCAAAAGAGGTTTCTCCGAAGGGCGTGCGGGTGGTGCGGGTTTCTCCCGGGTGGATTGCCGATCCCGGGGCCAATGGCTTGGCCCTGCGCATAGCCGAGGAAGCCGGCATTGTGTACGAAGCCGCAGTGCAGGTGATCATGAACGCGCTGGGCGGCATACCGCTTGGGCGGCCAGCGAAGCCGGAAGAGGTCGCCGATCTGATCGCATTCCTTGCATCGGACCGGGCGGCATCCATTACCGGCACGGAGCATGTGATCGACGGTGGGACTGTTCCGACCGCTTGAGCACATGACGCGGTGCCGGCCCATCAACGCCTTCATCTGCTGAAGAGATTGGCAAGGGCCAAGCTCGTCAACTCCCGGCGCCGCGGCAGGGCCGTGCCGCCGCGGCCAGCGAGACCGGTTCGCGGTGCCATGCCTGCGTCATTTGGCGGGGCCGAAATGGCGTAGTCTCACACATCATCGCGTGTCTCGCGCGCCGCCTCGTATCGGCTCATTACATTCTTCCGAGGCACAGATTGAGGATGCCCTTCCACATATCTTGATGTCGTTCGACGCGATGGCTCATTCCCGACCTCTCAAAATTGCGAACAGCAAAAATGATAGAATTGATAAAAACGTTGTAATTGAAAACAAGATTGGCTACCTTGGCTACCACAACGCGTCAGGAGAACTTGAAATGGAACAGACAATAGCGACCAACCGAGCCGCCGCGGGCCGCCGTGAAGGCCACGATGGCCTGCTCGTGAGCGAACAGAACGACTTCGACTTCATCGTTTGCGGTGCCGGTTCCAGCGGATCGGTGGTCGCCTCCCGTCTGGCGGAAGACGGACAGGCTCGCGTTCTGCTGATCGAAGCCGGAGGTGATGACGACGCGGAAAGCGTCTCGAACCCCGCCCGGTGGCCACTCAATCTCGGCACCGAGCGCGACTGGGGTTTTGTCGGGGAACCGACCCGGGGACTCGCGGGCCGCCGCCTTCCGCTCAGCATGGGAAAGGGGCTCGGTGGTGGATCGAGCATCAACGTCATGGTGTGGGCTCGCGGTCACAGGGAAGACTGGGATCATTTCGCAACCGAGTCTGGTGACGAGCGTTGGGGATACAAGTCGGTACTCGGCTACTATCGTCGTATCGAAGACTGGCAGGGCAAGTCTGATCCGTTCCGCAGGGGCACCGGTGGTCCGGTCCACGTTTCCCAGCCGGACGCACCGCAGCCAATCGCGCAAGCGCTTGTCAGCGCCGCCGCGATGGTCGGAATTCCAGTCTATGACAGCCCAAATGGAGAGATGATGGAGAGCGAAGGTGGTGCATCCATCGCTGAACTGCGCATCAATGGTGGCAAGCGAGAATCGGTCTTCCGCTCCTACGTCACGCCGATGATGTCGCATCCCAATCTGTCGGTTCTGACGGGCGCTCTCGTGACGCGGCTTCTGTTTGACGGACGGACAGTCATCGGCGTCGAAGCCCTGGTCGGTGGCAAGCGCCGGCAGTTCCGCGCTCGCCATGAAACGATCCTGTCGCTGGGAGCGGTGCACACGCCCAAGGTCTTGATGCAGTCAGGCATTGGTCCCGAGGACGAACTTCGAGCCCATGGCATCTCCGTCGTTCAGCACCTCCCCGGTGTAGGTCGTAACCATCAGGATCACCTCGCATTCGGTTGCACTTGGGCTTACCGTGAGCCGCAGGGTGTCGGCGGCGGTGGTTGTGAGGCGACACTCTACTGGAAGAGCGATGCCAGCCTCAGCCACCCCGATATCCTGCAATGCCAGCTCGAATTCCCGGTGCCGGCGCCTGCAGAGGCGGAGATCGCGACGCCGGAACATGGCTGGACGATGTTTGCCGGTCTCGCGCAGCCGAAAAGTCGCGGGCGGCTGCGCCTGTGCGGACCCGAAGCGAACGACCCGATCTACATCGAGCCCAATTCGTTGAGTGAGCCGGAAGATATGGTGGCAGCCCTGGCGGCAGTGGAGCTGTGCCGTGAAGTCGGAAACAGCGAAGCTTTTGCCCCATTGGTGAGCGGTGAAGCCGCACCGGGGGCGCGCGATCGTGCCGGGATGATCGACTTCATTCGCAAGTCCGCGGTCACATATTGGCATCAGTCATGCACGGCAAAGATGGGTCGTGACAGCATGTCGGTGGTCGATAATGAACTGAAAGTCTACGGTATCGAAGGTCTCCGTATCGCGGATTCCTCGATCATGCCGCGGATCACGACCGGAAACACGATGGCGCCCTGCGTCGTCATCGGCGAACGCGCTGCGGATCTGATCCGGGAGCAGCACGGGCTGACGCAAGCGCACCGTATCGCAATCTGCTAGCCGCCGGGGCCAAGCTATCCACCATTAAGAACTGTTCAGCTGTGGCGGGGACGGCCCCGCCACATCGCCCCAACCTGCGCGACAGGATTGCATTTAAGGAGATCGCGAGATGCGAACAACAAGGCGTCAAGACATTGTAACGTCCCACTGCAGGATCGCCGTCGAGAGCGCGGGGTATGGGTCTCCGGTCGTGTTCATCCGCGGAAACTCTGCTTGCCGCCAGGTATTTCAGAAGCAGCTCGCGTCCACGTTGCTCGACAACTACCACATGATCACGTTCGACCTACCAGGCCACGGCGATTCAAGCGATGCGACCGATCCGGAACGAACCTACACACTCCCTGGCCTTGCTGATTTGACGGTCGAACTTCTCTATGAGTTGGGCATCGGCAAGGCAGCTGTTGTCGGAGCCTCTCTCGGCGGCCACGTGGCGATCGAGATGCTCGACCACTCTACCATCCCTCAAGGATTGTTCCTTATGGGAACGCCCTCGCTGGGGGCCGACATGGCCGAAGGTTTTCGCGGCAGGCCGCTCGGTGGCCTTGGTGCGAAGCCGGCGCTCGATCCCCAAGAAGTGGAGCGGTTTGCAACGGCGGTGTTCGGCGCGAATGCCGAGCGCTTCATGTATCAGGCGATCGAACGCACGGACAAGGCGTTCAGGGGGACCCTGTTTGAGGGCGCCGCGCGGGGGCTGGGCATCGATCAGCGTGAAGCCTTGACCACAAGTCCGATACTCTCGGCGATCGTACACGGCGAAGACGACCAGATCATCAACCTGGACTACGTCGACAGCGTCGCCTACGCCAATCTGTGGCAGGACACTTGCTTCCGGATCCCACACGTATCGCATTCGCCGTTTTGGGAAGCATCGGAACGCGCCAATTCCCTGCTCGCCGACTTCCTGGCCGATGTGACGCGAACCTGGCCATGAGCCAGCGGCGATGCCATCCACGCTTTATCTGAAGGCTCCGGGCCGGAGGCTCTCCGTGCCCGGCCCGTTGCGAAGCCGCGGTTCCCACTATGGGCGCGGCTTTCCTCCAGAAACAACCCGATGACAGCCCGGTAGCACGCTTGCCCTTGTATCGGGCGGCGATGCCTGCGGCGTCCCACACCAGAAAGGAAGTCAGCATGGAAACGTTGACCCGCACAGTACCGATGATCTCATCGGCCGAGATCGAGGAAGATGCGCATGAGGCCTTCAGGCGATATCGTGCTTCCCACCCGATCGTGACCCTCGAGACGGGTGGCTATGTCGTCCTGCGGCATGACGATGTCAGCCGTCTCTCCCGAGACCCGAGATTGCGCGCCACGGAAATAGCAATTCCCGCACAGGGAGGAGTAAGTCACGGAGCGCTTTTCGACATTTTCGAACATGGGATGCTCACGGCGAACGGTGATGTTCACGCGCATCGACGTTCCGCCATGTCCAGGGCGCTCGCCGGCCATGCGATAGACCAGTTCCGCTCCTTCGTTCGACAGGCGGCCGAGTCGCTGATCGAAGGCTGCTATCGGGATAGCAAGCTGGAACTCAGCAATGGATATGCAGCCAAACTGCCGGTGCTGGCCCTTGCCGGGATGCTGGGCGTTCCGGACCGGGAGGTTCCCGCCTTCATGCGTGACATCGATGCGATGAACGAGTTTTTCAGGCCATATGCCACCCCCTCGGCGATGGCTGATGCCGAAGTGGCAGCCAGACGGCTCCAAGGCTATCTGGAAACGCTTGTGACCCGTACATGGGCAAGCCAGGCTGAGGGCTTCCTGTCGCAATACCTTGCACTCGTCGATTCCGATCAGCAGCTTTCGGGCATGGAAGTCGTGATCCAGATCGTTCAGATGATCATCGGCGGCACCGAGTCCGTGCGGACTGCCATGGTGGCGCAGGCATCCAGTCTCCTTACCAATCGCAGCCAGTGGGAGGCCGTGTGCGACGACCCGGCCTTGGTGCCGGCCGCCGTTTCGGAGTCGCTACGCTTCGAGCCGGGCATTGCAGGCGTCGTGCGAGTGTCCGCCGAGGAGATAGACATCGACGGGTGGACACTGCCTGCCGGCCAACTCGTGATCCTGTCCTCCATGTCGGCCCTGCGTGACGAACGTCTGTTTGATCACCCTGACACCTTCGACATCTTTCGCTCGGATCTCACGCCGTCGCATCTCGCCTTTGGTGGCGGCGCGCACAAATGCGTCGCAGAAGCATTCGGGAGGGCTGAACTCCAGGAGGGTTTGAGTGTGCTCGCCGAGCGGCTTTCAAATCTGACACTGGAAACCGCTCCGGTATTTCTCGGGCATATCTTTGTTCGCCGCACCACGGAATGCTGGGTGACCTGGTGAACCCGAAGGCCGATCGGTGTGGCGGGCCCGCTTACCGCAAGTGGCGGCGCGCATCGCCGCACAGATGCTCATCCGATCGAACGCGGCAACCAAGTCAAGAAGTGAAGACCGATATGCGAATACTTATTGTGGGCGCCGGTATCGCCGGCCTTGCCATGCATCGCGCGCTGTCACAGCGGGGACTCCGTGCCACCATTGTCGAGCGCAGCAATTTTGCAGGTGTCGGCGGGGCGGGACTGTTTCTGCCGGGAAATGCTGTGCGCGCCCTTGGAGACCTCGGGCTGCTGGACGCTTTGATGGAGCATTCACACCCGATCACCCATCAACGGTTTTGTGATGAAAACGGGCGCCCGCTCAATGTCGTGGATACGAAAGGTTTCTGGGGCGACGTTGCACCATGCCGATCAATGAAGCGGTCCACATTATGGGATTTGCTGAAGCTCGCTGTGGGGCCTGACGACATCGAATATCGACGGGTGGTGGATGTCAGGAATGATCGCGAACGCTGCCGGGTCTTTTTCCATGACGGCGGGGTCGGTGAATACGATCTGGTGATCGGCGCGGACGGTGTCCGCTCGTCGGTTCGCGACATCGCGTTCCCAGACACTCCGCCGCCGGTTTACGTTGGGAATGTGTGTTGGCGCTTCCTGGTGCCCAACACCTGTGGGATCGAGGATTGGACGGTCATGCTGGCGGCCAACCGGAGCTTGCTGGGCAAGCCTGTCTCGCCGTCCGAACTTTACGTGTATGCCGATCTGACCGTCGACGAAATGAATGTCGAGTGTTATTCGGCGATGACTTCGCTCGAGCCACTTTTTGAGGATATCGCCGGTCCGTTAGTGCCCGCTCTGAAGTTGGCTGCCAGCGCGAACGTGCATTTCAGTGAGTTGGTCCGCTTGCAAATGACCGCCTTACATCGAGACCGCGTTGTCCTTGTCGGAGACGCGGCTCATGCCTCGCCGCCAAGCATGGCCCAGGGTGCAGGCATGGCACTGGAGGATGCCATTGTCCTTGCACGCGAACTAGCAACAGCGGACAGCATTCCGACAGGGCTCGCGCGATATGAAGCACTGCGCAAACCACGCATCGCGTGGGTTCATCGACAGGGCTTTGCACGTGACAAGATGCGACGGCTTCCTCGCGTGTTGCGAAATGCACTTTTGCGCTTTGCCGGGCAGCGACTTTACGAGCGCGCTTACCGGCCGCTCAAGGAGCCGATATGATCCGTTTTGCCGGACGGACAACTTTGTGTGACAAGTCCAGTAAACAATTGCCGTTTCTTGCAAATTTAGCATTTTTTACTATATCATCGTCTGCAGAAGTGGACGACAACGTGAAAGACGTTCTGACAACGGCAAAGGCGGCTGAGCTGCTGGGGGTGTCAACCCGAACGGCGCAGCTATGGGTCGAAAGCGGCCAATTGCCTTCCTGGAAAACGCCCGGGGGACATCGGCGGATTCCACGCCAGGCGGTGCTGGACCTGATTGAGAATCCAATCCGCGAGGAGCCGATCGTCCGGGCGCATGCTATAATCTTTGCCGGCGAAGGTCGGGCGGATCAATGGCGTCAGGCCGGTCTACCTGCATTGGGTTTGCTGGTGGACGTGTCGGAAGACATGGAAACCATCCGGGCTTGGCTTGCGACCATCCCGCCGATGCTCGTCATCGTCGAAAGCGCTGATCAGGAAGACCGCAAGAAGCTGCTGTCCTCGCTGGAAAAGGACGCTCGATTTGGCAAGACGACTATAGTCAACTCGGCCCCGCGAAATGCAGCCGAACCCGTCAAGCTCGGCGCCAACAGCGTTCGGACGAAGATGCAGTCGGATGTCCGGGCGAATGCTGCGGCGATTGTTGAATTTCTCCTTGAAAACGCGAGTGGTACGACACAGCCCACGGCTTTTCGCACGCCGTGGAACGAAGATGCGCGGCTAAGGGCGGTGACAGGGTCAGCTCTGGTTGGCTCGGAGCCGGAGCTCGGTTTCGATCGACTCGTTCGGCTCGCTGCCCACGCGACAAATGCGCCGATCGCAATGTTCACGCTGATCACTGAAGCCGAGCAATGGTTCAAATCCCGCTTGGGCTTTGACGGCGTCTCGACGCCGCGGGATTGGGCATTCTGCAACGAGACACTCATCGCCAACGAGTTCACCATACTCGAAGATCTCTCGAAGCGTGAAAACCTGGTTGATAACCCGACGCTGTCTGAACCCTACGGATTTCGCTTCTACGCCGGCGCCCCGGTTCGTGACCCGCTCGGCTTCATTCTCGGCTCCATATGCGTTATCGATGTGGTGCCGAGAACGTTGAGTGATCCTGAGCGCGAAGCGATGACCACGATCGCGGACGCAGCATCAAACATGATCCGCACTCGGGTGCTGGAGCACGAACTACAAGATTTGCAAGGTAACGTGTAGTAGCACGCTGAGGCGAAGCCTTACCGAATATCAGAACGGCAACTTCGCGTTTTCCTTGACCTCCTTCATAACGAAGAAGGTTCGTGTCTGGCGCACGCCCGGTAGGGCGATCAAACTCTGGCCGTGCAACTTGTTAAAGTCGGCCATATCACGGACGCGGATCTTCAAGAGATAGTCGAAGTCGCCGGCGACCAGGTTGCAGTCGAGCACTTCTTTGAGCTCCAGGACGGCGCCTTCGAAGGCGGCGAAGCTCTCGGGCGTCGAGCGGTCGAGGACCACGCCGACCATGACCAAGGCACCGAGACCGACCGCCGATGGGGCCACTTCGGCCCGTACGCCGGTGATGTAACCCTCCTCGAACAGTCGCTGGGTCCGCCTGTGGCAGGTCGCGGCGCTGACATTCACGCGCTCGGCGAGATCAGCATTGCTGAGCCGTCCCTCGGATTGCAGGGCGCGCAGGATTTTCAGGTCGATCCTGTCGAATTCCTCACTGGAAGAATCTTTCATTTTTAGCTCGATAGATTGAAGAAATGATTTCTAATTTTGGAAATCTATCCGGATTTCGAAAATCGAGCAACAAGCTTAGAGAGCACCTTTCACACGATTTCCGCTAGCCTTCAACGCGAAAATCGGCACGGAGGCCCTTATCGATGTCACTGCTTGAAAAGTTCGAACGCTATCCTCTCACTTTCGGCCCGACGCCGATCGAGCATCTGCCGCGACTGACGGAGGCCCTGGGCGGCAAGGTCCAGATTTATGCCAAGCGCGACGATTGCAATTCCGGCCTTGCCATGGGCGGCAACAAGCTGAGGAAGCTCGAATATATCGTGCCTGACGCGATCGCCTCGGGAGCCGACACGCTGGTTTCGATCGGCGGTGTTCAATCCAACCACACGCGCATGGTGGCCGCGACTGCCGCCAAGATCGGCATGAAATGTGTCGTCATCCAGGAAAAATGGGTGCCGCATTATGATGCGGTCTATGATCGCGTCGGCAATATCCTGATGACCCGGCTGATGGGCGCCGACAGCCGGCTGGTCGATGACGGCTTCGACATTGGCATCCGCAAGAGCTGGGAAGACGCCATCAAGTCGGTTGAAGATGCCGGCGGCAAGCCCTACCCGATTCCCGCCGGCGCCTCCGTCCACAAATATGGCGCGCTCGGCTATGTCGGCTTTGCCGAAGAGGTCGCGGCGCAGGAGAAGGAACTCGGCTTCTCCTTCGACTATATCATCGTCTGCGTCGTCACCGGCTCGACACAGGGCGGAATGATCGTCGGCTTTGCCGCGCAGGATCGCGCTGACCGGGTCATCGGCATCGATGCCTCGGGCACGCTCCAGCAGACGCGCGACCAGGTGCGCAACATTGTCGATGCGACGTCGGAACTCGTCGGCCTCGGCCGGAAGATCCGCGAAGACGAGATCGTCATCAACCCGGACTATGCCTATCCCGCCTATGGCGTGCCGTCCGGGGAAACCAACGAGGCGATCCGGCTGGCAGCGCGCACCGAGGCGATGATCACCGACCCCGTCTATGAGGGAAAATCGATGCAGGGAATGATCGACCTTGCCCGCAAGGGCTTCTTTCCGGAAGGCGCGCGCGTCCTTTATGCCCATCTGGGCGGCGCGCCGGCGCTCAACGGCTACAGCTACTATTACAAGGACGGCTGATCGGCGCAGTCTGAACCGACGTGAACCCTTGTCCCACTCTTTCGGAACATGACAATGACTGACACGCGGCATCTCAAGACGATCGAACAGCGCCTTCTGTGGCTCTCCCACTGGATGATCCACCACGCAAACCACATCAGGCCGAAGGTCGATGGCATCAAGACCGGCGGCCATCAGGCGAGTTCCGCCTCGATGGTTTCGATCATGACGGCGCTTTACTTCTCGGCGCTCAGGCCGGAGGACCGCGTTGCCGTCAAGCCGCATGCCGGCCCGGTCTTCCATGCGATCCAGTATCTGATGGGGCGGCTCAGTCGCGAGAAGATGGAGAATTTTCGCGGCTTTGGCGGCGTGCAGAGCTATCCCAGCCGTACCAAGGACAGCGACGACGTCGATTTCTCCACCGGCTCGGTCGGCCTTGGCGTGGCGATCACGGCGCTGGCTTCGATCGTGCAGGATTTCGTCCGCGCCAAGGCCTGGGGCGAGGGCAGGACCGGCCGCATGATCGCGCTGGCGGGTGACGCCGAACTCGACGAGGGAAATATCTACGAGACCCTGCAGGAGGGCTGGAAGAACGAGCTCAGGAACTGCTGGTGGATCATCGATTACAACAGGCAGTCGCTCGACGGCATCGTCCGCGAAGGGTTGTTCGAGCGGATCGAGAAGATCTTCGAGGCCTTTGGCTGGGACGTGGTGCGGGTCAAATACGGCGTGTTGCAGCGCGCGGCCTTCGCCGAGCCGGGCGGGGCAAAGCTTCGGGACTGGATCGACCGATGTTCCAACCAGGAATATGCCGCGCTCACCTTCATGGGCGGCGCTGTCTGGCGCAGGCGTCTGCTCGACGATCTCGGCGACCAGGGCGATGTCTCGGCGCTGATCGAGCGACGCAGCGATGCCGAGCTTGCGGCGCTGATGGAGAATCTCGGCGGCAATTGCGTGGCAACCATGGCGGAGGTCTTCGCCGCGACCGACCATGACCGGCCGACCTGCTTTCTCGCCTATACGATCAAGGGCTGGAGCACGCCGATCGCCGGACACAAGGACAATCACGGCGGTCTGATGACCACGACGCAGTTTGCCGATTGGCAGGCGCATATGGGTGTCAAGGCAGGCGAGGAATGGGAGCCGCTGGCCGGCGTGGCCGACCCGGCGGCGCTGAAGGCGTTCCTCGCCTCGACGCCATTCTTTGCCGAAGGCGCGCGCCGCTATTCCGACACCCGGCTCGAGGTGCCGCCGATAGCGTTCGACGCCAACAGGGAGATCTCCACCCAGCTCGCCTTTGGCAAGATCCTCGACGACCTCGCCAAGGGCAAATCTGCTCTCGCCGAACGCATCATGACGACCTCGCCCGACGTCACCGGCACCACCAGTCTCGGCGCCTGGGTCAACCGCCGAAAACTCTTTGCCCGCAAGCCGATGGCCGACGCCTTTGTCGAGCACCGCATCGCCTCGACGGCGAAATGGGAATTCACCCCGGAGGGGCAGCATGTCGAACTCGGCATTGCCGAGATGAACCTGTTCTTGCTGCTGGGTGCCGCGGGGCTGAGCCATTCGCTGCTCGGCAAGCGCCTGATCCCCATCGGCACGGTCTATGACCCCTTCGTCTGCCGCGGCCTCGATGCCCTGAACTATGCCTGCTATCAAGACGCCCGCTTCATGATTGTTGGCACGCCATCGGGTGTCACGCTGGCGCCCGAGGGCGGGGCGCATCAATCGATCGGCACGCCGCTGATCGGGATGAGCCAAGACGGGCTGGCGGCCTTCGAACCCGCCTTCGCCGACGAGCTCGCCGCCATCATGGAGTGGGCCTTCGACTACATGCAGCGCAACGGAGAGGGTGACCCGGACGAACGCACATGGCTGCGTGACGAAACCGGTGGCTCCGTCTACCTCCGGCTGACCACAAAGCCGCTCGAGCAGCCCCTCAAACGTGTCGACGACGACTTCCGGCAAGGTGCCATCGACGGTGCCTACTGGCTCAGGAAGCCCGGGCCGAATTGCTCCGTGGTCATCGCCTATCAGGGCGCGGTGGCCGACGAAGCGATTGCCGCCGCCGGCGTGCTGGGCGAACACCGCCGCGATATAGGCGTGCTAGCAGTGACTTCGGCAGACAGACTCAATGCGGGCTGGACGGCTGCACAGCGGGAGCGGGCCCGAGGCAACACGAAAGCGCGAAGTCACGTCGAGAGATTGTTCGACCCGCTGCCGGGCCATTGCGCCGTCGTCACCGTGATCGACGGTCATCCGGCGACGCTGTCCTGGATGGGCGCGGTGGCGGGCCATCGTACGATCCCACATGGCGTCGAGCACTTTGGCCAGACGGGAACAATCGGCGACCTCTACCGGCATTTCCGAATCGACCGACGCTCCATCGCAGCATCGGTCATGGCCCTGACGGCGGGAAAGCGCACTCCGTCGCACGAGGCATTGCTGTTCCCATGATCAATTCGCTCAACGATCGACGCCGCACCTTGTCTAGCGTCTTACGAAGGCGCGGTCCAACTGCCCAGCTTTGCGTAGATGTCATCGCGCAATTGTCTGACCTGATGATTGAGCGCACCGAGTTGATCTGGCGTGTGCCAGGAGCTGTCCAGAAGCGCATCGGCCAGGCAGCCGGCCCGCGACCGGAGTGCGCGGCCCTGCTCGGTCAGGCCCACAATCACCTGACGCTCATTGTCGGGATTGCGCGTCCGCCGAAGGAGCCCGGCGCTTTCAAGGCGTTTGAGCAAGGGCGTCAAGGTACTCGATTCAAGGGCGAGTTTATCGCCGATATGGCCGACAGTCTGTTCGTCTTCCTGCCAGAGCACGTTGAGAACGAGGTATTGCGGATAGGTCAGGCCGAGTTGGTCGAGCCATGGCTTATAGAGGCGCTGGATCGCCATGCCCGCCGAATAGATGGCGTAGCAGACCTGATTGTCGAGCGGCACTGGGTTATTTGATTTCTGTCGAGCCATGAGGGTCTCCTTCTGTCCGACCTATAGCTAACGTTTTCGTGAAAAGATATATCGCGATAACAATTATGATTGACAGGGACAGGAACGCTCGCTACGTACACACTTATCGCGATAACAGTTCTCGCGCCAACAAAGGGAGAGAGACAATGAAGACCAGCACCATCATCGCCGCCACCGCAGCAATCGGCATCGCAACCGCAGCCAACGCCGCTGAGAAGAGCCCCGCCAATCAGGCCGTCAAGAACGTCGTCCTCGTCCACGGTGCCTTTGCCGACGGTTCCGGCTGGCGCGGCGTCTATGACAACCTCACTCAGCGTGGCTACAAGGTCACCATCGTGCAGAACCCGCTGACCTCGCTCGCCGACGACATTGCGGCCACCAAGCGCGCGATCGAACGCCAGGACGGTCCCACCATTCTTGTCGGCCATTCCTGGGGTGGCGTCATGATCACTGAAGCGGGCATCGACCCCAAGGTTACAGGCCTAGTCTATGTCTCGGCCCTGTCGCCCGATGCCGGCGAGACCACCGCCCAGCAGTATGAAGGCTATACGACGCCCTCGGAATTCGTGATCGAACCGACAGCCGATGGTTTCGGCATCCTGAAGACTGGCACGTTCAAGGCGGGCTTCGCGGCCGATACGACTGACGAAGACGCTGCCTTTCTGGAAAACTCGCAAGTGCCGATCAACCTGTCGTCCTTCGGCATCAAGATCAAGAATGCCGCATGGCACACCAAGCCCAGCTGGGCCGTGATCGCTCGTCAGGACAAGGCCTTCGACCAGAAGATGCTCCAGGACATGGCAAAGCGCATCGGCGCCAAAGTGACCGAGGTCGATGCAAGCCATGCGCTGCTCTTTACGCAGCCGGCGGTTATCGCGGACGTTATCGATCAAGCTGCTAAGAGCACGAAGCAGGCCGCCCAGTGATACCTTGTGCGAACACCCGACAGGCGGCGAAAGGCCGCCTGCCAACGTCTGGCTCCTTATAGCAACTGCATCCGATACCCCCGCATCATCTCGAGGGTCGCCGTCGGACCAGTCAGCATAGTTGGCGGGCGCGCTCCTTCGGTGTCCAAGACCATAGCAATCGTACCACCGCGGGGCCACGAGTGCGAGGGGCCGGCAAATAGGTCGGTCGTCTGTTCCGTCTCCCATCATCCACCACTTGTGTAATTACGAGGTCGGCGGTTCGAATCCGCTCAAAAGCTATTGAAGATTTCTAGCCCTGAAGGAGTTTAGTTAACGCTACGATGGATTCCCCGCGCCGGTCTCGATACACTCTATTGGTTCGCCTTTCTTACCACGGCGTTCAGCACTACGTTGACACCGGGAAGCGTATATTCGATCTCGATATGCTCTGATTCGTTGTGGCTGATACCATCGCGACAGGGCGTGAACATCATCACTGTCGGCGCAATTTTGAAGACGTGATAAGCGTCATGCCCGGCGGCACTGAGGAGATGCCGGTGTGGTACCTTCAAGTCAGCGGCGACGCTTCGAACGAGGTTGACCAGGCCGGTGTCGAAGGTGATGTCCCCGAACGACCATTGCTTGATGATCTCCGCCCGAACATTTGCCAGCCGGGCGCAGTCCGCGATGGCAGCTACAGTCCTTTCAAACATCTCATGAGACAGCGCGGCATTGGGATGCCGCACATCGACTGTAACTTCGGCTGGCATCGTCAACTTAATGGAATGTGGAACTCGATGTGCGATGACGGGCCATGACAGACCCTAATCCACTATATCGTCGCCATCGCTTTCCCGCTGAAATCATTGCCCACGCCGTGTGGCTCTATTTCGGCTTCCCTCTCAGCCTGCGAATGGCCGAGGACTTGCTGGCTGCCCGTGGGGTCGTTGTCTCGCAGTAACAAATCGAGCCCACAGCTCATCGTTAGGTCGGCCTGCCGCCGTTTCATGCTCCCAGCACCCCTATCCCGGCAAACCCACGATAAACGTTTGTCGAAGGGCTATCCACCGGAATCGCGGCGCCGGGAGCATCATGCCCTTTAACAGGCTGTACAAGCTCTGAAATCGGCTGGTGTCGGGCAGCTACTTTCCGCCGCCGGTGCGGCGGGTCGACATACACAAGAGCGATGGGAAGACGCGCCCGCTGGGCATACCTACGGTCGCCGATCGCATTGCGCAGATGGTGGTCAAACGCCATCTGGAACCGACGGTGAAGCCTAAATTCTATCCGGATTCCTATGGATATCGGCCCGGCAAGTCGGCGCTCGATGCGATCGGCGTGGCGCGGCGACGATGCTGGCGGTACGATTGGGTTCTTGATCTCGATATCGAGGCCTTCTTCGATAGCATCGGCCCGGACCTGCTGATGCGGGCTGTGCGCAAGCACACTGATTGCCCGGGGGCGCTTCTCTACATTGAGCGATGGCTAGAAGCGCCAGTGCAGATGCCGGACGGAAGTCTCGTCGCCAGAGAACGGGGAACGCCACAGGGCGGGGTGATCAGCCCTCTCTTGGCAAACCTCTTTCTTCACTATGCGTTTGACATGTGGATGTGTCGGAATTTCCCGGACATTCCGTTTGAACGCTATGCTGACGACGCGATCTGTCATTGTCGGACCGAGGACCAGGCGATGGCGCTTCAGAAAGCTCTCATCTAGACGCGCGTTTTACTGACTGCGGGCTGATGCTTCACCCTGACAAGACTAAAATCGTCTACTGTAGGGATGAAGGTCGGCGAGGTACTCACCCGGTCTACAAGCTCGACTTTCTCGGCTACACTTTCCGGCCGAGACTGGTGAGCAAGTGGGCCGGGGGGCATGAGTGTCTCATTCAGTCCCGCTGCCAGTCCAACGGCGCTCAAGGCGATCCGCGGCACTATCCGTAGTTGGTCCCTTCACCTTCGCAATGACAAGGCTCTCGATGATCTGGCACGGATGTTCAATTCGTACATCCGCGGCTGGATCAATTACTATGGTCGGTTCTGTCCTTCAGCTCTCCAACCCACGCTCTGGAGCATCGAACGATACCTCGCTCGATGGGGCTCGGGAAAGTACAAGTCCCTGCGTGGGCACAAGCGGCGATCCCGGCATTGGCTCTTGCGCATCGCGCAGCGCCAACCTCGGTTGTTCGCCCATTGGCCTCTGCTTCATGGATACGGTCGAACAATGGGAGCCGGATGATGCGAGAGTATCACGTCCGGTTCTGAGAGAGCGTGGGGGTGAAATTCCCCCGCGCCACTCGCCCCGTTGTTTCGATCCGTGGCAAAGAAGCACTGGCTCTGGCGCGCTGTGGATCAGGACGGCTTCGTCCTGGACGTTCTGGTGCAAAGCCGCCGCAATGCCAAGGCGGCCAAGCGCCTGATGCGCAAGCTGTTGAAGGGCCAGGGACGAGCGCTGCGGGTGATGGTCACCGACAAGCTTCGCTCCTACGATGCCGCAAAGCGGGAGATCATGCCGGGTGTCGAGCATCGCTCACACAAGGGCTTGAACAATCGGGCGGAGAATCCCCATCAGCCAATCCGGCGGCGAGAGCGGATTATGAAACGCTTCAAGTCGAGGCAACATCTTCAGCATTTCGTCTCCAGCCACGATCCCATCGCCAACCTGTTCCACATCCCCCGCCACGACATCTCCTCCGGCCATCATCGCGAATTGCGTTCAGCGGCGATGACACTATGGCGAAAATCGCCCGAGCGTGACCGACAAACTCGGCCGGCGTCATGGTCTGTCCCCGTTTGCCGTTAAGTTTACGATGCCTGTCGGGCGGCTCGTCGCGCTCCTGGCTGACGAAGCGTTCGAACAGGAGATCATTGGTTTCCGGATCGATCGAGGTGACGCCGAGCACGCAACAGACGGCGGAACTGGCAGCCGATCCGCGGCCCTGGCAAAGGATGCCTTGCGATCGGGCGTAGCGGACGATCGAGTACACCGTCAAAAAATAGGGGGCATATTTCATCGTCTCGATGAGAGCGAGCTCGTGACGGATGCTTTTTTCGACGTGGGCCGGCAGACCTTCGGAATAGCGGGTCTTCACGCCTCCCAGGTGTAGCGCTCCAACGACTGCTGCGCCGTCATGCCCGGGATCAGCGCCTCTTCGGGATACTAATAGACCAGCTCCTCAAGCGAGAATCTGCAGCGCTCGACAATCTCCGTCGTTCGCGCTAGCGCTTCCGGATAGCGCGGAAACAAACCCGCCATCTCCTCCGGCGGCTTGAGATAACGGTCGGCATGCCGCTCCCGCTCGAAGCCGACATCGTCGATGGTGGTGCCGGTGCGGATGCAGGTCACGACATCCTGAAGCTGGCGCCGGCCGGGCTCATGAAACAGCACGTCATTGGTGATGACCGTCTTCACCCGATACTTGACCGCCAGGTTCGACAGGCCATGCAGCCGCAGTTGATCGTTGGGGCGCCGGCGCAGGCAAAGGAAACATAGGCACGATCGCTAAAGACTTCCGCCATCTTCCGAAGATGCACGGCAGAGGTGTCATCCCCCATATCCGGCACCAGGATGCCAATCAGCCCTTCGGCATAGCGCGCGACATCATCGAGATGCAGGATGCAATTCGCCTTCCCGCCGCGGCTCTTGCCCAACGTCATCAACCGCGTCAGCCGCGAATAGGCGGCGCGATCGGTGGGATAAACGAGGATCGACATGCCGTCCTGCAGATCGAGCCGGCAGCCGACAGTCGGGAAGCTGATCTTGGGTTAGCTCAATTTTCATGACATCCATGTCAAGGGCGATTGTTCAATAAGAGTTCTACTCTGAACGTTGACAACGTCGGGGCGGAACTGCCTGGCCGTCTGGACGAATTTAGAAAGCCGTGATACGTTTTGGCCAAGACCGAAAGAAGGTTCAAATTTCAACAGGCTGGCCAAGCCTACGCCATTCAGGACAGGAACAGGGGCACGGGCGGCTTGCCCGAGCGAACGATGCGGCGGCGGGTCCTTCGTGAATATATGGGAGGTGGGAGATGTCTGCTCCTGCGAATCCTCTGGTCTCGGATCTGCCCGAGAATGTCGTGAGCCTGTCGGTCTCGCGGCATATATGGAACGGGGTTTCTGTCGAGGTCTCGGAATGGCGTGGTTCCGGGGCCGTCGCCCATCCTTTTCCCTACGACTCCGAAACCCGCCTCGTTGCGCTGCTTGATGAGGTTGGCAGTCCCTGCGAGCCTCGGCTGCGCGCAAACCAGTCCTGTCGCATCGGCTATACCCCCCGGCATATGGATTTCCTACCTGCGGGAATGGAGGTGTGGGGCTTCAGCCAGGACGTTCGCTTCGTCAGGGACGCCACATTGCTTGTAGATTTCGCAGCGTTGGAAGAGCGACTGGATACAAGGCTCGACCGCGATGTGATCTCCGCTCCTCGCCTGCGTTTTTCGGATCAGCGAATATGGCCCCTCATGAAACTGCTCGCCGATGCAGTCGGTGACACGGATCCGTCCGTACAGCTTTATGGAGACGGGTTGGTCGCCGCGATTGCCGCAGGCCTTTTTGCCAAACCGCGAGAACCCATCGCCGATGGCAACGGACTAGCGCCATGGCAGTTGCGGCGTGTGACCGATTTCCTCGAAGCGCACCTTTTCCAGCGTGTCGAACTGGCGGAACTGGCTGCGATGGTCGGACTCTCGCAGTCGCACTTCAGTCGGTCGTTCAAGGCCTCGACCGGCACGCCACCTTACCGCTGGCAGCTCAATTCGCGCATCCGGCGCGCGCGAACGCTTCTCCTTGACACTGATGCTACGCTCGAGGAAGTGGCCCAGATCACCGGCTTTGCCGATGCGGTTCATTTCGGACGCACTTTCAGGAGGCTCACTGGCGCAACACCGGCTGCATGGCGTCGCGACCGAAAGGGATAGCTCTGAGTTTGTAGCAGAATCGGACCGCCGACAGCATGATCGTGCAGTGCCCTTGCTGGGGCGAAGACGTATTGTTTTCGCATTCCGGCAGGCGCGCTAAACGACCCGCTCCATTCGACAGCGCCCGCCGCCGGATCACCGGTTCTGGAGGGCAAGCATGCGCACGCAATCCATCGACTATGACGAATTGATGCAGGCGAACCTCGCCCGCATATTTGGTGAACGCGACGCTGCACGCCGGATGATCGCCTTAACGGATCTCTATGCGGACGACGCAGTGCTCTACGAACCGGAGGCCTCAGCAACAGGGCATCCCGCCATCAACGACGCTGTTGAATTGCTGCTGTCGAGCCTTCCACCCAACTTCGTGTTCTCCAGCCTCGGTCCGGCCGTGGGCCACCACGGACTTGCACGACTGCGCTGGCGGTCCGGTCCGCCTTTCGGCCCTGCGGTCGCAACCGGCACCGACGTCGCCAGGATCGAGGACGGCCTGATCCGAGCTCTCTACGTCTTTCTCGATCCGCCCGGCGCCTAAGCCAGTACCCACCGCCAACCGAAGGAAATGTCATGCCCAAGAACGGTCTCAACGCCCTACTTCGTCCCGAAAACAGCATCGTGGTGCTGATTGATCATCAGCCGTTTCAGTTCGCCAACCTGCACAGCCACGAGCCGACGATGATCATCAACAACGTTGTCGGTCTGGCCAAGGCAGCCAAGGTCTTCAACGTCCCGACCGTCCTTACCACGGTCCTGGAGGATCGCGGCGGCAAGCTTCTCAAGCCACTTCAGGACGTCTTCCCGGATCAGAAGCCGATCGATCGTACCTACATAAATACCTGGGAAGACCAGAAGGTGGTCGACCCGGTCAAGGAGTCCGGGCGCAAGCAGCTCATACTTGCAGGGCTGTGGACCGAGATATGCCTCGCAATGCCCGCCATCCAGGCGGCGGGCGAAGGCTGGGACGTCTATGGCGTGACCGACGCATCGGGGGGCGTCAGCCTCGAAGCGCACGAAATGGCCGTGCTCCGCATGGTGCAGGCCGGCGTAACGCCGATCACCTGGCTTGCGGTAGTGAGCGAATGGCAGCGCGACTGGGCGCGTGAAGAATCCGCGCAATCGCTTGGCAAAGAGGTCCTCCCACATACTGGCGGCTCCGGTGTCGCCTTCGCCTGGGAACTGCAGCTTCTCGCCGGGCGCCCCGGCACAGGCATCTGAGGCCCTCAACATGTCCGCAGCGTCGATGCCTCTTCGTATTGGCTATTGCTTGTCGCTGACGGGTCCGCTCGCCGAAAACAGCAGGTGCGCCCGGCTCGCCCATGAGATCTGGCGGGAAGACGTCAACAATCGCGGCGGCCTACTCGGCCGCCTCGTGGAATTCGTCTGCTATGACGATTATTCCGATACGGCGACGGTTGACGGCATCTACAAACGGCTAATGGACGAAGACCAGGTCGATCTCGTCATCGGTGGGTATGGCACCAAGATCCTGATGGCGGCAATGCCCGTGATCATTCATCGGGAGCGCTTCTTCGTGGGTCTCATGGGCCTCCGCGTGAATGAGGCGTTCGGCTATCCAAACTACTTCGCAATGATACCGACGGGACCGGACGCAAATGCAGCGCTCACCGAGGGTTTTTTCGAACTCGCAGCCGCGCACGCGCCGACCTCGCGGCGCATAGCACTTGTGTATGCCGATGCGGAGTTCTCAAGAAGCGCCATCCATGGCGCCAAGGCAAACGCGGAGAAATACGGATTTAATATAGTTCACGAGGCCACCTACCCGATGGCCACGGAGACTTTCATGCCGATCATCGATGCTGCGGCCGAAAACAATTGCGAGCTTCTGTTCCTTTCTTCCTATCCTGCGGACACCGTCGGATTGGTGCGGGCGATCAACGGACATCGGTTCAAACCCAAAATGGTGGGCGGCACAATGATTGGCCCGCAAAGTTCATCCGTCAGGATCACGCTTGGTTCTCAACTAAACGGTTTCGTCAACTACGCCTACTGGGCGCCGGTCCCCAGCATGATGTTTCCCGGCATAAGTAAGTTGATGAACGCCTACCAGATGAAGGCAGCCACTATGGGGGTGGATCCACTCGGGCACTACGTGGCCCCGCTCGCCTATGCCCAGATGCAGGTTGTGGGCCAAGCGATCGAGGAAACCGATGCCCTTGACGACACCCTACTGTCGACCTTCGCGAGCGAGGCGACCTTCCACACTGTCATGGGTGATCTGAGATTCGGCAAGAACGGCGAATGGGCACGGCCGCGTGTTCTGCAAGTTCAGTTTCGCGGCATCGCTGGCAATGACATCAACCAGTTGAGGGATGGATCAAGGCAGGTGGTCGTCTCGCCGAGCCGGCTGGCATCAGGTCAATTGATATATCCGTTTGAGGACGCGCGCCATGCCGATCCGGGTTCCCCGGCGTTGCTGCCATTCAATGAGATTCCGGCCTCGTCAAAACCCAACTGAGAGGAAATTCCAATGTTCGAGCCAAGCCTCATTTCCGCCGCCGCGACTACGCTTGCCATGGCAAGCCTTGTTGGTGCCGCGTATGCACAGTCCGGAGCGCGAAAATCGGACAGCAATGCCGTGAAAAATGTCGTGCTCGTTCACGGTGCCTTCGCCGATGGTTCGGGTTGGCGCGGCGTCTATAATGAGCTGACGAGCCGCGGCTATCGTGTAACGATCGTGCAGAACCCCCTGACCTCACTCGCCGACGATGTCGCCGCAACCCGACGCGTTCTGGACCGGCAGGACGGCATGGCTGTCCTGGTCGGCCATTCGTGGGGCGGAACCGTCATCACGGAGGCTGGCGTCCATCCCAAGGTAGCGAGCCTGGTCTACGTCTCCGCGCTCATCCCCGATGCTGGCGAGACGACAGCGCAGCAGTACGATGGCTTCCCTGCTGCATCCAAGTTCGTGCTTGATGTTCAGGCCGATGGCTTCGGCTTCATTGACCTCGAACATTTCAAGACCGCCTTCGCCGCCGATACCGGCGACGAGGATGCCGCCTTCCTGCGGGACTCTCAGGTTCCGATCAACATGTCAGTATTCGCCACCAAGCTGGAAAACGCGGCTTGGCGCACCAAGCCCAGTTGGGCGGTGATCGCCACCGAGGACAACGCTTTCGGCGAAGGGATGCTGCATAGCATGGCCAATCGGATCGGCGCCAAGATCACGGAAGTGAAAGCGAGCCATGCGCTGTTCATGACGCAGCCCAAGGCCATCGCCGATGTGATCGATGAAGCTGCCCGAAATCCCGAATAGGTAGAGGATGGATAGCTAGCGGTATTGTCAGTCACGATCCTGCACGGGGCGGGCACTCTCCCAAGAACAGCATTACACCGCATCCTCCACAAGCTCAGAAGGACAGAACATCATGCCTTACGTGACCACGAGCGACGGCGTCGACATCTTCTACAAGGACTGGGGCCCGAAGGACGCCCAGCCGATCATGTTCCACCACGGCTGGCCGTTGTCATCGGACGACTGGGACAACCAAATGCTGTTCTTCCTCCAGAACGGCTATCGCGTCGTGGCACGGCCAGACGCGATGCCGGACATCTGGCGTATTTCAAAGTCAGCCGGCCACCTCTTGAGGCCAATGGCGTCGCACTAAACGTAAAGTGTCCCATGCGCCTTCGAGCAATGGCGGCACCGCCGAGTCGTCAGCAGTCGCGGCCCTCTCAGTCCGATCCCTCCGTCAGGGCGGAATTTCTGTGCTCTTCCAAGTCAACCAGCTGTCAGACTCCGGATCCGCCAAATGTGGAGACCTCAGCGACCGGCGCCTGCTGCCGACTGCTTCTGAAGTGTGCGATCTTTCCGATTGCCTCGGTAACCGGCATGGCGATGTTGCGCGCGCGCGCCAGTTCGACCACGGCATCGCACACGGCAGCAAGCTCCAGCTCGCGTCCCCGCTCAAGGTCCTGCAGCATGGAAGTCTTCACGTCGCCCATTGACTTACCCAGTTCCAGAATGGACACCGGGCTCGCATCGAGCTTTGCGCCGTAAGCCGCGATTAGGGGCAGAATCTCCTCCAACATGCGGCTGCTCACATCGGCAAGGAACGGGTCGCCAAAATTTTCGCGCAGTGTCGCCCCGGTAATGGCCGTCAGGGGGTTCGAGATCAGGTTCCTGACGATCTTTGTCCAGACGGCATCCCGGATGCGAGAAGCCACATGCACCGTAAATCCGGCCTTCTCGAGAAGGCCAGCGAGCGCCGCGAGTCTGGCTGAAGGCTGGTCGTCAAGCTCGCCCAGCGTCATCTGAAGACGATTGAAGGTCCGCGCGGTGCCGCGATTGACCCGCTCGACCGTCATTACAGTCGTTGTTCCGATGACCTGTCGCGACGGGATCGTCGTCTTCAGGATGCTGTCGGGATCGACAGCGCGTACGCTATCACCCATCCACACACCGTTCTCGCCGTCAAAATACCACCATGGCAATCCATTGATTACGGGAACAACAAGCGTGTCCGGCGTGATCAGGTGCCGGATCGACAGCGACAGCTGCGGTAGGTCCTGTGATTTCGGACAGAGGAAAAGGATGTCTGCAGCAGAGAATTCTGAGGCCAGATCCACCTCCGGGCGGAGGTGATGGAGCCCATCGAGGTCGAGGAGCTTAAGCCCGTTCTGTCGGATGAAGCGGACGCTCTCTTCCCTTGCGATCAGCCCGACCCTGTTTCCCCCGACCATCAGACGGGCCGCGAGGGTCAACCCGACGGCTCCCGCTCCTGCAACGCAGATGCGCGGTTCACTCTTCGTGTTCTGGATCATCATTTCTGCAGTCTTTTGTCTTCGGATGGGGACGCCGGACCCAGTAAGGGCCCGCCCGTCAGCGCGGAGCGAACAAACATATGATTGTCTCGGGACGGTTGCAGTCGTGTCGAGGCATTGCGATCACCTCAGATCGACGACACATCACCCCGGATTCGAGCCAGGCCCAGATGGACGAACTTGTCGAGCAGATGGCGCAGGCTTAGATCGTGGGCTGGGTGGACCCCCGGTGAGGGCATGAGCCCTCCCCGGCGCGCAGGACGGTTTGGGGCTCATGCCCATGTTGCCTAGTGCTGGGCAGCTCCGTTGAATGTTCGCTCTGTTCCGTTCAGAGAAAGCGTCACCGTCTACATGCTCCACGAATCGGTCCGTCGGACCGGCGTCCTGCCTGACCATCGTCGTGTTGAGGGTATTTCGGGCAGCCCATTGTGGATTGGCCCGCCCATTTTGACCAATTCCTACAGCAGGACCCGCTCAGGTTACCGGCTACAGAATGGATAGGCGTCCATTCATCGAAATCTGGCGGGTCATGTTGGAATAGTTGGGCGACGTCCGCATGACCGCCTCGTGAATGGCGACGAATTGCTCGGGCGTGCCGTCGCCCGCTATGCGGACTGTGTAATCGAGGCTCTGGTAGCCCGCTGGAATGTCGTCCGAGAGGCCCAGGAAGCCGCGCAGATCGAGGGTGCCGTGTATGTCGATCTCAAGTGTCGACAAGCTGACACCCATCATCGCTGCGCTCGCGACGTAACCAACGGTCATGCAGGCGTTGACGGCCGCCATGAGCAGTTCCTGTGGGTTGGGTGCAGAATTCCCGCCGAGAAGCTCCAGCGGCTCGTCGGAGTCCACCACAAAGCGGCGCTCGATGACCTGGTCGCCCAACTGGTATTCATCCACGGTGGACCGGCTGCGGGTTCCGCCCTGCCACCGGGTACGTACATGGAACCTTGCGGCCCCTTTTGCGGGATCGGCCTCAATGGCCGCCGCTGTGTCGCGAAGCGCCGGGATGTCGAGACCGTTGTACCCGGAGAGTGCACCGGTCTCGCCGGATTGGGACTCGTTCGCATTCGCAGTTCCAGGACCATGGGATTTGGTTCTGAACTCGAATGACTCAGATTCTAACAGGGAGGAATTTTCCATAGTTGCCTCTTCTGGTTTGCCTTAGCAAAAACCTACCCAATAACGATCCTGATTTCCATGACACCAACCTGATATGGAATATAACGCTTTTCGTTATGCTGCTGGAACGCATTGGTTTGGAATGCCGGGGCACCATTTAACAGCAGCGAAACGCACCGGCGGCATTTGCGAGTGCAGCGCCGCAACCTCACGTGCGGGGGTTCCTCGTGGCCGGCACGCGCGTCGGTTTCATTGCTCCGATTGTTCTTGGTCCTGCACTTTCGGGGAATGTGCACTGGATAACGCGTTTCGTGGGCGTGGCAATGTGCTTCGGAAGTCTTTTCCTGACGGCGGTGCGGAAGGGCAGTCTCTCCGTTGTAACCAAGCAATTCATGTCTACCTTCGCACTGCCAAACACCGCCGGAGAGTTGCCAGTCTGACGGCGCGATGGCTGTGATCTTTCAGCTTGCAGAGTTTGGGGTGACCGGCGGTGGCGCGATGGTTACATTAGGTGGGGAGGCCGATCAGCCATGCCGCCCTACCCGCTATCGCTGTTGGTAACGTGCCGCGTCAACGAACAACTCAACACGGTCGAGTAGTGCCCGCTTGAATAGTAGAGATGTTAGCCGAGAGAGTGTGGCATTCAGACCTCCAAGAACGCGGACTAACTCTCCCTCTCCGACATGCTCCGTTAGCGTGTCCTCGGGAACATGCCCCAGACCGGGCCTACCCGGAGCGGCACCAGAACCTGCATGCTGATACTGAATGCCAGCTGCCCGTCCACCCGAAGACTTTGTTTCCACCCGCCCTTCTCGTACTCACGGGGACAGAATTCACGGATTGTGACCGACCGAAGATTGGGGCAGACGTAGGCAGTCAGTTCCCTGGAATATCGGGGTGAGACTTAGTGCTGAAGTAGGTCTTCGAACCCACCCCAGTCATCCGCCAGCCTGGAGCAATACAGCCGTGAGCGTGCCGAGCAATAGCCTGACGGTCAGACCAGGCTTCTTTGCAGCTTGTCGAGAAAGACCCTGATCTTGGGTAACACTTGTCGCCTGGACGGATAGACGCCCCAAACCGCCAGATCCCGGGGCAAGACCCCTGCGATCGGTACGGGTACGAGAGCTCCGCTTTGCAGTTCGTCTTTCACTTCCCAGGAGGACAGTTGGGCCAGCCCAAGACCTGAAACGCAGGCGGCCAAGAAGCCATCGACCCCGCTTGACGAAAATCGGCTGCTCACACGTACCGACCGTTCCTTGCCGGCTACTATGAACTGCCAGTGCGTGAAGTTCGAAAACGTAAGGCATTCGTGCTGAGCCAGATCCTCAACAGTCTGTGGCACTCCACGCGCTTCAAGATAGGGTGGGGCGGCATAGATGTGCTTCGGGTTGTCCGCCAGTTTCCGGGCGATCAAGCCGGAATCTTTCATCGGTGCAATTCGGATCGCAAGGTCAATGCCAGCAGCAACGATGTCGACCATTGCATCGCTCAGGTCAAGGTCGATCCGTAAGTCGGGATTCTCGTCGAGCAGCTCGTGAACTATTGGCATGATCCGCTTTCGGCCTAAGGTGATTGGTGCTGTCAAGCGCAGTAGCCCCGTCGCACCGCCGGCTTTCGGCGACAGCGTGGCTCGCGCGACTTCATGCGCATCCATCATCTCAGCTGCGAAAGGCTGGAAGGCCTCCCCTTCAGGCGTAAGCGAGAGCGATCTTGAAGTGCGATTGAACAGGCGCACTCCCAGCTCACTTTCGAGCGAAGCCAACCGGCGTGTCGCCGCCATTGGCGTGAGCTTCAGATGGCGCGCAGCCCCTGAAAGACTGCCGGTACGGGCCGCATTTAGGAAGACGTCGAGCGCTTGTGTATCCATGACTACCCTATCGAATATCGTTACATAGCTTCACATATTGCGCGGATAGTAACACAAACTAAACCGAATTACATCTTGTGCACTTTCAACCAGTAGAGGTTCAAATGGCACAAGATACTCTTTTCACGCCGCTCCAGATCGGCGCGGTTACACTCAAGCACCGTGTGGTGATGGCCCCCCTAACCCGCATGCGCGCCGCCCAGCCGGGCGACGTTCCGCATGCCCTGAACGCCAAGTATTATGGCCAGCGCGCAAGCGAAGGTGGGCTCCAGATCTCCGAGGCGACCGACATTACGCCACAGGCGCACGGTTACCCCTGGGTTCCGGGTGTCTACTCGGACGAGCAGATCGCAGGATGGCGCCTGACGACGGATGCAGTCCACGCCAAAGGCGGATACATCTTCAATCAAATCTGGCACGTCGGCCGCGTCTCGCATAGCTCAATGCAGCCGGGCGGTGCGCTCCCCGTCGCACCGTCTGCAATCGCCGTCACTGGCAGTCACATGGATGCTCAGGCGAACGCGGTACCGTTCGAAACGCCCCGTCCTCTGGAGATCGATGAAATTGCCGGCATCGTCGGCGATTTTGTCCAGGCCGCACGCAATTCCCGCAAGGCTGGCTTTGACGGCGTCGAGATTCATGGTGCCAACGGCTATCTTTTGGACCAGTTCCTCAATGACGGCAGCAATCACCGCACCGACCAGTACGGCGGCTCGATCGAAAATCGCGCGCGCTTCGCTCTCGAAGTTGTTGATGCAGTCGTAGCTGCAATCGGCGCGGACCGCGTCGGCGTCCGTCTTTCGCCCTGGAGCGGCAAGTTGGATGTGCAGGACTCTACCGGCGTGGCCGTGTGGGAGTACGTGATCACTGAACTGGGCAAGCGCAAGATCGCCTACCTGCATTTGATCGAGCCGCGCGCCGACTTCACCAACGATGAAAAGCCACTCGACATGGACGCGCCCGACGTCGCGGCTCTGTTCAAGAAGGCATTTGGCGGTCCGATTATCTCCGCCGGCGGCTTCGTTCCCGATACCGCGGCAGCGACAGTTGCTTCGGGTAAATCCGATGCCATTGCCTTCGGCCGCCCGTTCATCGCCAATCCTGACCTGCCCCAGCGCATTCGCCTCGGCGCGCCGTTGAACAAGCACAACCGCGCCACATTCTATGGCGGCGGTGCCGAGGGTTACACCGACTATCCCTTCCTCTGACTGACAATTACTGAACCAACCGAGTGTGGCGGCGGACCTATTTGGTCGCCTCCCACCAATGGAGATTTTCCATGGCATACAAGAGTATTAATCCTGTGACCGGGGAAACCGTCGCAGAGTTCGCGAGCCACCGGGATGCGGAGATCGAGCGCTTTCTGGCGCAGTCGCACGAGATCTATAAATCCGAATGG
The DNA here is from genome assembly GCF_008274755.1 of Agrobacterium sp. B1(2019). Classification (NCBI taxonomy): domain Bacteria; kingdom Pseudomonadati; phylum Pseudomonadota; class Alphaproteobacteria; order Hyphomicrobiales; family Rhizobiaceae; genus Agrobacterium; species Agrobacterium sp. B1(2019). The sequence continues at coordinate 57,577 of NZ_VTPB01000007.1, read as the reverse complement.
TCGCAAGGACCCATTGAGCGTCGGCTAAACGTTCTGTCTCGATTGGCAGACTTGATCGAGTCCCGATCTGACGAATTGGCCAAAGTCGCCGTACAAGAGATGGGCAAGCGCATCTCCGAAGCGCGCGGCGAGGTAGAGCAGATCGCCAAGATCTCGCGCCATTTTGCTGATCACGCTGCAAAAATGCTAGCGCCGGAGAAGATCGAAACCGACAAGGGGGATGCATGGCTCGAGTACCACCCCATCGGCGTCATCGTGGCGATCGAACCTTGGAATTTCCCATACTACCAACTCATTCGCGTGGCCGCCCCCGCTATTGCGGCCGGCAATCCGGTACTGGTGAAGCCGGCAAGCATTGTCCCGAAATCCGCCAAGCTCATCGAGGAGTTGATCCTGGAGGCCGGGGCGCCGAAAGGAGCGTGGACCACACTATTCGCCAGTAGTGATCAGATCGCCGCTTTGCTGCAGGACGACCGGGTCCAGGGCGTGACACTGACGGGTTCTGAACGGGCCGGCAGCATCGTCGCCGCCGAGGCCGGACGCAACCTCAAGAAGTCGGTTTTGGAGCTTGGCGGCTCAGACGTATTCGCTGTGCTTGATGACGCCGATCTGGATCGGGCAGTCGACGTCGGTGCGGCATCCCGTCTCGCAGTCGCAGGACAGGTTTGCATCGCCGCGAAGCGCTTCATTGTGCACGAGAAAGTGGCCGAGCGCTTCATAGAAAAGCTTGAGCAGAAGTTCAGCGTCATGCGCATCGGTGACCCCATGGATGAGACCGTGGACCTTGGACCGCTCTCGTCGGTAGCGGCGCGCGACAGTCTTGCCGAACAGGTTCGGAAGGCGGTGGCGGCGGGAGCGCAGCTTCGATATGGCGGCAACCCCTTGTCAGCGCAGGGTGCCTACTTTGAGCCAACAATCCTGACCAATATCGCGCGAGACAACCCGGCTTACTTTGAAGAATTCTTCGGGCCGGTTGCTCAAATCCATATCGTTCGCGACGATGACGCCCTTGTCGCGCTCGCAAATGACTCGCCCTATGGCCTGGGTGGCACAATCTTCTCGTCCGATATTGCCCGCGCCAAGGCCCTCGCTTCGCGGATCGAGACGGGCATGGTCTGGATCAATGCAATGACGGCCAGCGGCCCTGAACTCCCGTTCGGCGGGGTGAAGCGGTCCGGTTACGGTCGCGAAATGGCCGAGAGCGGCATCAAGGAACTCGTCAACCAGAAACTTGTGCTCGTTGGACCTTCCCAGGAAGTCGCGTGATCACCGCTATCGCGCTCGTGACGACAATCACCGAAGCCGGCCCCGGAAACGGGGCCGCGCTCGCGCCAGTCCAAGGCGGCGAGCATTGGCAACGACAATCTGCTCGAGATCGATAGCCTGCCGAACGAAGAAAGGTAGCGTTCGCAATGTCTGCGCACCGACAAATCATTGGCTTCATCTGCCTGGCCGTTACCGCGTCCGGCTGGGCTCTCAACTTCACGCTGATGAAGTTCCTCCTTCTTGAATGGCCGCCGCTTTTCTCCCGCGGATTAGCGGGGCTGGTAGGGGCGGCTACACTCGGGTTAGTCGCCCTTTGCGTAGGAGAGTCGCTCGTCCTGCCGCGGCGATTGATCGGTCGTATGCTGGGAGAGGCATTCACTAATGTCTTCTCTTGGATGGGCTTCACGACACTAGCGCTGCTTTGGCTGCCTGTTGGTCAGAACCTGCTGCTTATCTACACGATGCCCATCTGGGCGACACTAATTGCCTGGCCTCTTCTGGGGACCAAGCCATCAGGCAAGACCGTACTGTCCTTGGCTCTGGGAGTGACTGGTGTCGCGTTACTTCTTGGTGGCCAAGCCGGCGCCTTCCGCGTGGAGCAATTGATCGGCTATGCGCTATCATTGGGCGCAGCGCTACTTTTCGCCCTGGGCACTGTCGTCAACCGCACGCCTATCGCTATGCCCTTTGTCGCCCGTACGGCATGGCAGGTGGGCCTCGGGTGCCTCCCTTTGGCCATTCTGGGGCTGTTGTTCGAGCAACCCAAGTTCGAAGCACTCTCGTCAACGGGCGTGAGCATCATGGTTTACATGGCCCTTGTTTCCATGGCTCTTTGTTATGTCACGTGGTTCGGGGCACTTCGCCACCTTCCACCTTCCGTTGCTTCGTCCGGTCTGCTTGCGGTGCCAGTCCTGGGCGTATTGATGGCCGCTGCTCTGCTCGGGGAGTCTTTCGGGCTGCGGCAGGTAGTGGCATTGGTGTTGACGTTGAGCGGTGTGGTGCTGGCGCTGCGATCTTCCCCGAAACCTGGACAGTAAGGGATAGTGTATGCACATGAACCATGAAGTGTTGATTGCCACTGAGAACTGACCCAGCGTGGCCTGATATTTCCATTGAGAATTGACCCATGTTCCAACCTTCCCTTGCATGTTTTCAGCGAGGGCTATGGAGTGATCGACATGGCGTTATTGAGCGTGATCCGACGCTGGCATTTTCGAGACCATTTATCGATCCGGGAGATTTGCCGCAGGACCGGCTTATCCCGGAATACCATTCGCAAATACCTGCGCCTGGACGGTGTGGAGCCGAAGTTCAAGGTCCCGGAGCGGCCGAGCAAGCTCGATCCTTTTGCTGATCGGTTGTCTGCCTGGCTGAAGACGGAATCCAAGAAGAACCGCAAACAGAAGCGGACGATGAAGCAATTGCATGCTGACCTGATGAGCCTTGGCTACGAGGGCTCCTACAATCGGGTTGCGGCATTTGCCCGGGAATGGCGTGATGATCGCCAGAGAGAGTTGCAGACGACGGGCCGCGGGACATATGTACCTCTGGCGTTCGATCCCGGAGAAGCCTTCCAGTTCGACTGGTCGGAGGACTGGGCGATCATCGGCAATGAACGCACTAAGCTGCAGGTGGCGCACACGAAGCTGAGCTACAGCCGAGCCTTCATCGTTCGGGCCTATCTACTACAGACGCACGAGATGCTGTTTGATGCCCACAATCATGCATTTCGCGTATTCGGCGGCATCCCGGGACGCGGCATTTACGACAACATGCGCACCGCGATCGACAAGGTTGGCCGCGGGAAAGAGCGTGACGTCAACGTGCGCTTCCAGGCGATGGCTAGCCACTACCTGTTTGAGCCTGAGTTTTGCAATCCGGCTTCAGGCTGGGAGAAGGGACAAGTCGAGAAGAATGTTCAGGATGCGCGTCATCGGTTCTTTCAGCCCGTTCCGCGCTTTCCATCGCTGGAAGCCCTGAACGACTGGCTCGAGCAACGCTGCAAGGAGTTCTGGGCACAGACCCCGCACGGTCAGATGCGTGGCACCATTGCCGACATTTGGGCGGAAGAAGCTCCCGCGCTCATGCCCATTACCCGGCCGTTCGATGGGTTTGTCGAATACACCAAGCGTGTCTCTCCGACCTGCCTCGTGCATCTGGAGCGCAATCGCTATAGCGTCCCGGCGTCCTTCGCCAATCGGCCGGTGAGCCTAAGGGTTTACCCAGACCGTGTTGTGGCCGCCGCAGAAGGACAGATCATTTGCGAGCATCGTCGCGTCATTGATCGCTCCCACGACAGGCCAGGACAGACGATCTACGACTGGCGGCACTACTTGGCGGTAGTGCAGCGCAAGCCAGGTGCGCTTCGCAACGGTGCACCATTCGTCGAACTTCCCGATGCATTCCGGGCCTTGCAGCAATACTTGCTCAAGAAGCCGGGCGGCGACCGGGAGATGGTCGATATCCTGGCGCTCGTCCTTCAACACGATGAACAGGCCGTCCTGTCGGCGGTCGACATGGCGTTGAAGTCCGGTGTTCCGACCAAGACGCATGTTCTGAACCTGCTGCATCGCCTTGTCGACGGCAAATCCTTCACGCCGCCGACCATCGATGCGCCACAAGCCCTGACGCTCGTCAACGAGCCCAAGGCCAATGTTGAACGATACGATGCCCTGAGAAAGACGGAGGCCCGCCATGCGTCATAATCCAGCAAGCGGTGCGATCGTCATCATGCTGCGGCAACTGAAGATGCACGGAATGGCACAAGCCGTCGGCGAACTAACCGAGCAAGGATCGCCGGCGTTCGAGGCTGCCATTCCGATCCTGTCGCAGCTTTTGAAAGCAGAGACCGCGGAACGTGAAGTTCGCTCGACTGCCTACCAGCTCAAGACGGCACGCTTCCCTGCCTATCGTGATCTGAATGGCTTCGACTTCGCCAGCAGCGAGATCAACGAGGCGCTCGTGCAGCAGCTTCATCGCTGCGACTTCCTGGACGACGCAAACAACATCGTTCTGGTCGGTGGCCCCGGCACGGGCAAGACACACATTGCTACCGCGATAGGTGTTCAGGCCATCGAGCATCACCACAAACGGGTCCGGTTCTTCTCAACGGTCGAGCTGGTCAACGCGCTGGAACAGGAAAAGGCGCAAGGACGGTCTGGGCAGATCGCCAATCGCCTTGTCCACTCTGATCTCGTGATCCTTGATGAGCTTGGATACCTGCCGTTCAGCGCGTCAGGCGGTGCGATGCTCTTCCACCTGCTCAGCAAACTCTACGAGCGAACCAGCGTCATCATCACGACGAACCTCAGCTTCAGCGAATGGGCCAGCGTCTTCGGTGATGCCAAGATGACCACGGCATTGCTCGATCGGCTTACCCATCATTGCCACATCCTTGAAACCGGAAACGACAGCTTCCGCTTCAAGAACAGCTCTGCGCACGACACTAAAACGACAAAGGAGAAAACGAGGAACTTGACCACGACCGCAGACCCGAAACATACCTAACAGGCGGGTCAATTCTCGGTGGAAACGCCGGGTCAGTTCTCAGTGGCAATCAACAGCAGGTCGATACGCAGAGCCGGTTTGCCCGCGCGCTCGGGCGCGGCATGGACTGGATCATGGCCAATGATGCAGAGCGCTACCGCGATTTCCTCGCAAGCACGTTTCCGAAGTTCAAGCCGGAGTTACTAGTGCGGCTGACGAATATCTATCGCGCCAACGGCATGTGGACGACGCCGCGTATCGATCCAGAAGCTTACTCCCGCTGGCAGACCGGCATACATGACGGGCACCTCACCACAGCGCCGATTGCCTATGACGCTCTGATCGACAGCCGGCCGACCGCCGCCTTCGCGACACGCTGACCGAAAGGACATGACGATGCGCATCGCCGTCATCAATCCCAACACAACCGCCTCCATGACGGAACGGATTGCGGAGGCAGCTCGCCGCGTCGCGAGCCCCGCAACCGAAATCATCGGCCGGCAGCCTGCAACCGGACCAGCGGCAATCGAGGGGCCATTCGACGGTGCGCTGTCTGTGCCGAGCCTGCTGAAGGAGATCGTCAGGGCCGAAGCGGATGGAGTTGATGCTCATATCATCGCCTGTTTCGACGATACGGGACTGGATGCGGCCCGCGCCCTGGCCAGGAAACCGGTAATCGGCATCGGGGAGGCATCGTTCCATGCGGTAAGCCTTGTCGCCCACAGCTTTGCCGTTGTCACCACTCTGTCGCGCTCAGCGCCGGTCATCGAGGACAATATCAACCGCTACGGTTTTGGCCGCCGCTGCCGGAAGGTTTTTGCCACCGACATTCCGGTGCTGGAGCTTGAAAATCCCGCCAGCGGCGCGGTGGAATTGATCTCGGCCATGATCGTGAAGGCGAAGGACATGGGTGTCGAAGGCATTTCGCTCGGCTGCGCCGGCATGGCGGATTTCGCCCAGGGGCTGCAGCGCGAACACGCCATTCCTGTGGTCGATGGCGTCAGCGCGGCCGTTGGGCTGGCGGAAATGCTGGTCCGCTGCGGTCTGTCGACATCGAAATCCGGTATCTGGGCGCCGCCAACCCGGATGCACGTGCTCGGCAGTGACTGAGGGCAGAGGCTCAGCGGCCGGTACTGGTCTGCGGGGTCGAGACGTCGTCCAGCAGCTTGACCAGCCGGTCGATCTTTTCGTAGCGCTTCAGGCTTTCCTCGCCCATGGCGGTCGCAACGCTCCAGGAGAGGTAGTTGATGATCGATAGCGCCGCCACGAAGGAGTTGAACGGCGAGGGCGACTGACAGCGGCAACGCAGCACATGCTCGGCCGCTTTGGCGCTGGCCGCAGCACTCAGGTCAGTAATCAGCACCGTGACAGCACCGGCTGCGCGCGCCTCCTTGATGATCGTAGGCAACAGGCGCGGACGACGGCGAAATGCGATGATGAGCATGACATCGCCGCGCGCGATGGAGGCGATCTCGTGAGAGTAGCTGGCACCGCCGGCAGGCAGGACCTGCACGTCGTTCTTCATAAGCGTCAGGTAATGGGCTGCCTGGTGGGCGAGCCCATAGCCACTTCGCAGTCCCATGATCCACACCCGCCGTGCCTTGACGATGGCGTTGCTGACATCTTCCAGGGTCTTCTGGGAAAGGCCTTCGGCTGTGGTGCGGATATTATCGATATCCATCTGCACCGTCGTGGCGATCGACACCTTTTCCGAGGGTGCCCGGTCGGGATCGGCAAGGCCGGCCCGCGGCGAGCCCCAAAGATGATCTGCCCGTATCTGCCGTTTTGCATCAGGATAGGTCTGGTAGCCTAGCGTGCGGATCAGCCGCGCCGCCGTCGCCTTGGAGACGCCCGCCTTGGAGGCAAGCTCTCCGGCAGTGTAGCTCGGCAGTTCCATCTGGTATTGCAGAAGAACGTCCGCAAGACGCTTTTCAGCCGGCGAAAAGGACGAGTAGACTGCGTAGATCCGTGCTTCCAGGGAACGGCTCGGCTGCTGTTTCGGGGATGACTTGCCGGGGGATTTCACGAAAACTCCTTGCAGACGGGTGCAAGCGCTACGTTATATGTACCGGTAGCGAAGGTCGATGGTTACGATTGATATTCCATTATCGCATCGGATGCAGAAGACTCTCCGAATTAGAGGTTTAGTACCTGTTGATAAATGGGTCGCCGGTTCCCAATCCGTTCAAAAGGCATGAGGCTTTTACGCTCTGAGTCGTCGGGTGAGCCAGCAACCATTCTGCCGAATGTGCCTGAGTGCAGCCAGCTTCCGGACGCCTGAGCATGGTTAGCTGGATGACCGCTTGAGGCTCTTACGATACGAAGATCGCCCGGAAGTCGTTGACATTGGTCAGTGTCGGTCCTGTGCGGACGAGGTCGTCCAGCCGGTCGAAGAAACTGTAGCTGTCGTGCGCTGCCAGACAGGCCTGTGGATCGAGACCGAGATCCCAGGATCGCTGCAATGTGTCGGGTGTGATGAAGGCGCCGGCGGCATCCTCGGTGCCGTCAATCCCGTCTGTATCGCCCGAAAAGCCCCAGATTCCGTCATGGCCCTTCAGAGCTAAGGCAAGGCTGAGGAGAAATTCCGTATTGCGCCCGCCGCGACCGGCGCGGCGACCAAGCGTGACGGTGGTTTCGCCGCCTGACAGGAGAACGGCTGGACCATTGACGGGAAGGCCATGTTTTCTTGCGGAGCGGGCAATGCCGCTCATGACGATACCCATCTCGCGCGCTTCGCCCTCCAGTGCATCCCCGAGGATCAGCGTGTTCACCCCGGCGGCGCGGGCGATGCGGGCCGCCGCAGCCAGTGCCAGGGACGGCGCCGCGACGATCCGTACCTCGGTGGCGATGTCGTCCACTTTCGGCGTTTCCTCGCCCTCGTCAAGCACGGCCTCGGCGGATTTCGGCAAGCGGATATGCCGCCGCGCGACGATCTGCCGAACCATCTCGATCGTCGAGTGATCGGCAACCGTCGGACCGGATGCGATATCAGAAGGGTCGTCGCCCGGTACGTCAGAGATAACGAGTGAGACGAGCCGGGCGGGCCGTGCGGCCAATGCAAGCTGACCGCCTTTCAGCCGCGATAAATGCTTGCGGACCGCATTCATGTCGCGGATGGTCGCGCCGCTCTTTAAGAGTTGTTCATTGATGTCCTGCTTCTCGGCGAGGGTCATCGCGCCGGCAGGAAGCACCATGAGAGAAGAGCCGCCACCGGAGATCATCGCAATGACCAGATCATCTTCCGTCAAGCCCTGAACCGCCTGCAGAATGCGAAGTCCTGCCTCAAGGCTCCTGTCATCCGGCACCGGGTGAGCCGCCTCGATGATCTCGATGCGGCCGGCCGCCACGCCATGTCCGTAGCGGGTGACCACAACGCCGGAGACATCGACATCGGGCCATGCGGCGTCCAGCGCCGCAGCCATGGCAGCAGAGGCTTTTCCCGCTCCGATCACCACGCATCTGCCGATCGGCTTTTCCGGCAGATTGCGCAGCACTGCCGCGGAGGGTGCCGAACTCTGGATTGCGGCATCGAACATCTGGCGCAAGAGGCGGCGGACAGTCTCATCATTCCAATGCATTGCGAATAGTCTCGTTGGGTCGTCAAAGCAGTGATCTGCGGCGTCTGGACCTGCCTTGGCTTTGCATCGACGCCCGGTTTTCTCGATCTGGCGATGGCGAAGTCTGGCAAAGGCAAGCCTTGGGCCAAGGTCAGACGGAAAGCCTTCGGCCGCTTTCGGTCGCTTCGAAGAACTGGACCTTGTCTTGTTGCGGGCGAAGCCAGATCGTCTCTCCGGGCCTCAGCCGAGACCTTTCCTTGACGACAACGGAGAGGCGTGTGCCGCAAGCCGAAGCGATGACAACGGTTTCCGGACCGGTTGCCTCGACAACCGAGACCGTCGCGGGAAAGGCCATGGCGCTGTCCTGGGGCACGATGGCCAGTTCTTCCGGCCGGATCGCCAGGACGACGTCCACATCCTTGGGGAGGTCAGGACGGAGAGGAAGCGGAATCCGCGTTCCGTCCGACGCGATGAAGGCCTGGCCTTCCGGCCGCTCCAACTGGCCTGCGACGAAGTTCATGGCCGGCGAGCCGATGAAGCCGGCTACGAAGCGGTTGGCCGGCCGGTCATAAAGATCGAGCGGGTGGCCCACCTGTTCGATATGGCCATCGCGCATGACGACGATCTTGTCGGCCATGGTCATCGCCTCGATCTGGTCATGGGTCACATAGACCGTGGTCGCGCCGAGCCGCTGGTGCAGTTCCTTGATCTCCGCGCGCATCTGCACGCGCAGCTTGGCGTCAAGATTGGACAGAGGTTCGTCAAACAGGAATACTTGCGGATTGCGGACGATCGCCCGACCCATGGCCACACGCTGGCGCTGGCCGCCGGACAGCTGTTTCGGCTTGCGATCCAGCAGCGGCTCGAGCCCGAGAATGGCGGCGGCATGTTCCACCGCGGTATCGATTTCGGCCTGCGGCTTTCCGGCAAGCTTCAGGGCGAAACTCATATTCTTGCGGACCGTCATATGCGGATAGAGGGCATAGGATTGGAACACCATGGCGATGTCGCGCTCCTTCGGCCGGATCGTATTGACCACCCGGCCGCCAATGCTGATCGTGCCGCCGGAAATTTCCTCAAGACCGGCGATCATCCGCAGCAAGGTGGATTTGCCGCAGCCGGACGGGCCGACGAGAACGACGAATTCTCCGTCATCCACCGTCATGTCCAGTTCATGCAGCGCCCGATAGGACCCGTATCGCTTTACCAGTTTGTTCAATGCAACTTGAGCCAAAGGCCATTCCTCCCAGTATGATAAGCGTCCGTCAGCCCTTCGTGGCGCCGGACATGAGACCGCCGACGAACATGCGCTGCATCACCAGAAAGATGAGCGCGATGGGCAGGGTCATGACGAAGGAGGCCGCCATGACCGCACCCCAGTCGGTGTCGAATTCGGTCGAGAACTCCGCAAGCCCGATCGGCAGCGTCTTCATCTCCTTCTCGGTGGCGAAGGACAGCGCGAAGACGAATTCGTTCCAGGTGGCGACGAAGGAGTAGAGTGTAACGGCAATAATGCCGGGCGTGACGAGCGGCAGCGAGATGCGGAAAAGCACGCCGAGCTGGCTTGCGCCATCGATGATCGCCGCGTCCTCCAATTCCTTCGGGATGCTGCGGAAATAGCCCGTCAGCATCCAGACGCTGAGCGGCAGCGTGAGTATGAGGTAGACAAGGATCAGGCCGAGATAGGTGTTGATCAGGCCCAGATAGTTGAGAACGATATAAAGCGGCACGATCACGGTGGCTGTCGGCAGAAGCTGTCCGATCAGGACAAAGGCCAAAGCTGCGGAACGGCCGCGAAAGTCGAACCGGGCAAAGCCGTAGGCCGCGAAGATCGCAAAAACCAGCGCCAGGAAGGTGGAGCCCACCGAGATGATCAGGCTGTTGACGAAATAACGGGGGATGTTCGATTCGAACAGGACATTGCGGAAGTTGTCGAGTGTCGGCGGCGATGGCAGCCACTGCGGCGGTATGGTGTAGAGCTGCGACAGCGGTTTGAACGCGGAGACGGCCATCCAGAGAAAGGGGAAGACGGCGATCACGACCAGGATCAGGACGGGCAGGGCGATGAGAGCGGTACGGCGTCTGTCGCGCATGGGTCAGTCCTTTTCCTGCGCCGCGAAGACGCGCATGTAGAGTACGATGATGACGCAGATGAACAGGAAGTAGACGACCGACAGCGCGGCAGCGCGGTTGAACTCGAAATACTCGAAGGCCTGCACATAGATCTGGATGGGAAAGATCATCGAACGGTTGGCCGGCCCGCCGCCGGTGATGGAATAGATGATCGTGATGCCGTCCAGCGCCCAGATCGTGAGCAGCAAGGTGATGGAGACGAGCACCGGGCGCAGCTGCGGCAGCATGATGTGCCAGATCTCGTGCCAGAAGCTGGCACCGTCGACCCGCACCGCTTCATAAAGCTCCTCGGGCACGGATTGCAGGCCCGCCAGCACCATGACCGCGACGAAGGGAAACATCTTCCAGGCATTGACTGCAATCAGCGCCGGCATGACGGTATTGGGATTGGTCAGCCAGCCGATCGGTTCTGCGATGATCCCGACCTGCATCAGCATGTAATTGATGATCCCGTAATCGGTGTGGAACATCCAGGCCCAGGTCATGGCGGCGACAATGCCCGGCACCACCCACGGGATCAGCATCAGCGAACGCACCAGCGAGCGGCCGGCAAAGGTCTGGTTCAGCAGGATCCCGGCCAGAATGCCGAGAAGCAGCTGGAAGACCACCGAGCCGATCACATAATAGGCCGTGTTGAAGAGGATCAGCCTTGTCGAGGGCGCGCTGATGGCAATGTTGAAGTTGCGCATGCCGGCAAAGGCACCATTGGCATCCGTGACGCTGAGCTGCGCTGTGGAGACCATCGGATAGACGATCAGCGCGGCCAACAGCAGCATGGTCGGCAGGATGAACCAGATGCCGGGATTGATGTTTCGCAGTGTCATGAGAATGTCCGATGTTATGCGCCCGGCCCCAGCGGCCGGGCGCGCCACTCACCGTCCCGGGAGGATCACTGCGTCAGCAGCAATTTGATCTCTTCGGCCGCCGCATCCATGGATTCCTGCACCGTGCCGCTCTGGAGCAGGGCTTCCTGCAGATGGTTGTAATAGACTTGGCCGATCTGGCCCCATTGTGGAATGGCCGGCTGCGGGCGGGCATGCTTCAGCATTTCCTTGTGCGCATCCATGATCGGGTCCGCAAAGCGCTTGTCGTTAAGGCCAGACATCGCGGCGGGAAAGGTCGTCGTGTAAGCGGCCTGACGCTCGGGCTTGGCCATGAAGGCGGCAAGCTTAATCGCGGCCTCCTTGTTCGGCGCGGCAGCGGGAATGATGAAATTCCAGCCGCCTAGAATGGCTGCCGTCTCCTTGCCTTCCGGATGCGGCAGCGGGCCGACGCCGATCTCGATATCCGGCGCCGCGGCGCGGATGCGCTCGATATCGGATGTGGCGCCGGGAATCATCGCCACATTGCCTACCTGGAACAGCCGGCGCAGGGCGTTGGAATCGTTTTCCAGCGTCGAAGGTGGCGATACCTTGTGGGTGGTGAAGAGATCGACATAGAGCTTCACCCCTTCCACCGATGCCGACGAGTTGATGATGACCTCCTTGTTGTCCGGCCCGAGAATGCCGCCGCCATTCATCCACATGAAGGGCAGCGAGCGGAACAGCGCATTGCCGGGCTGATCGGCGCCGCCGCCGGAGACACCATATCCGAATACCTGCTGGCCCTTGCTGTTCTTGCGGGTCAGGGTCTTCGCCGTCTCGACGAATTCGGTCCAGGTCTTTGGCGGCGTCTCGGGGTCGAGGCCGGCTTCCTTGAAGGCACCCTTGTTGTAGATCAAGGCATGCGCTTCCGCCTGGAAGGGCAGGCCGTAGAGCTGCCCCTGATAGGTCGCTGTATCGAGGCTCGCCGGCAATATGTCCTGGAAGTCCACGCCTGCCGCGGTAAGCTTGTCCTTCAGCGGTTCGAGCTTGCCAGTCTGTGCCAGCGGGATGTTCGCGCCGTTCTGCACATCGATGAGGTCGGGCGTGCTGCCGGATTGCAGCGCGACCAGAATCCGGCTTTGCAGACCGCCGGCGACATTGGCTTCGACGCGGATCGTGACGTCCGGATTCTCCTTCATGAACTCCGCGGCATAATCCTTGGCCTTCTGCTCATTCCAGTTCATCGTCCACCATACGAGGTCGGCGGCGGATGCAAGGCTTGCCTGTGACAGCAGCAGGGCAATCCCAGCCGCCAGTGTCTTCGTCATGCGTTTCATGGTCATTCTCCTCCCTAGAACCTGTTGAAGCCGAAAGCTCAGACCGTCTCCCCAACGGCAGCATTCGGATTGGACCGGGCACCCGTTGAGAGACCCAGAAGCTGTGCATGGTTGATAAGCGCCCGCATGTAGCCGATCGTGTAGGCCATGCCGGCATGCCAGGGCGCTTTGCTGTGGACCTCTGGGACATGGTCGGGAACCATGATCCCGTCGAACTCCTCCTCCCGCAGGATCCGGACGATTTCGGCCATATCCACATCGCCATTGTCGACGAAGGTCTCCTCGTAATGAGGGACCTTGCCGCGCACATTGCGGAAGTGCACATAGGCGATACGTCCGGCGCGGGCGAAGCGCCGCGTCGTGTCATAGACATTGCCGGTCGTCATTTCCTGCAGCGAACCGATGCAGAATTCCAGCGCATTGGACGGGCTGTCGATAATGGATGTGAGCCGGTCGTATTTCGAAGGCTGGTTGACGAGGCGCGCAGTGCCGCGCAGGGTCTCCACCGGCGGATCATCCGGATGCGCCGCCAGCCGTACGCCTGCCGCTTCGGCGACCGGTACGAGCTCCTTCAGGAACCACTCGAGCCGCTGCCATAGTTCCGCTTCCGAAACCGTGATCGGTGCAGCACCTTCGACGCCGGGCCGATAGCGCATGTTCCACACCATGCCGTCGGGGATCGGCGCCTGCGCGTCGAAGCTGCTGGCATCGAAGACGGAGGTCACGGCGCCGCCGCGGCCGACCGGCAGGCGTCGCCAGCCCCAGACGCCGGCAAGCGAGAAATTGTAGCCGATCACCTTGATGCCGGCGCGGCCGGCATCCTCGACGAGCCGCTTCAGCGCGTCCATCTGAGCGGTCTTGCGCGGACCGTCGAGCAGGATATCCGACCAGAAGTTCGGCGCGAAGTTTTCCATGGCTGCGACGCGCAGGCCATAGTCGCCCAGCATGCTGACGACGCTCTTCATATAGTCGTAGGTCCAGAGCGTTTCGTCCGTGCAATCGCCGAGGATCGGCCCCGGCTGGCCGCCGGTCAGATAGGGCTGCGGGTCTTCGGCCGGCCGGTAGCGGCCGAGATGGACGACGACATCCTCGATCCCGAGCTGCTGCGCAAACATGGCATTGTCGCGGTTCAGGCGCTCGCCCGACAGCGTCATTCCGACCCGGATGGGCATGCACTCCTCCTTTGCATCCCGTCGCAAACAGTTCAAATATGAACGTCATGTGTTCGTATTAGAATGAGCTGTGCCAGGGTCGCTGTCAAGCATCATATGCGGGAAAAAAGGGCCGTCGCCTTTTGGAGCGCAAGGACAGGCGGGATCGCGCCGCGCCCAATAGGCGCGACGTTGATTTTGACGTCCAGCACTGGCTGAGATCAGTCGAAGAAGCCGCGATCGTCTTCTGCGAGATAGTCGATCGCCTTGTCGACGATGAAATCCACACCCATGCCCGGCCGGTCCCAGACGTCGACAAAGCCATCCTTGACGATGGGGTTGGGCAGGCCCTCGACGATGTCGTACCACCAGTCCGGCTCGCCGATGGGAATCTCGAAGGCGATGTAGTTCTGGGGCAGGGTGGCGGAAACCTGAACCAGCGCCGCCAACCCGAGAAGACCATTCGCCGTGCCGTGAGGCGCAAACAGCAGACCGTGAATATCGGCGTATTCCGCAACGCGTTTCAGCTCGGCAATCCCACCCACATCGCAGGGGTCGGGACCGAGAATATTGACGGCGCGCGTTTCGATGAGCTCGCGGAAATTCTGGCGCAGATAGATCTGCTCACCGGTATGGATCGGCGTCGTCGTGCTCATGGTCAGATCGCGATAGGCCGGCGCACCCACATAAGGGGTTTGATCGCCGGTCAGAATATCCTCGATCCACATGAGGTTGAGCGGCTCCATCGCCTTGGCGAATTTTTTCGCGTCCGGCAAAGTCCAGCCCGGTCCGCAGTCGAGCGCCAGGCCCACCGTGTCACCTGTCACCTCCTTCATCGCCTCGACACAGGCGACGACATGGTTGAACCCCTTTTCCGTCAGATAACCGGTGTCCCGCAATCCCGGCATGGGCTTGGTCGTCACTTCGCCATAATGGAAATCCGGGATCTGACGCGCCATCGGGCTGTGAAAGGCGATCGGCTGCTTGATGATGGTGAAGCCCTCCGGCCGGTCCATCATCTTCCTGCAGTCGGCAGCGTAATCATCCGGCCCCCAGCGGGTCATCGGGAAACGAACGCCGCCGTTATAGACACGCACTTTGTCGCGCACCTTGCCGCCCAGCAATTTGTAGACCGGCACACCAGCCGCCTTTCCGGCAAGGTCCCAGCAGGCCATTTCGATCGCGCTGATGGCGCTGCCCCAGGGTTTGAACGCGCCGCGGTGGCGGATGCGCAGCATGACGCGCTCCACATCCGTCGGATCCATTCCCAGGATCATCTCGCGCAGCAGCAGGATGTGATTCTTCGCATAGGGTTTCCAGAACTCCACCTGGCCGTAGCCGGAAAGTCCCTCATCCGTCACAAGGCGCACGACAGGGTGGCGCCCCAGAAGCGCACATTTCACATTGATGATCTTCAATTCTTCCTCCCGCGGCCGCCGATGCGGCGGCTCGATCAAATATCCGGAATGCGACTGGAGATGTCGGCGGCGGAATCGATCACCATGTCGCGCAGCCGGTCGCGCTCCTCATTTTCCTTGTCCGCCGCCAGATAAGGAATGCTCAGCGCCGCGATTACGCGGCCGGAAGGCGCGGTGACAGGGGCTGCCACGGCCCAGACGCTGCCGCCGTGCTCGCCGCGGTCGCTTGCCCAGCCCTGCTTGCGAATGCGGTTGAGTTCGCTCAAAAGCTTTGCCGCATCGGTAATGGTGCGAGGCGTGTATTTGGCCAGCGGTGCTGCTAGGACCCGGTTGACCGCATCCGGATCCATATGCGCCAGCAGCATTTTGCTGGCGGCGCCGGCATGAAGCGGAAAGGCCTGACCGACTGCGGGGTTGAGCGCATATTGTCCCTGTCCCGCAAAACTTGCCACCACCACCACCGCCTGATTGTCGAGGACAGACAGTTTGTTGGCCTCGCCGGTCGCTTCGGCAAGCTTCTTCATCGTCGGCTGCGCCACCGCCACCAGGTCGAAGGTCGCTTCCGACCGCACCTTGGAAGCAAGGCTGAGCAGGCGCGGTCCAAGGACATAGGTGCCGTCAAGACGACGCTGCACGACGTTATGCGCATGCAGCGTGTTGAGGATACGGTAGACCGTACTGCGCGGCATGGACAGCTGTTCCGACAGGCCGCGGATCGTCTCGCCCGCCGGCTGAAGCTCCAGCGAAGACAGGATCTCCATCATCCGCTCCAGAACCGGAACGCCGTTCTTGTCCTTGTCGTCTTGGTTGGTCTCGTCGCTCATCCAATATCCGTGCCCATCAGTCAGTTGCGAATGAAGTAAATTCTCATTTGGAGCAATAACCGATTTTTCCCGGCTCGGCATCATTCCCTCATTGACACCGGCTTTGTCAACATTCATTCTGAAATGAACAGTAGCAGTTTAAATGTGAACTAGTCAAGCTGATGGGAGTCGGCCGCAGGGGAGGATCGCAGTGAATTGGCCGGGGTGAGCCATGCTCGCCCGTGCCTGGCGCAAATGGCGCGAAGTCGGTGGTAGACCGCCAGCGACGAAAGAAATTTCAAAGACTTGAACCTTTTGACGCCGCTCCTCCAGGGTGCGGCACAATGAAAGCAGGACACTCATGATCCAGACACAGGACATCAAACGCCCGCCGCGCGAATGGGTGGAGGCGATCAAGAAGATCGGCGCCGCTACCTCTTCAAGCCAGCTCAGCAAGATGGGCATCCGCAACACCCATATCTGCGGCCCCGTTTCCAAGCGGGAAGGGGCGGTGATGTGTGGTCCGGCGCTGACCCTCCAATTCGTCCCCAAGCGCGAAGATCTGCAGGATGCGGACGAATATGCGCAGCCGGAGAAGCAGCTTCACCGGCACGTGCTCTATCACACGCAGCCGGGTGACGTGGTCGTGGTGGATGCCCGCGGCGATATGAAGAGCGGTATTTTCGGCGAGATGATGCTGACCTATTTCCAGGGCAAAGGCGGCGCCGGCGTGGTGATCGATGGCTGCCTGCGCGATTATCCGAACGCCAAACATCTCGATCTGGGAATGTGGATCCGCGGATTGACTCCGAATTTCCACACGCAGACGGACCTGATGCCCTGGGGCGTCAACGTGCCCATCTCGTGCGGCGGCGTGTTCGTCATGCCGGGGGATATCATCGTTGCCGATGATGACGGCGCAGTGGTGGTGCCGGTGTCGCATGCCGAGGAGCTGATCAAGCGGGCCTCCACCCATCATGAGTGGGAGGAATTCTCTAAGGAAAAGCTTCTCGCCGGCGGCGAGCTCAAGCGCTACTATCCTCTCCATGACGAAGCACGGCCGGAATACGAGGAGTGGCTGCGCAACAAGGCAACCAGCTGATGGACGCCGCGACGCTAAGCGAGGCCGCGTTCCGGCTGGTCTGCGACAGCCGCTCCCAACTGGGCGAAAGCCCAGTCTGGAGCGCGGCGGAGCAGGTGCTCTATTTCGTCGATATTCGCGGACCGTCGATCAACCGCTTCGACCCTGCCACGGGCGAGCTGCGCCGGTTCATGCAGTCGGAGGAGATCGGCTGCATCGGCCTGGTTAGGGGCGGCGGTTTCATCGCCGGCCTTCGCTCGGGGATCTGGCGGCTGGATGAAGAAGGCAAGTCGCTGGCCAAGCTTGCCGACAATCCCGAGGACAGGGCGACGAGCCGCTTCAATGACGGCCGCGTAGGGCCGGATGGCCGCTTCTATGCCGGCACGGTGGATGAGAGCCGCCAGGGCAAATCAGCCCTCTACCGCTATGACGCAAAGGGGTTGAGGAGGCTGATCGATGGCTTGATGTGCTCGAACGGGCTGGCTTTCTCGCCGGATGGCGCAACCATGTATCATGTGGATTCGCCCGTCTCGACGGTCACTGCACGGTCCTTCGACCGCATGTCGGGGACTGTGGGCCCTGAACGGGTGCTGATCGATATCCCCAATGATCCGGCTGCCCGCCCGGACGGCGCATGTGTCGATTCCGAAGGCTGCTACTGGCTGGCGATCTTCGGTGCATCGGTGGTGCGCCGCTTCCTGCCCGATGGAACACAGATCGGCGAATATCCGGTGCCGGTGAAGTGCCCGACCATGCTCGCCTTTGGCGGTCCTGACCTGCGAACGCTCTACGTCACCACGGCCGGCAGCCGTCGTCCGCCGGAAGAAATGGCGCAGTTTCCAGAATCAGGCAGCCTTTTCGCCATGTCCGCGCCCGTCGCGGGCCTGCCGGAGCCGCTGTTCGACGAGAATCTCTGAGAAAACCGGCTTATGATGGAAGGCGCCGGCCACGCGCGTGGCCGGCGCCATTTTTTATTCGAAGCCCATGATCTTGTGGGGCACGTAGTGCTCCGTCAGTTCCTGGATGTCTTCCGGCGTCAGTTTGATCGTCACGGCTTCCGCCGCATCGACGATCTGGCTTTCGCGGCTCACGCCGACAATCGGTGCGGCCACGGCCGGGTTCGACAGGAGCCAGGCAATGGCAATGCGGGCACGCGGAACGCCGTGACGCTTGGCGACATTGGCAACCGCCTGGATGACCTTGCCATCGGCCTCTTCGGTATCGCCGTAGAGGACAGGGCGGAGAATGTCGGTGCCCTTGCGCAGCGATTCATGATCCTCCTCGCGGGCAAGCAGGCCGCGTGCAAGCGGGCTCCATGGAATGAGGCCAACCCCTTCGGCCGCGCAGAGCGGCACCATTTCGCGCTCTTCCTCGCGATTGAGCAGGTTGTAGTGGTTCTGCATCGAGATGAAGCGCGCCCAGTTCTTGCGATCCGACAGATACAGCGACTTGGCGAATTTCCAGGCATGCATGGAAGAGGCGCCGATATAGCGGACTTTGCCGATCTTGATCAGGTCCGTCAGCGCCTCCAGCGTTTCCTCGATGGGCGTGATGGGGTCCCAGCGATGGATCTGATAGAGGTCGACATAATCGGTGCCGAGGCGGCGCAGGCTGTGGTCGATCTCCTGCATGATCGCCTTGCGAGAGAGACCCTTGGCATTGGGACCCTCGCGGAGCGGCGAGTTGATCTTCGTGGCGAGGACGATCTCGTCTCGCTTGGCGAAATCCTTCAGCGCCCGGCCGACGATCTCCTCGCTGGAGCCGTTGGAATAGATATTCGCCGTGTCGAAGAAATTGACGCCGAGTTCGATTGCTTTCTTGATCAGCGGGCGGCTGTCTTCCTCGACCAGCGTCCATTTCGGATTGCCCCGGTCGGGTTCGCCGAAGGTCATGCAGCCGAGGCAGATGCGAGAGACTTCAAGCCCCGATTTTCCCAGTCGTGTATATTCCATGATGGATCTCTCCTCAGTTGCTTTCTTGGATAAGCTCGATGCGATAGCCATCGGGATCGTCCACGAAGGCTATGACGGTCGTGCCGAATTTGACGGGACCGGGTTCGCGCACGATGGTGACGCCTTCTGCCCGCATTGTCTCGCAAGCGGCGTAGATATCGGGCACGCCAACGGCCAGATGACCGAAGCCATTGCCCCTCTCATAGGTCTCGACGCCATAATTATAGGTCATCTCGATCATCGGATCGGTCTTTTCGCTGCCATAGCCAATGAAGACATTGGTGTATTTGCCCTCCGGCACGTCGATTGTGCGGATGACCTCCATGCCGAAATGTTTCGTGTAGAAATCGATCGATCGCTGAAGATCCCCCACCCGGATCATGGTGTGCATGAAGCGGGGCGGCCTTGCGGCGGTGGTTGCAGTGGTCATGACATTTCTCCTCATGTCGTTGGAAGGGTCGTGAAAACGGAAACTTATTAAGCCCGCGACAAAAATTGTTTTGTCCCGCCAATCAAAATTGCGGTAGAAAATAACAGCGATTTCTCGCATTTTCAGGGAGGATGACTGATGGATTTGACGGGCAAGACGGCGCTGGTGACGGGCGCTGGCTCGGGAATCGGCAAGGCTGCGGCACTGATGCTGGGAAAGCGTGGCGCCAGGGTTGCCGTGCTGAGCCGGACCGAGAGCGAGATCGTCAAGACGAAGGAAGAGATTGAAGAAGCGGGCGGCGAAGCGCTGGCGCTGACGGGGGATGTCAGCCAAGAGGAAGCGATGAAGTACGCCGTCGAGCGGATCGCCTCCGCCTGGGGCAGGCTGGACATTGTCGTTGCCAATGCCGGCATCAATGGCGTGTGGGCGCCGATTGAAGACCTTCAGCCGCAGGAATGGGACAAGACGATCGCCATCAACCTGCGCGGAACCTATCTCACGCTTCATTATGCGGTTCCCCACCTCAAGGCTGCGGGGGGCGGGTCGATCGTGGTCGTGTCCTCGATCAACGGGACCCGCACCTTCACGACGGCGGGCGCCACGGCCTATGCGGCGACCAAGGCTGCGCAGCTTGCAATGGTCCAGCAATTGGCGCTTGAGCTCGGCAAGTGTAAAATCCGCATCAACGCCGTCTGCCCCGGCCTGATCGAGACCAACATTCCCGACAGCACCATCAAGCGCAACCAGGATGCCGCTCGCATTCCGGTGATCTGGCCGGAGGGTGACATTCCGATCACTGGCGGCAAGGCCGGTACCAGCGAGGACGTGGCGGAGATCATCGCTTTCCTGGCCTCGGACTATGCCCGTCACATTACCGGCTCGCCCGTGTGGATCGATGGTGGGCAAAGCCTCCTGCGATAGCCGCATCTTAGCGGCGGAGCGGGTCAAAGCCGCTCCCCCGCAACATCGAAAAGCGAAACCTGCGCCGGGTTGACGTAGATCGGCATTGCCGTTCCGAGGTTCGGCGTGTGGTCGGATGTGGTTCGCAGCGAAAACGTCTCTCCCCCCAATGTGCCCCAGAGCAGCGTATCGGGTCCCATAGGCTCATCGATGGTGAAAGTTGGTTCCAGGCTTTCCGTGTGCTGCGGCGAAGGCTGAAGCTGAGCCTGTTCCGGCCGGATGCCGAGTGTCGCAACCTGGCCGTCAGACACCGGATGCGTGAAGTCATAGCCGTTGAGGCCGATCTCGCCGCTGCCATCCAGTCTGAAGGCCAGCGCCTCATCGCGACGGACAATCCGGCCGGAGAGGAAATTCATCTGCGGCGAGCCGACAAAACTCGCCACGAAACGATCGACGGGCCTCTGATAGATTTCCTTGGGGCTGGCCAATTGGCGGATGACGCCCTTGTGCATGACGGCGATGCGGTCCGCCAGCGTCAGTGCCTCGACCTGATCATGCGTCACGAAGATCATGGTGGAGCCGAGCGCCTTGTGCAGCCGCTTTATTTCGACGCGCAATTCGGTCCGCAGCTTGGCATCCAGATTGGAAAGCGGTTCGTCGAAGAGCAAAACGCTGGCATTGCGAACCAAAGCCCGGCCAATGGCGACGCGCTGACGCTGTCCGCCGGACAATTGCGCCGGCTGGCGCTTCATCAGCGGCTCGATCTGCAGGATGCGGGCTGCATCGGCCACGCGCCGGGCAATCTCGGCCTTGGGCATGCCGGACATTTTCAGGCCGAAGGAGAGATTGCCCTCGACGGTCAGTCGCGGATAGAGCGCGTAGGACTGGAAGACCATGCCTATTCCACGCTCGCTGGGCTCTGCCCAGGTGACGTTCCGGCCGCCGATGAAGACCTGTCCCTCGGTCAGGTCCAGCAGGCCGGCTATGGCGTTGAGAAGGGTGGATTTGCCGCAGCCCGAAGGGCCGAGCAGCACGATGAATTCTCCCTCCGCCACCTCAAGATTGAGGGTTTCCAGCACGTTGACTGCGCCAAAGGAGATTTTCAAGTTCCGCAGGGAAACGCTGGACATGATGACTTACCCTTTGACCGCGCCGGCGGCGATGCCGCGCACGAACCAGCGGCCTGAAATGAAGTAGATGATGAGGGGGACGGCAGCGGTCATGATCGTCGCCGCCATGTTGACGTTATAGGCGATCTCGCCCTCCGTCGGTGCCACGAGATTGGTCAGCTGCACGGTCATCGGACGATTTGCGAGGCCGCCAAAGGTCAGGCCCATGATGAAATCGTTCCAGATGCCGGTGACCTGCAGGATGACGGCGACGACCAGCATCGGAATGGACATTGGCAGCATGAGGCGGAAGAAGATCGAAAAGAACTTTCCGCCATCGACGCGCGCCGCCTTGAACAGATCGATCGGTATCCCTGCGTAATAGTTTCGGAAGAGCAGCGTCATCACCGGCAGGCCGAAGATCACATGGGTCAGCACCAGGGCGTAGATCGTGCTGAACAGGCCGGTAGCGGAATAGATGCGCACCAGCGGATAGATGAAGACCTGATACGGCAGGAAGGCGCCGAGGAGCAGCGCGGCAAACAACAGATTGGCGCCGCGGGCCCGCCAGAAGGAAAGGGCATAGCCGGTGATCGCGCCGATCAGGATCGATGCGATGACGGAGGGGATCAGGATCTTCACCGAGATCCAGAAACCGGGACTGATGCCGCGGCAATCAAGGCCGGTGCAGGCGCTTGACCAGGCCCGGATCCAGGGCTCGAATGTCACGGCCGAGGGCAGCGCAAAGAGCCCGCCTTCCCGGATTTCCGCCATCGGCTTCACCGAGGTTACGAGCATGACGTAAAGCGGCAGAAGGAAGAAGAGGGCTGATATCAGCAGGAAGGCATAGATGCCGATTCGGGCCGGACCGATACGCCTGGGGGCAGGTCCGCTTGGACCCTCGCTTGGGTGGTGCGTGGTCATCGGCTTATCCCTTCGGCGTCTGGCGGCGGAAATATTCTGCGTAGAGCCAGGGCGTCAGCACGCAGAGAACCGTGACGAGAAGCGTGGTCGCGGCTGCGGTGGCAAGGCCGATGTTCTGGCGCTGGAAGAGGTAATCCATGACGAATTTCGCCGGGACGTCGGAGGAGAAGCCGGGGCCGCCGCCGGTCAGCACCAGCACCAGGTCGTAGAGTTTGACGACGCCGAGCGATAGGAGGACCGTCGCACTGATGAAGCTCGGCCGCAGGACCGGAATGACGATGTGCAGGTAGAAGCGCCAGGGTTTGATCCCGTCGATGCGGGACGCCTTCCAGAGATCCGGATCGATGCCGCGCAGACCCGCCAGCATGATGGCCATGACCAGCCCCGCGGCATGCCAGACGCCGGCGAGCACGACACAATAGATCGCGGTGTCCTGTCCAACGATCCAATCGAAGCGGAAGCTCTCGAAGCCCCAGCCCCGAACGGTCTTTTCAATTCCGAGCGTCGGGTTGAGGATCCACTGCCAGACAAGGCCGGTGACGATGAAGCTCATCGCATAGGGATAGAGAATGACGGTGCGCAGCACGCCTTCTGCCCGGACCCGCTGGTCGATGGCAACCGCGAGCAGAAAGCCCAGCACGAGCGAGATGCCGATCATCAGAACGCCGAAGATCACCATGTTCTGGATGGATGTGAGCCAGCGATCCGTGGCGAACAGGCGGATATACTGGTTCACCCCGGCAAAGCGGGCGGCCGGGAGCATGCGCGAATCCGTGAACGAAATGCCGACCGTCCAGATCATCGTGCCGAGATAGGCGAAGACAACAATCAGGATGGCGGGCATCAGGCCGACATAGACGCTCCAGCGGATAGGTCGCTGCTTCATGGTGGTTCCGTGCTCTGCTTTGGGTGCCGGGCGGTGAAAGGCGGTGAGAGGCATCTGCCAAACGCCTTGGAGGCGGGTGCCAAACGGGGGTATGAGGCGGCAGAGACTGCCGCCTCGCCAGGTCAATCCTGGAATTGCTCAAGCACGGCGGCGTATTTCTGCGCAAACTCTTCCGGGGTCTGCGAGGGCGTCGCCCAATATTGCACGACGACATCGGCCAGTGAGTTCAGCATGTCCGCACCGGCCAGCCAGTCCGGGCCTGCCAGTTGTTTGCTCGGATCTTTCAGAACCTCAAGTCCGATCTTAGAGCAGGCGTCGAGACCGGATGTGTCAACATCGTTGCGGACAGGCATAGAGCCCTTCAAATTGTTGAAGTTCACCTGAACATCCTTGTCGAGCATGATCTTCGCCATCAGCGCCTGCGACTGAGACGCGGCTTCCGAGCTCGCTTTCGGCATGATGAAGACGTTCGAGTCCATCAGGAAATTCTGCTCGCCAAGGCCCAGCACACAGCCGTAATCCTTGCCGGCGACCCAGCCTGCTGCGGAAAATTCACCCTTTTCCCAATCGCCCATGATGTGCATGGCGGCCTTTCCGGTAATTACCATGGAGGCCGCCTCGTTGAAGGAGCGGTTGGGCGTGCCGGGATCGGTATAGCTGCGGATCTTGGCATAGACTTCCGCAACGCGCTTGAATTCCGGCGTCTCGGTGGCCTCCGGCTTCTTGTCGCGGAAGATCGAGAGGTAGAGTTCACGTCCACCAGCCCCCGCCAGCACGCCGTTGAAGAGTTGGTGTTGCTGCCAGGGTTGAGCGCCGAAGGCCAGGGCAATCACGCCGCCTGCCTTGAATGTGTCGGCTGCCGCGAAGAACTCTTCCCAGGTCTTCGGCTCCTGAACCTTGAACTTCTCGAACAGTGCCTTGTTGTACCACAGCCAGTTCGGCGTCTGGAGATTGACTGGCACCGCATAGATGTGGCCGTCGCGGCTGACTGCCTCCAGCACATCGGCAGGCAGCACTTGTTTCCAATTCTCCGCGCTGCCGACATCGTCCAGGTTGCGCAGCAGGCCGGCATCGGCCAATTCGCCGAATTGCTTGCCGGCATTCATCATCATCACCGTCGGCGGGTTTCCGCCGACAATGCGGTTGATACCCGTCGGCTTTGCGACATCGCCATTGACAATGGCATTGTCCACCCATTGGCCGCCTGCGGCATTGAAGGCGTCGGCAAACACTTTGACGGCTTTCGACTGCGCTTCCGTGGTCCACCAATGCAGTACCTCGGTCTTCTCGGCAGCCATGGCCGGCTGGATCAGCGCAAGCATCAGGCCTGTAGCGCTCAATAGGCTGCGGTACTTCTTAGACATTGTGATCTCCTCCCGAAATCATGCGGCCGGGGTTCCTCCTCCCCGTCCATCCCCAGCTTAGTTTTGCCCTAATCCATCCGTCAACCTGAGACGCAAAAAAATGCGGTTGAAGGCAAACATGGTTAGGTTGCCGAGTACAGGAACAGGCGCTTCCAGCAAAGCTGTGCATGCAATTCAAATATGAACCGCATCAGTTCCTATTTAAGATTCCATCGCGCAGCGGCAATGTCAAGGCGCAAGGTGGCGCTTGGTGAGGAGAATGCGGGCCGTCAAGAGCACGGCGATCCGGCCTGCGCCTTGTGCCCCTATTTTGCCGGAGGGCGGACGCGGGACAGCCAGCTCGATGCACTGCAGGGTCCGGTCGATTCGCGCTCGATGATTTCTGATACGAGCGCAAGGCGCACAGGCGGCCGGCCTCTTGCCTCGACGCTGACGGCCCGATCATAGATGCAGCGGACCATGGCCGCGCCCATCTCCACCTGGGGCGTGCGTACCGTCGTCAGCCTGGGCGCGACGTGCATGGCGGATGCGAAATCGTTGAATCCGACCACGGAAATATCCTCCGGGATGCGGATACCCAGGCGCAGCAACTCGGAAACCACCGCAATGGCAATGCCGTCATGGGCGCAGAAGAGCGCCGTCGGCTCATGATCCTTGCCGATATAGTCGAGAAAGGCGCTCCTGAATCCTTCGTTCTCTTCGAAGACGATGTCATCCACCACGCTGTCCGGTATTGTGGCGGCGCCGTCGCGGAACCCGCGGAAACGCTCGACGCGCCCCATCGGCGTGGCGCTGCCATGCACGAAGGCCATGCGGCGATGGCCGAGCTTCAGCAGCATCTGGGCCACGCCGAAACCGGACTCCCAATCTGCGCCGACGACCTGGTCTATGTGCTCCATGGGCGCGGCATAACTTGCACAAACCACGGGCAGTCCGGTTTTCGATGCGAGGGCGGACCATTCGGATGGGCGTGGAACGGCGAGAATGATGCCGACGACCGATGGATCGAGCTGCGTGGTGTCGTTGAGATGCCGTGCCTGCCTCGGCAGAATGAAGAGACCGAGCCGCTCCCCCTCCTGTTCGGCGCCGTGCATGATGTTCAGCCATAATTCGCTGCTGACCGGATCGATCTCCTGGCGCATGAAGAGAATGTTTCCGGCCGGCGGAGCGATTTCCTGTCCGAGCCGGTAACCCATGGCATGGGCGGCGCGGATAACCCGGCTGCGGGTTGCCTCTCCCACGCCGGGCTTGCCCGACAGGGCGCGCGAGACGGAAAACTTGGACAGGCCGAGGCTGTCGGCAAGATCTTGAATTGTTATGCGTTTCGACGCCATTTGCACCCACCTTCTGCCCTGCATCGTTGTGACGCAGGAGCACGTTCTCGTCAAGTGTTGCGGCAATTTACAAAACAATGTTGCGCTTGTTTGTTTTCGATGTTAGCTTCCACCCTAACAAACGGGAGGAGCTGGATGGCGAGGGAGGAGACCTCATGTCGTCCGGTATAGTCACTTGGCAAAACATGTCGTGGCCGCTTTGGCGGAGATCCCTCCGGGATCGCAAAAGCTCGTGCATGTCGAAGGTCGCGCCATAGCGGTCTTCAACGTGAACGGGGAACTCTTCGGAATTTCCGATGCCTGTCCGCACCAGGGCGGAAGCCTGGCTTCAGGAGCGACAGTCGGAATGACGACATCCGGCGAACCGGGGACCTTCTGTCATTCCCGCCCGGGAGAATTCGTCCGCTGCCCTTGGCACAGCTGGGAATTCGACCTGCGAACCGGTCAATCATGGTGCGATCCGCGGCGATTCCGCACCAGGCCCTACGAATTGAGCGTCGAGCCCGGATCGTCCGTGCGCGGGCCATACAAGGCAGAGACCTTCGGCGTCACCGTCGAAGAACGATACATCGTCGTCGAGCTCTAGGCTCGCGACGCAAGCCGGAAGGAGGAGGTCCGTCTTGTCAGCTTCACATGCGATCGATTGCGATATCCATCCAGGCGTCCCAAGCATAAAGGCGCTCCTGCCCTATATGAGCGATTATTGGCGGGAAGCCTTCGTGGCACGCGGTCAGGACAATTTCCAGCCGGCCAGCTATCTGCCGAATTCACCGCTCGCCTGCCGTCCGGACTGGCGCGACGGCGACACGATTGCCGGCAGCAATTTCGATCTCTTGCAGAAGCATGCGCTCGATGGTTTCGGTTCAAGCCTGGCCATCTGCAATGTCCTCTATGGCGGCTCCTTCTCGATCAGTGAAACAATGGGGCAAGCGATCTGCTCCGCCGTCAATGACTGGGTGAAGGCGCAATGGCTGGATCGCGATCCGCGGCTGAGAGCCTCCATCGTCGTGCCGACGCAGAATCCGGCGCTCGCGGTCGAGGAGATCGAGCGGCTGGCGGATGATCGCCGCTTCGTGCAGGTCCTCATGCCGGTCGGGCTCGACACCATGCTTGGCAAGCAGCATTACTGGCCGATCTTCGAAGCGGCAGCGCGCCACGATCTGCCGATCGGCCTGCATGCCGGCAGCCTGTACCGCTATGCGCCGACCACCAATGGCTGGCCGAGCCATTACCTGCAGGATTATGTCAGCAACACCCACGCCTTCGAGAGCCAGTTGCTGAGCCTCATTGCGCAGGGCGTCTTCCTCAAATTCCCGAGGCTGAAGATCGTGCTGATCGAAAGCGGCGTGACCTGGCTGCCGGGCTTTCTGTGGCGGGCGCGCAAGACCTGGCGCGCCGTCCGTCCCGAAGTGCCGTGGGTTAACGAATCTCCGATCGATATTGTGCGCCGCCATGTCAGGTTGACGGCACAGCCGATAGACGGACCGTCCGATCCCGCAATCCTCGAGCGCGTGCTGAACCAGATCGGCTCGGAAGACATGCTGCTGTTTGCATCCGACTATCCGCATTGGCAGTTCGACGGCGATCAGGTTATCGCCGCCGGTGTGCCGGAGCGCGTTCGGACCAAGATGATGCACGACAATCCGCTCGCCACCTATCCACGTTTGCTGGAGACGTTGCAATGAGCGCCGCTGTTGAGGCTACAGACGGTGCGGTTCAGGCCGCGCCGGCGTTCGAATTCATCGATTGCGACATCCATCCGGCGTTGAAGCACAAGAAGGCGCTGCATCCTTACCTGGAGCAGCGCTGGCGCGACCATCTCGACAGCTATGGCGCCCTGGCACATTGCGTTTATGCCGGACGCGGCGGCCCTTATCCCCGTTTCACGCCGGAGACCGCAAGGCGGGATGCATGGCCACCGACTGGCCATCCGCCCGGCTCCGATCTCGAATTCATGCAGGAGCAGCATCTCGACGCCCACGGCGTCAAGTTCGGCATCCTGCAGCCGATCGTCGGCGCCAACAATGCCCGCAACACGGATCTTTCGGCAGCCCTGTGCACCGCCACCAATGACTGGCAAATCGACGAGTTCACCTCGAAGGACAAGCGGCTCAAGGCATCGATCCATATCTGCGCTGAAGATGCCGAACTGGCGGTGAAGGAGATCGAGCGCCGTGCGGGAGATCGCAGCTTTGCGCAGATCCAGCTCGGCTCGCGCTCGGTGGAGCCGATCGGCCGCAAGCGCTACTGGCCGATCTTTGAAGCTGCCGAGCGCACCAATATCCCGATCGGTTTTCATGTCGGCGGTCCTTCTCCCTATGCGCCGTCACCCAGCGGCTGGCCGGATTACTATATCGAGGATCATCATGTTCTTACCCACAGCGCACATGCGCAGGTGGCGAGCATGATCCTCGAAGGTGTCTTCGAAATCTTCCCCAAGGTACGGGTGGTGATGATCGAGGCGGGATTTGCCTGGGTTCCCTCGCTCGGCTGGCGATTGGACAATCACTGGCGCAAGCTGCGCAGCGAGACACCGCTCTGCAAGAGCCCGCCGTCGGACTATCTGAAGCGGAATGTGTGGTTCACCACCCAGCCCGCCGAAGAGCCGGAGCAGCGGGACGATTTGCGGCTGCTTTTCGACCTCATCGGCTTCGACCGGATGATGTTCGCCACCGACTATCCGCACTGGGACTACGACGATCCTAAACGGGCCATCGTGATGCCGATGAGCGAGGCGGAGCGGCGCATGCTCTTCCACGACAACGCAATGAATTTCTACGCCAATCTCGATCGAAAGACGATGCCATGAAGAAGCTGATGAACGATCCCGCTCATTACGTCGACGAGGCGCTGGACGGCTTGACCCTGGCCCACCCGTCGCTGATGCGCGATGGATCGGCCGGTCGCGTGATCCGCCGTGCCGAGGCTGCGCGGAAGGGAAAGGTCGGAATTGCTTCGGGCGGAGGCTCAGGCCACCTGCCGCTTTTCTGCGGCTATGTCGGCCCGGGACTGCTCGATACCTGCTCGATCGGCAATGTCTTCGAGGGACCGAATGTCGACAGCTGCATGGAGGCCATCCGTCTTGCCGATGGCGGCCAGGGCGTTCTGCGCCTTTACGGCAATTACGGCGGCGACCGCATGAATTTCGACATGGCCGGCGAGATGCTGGAGGATGAGGGCATTCGCTGCACGACCGTTCTCGGCACTGATGACATCGCCAGCGGCGGACCGGACGAGATCGAGCGTCGGCGCGGCGTAGCCGGCCTGATCTATGCCTATAAATGCGCCGGCGCGGCGGCCGAGGCCGGTGCCGATCTCGAAGAGGTGACGCGCCTGGCGGCGAAGGCCGTGGCGATGACGCGCACGATCGGGGTGGGACTGGCCGCCTGCCGCCTGCCATCCGCCGCCAAGCCAAGTTTCGAGCTCGGCGAAAACGAAATCGAGATGGGGATCGGCATTCACGGCGAACCGGGCATCTGGCGCGACACGCTTCGCCCGTCGGATGCGGTGGCGGACGAGATGGTCGAGAGACTGCTGGCAGATCTTCCACCCTCCGGCGCGGAGGTTTCGGTGCTCGTGAATGGCCTGGGCGCAACGCCGATCGAAGAATTGTTCATCCTCTACCGCCGCGTGCATAAGAAACTCGCCGAAGCAGGGCTTCGCGTCGTCATGCCGCTCATTGGCAATTACGTCACGTCGATGGAGATGCAGGGCGCCTCCGTCAGCCTGTTTCATCTGGATGAAGAGCTGAAGCGCCTTCTGCTTGCGCCGGCCGAATGCCCGTTCTGGAGGGTTGGCTGATGGAGCTGACCGTTGCGCAGATCGCCGAAGGCGTGCGGCGGGCCAATCATGCCATGGTCGATTTGGAGCAGGCACTCAACGCCGCCGACGCCAAGCTTGGTGATGGCGACACGGGGTCGATGCTGGTGCGCGTCATTGGGGGAATGGCAGCGGCCGCGCCAGAGACGGCGACCTCTGTGAGCGAGGCCTTTGGCAAGCTGGCCCGCGCCGGCATGTCGGCGACCGGCTCCAGCCTCGGCACCCTGTTTGCCGGTGCAATGCTCCTGCTTGCAAAGCAGACGAAGGACCGGCCGGTGGATTGGGCCGATCTGTCGGCTTTGGTCGGTGCGGCCCGCGACGGCATGATGGCGCGCGGCGGTGCCAAGCTCGGCGACAAGACAGTGCTGGACATGATGGATGCCCTGGCTGCAGCGCTCGAGGGAAAAACGGATGCGGCGCAAGCCGGAAAGGCAGGCGTCGATGCGGCCGAGCGCACGCTCGAAGCCTATCGTGACCGGCCGTGCAAAATGGGGAGGGCCAAGTTCTTCTCCGAGAAAAGCGTGGGGCTCGACGATCCCGGAATGCTCGCCTTTGCGGGCCTCGTGCGGGCGCTTGCCACGGCAAAGTGAGAATGGAGGAGAAGACAATGGCGGTTCAGCAATTGGAACCCGCAGGACCCTATGCCGCCACGGCGGACGAGGATGTCCTGTTCGACCGGCGCAATGCATGGATCAAGTTTCAGGACCGGATCTTCGTCCCGCTGACGATCGTGCCGACAGTCGTCGCGAGCCTGCTCGTATTCGGCATTCCGCTGGCATTCTCGCTGCTGTTGAGTTTCCAGGGCTGGAAGATCGATAGCGGCCTGTTTGCGGGGCAGTTCGTCGGTTTGGCAAATTACCAGGACCTGTTCACGGATCCCTTGTTCCGGTCGAGCCTGATGCTCACCATCGGCTATACGATCTCGACGGTCCTGCTTGAACTTCTGTTCGGTCTGTCTGTCGCGCTTCTGCTCAACAGCCGCGTCCCGTTCGTCCGGGTCTTCCGCACTGCGCTGATCATCCCCATGATGATCACCCCGATCGTCGCTGCCCTGACATGGAAGCTGCTACTGGATCCGAGCTATGGCCTGATCAACGCGATCCTCGGCACCAATACCGTTTGGCTCGGAGATCCGGATCTTGCCCTGATTGCCGTCGGAATCGTGAATGTCTGGCAGAACACGCCATTCGTCGCCATCCTGCTTCTGGCCGGCCTTCAATCGCTGCCAAGCGAGCCGGTGGAGGCTGCCGCGGTCGATGGCGCCAGCCCCTGGCAAACCTTCCGCCATGTCACGCTGCCTCTGTTGATGCCCTACATCGTCGTGGCCGTTCTGCTCCGGACCATCTTCGAGTTCCGCTCGTTCGAGAACATCTGGGTCATGACCGGCGGTGGTCCGGCCAATTCCACCA
The DNA here is from genome assembly GCF_008274755.1 of Agrobacterium sp. B1(2019). Lineage (NCBI taxonomy): Bacteria > Pseudomonadati > Pseudomonadota > Alphaproteobacteria > Hyphomicrobiales > Rhizobiaceae > Agrobacterium > Agrobacterium sp. B1(2019). The sequence goes on along the minus strand of NZ_VTPB01000007.1, from coordinate 26,415 downwards.
AGCTTCTGTCGGTCTATACGTTCGAGGCCTCGTTCCTGTCCTTCGACCTCACGCTCGCTGCGGCCTCATCATGGGTCATGCTGTTCATCGTATTGATCTTTTGCGTCTGCTTCATCTTCGCCACCAAGCGAAAGGAGATCCAGTAATGGCCGGTTTCGCCCGCGGCAAGCGCCGCAAGCTCATCGGGAATGTCCTGACCTATGTCGGTCTGGTGACGCTGTTCCTCGTCTTCGTCTTCCCGCTCCTGTGGATCGTCGGCATCTCGCTGAAGACACGAGAGCAGATCTTTACCAATCCGCCGGTCTTCTTCTGGGTGCCGACCTTCGAAAATTACGTGCAGGTGCTGACGCAGTCGGATTTCCTCGCCTCGTTCGGCAATTCCTTGATGGTGACCACAGCCTCCGTCACCCTGTCGCTGCTGATCGGCATCCCCGCATCCTACACTTTCGCGCGGTTCCGCTTTCCGGGCCAGAGCGTGGCGATGATCACGCTGCTCATCATGCGCATGCTGCCGCCGGTGGCGATCCTCCTGCCGCTCTTCGTGCTCTTCAAGGCGGCGGGCCTGTCCAACACGCTGGCATCCGTCATCATCGCCTATACCACTTTCAGCCTGCCGCTGATCGTCTGGGTCATGAAGGACTATTTCGCCAATCTGCCGAAGGAATTGGAGGAGGCGGCCTATATCGACGGCGCGTCCCGCATGCTGGCCTTTCGCAAGATCGTGCTGCCTCTGGCGCGACCGGGCATCGTGACCGCCGCCATCCTGTCGCTGCTACTCGCGTGGAACGACTTCATTTTCGCAGCCATCCTGACCAACAACGCGACGCGCACCTCGCCGGTGCTGCTCGCAAGCTATGCCGGAGGTGAGACCGGCACCAACTGGGGCGCGATTACGGCCTCCGGCGTGCTTGTCGTCATCCCCGTCATCATCTTCTCGATGATCGTCCAGAAGCACCTCGTGCAGGGACTGTCTTCGGGAACCGTGAAGTAAAGACCAAAGGAGGAGGAAAACCATGACTATCGACAAAAACGGGAAAACCCAAGGCGGGCTTTCGATCAACCGCCGCACCATGTTGATCGGATCGGCCGCCACGGTGGCCGGCGCCGGGCTGATGAGCTCGACGCTGTTCACGCCGGCGCTTGCCCAGAGCAAGCCTGCCAAGCTGACCGTCCTCGGCGACAGCGCGCCGTGGAAGGGAACGATCATCGAGGATGCCATTCCCGCCTTCCGCAAGGAATCAGGCATCGATGTCGAATACATCCAGTTGCCCAATGAGCCCCTGATCACCCGCGCCCGCGCCGAATTGACCAGCGGCAGCACCACGAGCTTCGACGTCATGCAGATGGGCGCGTCGATGATCGGATGGATGCATCCCTACATGGCCGATGTGAACGAGCTGATGCAGAAGGCCGGCGGCAAATATGCGGCCGATTTCGGCATGGACGAGTTCTCGCAGGCCTCGCTCGACCTCGCCAGCATTGACGGCGTCCAGCGTGGCGTACCGTATCGCAGCACGACCTATATTCTCCACTACCAGCCCGAACTGCTCGAGGCGGCCGGCATCAAGGCACCCCCGACGACGTTTGCGGAATATCTGGATGCGGCGAAGAAGCTCACGGAGGCCGGGAAGCCGAACCGGTTCGGCGTCGGCTACTGCGCCCGCCAGGGTGGCGCCATCGTCGACCATTTCGGCCCCTATCTGCTCTCGGCCGGCGGCGGCTTCTATGACAGCAAGACCAAGGACATCTGGATCAACAATGAGAAATCGGTTGCCGGTCTGGATTTCTACGCGAGCCTGCTCAACAAGCACGGCGTCGTGCCGCAGGATGCGCTGACTTGGGAATGGGACGAGATCATCGCCAACGGCCAGAACGACCGCTATGCGATGGCAATCACGCTTAATGCATCGGCCACGCCCATCAACAGGTCCGACAAGTCGAAGACAAAGGGCAAATGGAGCTGGGCCATGGTTCCCGGTGCCGAAAGTGCCGCCGACAGCCGCTCGTCGCTGGGTGGATGGAGCTTTGCCGTGCCGGCCAAGGGTCCCAATACCGGTTGGGCCTTCGAATTCGTCCAGTTCATCACCAGCCGTGAATGGGCCAAGCGCTCGATGGAAAAGGGCAACGCCTCGGCCCGCCTGTCCGTCCTGACGGATCCCGAAGTCATCTCGACCTATGGCTTCACGGAGGTCATGGCGCAGCAACTCAAAACCGCTGTCGCCAATCCTCGTGACGCCTATTGGGGCGCGGTCGAGGCCCAGCTTCGCGCGGGTCTCTCCAAGACGCTGCTCGGACAGGCCTCGCCGAAGGATGCCATGGATGAAGTGGCCTCCGGCTGGGAACGCACCATGCGTCGGGCCGGCTGAGGAGAACATGCCGGGCGGTTTACCGCCCGGCAGATCCCATAGGAAAAGGAGAAAGTCATGGCTTCGGTTCAGATGACTGGTGTCAGAAAAAGTTTTGGCGCGGTAGACGTCATTCACAGCCTTGATCTGAAGATCGAGGACGGAGCATTCGTCGCACTCGTTGGCCCCTCCGGCTGCGGCAAGTCGACTTTGCTTCGGATGATTGCCGGGCTGGAAGAGACAACAGGTGGCGAAATCTCGATCGGCAACCGCGTCGTCAACGAACTGACGCCGCGCGAGCGCAACATCGCCATGGTGTTCCAGAATTATGCTCTTTATCCGCACATGACGGTGGCGGAGAATATGGGCTTCAACCTGAAGCTCGCGAAGAAGTCGCAAGCCGAGATCGAGACGCGGGTTGCCGAGGCGGCGCGCATGCTGGGCCTGATACCGCTTCTCGACCGCCGGCCTTCGCAGCTATCGGGCGGCCAGCGGCAGCGCGTGGCGATGGGCCGCGCGGTGGTGCGAAACCCGCAGGTTTTTCTTTTCGACGAGCCGTTGTCCAATCTCGATGCCAAGCTGCGCGTGCAGATGCGCACCGAGATCAAGGCGCTGCACCAGAAGGTCCGCACGACCTCCGTCTACGTCACCCATGACCAGATCGAGGCGATGACGCTGGCCGATCATATCGTTGTCATGCATGGCGGCCGCATCGAGCAGCAGGGGCATCCGATGGAGCTCTACCGCAAACCGGCCAATCTCTTCGTGGCCGGTTTCATCGGGACGCCGGCGATGAACTTCGTCGAAGCCGTTGGTGGCAGAGACGACCGCGGGCCGCTGGCAAGGCTCTCCGGCGGCGAGGCCATCCGCGTGGATGGCGTACGTCTGGAAGAGGGCAGGCCGGTGACCCTCGGCTTCCGTCCCGAGCATCTGACGGCGCGCGGCAGCGGCACGCGGCTGACCGGTCCCGCCCGCTTCGTCGAGCCAACCGGCGCGCTGACGCATGTGACCTTCGACGTCGGGGGACGCGATATCGTCGCCGTCGTCGATGGGGAGAACCAGGTCACGGCCGGCGAGGCGTTCGAGGCGACGGTGCCCGCGGATCTCGTCCATGTGTTCGACCGGCAGTCCGGCGCGCGTCTGAACGCGCTCTGATCCTATCCGCAGGCCGGTTCCCAAGGCCGGCCATGACAACTCAGGAGAATGACATTGAACAAGCCCGTCAATCCGGCGAGTGCGATCGAGGCGGTCGAAAACGCCGTCCGCACCCATTCGCGGCCGTCTGAAATCCGCATCACCGATATGCGCATCGCCGTTGTCACCGGCATCTGCTATTATCCCATCATCCGGATCGACACCAACCAGGGCATTTACGGCCTGGGAGAGGTGAGAGACGGAGGGCATCCGGAAAGCGCCCTGAGGCTGAAGAGCTTCCTGCTGGGCCAGAACCCGTGCAATGTCGACATGATCTTCAACGCTTTGAAGCTCTATGGCGGCGACGGCCGCGAGGGCGGCGGCATTTCTGGCATCGAGATCGCGCTCTGGGACCTCGTCGGTAAGATTTACGGTGTCCCCTGCCATCAATTCTTCGGCGGCAAATATCGCGACAGCGTGCGCATCTATGGCGATACGCCCGCGCCGGAACATCTGACGCCGGACGCTTATGCCAAGGCGGTGCGCGCCCGTGCCGACATGGGCCTTACCTTCATCAAGTTCGACCTGCCGCCGAAGCTGTTTGAAACCACCGAAGGGGCGCTTGTTGGCTCGGCAACCCGGCATGAATACGATCTCGGGCGCAGCACCCGGGCGGCCGGATCGGGTCGCGGCGCGAAGATCTCCGAAAAGGGCATCGAAACCGCCGTCGAAATCGTTCGCGCGGTGCGCGCGGAGGTTGGCCCGGACATCTCGCTCTGCGTTGACCATTTCGGCGAGGGCTATATCACCGCCGATGAGGCGATCCGGATCGGCAAGGCGCTCGAGCCATTCAACCTCGCCTGGATCGAGGATCCGGTGATCTGGCATGACATTAAGGGGCACAAGAAGGTTGCGGATGCCTTGCTCACACCGGTTGCCGGCGGTGAGGATCTCTATCTCGTGGATGGTTTCCGCGAGGCGATCGAGACGCAAGCCTTCGATGTCCTGCATCCGGACTTGCTGACCTCGGGCGGCATGCTGGAAACCAAGCGCATCGCAGATTACGGAGCGGCTCATGGCCTGGCGACTGCGCTGCACTCCTGCTGCTCGCCCATCGGCTTCATGGCCAATGTCCATTGCGGTGCGGCCATCAACAGCCTGATGGCAGTCGAGCATCACGGCCTCGACGTGCCGTTCTGGGAAGACCTCGTCACCGGTCTTGCGCCCAATTATCTCGACAATGGCTATGTGGCGGTTCCCGACCTCCCGGGCCTCGGGCTGGATCTTAATCTGGAGGCGATCACCGCCAATCTGCGCGATCCCGACAGCCTCTTTCTCCCGACGGAAGAATGGAACAAGCGCAAGGCCGGCTTCGAGCGGGTCGAACCGCCGCGCTATCAGACGCAGCTCGTTCGCAATAAGTAACTGCATTCCGCACCCAACAGAAAAGTTCTAGACCCGTAGGATGCCGACGGGTCTACTCCATCGAGTGGTTACAGCGTCAAACTATTCGAATGAAGGCAGTCCCAACCCTTTGACCGTAGCGCCGAAGGAGTTTGCGTCATCAAGCCGCTGGCAGCTTAGTGGCTCGGTCCTCGCCACGAGCGAAGGTCTATCCCGGAGGCAGCATCAGCCTGCCGAGGAGCACCCTCATGTTCGCGGTACGGCCGGACCGGTTGACGACCGGTATGGGCGTGGCAGTTCCGACGCCTTGTTTGACAGCTTAGTTCCAGAATGCGCATAAGCCTCGACAGCAACATTTACAGCAGCCTAGGCTGCGGAGGTAGGGGGCATTGTACGGTTGCGGGTTCACATCGGTTCAAGAGCAAAACGATCGTGCGACGCTGATCCAGTCTCGCCCGCCTAAATCAATGACTGACTAGGAGAAATTCTCCAGCACCGCCATAAACGTGTGCCGGTCGCCCTGACCCTCCGTCAGGCGGACACGACCCTCGATGTCGGCTAGGTGGTGGTCCATCAGATGTTGTGCTTTGGCCAAGTCCTTGGCCTTCAACGCCGAGACAATCATTCGGTGATGGTCAGCGCCGCAATCGTCCCGCTTCTCCTCTTCATACAGAGCCATGACGAGAGAGAGGCGCGCGACGATCTTGGTCAGGACTTCCGTCAAGACAGAGTTGCCGCCGAGATCGGCAAGCACGATGTGAAACTTGCCCGACAGCGTGGTCTTGGATTTCTCGTCGCCGTGATGATGGATCTGTTCTTCCTCGTCGGCCAGCTTCTCCAAGGCATCCAGCTGCTCGGCCGAGGCGCGCTCCATGACGAGTTCGAGGATGGCATGTTCGAGCTTTCGGCGCGATTCGAACAGGGCGCGCGCCTCGTCGATGCCGGGTTCGGCGACGAAGGTGCCACGATTTCTCTTGCGTTCCAGCAGGTGGTCGCTTTCAAGCACGCCGAGTGCACCGCGCACGACGGTGCGGCTCACTCCGAAATGATCCGCAATGGCATCCTCGAGGATCTTGGTTCCGGGTTTCAGTGCCCCTTCGCCGATCGCGTTGGCCAGTGTTGTGCGGATGCGCTCGGACACATCGTCATTGGCATTTTCGGCGGCCTCAGTAGCGTTGCTGGCCTTAGGTGCTGTCTTGGTGATCTGGCGACGTGCCCTTTTCATCTGCTGCTCCAAATACGTCAGGCGATATAATTTTTTTCATAAGAATATCGCTGCGTATATGCTCATTGCGCCGGGAAGCCAAGCTTTCCCGGCATTTCTGAATGCGGCATCGATGAGAGGGATCGCCGATGCCGCATTCGCTCGCTCAGGCCGCCTGTCGTTTCGCACTCGGTGTGGAGAGCACGATCCCGTTATCCCTGCGGATGGTTTCGATGTGGCGCTTCGATCCTTCGATAAATGCGAGGGCCTCGCGGTAGCCATATGACTGGTTCTGGTAGGTCGGATAGCCGTATTGGCTTGCTTCATAGGCCTCCCAATCAGGGATTTCGCCTGCAGCGACACGCTTGGCATAGATGTCGACCATGGTGAGGTAGGCTTCCAGTTCCTCCGGGTCGAGATCGGGGTGGCCGGCGCGCCATATTGGATCCTCGATCTCTATGCACTGGCGTGGATTTGCCTTTCGGGGCTTGTCTTCGACGGAGGCCGCAACCTCGAGCGAAAGGTTCAGTTCCGGATTCACCTTTGCCAGGATCGGAATGATCGTCTCAAAGTCGACGACGCCGCCGCCGACAAGCCGCGTCTGGAAATCGAGGCCGCCGGGCGCATAGCCGACATAGGCATCCTTGATATGGGTCTGGCGCACATAGGGCGCTACACGCCTGGCGGCGAAGACCGGATGTTCGGCGCGCTGCAGCCCGTTGGCGGTATCGAAGACCACGCCCATGCAATCCGCGCCAACCTTCTCGATCAGGCGGAGGATCTCGAAAGAGGTGATTTCGTCATGGGTTTCCATGTTAAGATGCACGCCATGGGCGCGGGCGACCGGTGCCAGCTTCAGCAGGACTTTTTCGATGGCCAGCAGTTGCTCGTCCCAGGTCACGTCCGTGCGGAACCGATCGTTTGCAAGCCGGCCGCGATATTCGGATTTGAAGTTCCCGGGCGATACCCAGAGTTCGTGGCAGCCGATGGCGGCACTGGCCTCGATCATGCGGGTGAAGCCGAGGATAACATCGCCATCACCGATGGCGCGGAATTCCGGGGCCTCTGCGCTGCAATAGGGATTGATCTTGCCGACGCCAGCCTCGAGATAGAGGTCGAGTTCGTCAGCCCTGGTGCGGATGTCACGCAGCTCGCCTGTGTCGAGAGTCGGGCTCATGTCCAGCACCGTCGGGAAGAACAGGCCGGCAAGGCCGAGTTCCTTGATATGGTCTAGGCTGGCCAGCGGTCCGCGCTTGCGGAACTCGGGAAGTTTCTGTGTGTCGATACCCAGTTTCATTGTTGTCTCCTTGGGTGTTTTTCCGTGTTTCCCTGAATGGATGCGCTGCGATGGCGATCCTTTGCTTGGCTTGAGAAATTGGATGGGATGTCAGCCACGTCGCCCGGCCGCCCTTTGCGCGCCGGACGAGCGGCCCTTGGGTGCGAGATGTCGTTCGAGATAGTGCTGGCCGATCGAGGCGATGGTGGTGATGATCAGGTACCAGAGCGAGGCGACACACAGCAGTTCGATAACCAGGAAGTTGCGGGCATAGATGTTCTGTGCCTGGGTCAGCAGATCCTGCATGCCAATCACCGAGACGATGGCGCTGGCCTTCAGCATGCCGATCGCCTGGTTGCCGGTCGGCGGCACGATCAGGCGGATTGCCTGCGGGAGCACGACTGTTCGCAGGGTCTGAAGTGGTTTGAGGCCCAAGGAGGATGCGGCTTCGCGCTGTCCGCGATCCACCGCGGTCAGGCCTCCGCGGATGATCTCGCTCATGTTGGCCGCTTCGTGCAGGCCCAGAGCAAGAAAACCTGCAAGCGCCGGTGTCACGAGATCGTTGATGGAGATGGACCAGGTGCCGATCCCGACCTGCGGAATGAACAATGCGATGTTGAACCAGAAGAAGATCTGGACGATCAGCGGCACGCCGCGGAACCACCAGACGAAGGCGACGGCCATTGCCTTCAGCACGATGTTCTGGCTCGTTGCCATGATGGCGACGATGCAGCCGAAGGCGATACCGAACACCATGGCCGTATCTCAGAAGTTTCATGTCAGGTGTCCATTTTGTCTTGGGATTTACTTCAGGCGTTCGCCCAGCCGCCATCGATCACGATGGCGTTACCGGTCATGAAGGCGGATTCATCGCTGGCGAGATAAACCACGAGTTCCGCGACCTCCTCGGGCGTGCCAAGGCGTCCCATGGGTTGACGGGCGACGAAGCCGGCGCGTGCATGATCGTAGTCGCCAAGCGCACGCATACGATCCTGCAAGGACGGACTTTCGATCGTGCCGGGACATATTGCGTTGGCGCGGATGCCCTTGCTGACATAGTCGAGCGCCACCGATTTCGTCATGCCGATGACTGCCGCCTTTGTCGTGCCATAGATGAACCGGTTCGGAGCGGCGATCACGGTCGAGGCGACAGATGCCATGTTGACGATCGATCCGCCGCCACGCTCGATCATACCGGGCAGAAAGGCCCTTATCATCCGGTACATGGCACGGATATTCAAACTGACGGAAAAATCGAAAGCGTCCTCGTCGCAGTCGAGAATGGCGCCGTTGTGAACGAAGCCCGCGCAGTTGAAGAGGATATCTGGAGCGTCAATTTCTTTCGAGAAATTATTGATTTGCGCGGGGGCTCAGCACATCGAGCCTGCGTGTGACGAGGCCTTCAAGGGCGCCAAGCGTTTGAAGCTTCAGCGGATCCAAATCGGTCGCCCAGACGCGAGCGCCTTCCCGCAGGAACGCAAGCGCTGCGGCACGTCCCATCCCCTGTCCGGCCGCCGTAACGACAGCCGTCTTCCCTTCCAGTCTTCCAGTCATGTTATCTCCCATGCTGCAGCGTTCCGGCGCATCGTTAATGGCCCAGTACGGCCGCCACGAAACTGCGAAGCTAGCCTTCTGCGTGATATTCAGGGCAGGACAGGCAGTCGATTATTCACCGGTGCAGACCCAAGTTGCGATCGCTCAAGGCGCTTTGGCCGCGCCCACTGATGCCGGGCCTCTTCTGAAAGCACGAGACCATGTCCGGGCCGGTCGGGCGCATAGGCGTAACCGTCTCGGATCTCGATCGGTGCCTCCACCAGATGATCGAAATTCTGGAACGAATACTCCAGCCATTCCACTTCAGGCAGTGCCACAGCCATGTGCACGCCAATCTCCAGGAAAGTATTCCCCAGACTGACCGGAATGCCCAGTTCGGCCGCCAGCCAACCGATATGCATTACGTCCGTAACCTGTCCGTGCACATTGAGGATATCAGTGCCGAAATTGTCCATCAGGACACGCTTTCCGGAAAGGTCGAGATATTCGCCGCTGTTGATCTGTGTCCAGTTTACGGCGTGGCGGAGCGTGCGCAGACCTTCGAAATCATGCCGCAGGATCGGATCCTCCACCCACAGCAAATCGTGGCCCGCATCCCGGATTGCCGTCAGTTTGACAAGCGCTTCCTTGGAATTCCATGCTTCATTAGGGTCGATCATCACCTGCGACCCTTCCGGCACGACCTGTTTCAGCAGATCAAGGCGGCGAAGGTCACGGGAAAAGTCCGCATGGCCGACCTTAATCTTGAAGGCGGAATAGCCGATGCTGGCGGCATGCGCGAACAGGGCGCAAAACGCGTCGTCGCTCAAATGGAAGTCGAGACCGCTCGCATAGGCGCGGACCCGGTCGCGCCGGCTCCCAAGCAGACTGTGGAGTGGCAAGCCTGCCTGCTTTGCGGCCAGATCCCAAAGCGCCACCTGCAGCGCCTCGTGAAAGGGCAGGGAGTAGGCGCGCTGGTTGCCGCCGCGCGGCCTGTTGACCCGGTGCACGAGCCCGATCGCCCTTTCCCCTTTGATCGTCGGCCAGACTTCATTGCGAAAGACGGCTTCGATCTCATCCTGGTCGGGCAGGGGGTGGAAAAGCGTCTGGATGAATCCGAGCCCCAGCTCGCCATCTTCAGAGATCAGTTCCAGGGCTGCGACGTTTACGTCATCGGCACGGACCTGACTATCGCCGATTACGCGGTCGCGAGCGAACTGGAAACGGGTTATACGAAAATTACAAATGGGCATATGGAGCTCGTTGATCGCTTACATAGTTGAACTGATCTATCAGAGAGAGTAGATATCGTAGCCATGAAAAAACTACAAGAGCCTCGCAGCCTAAAATCGGACGCTGCCGACATCGGCATGCCGCGCCTCAGCGATGTCGCCTACGAACGAATCCTCGAGAGTCTGTTTGAGCGGAAGGTTCCGGTCGGCGCATTCATCTCGCAGAACGAGCTTTCGGCTATTGTCGATGTGCCCGTGGCGCCGCTTCGGGACGCGTTGCGGGTGCTGGAAGCTGAGGGCATCCTGAGGATCCATCCGCGCTCCGGCATTCAGTTCGTCAGGCCGGGGCTGGAATTGACGCGATCCACCTATCAATTCCGCTCGATCGTCGAGCGCGCTGCGGTGCGCGTGTTTGCGGAGCAGGGGGATGAGCAGATCATGAATGCCTTGGAAGTCAGGCATTCTCGCCTTCTGCGGCGGGTCGAGCGTGACGGACTGGGACCTGAGCAATTATTGGAGATGGATTCGCTCGAGATGGATCTGCATGGTCATATCATACAGTCCCTTCGCAACCCCCTCATCGATAGCGCTTATCGGCGCATGCACAACTACTTGAGGCTGCTTAGACTGGAGCGGAAGGCTACCGCGCCCATTCTGGTGCGCACCCTCCGGGAGCACCTTGATATTCTCGAAGCTTGCAGCACGCGGAGCGCGGATGCGGCTGAGAAGGCTCTGCAGGCACATTTTCAGGCCGCCATGCAGCGCAATCTTGGCCTTGTGTGAAGAAATTCGATAAATTCGGAGGTCGGCGAAGTGGGATATTGCCGCAAGCCAAAAACAATGTTACCTCACACTGATCGATCAGAATGACGATCTGATATCTCGGGAGGTTATCAATGCATCTGAGTAAACGTGAATTCTTGGCGGCGACAGCGGTATTGACGCTTGCAGCAGGCTTGCGAAGCGCCAATGCAGCCACGGTGATCAACTATTGGCACCATTTTGCCAGTCAGTCAGAGATGGCAGGACTGGCCAAGATCATCCAGCTTTTTGCCGCGGCGAACCCCGACATCTCAGTCACTCAGGAAAGCATCCCAAACTCCGAATATATGGCGAAGATTTCGTCGGCTGTGGTTGCTGGAGGGCGGCCAGACACAGGTATGGTCATAGCCGAACGCTTTGCAGACTTGACGGCAATGGGAGCACTTGTCGATCTGACTGAGCGCGTAAGCAACTGGGAGGGCAAGGCTAACTTGCCTGAAGGGCGCTGGGCCGGGATGTCGCAGGACGGCGCGATCTATGCCGTCCCTGCCTATGCTTTCGTTGATTGGATGTACTATCGAAAAGACTACTTCGATGAAGCGGGCCTTTCTGCGCCTGCGACATTTCAGGAGTTTCTCGTTGCCTGCCGAAAGCTGACGGACCCGTCCAGGAATCGGTACGCCTTCGGAATGCGTGGCGGCGCAGGTGCATTCAAGTACGTCCTCGATGTGATGGAAGCCTTCGGGTCGCCAATCGTGAAGGACGGCCAGGCGGCAATCGATAAGCCTGCTGCCGTCGAGGCCATAACCTTCTACGCCGACTTGTTCCGCAAGGAGAAAGTGGTTCCGCCCAGTGCTCCGAACGATAGCTACCGGCAGATCATGGAAGGTTTCCGCACCGGCCAGACTGCCATGATCTGGCATCATACCGGTTCGCTCATCGAAATCTCTGCAGCACTGAAGCCTGGGGAACAGTTCTCCACGGCGCCAATGCCTTCAGGGCCCAAGGCGCATATCGCCCGGGTGGCCTATGCTGGCAATGGTATCTTCAAGGACGACAATGTCGAGGCTGCGTGGAAGTGGATCAGCTTCTGGGGTGAAACGGACGCGGCCATCGCTCTGCTCGAGGCGACGGGCTATTTTCCAGCGTCGACGGCAGCGCTGAAGGACGAGCGCATTACATCGAACCCGATATACAGTGCGGCCACCGAGACACTGGAGTTCGGTCGGCTGCCGAACAGTTTTGTCGGTGCGGCCGGTTGGTCGGAAAATGTGGTGAACCCGACATTCCAGTCGGTTCTGACCGGTCAATTGACGCCTGGACAGGCTGTGGATCGCATGATCGAGGGCCTCGAAGCCGCTCTTCGCTAATCTCTCTCAGGCACGACACTCCTTTGGAGTGTCGTGTCTCAAGTCGGGACGGCGATATCGCCGCGTTTCAATGTCATCAATCTTAAGCCGCAAGCCTTTCAGTCGCCTCGGGGAGTTCTCGGAAACCCGGTTTTGGGTCTATTTCCTACTGCTGCCGAGCCTGCTTCTCCTGCTCCTCGTGGTCGCCTATCCGACGATCTACGGCTTTGTCATCAGCGCGCGGGAAATGCGCCTCACCAGACCGGGCCTCAACGGCTGGGTCGGCATGAAACACTATGCCGAAATGATGACAGATCGGGTTTTTTGGATTTCGTTGAAGAATACCGCGATCTGGGTGACGGCAGCCGTCGCGATCGAGATCACGCTGGGTTTTATTGCGGCCGTCGCTCTAAACCGGAACCTGCCGGGCACCAAGATCTTCGGTGTTTTGATCCTGCTGCCGTATTTTCTGCCAAATGTCGTTGCGGGGCACATGTGGGCGCTTCTCCTTGATCCGCGCCTCGGCGTCATCAATGACATTCTCGTCCGGATTGGCGTTCTGAGCTCCTACAAGGCGTGGTTCGCGGACCCGGCCACCGCTCTTGCTGCCACCATATTGGTGGAGGCATGGCACGGCTTTCCGTTCTTCGCGCTCCTATTCCTCGCGGGCCTGAAAGGTATCCCTGAGGATCTGTATAAGGCTGCCGCTGTCGATGGAGCCGGCTCCCTCACAAAGTTTAGATTGATCACGGTCCCCATGCTCAAGACGGTGATCACGGCTGCGGTAATCCTGCGCGTGATCAGCCTTGTCAATTCCCCCGACCTCTTGCTGGTATTGACCGGCGGCGGTCCCGGAAACGCCACACAGGTCCTGTCACTCTACGCTTTCCAGACCGCATACCGAGACTTCAACTTCGGCTACGCAGGCGCTCTTTCGGTGGTGATGTTTCTGATCCTGATGGTCTTCGCCACGATCTACATACGCCTATCGCGCATTACGAAAGAATGATCCACCATGTTTAAGACCAATCGCAGCAGGCGTCTGGCTGCCGACGTGCTGACCTATACCGTTCTCTGCATTCTCGGGATCTTTTGCATCGGTCCGATGGCATGGATGTTCCTGACGTCGCTGAAGCCCGAAGCCGACATCGTCACCTCGCAGATGCAGTACATTCCTCGGCATGTCACCTTCGAGAACTATGTCGCCATCTGGACCCAGTCGAACTTTCCGGTGTTGATCACCAACAGTCTGATTGTCACCGCCGTCACGGTCGCCATCTGTGTGGCTACCGGCACATTGGCTGCGTATGCATTCGCGCGGATGACGTTTCGCGGCCGCAACACTCTTATGCTTGGCTATCTGCTCATCCGCATGTTTCCCGCCGTCATGATGATCATCCCTCTTTATGTCATGATGCGGACCGTGGGACTAGTCGACAGCCGGTTCGGTCTGGCGCTGGCCTATACCAGTTTTCTGTTGCCGCTGTTCGTCTGGATGCTCAAGGGCTTCTTTGATGCCGCGCCCAGGGAGCTGGAAAGCGCTGCCCGCATTGATGGCTCAACCCGGCTCGGCGCCATGGTTCGTATTGTCCTGCCGCTCACGAGAAACGGCCTTGTGGCAAGTTCGGTTTTCATAGCCATCGCGGCATGGAACGAGTTCATTTTCGCCCTCATGCTGACGACAGGACAGGGCTCTCGCACCTGGCCCGTGGGGCTGCAGCTGATGGTGGGAGAGTTTCAGCTTCCTTGGGGCGTCCTGGCGGCTGGCGGCATCCTCAGCATTCTACCGGTTATGTTCGTCTTTGCGATCGTCCAGCGGGCAATGGTCCAGGGGCTGACTGCGGGCGCAGTCAAAGGTTAAAGGAGAGAAATCCATGGCCACGCTTTCCCTTACGAACGTCCGCAAGTCCTATGGCGCGCTCGACGTCCTGCATGGCATTGACATCGAGCTGGAGGATGGCGGCTTCCTGGTTCTGCTCGGCCCCTCGGGCTGTGGCAAGTCGACATTGCTCAACATTATCGCTGGTCTCGATGATTCCTCCAGTGGCGATATTTCAATCGGCGATCGCTCGGTGACCGCTCTGCCGCCGAAGGACCGCAACATCGCAATGGTTTTCCAGTCCTATGCGCTGTATCCGACAATGTCGGTGGAGCGGAATATTGGCTTCGGTTTGGAGATGCGCGGAGTTGCGGCAGACCAGCGTCGCGAAGCGGTGACGCGGGCGGCGGAGATGCTGCAGGTTACCCATCTGCTCGACCGCAAGCCGGCCAATCTTTCCGGTGGCCAGCGGCAGCGCGTGGCCATGGGACGTGCCATCGTCCGTGACCCCGACCTGTTCCTGTTCGACGAACCCCTGTCGAACCTCGACGCAAAGCTCAGGGTGGAGATGAGAACCGAAATCAAGAGACTCCATGAGCGGCTCGGCACAAGTATTGTCTATGTGACGCACGATCAGATCGAGGCGATGACACTTGCAACCAAGGTTGCCGTCATGAAGGGGGGTCATATTCAACAATTTGCCGATCCACGCACGATCTACGAGCGGCCGGCAAATATGTTTGTCGCCAGTTTCATAGGATCTCCGGCCATGAACTTTATTGAGGGCCGTCTCATGAACGGCGGCTCTGGTTGGCAATTCGTGGCCGACGGCGTCAGCCTTGGGGTAGGTGTCGATTTTGCTGGCTTGACCGAGCGTAACGTCATTCTGGGGGTGCGTCCTGAGGAACTCAAGGTCGTGGAAGGACATGAGCTTGGTGCCATTGAAGGCATCATTGACGTCGTCGAACCGACCGGGCCGGATACGATGCTGACGACAACGATTGGAAGACAGACTATCGTTGCCCGTGTGGCTCCGCGTTTCGCCGGCAAAAGGGGAGAGCAGGTCACCTTTGCCGTTGATCAGGCGAGTATCAATCTTTTCGATCCAAAGACGCAAATGCGGCTATAAGAGTTGGGGGAGGGCCTGTCGCAAATTTTCTTGGTTAACGGCCTGTTGACCATCAGCGGAGAAATTCCCGCTCCTGGGTTGTGGAGCGTACCGATGATTCTGAATGCCATTGCCTAGAAACTGAAGCCCAATCGAAGAACAACTTCAAGGGACGGCTGTCGGTTGGCAGTTAACCGGGGTCTGCCTCACTTTGTTTGGAGATGAGCCCAATTTGATGGGCATCATCCGCGCTCTGAGAAGCTCTGCACCCGCTCGGCCATACATGGCGCGCTTGATCGTCTTCGGTCGGTTGATCTGCCCTGCCGCTTGACCATTGCTGCAAAGCATGTCGATGGCGTTACGGACAGCGTTGATATCGCGGCGAAGAACGCAGGCAAAACGCGCGGGGCGCTGACCGTCAATCAAGAGCCGAAAGTGGACGCCCTTAAACAGGTCTCCCAGACGTTCGCCACCTTGCTCAGCTTCTCGGCGTAGGGCGAGGCAATATCCGGGATCGGGTCCGAGAATTTTTGCCGCTCGCACTGCCGACAACTGCAACGCCAGCGGTTTAACCGAAGCCTTACCGTCACTTCATTGCCTAGATCGGCAGATCCTGGAGACTGCGGTACGACCAGCCGTGCCGACTACTGCTATGTCTCCGGCAATCTGGGCAAATGCCCGAGGATGGTCCGCAAGCCGACACAACCCAGTCACCGTCGCCGTTGGTTACGATGCTTTCCATCTTGTTTCCTGGACCGGGCGACCATTTTGATTTTATTCTCGTGCCCGCCAATTGCGAAGTGCCCGCTAACGATCTGTTAACCACACAAAGTGAGGAAGATCCGGATTAAGTGCAAAGCGACAAGAGCTAAGTGAATAGAGGAGCGATGGTAAGAGACGTGTCGCTTCTCGGAATGAATGGCGGGCAGGTGCTCCGGCAGCTCTGAAGACGACCGTTTGCCGCCGCTCGAAGTCATGGGCTTTTTTCAAATCTCTGTGCAATCAGGTCCGGGATAAACACCCGATCTTCATATTGATACGCTGAAGGTCAAGAGCTGGAATTTTCACTAACATCTGAAGCCGAGCATGTCGGAATGGGTGCGTGCTTGTCTAACACCGTGTCAATCTTCAAGCGGGGAAATTTGGGGTACGTCGGCGGCAATAGCTTTCGGCGTTGCATTGGGAAACGGGTGAGTTGGATCGGGAAGCGATGCGAGGCGCGCCTCTGTCTCCGGCGAGACGTGACAGCGCAGACCTGAGACTGGCCCGATGCCATACCGGGCAAAGTAAGGCCTTATGAGGTCGTAGCCACGCTGGTCGCCTGACTGAAAGTGACGGAAAATCCAGTAGGCGATCAAATCCGCCATCTGAATCAGGCGCGATGCCTTCGAATCCAGAAAAAGCGGGACTTCAGCAAAGTTGCGAAGTTGGCCGTTGGCATGCCCCACGTGCTTGAACACATGAGAGAGGGTTTGGATTTTCTCCTCATAGTTGCTCTTGTCGAGGATAACCAAGCCGCGCTGGGGGTTCTTTTTCTTATAAAGCGTCTTCAGATAGCCATCAAAACACGAAGCCACCTCCTCGAAGCTCCGAGCCAGAATATCGTTCGGAGAGAAGAGCTTCTTTTCGATGACGCAGGCGTAGACCTTCAACTGTAATTGCTTGTCTGCCAGTAGCGACAAGATATCGACGACGGCTTGAACTCTGTCGTTGGGAGGCACACCTTTCCAGGTACCGTTGCCCGAGCGCATTGGGTTTCCATGGAACTCGATTTCTCGAGGATTGGTTGAGCTAAAGCGCGCCGCTACAGGATCTATCTGGGCTTCCAGCCAATGCGTTTGGCGCTCGAATATGCTAAAGCCTGCAAGGACAAAGAAGTCGGAGCTTGGATCATGCGAGTGACCAGACTCGTCGAGATATAGTAGATGCAACGAATCCCCCCTGAAACGAAAAAGCGGACCGCATGCGGTCCGCTCCAATTCGGTAAGCCGAGTGAAACAATCGTTCAACGCACCGACGGATCAGCGCTCTCGACTATGCTCAATATATATCGGTTGCGTGTCGGCTTTTCAAGAGGCGGCTCCGCATGGCTCACAATCGCGAACCTCCAGCGTTCGCGGCTTCACGTCGTCTGTGACCGCCTCCAGCAGCCATAGGCATCGACCGTGACCTGATGACCGGAGCGAAAAGAAGGTAGCGTCAGGTATCGAGGGCTACAACAAGATCCGCATCAGCACGATCGTTGTTTGTCGGAGGCAGGCCCATGGAGGCGTCCCAATCCCGCTCTTGATGGATGGCTTCCTGGTCCGGCCCCGGATCTCCGTCGATCAACCCGCTGACGGGGTCCGTGAGCCAAGCTACGGCCGCTTCGGCTTTGCCTTCGCGGTGATCGCGACCGGTTCCGGACACTGACGGGAGCCATCGAGCGGGAATGGCCCGCTCCAAAGGTGGAGCCTCAGATGAACACCGATCTTTCTCTTGCGCAAAACCACGCCTTCCAGCTTTCCCGCACCCTGATGGTTCCGGTCACACTGTTCAGGTCCGGCGACGAGTTCGGCGTTCTGCCGAGCGACGAACTCGACGATGAAGACGATCTGGAGATCGTGCATGAATTCCATCCCTGGCCGGCTCATTGAGCCGGCATTTTCCTCTCCTTGATGCCGCTTGCGCGCGGCAGGCGGCAAGGGAAGCTGCGCCGCGCCTTGGCACCGACGGGAGGTGCCAAGCTGCAGATCAGCAGGTTGCCATGGCGCGCCCTTGCCTCCTTTGCTCTTCGCGGACCGCTGGAAACGGTCCCGCAAATTGCGGGAAGGATGGATCTGGAGAGAAGGGCGGCGCCAAGCGCCGAGAAAAATAATGGAAAAACAGAAACTGGAGGAACTTCGGGACCGCGTCCCGTGCGCAGCAGTGCTGGAACAGGCCGGCTTTACCTTCGACATGAAGGAAAGCACCCGCAAGGCACAAAAATACCGGCGCGATGCGGAAATCGTCATCGTCATCCATGAGGGGCGGGGATGGTTCGATCCACTGTCCGACGCGAAGGGCGATGTCTTCGGTCTCGCGGAGCATCTGGACGACGTGACCTTCGTCGAGGCGCTCGACCGGGTGGCCGCTCTTGTCGGCATCATCGCCAGGGATCCTGCCTAGTCTCGACCGGCCGGAAAGCCCGCTCACAACAGTTCCGTCTCTGAACGCTGGGCAACACGACGTAGGCCGTGGCAGGGATCGATGACCTGGCGCTATCTGCGCAGCGAGCGCTGCCTGCCGGCAACGATCATCCGGGAGGCCATCCAAAGTGATGCCCTTCGGGAAGGCCCTTATGGCAGCATGTGGGCCGCGCATGTCAATGACGATGGTGTTGTTACTGGCTGAGAGGAGCGCGGTCCGGATTGGCGCGGCTTTTCGACAGGCGGTTCGAAGGTTCTGTTTCGCCTTGGTTCCTCCGACGCGACGCGTCTTTGCGTCACCGAGGCGGCGATCGACGCCATGAGCCTTGCGGCGTTCGAGGGCCTTCGGGAGGGCAGCGTCTATCTCAGCACCGGCGGAGGTTGGTCACCGATGACGGACGCCGCGGTCCGCAAGCTGGCCGCACGTCCGGGTGCTGTGCTGGTCGCGGCCACCGACGCCAATGGCCAGGGCGAGACCTTTGCCGGCCGCCTGCGCGCCATTGCTGATGAGGTCGGCTGCGACTGGTTGCGATTGAAGCCACCGACCGAGGACTGGAATGACGCGCTGAAGGCGCGGGAAGACGAAAATCGGGAAAGGAAAACAAGGGCAGGAGGAAGAGGCCTGCCGCAGTCGCGCCGCCCGCATCAAGGGTGAAGCTGCGCCCGGCTTTGCCGGCCCTTGACCCGGGCGGAACACGCTGCGGCTTGAGGGGAGGGGTCAAGAAGGACTGAAGAGGATGGTGAGCCGGCAGGGCAGCACCGCACTTCGGTCCGGACAGGGCCAAAGGAGCCTTTCAATGAACACCCCTTCCGCAATCCGTAAAGTCTACCAGGGCATCACTCAGCGCCATCAGATGTTCCGAATGTTCGATCGGCATGCACAGCGTCCTCATCGTTTCGAGGGTGAAGCAAGCGCGCTCTATGCCGGTGAATGGTTTGAAATTACCGAACGTGAACACGACTATATGTTCGAGATCCTGCCGCCGCTTTGGATCCGTAGCTCGATGTTCGCGATGCGCGAATTCCTGACCGGATCCGTCACATCGGTATTCTTCGCGCTGCGGTTCGACGGTGTCATCCGTTACTTCCATGGATATTGTGATCTCTCCGACCGTGGGTCGGTGGAACACTTGCGTCTAGCGATCATCGAACGCGAAACGCGTCCTGTACGCTCGGTGACGCGGGGCGAGCGCCTCGAGCACATCTGGAGCGCCACGGCGGACGCATATCGCGGCTACTCCGATGAAACCGTCCCGCAGTATCTGCCGGGTCAGCGCGTCATTGCTCTCTACACAGGGGCTGGATCTACCAGGTTGAAGCTTCTCGACGACCTGACCGACGACGAGATCGCCACCAAACTGCCCGTCCAACTGCGCCATCTGCCCGATACGGCAGTCGCAGCGCGAGGAGGCGCTTTCTATGCTTTCGTTTCCGATTGAATCCGTGCGGGCGGTGATCGCCCGCGGTCGCGCCGATGCACAAGCCAATGGCAGCTTTCGCAATCCCCACCATGGCCTTCATCCCGGGCGCGACGAACGGCCAGGTCTATGGCTGGTCGGCGACCACGGTGTCTACTTGTGCTCGAACGGCGCATTGCTGGATGGCGAAAAGCCGTTCGTCGCTTACGCACTCGAATGCGATCCTCGCACGAACGACGACTGGTTCGAGGTCAAACGCAAGACCTTTGGGGGAGATGACGGTGTCGAATTCATCGATGCCGAGCAACTGGAGGCGATGATCGCTGCCACCCCCAATGCGAGGCACCTCGGAATCACCTTCGATGATGACTCGATGGAACTCTTCATCATCGAGTGGTCGTAGCGCCTCCGTCGGAGCGGATCCCCAACGTCAATCAACATCTCTTCGTCAGCGCGTCCCACTCGCTGGACGATGACGCGCGCCTTCACAAGGAGAATTTATCATGAGCAACGATCCCTTCTCTCTCGACATGTTTGGCAATACGGCACTGTCGTCCGGCTTGGTCCTTGGCGTGACCGCCTTCGGAAGCTTCTCGCCTGAAGCCGCCAACGATGACGATCCGGATCCCACGCCGCCGGCGTCAGGGCCGGCATCCGCACCTCCCAGGGCGGCGGCAGTACCCTCTCGGCCTCCGTCACACCCGAGGAGGCTCCGGGCAAACTTCTACCTCGACGGCGACTGCGGCTTACCTTCGTCCTGGAAGGATCGTGCCCGCGCCAATGTTGCGGCCATCCTCGTTGCCGACAACATTGCCAAGCAAGACCGGCCGGCGACGCCGAAGGAGCAGGCGCAACTGATCCGCTTTACCGCCTTCGGTGCGGGCGAACTCGCCAACGGCATGTTCCGCCGATCTGGTGAAGTCGATTTTCGGCAGGGCTGGGACGATCTCGGCTCATCGCTTGAGACTGCCGTCTCTGAAGCCGACTATGCATCGCTCGCCCGCTGCACCCAGTATGCCCATTTCACGCCGGAGTTTATCGTCAGGGCGATCTGGGCCGGCATCCGGAGGCTTGGCTGGCGTGGCGGCCGTGTTCTAGAACCAGGCATCGGCACGGGCCTCTTCCCCGCGCTGATGCCAGAAGCGTATCGAAACAGCAGCTACGTCACCGGCGTCGAGCTCGATCCCGTCACCGCGCGGATCGTCAAGCTGCTGCAGCCGAAGGCCCGGATCATCGAGGGCGACTTTTCCCGCACCGACCTTGCTCCGATCTACGATCTCGCCGTCGGCAATCCGCCCTTCTCCGATCGCACCGTCCGCTCAGACCGAAACTATCGGTCGCTCGGCCTGCGCCTGCACGACTACTTCATCGCCCGGTCGATCGATCTGCTGAAGCCAGGCGCGCTGGCCGCGTTCGTTACTTCCCATGGCATGATGGACAAGGCCGATACGACGGCGCGGGGGCATATCGCCAAGTCCGCCGACCTGATCGCGGCGATCCGCCTGCCCGAGGGCAGCTTTCGCCGGGACGCCGGCACGGATGTCGTCGTCGACATCCTCTTCTTCCGCAAGCGCAAGCCCGGTGAGCCGCAGGGGGATCAGACCTGGCTCGACGTTGACGAGGTTCACCCCGAAACGGAGGACGAAAGTGCGATCCGCGTCAACACGTGGTTTGCCCGGCACCCCGGCTTTGTGCTTGGCACCCATGCGCTGACGTCTGGACCGTTCGGCGAGACCTACACCTGCTTGCCGCGCGCTGGAGAGGGTCTCGAAACCGCCCTCGCCGCCGCGGTCGATCTCCTGCCGGTCGATCTCTACGACGGCGAGCCAACGCCGATCGATATCGATCTGGAGGACGAACTCGGCGAGATCGTCGATCTGCGGCCGAGGGACAGCGCTATGCGCGAAGGCAGCTTCTTCCTCGACCGGTCGAAGGGGCTGATGCAGATGCTCGATGGGGCGGCCGTACCTGTCACCATGCGCAAGGGTCGCTCGGGCGATGGGATTTCTGAGAAGCATATCCGGATCATCACCAAGCTGATCCCGATCCGTGACGCCGTGCGCGAGGTGCTGAAGGCCCAGGAAACCGACCGGCCATGGCGCGATCTTCAGGTCCGCCTACGCATTGCCTGGTCAAGCTTTGTGCGCGACTTCGGGCCGGTCAACCGCACGACCGTCTCGATCCAGGAGGATGTGGAGACGGGCGAGGTCAAGGAGACTCATCGCCAGCCGAATCTCGCACCCTTCCGCGACGATCCCGATTGCTGGCTCGTCGCATCGATCGAGGACTATGATCTGGAGACCGACACGGCCAAGCCAGGTCCGATTTTTTCCGAACGTGTGATTGCTCCGCCCGCGGCGCCGACCATCGCTTCGCCTGCAGACGCGCTCGCTGTCGTCCTGAATGAGCGTGGCTGCGTCGACATCGATCACATCGCCGAGCTGCTCCATAGTGATCCCGTGACTGTGCTCGACGAGCTGGGTGATGAAGTATTTCGCGACCCCGCCGATGGATCCTGGCAGACGGCCGATGCCTACCTGTCCGGCGCGGTGCGCACCAAGCTCGACGCAGCACAAGCAGCAGACGAGCTGGATCCGGCCTATGAGCGCAACGTGCGGGCGCTTCAGGATGTGCAGCCGGCCGATCTTCGACCCTCCGACATCACCGCCCGTCTTGGTGCGCCTTGGATCCCGGCGGCCGATGTCGTCGCCTTCGTCAAGGAGACGATGGAGGCCGACATCCGCATTCACCATATGCCGGAGCTCGGCTCCTGGACGGTGGAGGCGCGACAGCTTGGGCTTTCCGCGGCCGGCACGTCGGAGTGGGGCACCAGCCGCCGCCATGCCGGTGAACTCCTCGCCGACGCCCTGAACAGCCGGGTGCCGCAGATCTTCGACACCTTCAAGGATGTCGACGGCGAGCGCCGGGTGCTCAATGTCGTCGATACCGAGGCGGCGCGCGACAAGCTGCAGCGGATCAAGCAGGCGTTTCAGGACTGGGTCTGGACCGACCCGGATCGCACCGACCGGCTCGCCCGCGATTACAACGACCGCTTCAACAACATCGCGCCGCGCAAATTCGACGGCTCGCATCTCAAACTTCCAGGCGCCTCAGGCGCCTTTGTTCTTTATGGGCACCAGAAACGCGGCATCTGGCGGATTATCGCCGATGGCTCAACCTATCTCGCCCACGCCGTTGGCGCCGGCAAGACGATGACCATGGCAGCCGCGATCATGGAACAGCGCAGGCTCGGGCTGATCGCCAAGGCAATGCTGGTCGTGCCTGGCCATTGCCTGGCGCAGGCGGCACGCGAATTCCTGGCGCTTTATCCGAACGCGCGCATTCTTGTCGCCGACGAGACGAACTTCTCCAAGGACAAGCGCGCCCGGTTCATGTCGCGGGCGGCGACCGCCACCTGGGATGCGATCATCATCACGCATTCGGCGTTTCGCTTCATTGCCGTGCCCTCTGCCTTCGAACAGCAGATGATCCAGGACGAGCTGCAGCTCTACGAGGATCTACTGACCAAGGTCGACAGCGAGGACCGTGTCTCGCGCAAGCGCCTCGAGCGGCTCAAGGAAGGTTTGCAGGAACGGCTCGAAGGTCTCGCTACCCGCAAGGACGATCTTCTGACCATCTCCGAGATCGGTGTCGACCAGATCATCGTCGACGAGGCGCAGGAATTCCGCAAACTGTCTTTCGCCACCAATATGTCGACCCTGAAGGGTATCGACCCGAACGGCTCGCAGCGCGCCTGGGATCTTTATGTCAAATCCCGCTATATCGAGACACGCAATCCCGGTCGCGCGCTGGTTCTCGCTTCCGGCACGCCCATCACCAATACGCTCGGCGAGATGTTCTCGATCCAGCGCCTGCTCGGTCATGCCGCACTTACCGAGCGCGGGCTACATGAGTTCGATGCCTGGGCCTCCTGCTTTGGCGATACGACGACCGAACTCGAGATCCAGCCCTCGGGCAAATACAAGCCGGTCAGCCGCTTTGCCTCCTTCGTCAACGTCCCCGAACTGATCGCCATGTTCCGCTCCTTCGCCGATGTCGTCATGCCGGACGATCTCCGGCAATATGTGAAGGTGCCCAACATCTCGACCGGGCGCCGACAGATCCTAACGGCCAAGCCGACGGCGTTGTTCAAGACTTATCAGCAGATGCTCGATGGCCGGATCAAGGCGATCGAGAAGCGTGAAGGGCCGGCAAAGCCAGGTGACGACATTCTGCTTTCGGTCATCACCGATGGTCGCCATGCCGCGATCGACCTGCGCTTCGTGATGCCGGCGGCCGAGAACGAGGCAGATAACAAGCTCAATCTCCTCGTGCGCAATGCCCACCGGATATGGACGGAGACCGGCGAGGCCATCTATCGTCGCCCTGACGGCAAGGAGTTTGATCTGCCAGGCGCCGCCCAGATGATCTTCTCGGATCTCGGCACGATTAATGTCGAGAAATCCCGCGGCTTCTCGGCCTATCGCTTCATCCGAGACGAACTGATCCAGCTTGGCGTGCCCGCCGCGCAGATCGCGTTTATGCAGGACTATAAAAAGACCGAGGCCAAGCAGCGGTTGTTTGGCGATGTCAGGGCGGGCAAGGTCCGCTTCCTGATCGGATCGTCGGAGACCATGGGGACCGGCGTCAACGCTCAGCTACGGCTCAAAGCCCTCCACCATCTCGATGTCCCATGGCTGCCGTCGCAGATCGAACAGCGGGAAGGCCGGATCGTTCGCCAGGGCAACCAGCACCACGAAGTCGATATTTTCGCCTATGCCACCGAAGGCTCGCTCGACGCCTCCATGTGGCAGAACAATGAGCGCAAAGCCCGCTTCATCGCCGCCGCGCTCTCCGGCGACACCTCGATCCGTCGGCTGGAGGACGTTGGCGAAGGGGCCGCGAACCAATTCGCCATGGCCAAGGCCATCGCGTCTGGCGACGAGCGCTTGATGCAGAAAGCTGGACTCGAGGCCGATATCGCCCGGCTCGAACGCCTGCGCGCTGCCCACGAGGACGACCAATATGCCGTCCGCCGGCAGATGCGCGATGCCGAGAGCGAGATCGAGGTCTCGGCCCGGCGCATCGGCGAGATCGGCCAGGACATCGCACGGCTTAAGCCGACAGGTGGCGATGCCTTCACGATGGTAGTGCTTGGGCAGGAATACACCGAGCGCAAGGAGGCCGGGCGGGCCCTGATGAAGGAGATCCTCACGCTTCTGCAGTTGCAGCAGGAAGGCGAGGTGCATCTGGCAACCATCGGAGGCTTCGATCTCGTCTATGAGGGCGAGCGGTTCGGCAAGGGTAATGGCCATCGTTATGAGACGCTGCTTCAGCGCACCGGGGCAGACTACGAGATCGATCTGGCCATCACGATCACGCCGCTCGGCGCCATCTCACGGCTTGAGCACGCTCTCAGCAGCTTCGATGAGGAACAGCACCAGTATCGTCGGCGGCTTGGAGACGCCGAGCGGCGATTGGTTTCCTACCGTTCCCGAGACGGAGGCGCTTTCGCGTTCGCAGACGACCTAAAGGAAAAACGGCTGAAGCTGCGGGCAATCGAGGCTCAGCTGGCGGCAGACCTGGACAACGAGACCGTCGCGGCAGCCGCATAGCTGCATTGCACAATAAATGTTTTCCAGTTGGTCAAAATCCAGGCATAACGCCTCCAGCTGATGCACATGACGGTCACCTCCCAGTTCCGTCGCAGCAGCTGTTCCCCTCTGGAGGTTTTCAATCTCCACACTTCATGGGCCGCGGTTCTCCGCAGGCCCATTTTTTTATTCTTCGTTCGCGTCGGCTAAGGAACCTAAGGGATTTTTGCCGAGGCCAGTTGTGCGTGGGCCCCTCCGGTCGGCAGCTTGAAGAGCGATTATTTCAAGGTACCGGTCGCGCATGCCCTTCATGTCGATATCTCCCCGGACCCATTCCTCCACCGCAGCGAGGAACGCTGGATCAGCGTCGACCGGCGTGCCGCGCGCTGCCGCCCGATCAATTACTCGTTGCGCGATGGTTCTCCGCGTCTCGGTATCTGTGGTCATGATGTTTGCCTGGCATTCCTGATGAGCGAAAAGATCTAACAGTTGATGTTCTGGACCGCGACTTGAAATTGCCTTTGGTCAACAATATCTGAGCATCACTTCCCGACGAGACGATGTCCTGCTCGCTGCAATCGCCGCGGCGTTTGATGTTGTCCCGGGATACAGAAGAAGGCGCTCCCCTCAAGGGTCGAGCGCCTTTTTTTGTTTCGGGGCAACCGCAAATGCGGTGCTGCACCTTGACCGCGCCACCTTTGCGAATGAGATCTGCGGTAAAAATACTTCGTGGAACCATATGCCATTTTTTCTCGTGACGCAGACTTCCCTTGTCGAAGCTCAAGATGAGCAAGATGCCGCTCAAACGGGAGTCGACCGCCTCCGTTCCGGTGGACAGGTCACCGTTTCGGTCAAATCGGATGAAACGACGATTACGCACGTCGTTGTCGCCGCAGTAGCCGAAGAGTCTCTCCCCGTCGCGCAATCCGAGGCCGCCGATCCATCACCCGCTGCCATAGCTATCGCCGAAATTGCCACTGCCACACCGGAGAGCAGGAAGCTGATCTTGAAGCGCATGCTCGCCGATGGTCTGGCCCTTCTTGGGCGCCGAACCTAGCCCATTCTCGAAG
>NZ_VTPB01000006.1:0-164895 GCF_008274755.1 Agrobacterium sp. B1(2019) | reverse complement strand
AACCCATTATGCCGTAAGCTGGATTATGCCGCATGGCCGAGTTCGGCGGCCGTTGCGTCTGCTGTCGGCCATGCGGCAGTTCGGCATAATCAGAGCGTTTCGAGGAAAGCGAGCAGCTCATCGCTTGGGCGATAACGCCCGGTATGCGTTTCTGGGCTGGCAACCTGCGCGAGCGCCTTTTCCTTCAGCCGCATGTCGGCGTGGATATAGATCTGGGTTGTTTCCACGGATTCGTGCCCAAGCCATAGAGCGATCACGGATTGGTCGACACCATGATGCAGCAATTCCATCGCCGTGCTGTGCCGCAACGTGTGCGGCGTGACGCGCTTGCCTGCGAGGCTCGGGCAAACTCGTGATGCTGCTAGGCAATGCTTGCGCACCAGGTGTTCCAACGCATCGCGACTGAGCCGCTCGCCCCGGATCGACGGGAACAATGGCCCATCGCTGTTACGGCGTTCGCCTATCCAGCCCTGAATCAGCTTAGCTGTATCGCGACGAAGAGGAGTGCTGCGTTCTTTCCGCCCCTTTCCGATGCAGCGGATGTAGGCGCCAGTCCCAAGAACCACGTCCTTGCAGCGCAGATTGATCAGTTCTGACGCTCGCAATCCGGTCTGAAGCGCAAGCAGCAACAGAGCGTGATCACGGCGTCCCACCCATATCGTTCGATTTGGTGCTGCGAGCAGCGCCGCGATCTCTTGAGCGTCAAGGAACGTCACGCTTCGCTTCACATACCGCTTGTTCGGCATCGAGAGAATACGCTGGCAATGAAGAAGCCAGCTCGGATCGGTCATTGCGACGTAGCGGAAGAATGATCGGATCGCGGCAAGGCGTGTATTGCGGGTGCGCGCCGTGTTGCCGCGCGCCGTTTCCACATGGGTCAGGAAGTCGGCAACGAGATCGGCGTCGAGATCCTCGATCGTGAGCTTCGTCGGCGGCTTCCCGCACCTGGAACTCGCATACCGGATCAGCAACCGGAATGTGTCCCGGTAGCCAGCGACGGTGTGGCGGCTCGCCTCCATTTGCGTAGAGAGCCGGTCGGTGAAGAAGCGTTGGATCAGCGCGGGGAAGTTGGTCGCCTTCATCGGATTCCCGCCTCCGCCGCCACGCCAGTCATTCGGGACGAAGCCAGTTCCAGCAGTTCCGGGACCGCTTCCAGATACCAATAGGTATTGGCAGGGCTTGCATGACCCAGCCATGTCGTGAGCTTGATCATCTCGCGGCTGACATCTTTGCCCGACCGGTACCAGTTCAGCATGGTCCGCACCGCGAAGGTGTGGCGAAGATCGTGAATGCGCGGCCCACGGCCATGTCGAAGATAAAGCTGCGGCTCTCGTAGCCCAATCTGCTGGCACACATGCGCGAAGTTGTAGCGGGCGCTGCAATCGCCAAGACGATGCCCCTCGCAGGTCACGAAGAATGCTCCCGGCCTGCGCCCGAGCAGCCGGTCCCGCTCGCGGCCGTAGCTTTCGAGCCGTTGCACGACGCTATGATCCAGCGGCAGCAATCGCTCCTTGCCGAGTTTGCCCTGCCGGACGTGAAGAATGCCGGATTCAACCTCCAGGTCAGCAGGATCGAGACCGAGAGCTTCGCTGATCCGAAGTCCGGTCACGGCGATCAGCCCGAAGAGCGTCGAGCAGGTCAGGCCACGCAGGCCGTAGACCGATGGTAACGTCCGCGCCTGATCGATGATCGCAACGATTTCAGCTTCGCTATAAATATATGGATGCACGCGTTGAAGGCGGCCAGGCACCAATCCTCGGGGTGGAGCCTCGTGCCTCGGATCAATGCCATGCAACCATTCCGCAAATTGACGGGCCACCCTGAAGCGTGTTGCCCGGGTTCCGGGACTGGCGGATGGCAGGCTCTCGAGCCAGCGCATGACCAGATTGGTGTTCACGTGCTGCGCGCCATCGCGGTCGGCGAAGGTGGCGAAGCGACGGAGTATCCGTGCATCGGTACTCAGATCGGCGCCGAGGACTCTTCTGAGAGTCACGTAGCGGTCAAGTTCGGCAAGGAAGCTCATCGTGCCTCCTCCGCGACGGGCCAAGATTGGGCGATGGAGCGTAGGCCATCCGTGTCGAGTTTCGCGTAGATCATCGTCGTCGCCCGCGACCGATGCCGTAGCAGATCGCCGATTTCCTCAAGCGATGCGCCGGAGCGCACCATATTCGTCGCTAGGCTGTGGCGCAGAACATGCGAGCCCACATAGGGCGTCGGCGGCTTCACGCCCGTCGCCGCGAACGCTTCCTTCAAGATGTCGTTTATGACCTGGCTGTCCTTGAATGGGCGGTTTGGCGCTCGGTGCGTCACGAACAGCGTGCGCGTGGTCGTTGACGTTCGCTCCTGCTGCAAATAGCCGATGATGGCTTCGCCGACGTCGGGCGGGATTGGCAACCGATCATGACGCTGGCCTTTTCCACGGACCAGCAACTCGCCGGCCCGCCAGTCCACGTCATCAAGCTGCATCGCGATGACCTCCGGTGCGCGCAAGCCGAGGCGGGCCATCAGCATCAGCATTGCGTAGTCGCGGGCGCCGCGCCGCGGATTGACCCGTACCGAGGCCAGAACTGCCTCCACCTCATCGGGAGACAGATGACGCGGAAGCCTGGCGCCCCAGGGCTTATGCGTCCTAGGCACGCTGAGCGACAGGTTGGTCGTCGTCAGGCCCTGTGCGAACAGATACTGGAAGAAGCTGCGCAGATGCGTGGCCGGCGTCTTGTCGCGGAACGGGTGCTTGCGCGCGAGCAGGTGCTCCATGAACGCCACGACATCCCGGATGTTCATCGCCGGAAGATCGAGCATATTGTCACCAAAGCGATGATCGAGGAAGCGATCCGCGAACCGCAGCACATGATAAATCGTTCGCGGGCTGAGGCCGCGCTGCTGCAGAAGATAGGTTTCAAAATTGCTCAGCAACTCTGCACGTTCGGCCTGCGCAGGTGTCAACGGTGGCCGTGTCGCCACCCCGATCTCAATCAGATGCGCGACAAACAGCCTGGCAAGATTGGGAACCTTGATCTGGCTTTTTGGTGTGACCGGCAACCGTCGCCCTAGTTCGACGGCAAGTTCTGGCGTCAACGCCGAGGGTGCAATGCCCTCGGTTTCGAGCAATCGCCCGAAGCGGCGAAGCAGGTATCGGTAATTCGCCAGGGTATCGGGTTTGTAGTTCTTTGCAGAAAGACTGTCCTCGAACGACGCGAAGTAGGGATCAAGGGAGGTAGTCTGATCTGATATTTCCATTTCTTGCGCTCCATGTTGTTGGAGCGACAACCTTCACGACAAAGACATATCTTTCGACCATATTTTGCGACAGCTTCCGACCCCATTGTCGCCGTTCGGAGCGCCGCGTTCGGCGCCCGAAACCTGCCGTTCATTCACTTCCACCCGACGGCAAAGTCGGGGCCGTCTGCTGAAGAGGTCATCAGGGAAATCAAGCGGCTCTTCAAGATTGAAAAGAACCCACCCACTGTTACCCGCGCCGAAGGTCGCCTCACGCGGCGCGGTGGCTTCTTGAAGAGTACGGCCTCGTCACCGACGACTATCACCGCACACAATGGGTGTGGTTCGCTGTGACCTTCACCGCAATCTGGCGCAATTTCTCCAGCGCTAAGTGGCGGATTGCGGGCGAGATCTCGAAGAAAAGTAGAACGGACGTTCGAGCGTGATGCCGCGAAAGTCTGGTCTGAGCCCAAAGTGACGAATGCTGCACGATGGGCGAATGTCGATTACCGACCTCACTACGCCAGCGTGCGCGTCATCTCACGGATCAGATCATTTGTCTCTGGTCTCGTCGTTTGGTGCCGATATCGAAGGGCCAAAACAGTTCTTGATATTTCAAGGCCATCGATGGGTTTCGACACCAGGCCCATGTCCGAAGGAATAGCGGTGGCTGGCAGGATCACCGCACCTGACCCTTGCCGAGCAAGTTCAACTAACCAATCCACGCGATTTGACCGATAGGCCGCGTAGAGTTCGTGACCATGATCCGCGCAGGCCCCATGCAAAACATCCCGCATTTCGCAATTTAGGCGGTCAAGCATGTCAGTTTTAGCAAGAGCCGAAAGAGAGATCGCATTTAGTTCAGACAACGGATGCGACTTTGACACCACGACCTTGTAGTCCTCTTCATAGAGATGGTCTATACGATAGAGGTCTTCACTGACCTTCTCTGCGGTGACTACAACGTCAAATTCACCATCTCGTAACCCGGCAAGAAGCTCGGAGGTTGACGCAACGATCAATTCGATTTCGGCTTGCGGCAATCGCGTACGAGTACGCTCCATAGCTGCCGAAATCCTGTTGTGGCCAATCGTTTCGCCGACACCGACAGAGATTGGAACCCGCTCCAAGCGCATATGACGGACCGCCTCTGCCTTAGCCTGTCGCGTCTCATCGTGAACCTTCTGCAACCTTGGCTGCATGAGTTTACCGAGGGACGTAGGCCTGCATCCCGCACGGTCCCTGACAAACAGGTCACCTCCAAGCTCGTCTTCAAGTTTCTTGATCGCAGTCGTCAAGGAAGGTTGGGAGACATTGGAGGCACTGGCTGCGTGGGTGAAGTTTCGGTGCTCGCAGACGGCAAGAAAATACCTGATCTGGTTCATTTCCATCGCCACATTCTCCGTCACATCTCATTTCAGGCCATCAAAACAAGTTCGATAGTCCACGTCTATCAAAGAATAGAATTTCGGAATTGGAGCCCGGCGCACCCAGCATGGGACAAGAGTGCATCGAAACCAAACACGATGCACTTTAAATCAGGAGACGACCATGAAAGCGCAAATCCTTCAGACATTCGCCGCACTGGCTCTGTTCACAACTTCTGCAACTGCACAGGACAACGCAATGGAAAATCATACTGCCAGCTACATCGCCATGCCCGCCGCCGAAGGCCAGACCGGAGCCTTCGCGGAGTTTCTGGCAGGTGCCGCACCTATCGTGCGGGAAACAGAGACGGGAACTGTACTTTGGTTTGCTCTGCAAGCCGACGATATGCTCGCAATCTTTGACATCTTCGCAGATGAAGAAGCACGCGACGCTCACTTCTCAGGAGCGGTTGCTGCGGCTTTGAAGCAAAACGCCGACGCGCTGGTCGACGGAGGATGGGACGACGGTGTTGTCGCGAATATCAACAACTCCGATGTCCTGTCGGTAAAGGCGCCGGTTGATCTCTACACGGCAACGACCGCAACTTACATCAAGCTCGAAGCTGCTCCAGGTAAAGGCCCCGAATTGGCAGCCTTGCTGACCGCCGCCGGCCCCATCGTCGCAGAAACTGAACCCAAGACATTGTTCTGGGCGGCGCTGCAGATTGACGGGAACAACTTCGCCATCTTCGACATCTTTGCCGACAACTCTGGCCGCGAAGCGCACTTTGCCGGACAAGTCGCCGGACTCCTGAATGAAAAGGCTTCAGAATTGATCTCAGGTGGATGGGACGACGGTGTGGTGGCAAACGTCCACAATTTCGAAATCCTCGCTACCAAGTAATCTAGAGGTGACTTGAGAAAGAAGTGCCAGGTGCAATCCATCGGGCGCTTTGATGCTTGAATTTAGATTCACGCAAACGCGGCCATGCCGGAACTGGCAAGCGAAGCTCGCACTCGCCTCCGGCTTGGTAAGGGCGGCTATCGGCGGGAACATGTCCGCGCATTCGCCCAACACGCCGAGATCGCGGACGACGCGATCTACATCGAGGGCAGCAAAAAACACCCTATTGAGGACGCCGGTAGCCACCAAAGGAGGAAAGTCGGCGGGAATCGGCGTTCCCGGTTTTTACCAAAGTGGCGGACCGGGTGGGATTCGAACATATACGCCGAAGTAATCGGCTTGCGCTTGGCTACGCCGTGAGCAATGTCGGCTTTCGGGACGCCGCAAGCGGCAGTCGAACGGCCGGAAAGGGGGCGCATTGCGGTCAAAGTACAGTAGCCTGCTGAACGGCCGCTTTCCCGGCTTGGGCGCCCAGAAGCGGTCGGGCAGCTTGCCACCCCATACTCGCCTTCTTCAAAGCGCTCTGATTATGCCGAACTGCCGCATGGCCGACAGCAGACGCAGCAGCCGCCGAACTCGGCCATGCGGCATAATCCAGCTTACGGCATAATGACCCTTATGCCGATATCGGCATAAGACGCATTGGACGGCAAGTCCGGAGCGGGTCGGACGCGACCTCAGCCGCTATGCCAAGGACAGATCGGAGCGTAGCCGCGAAGAGCTAATTGCCGAGCTGGGCAGCGTTTTTTTAGCCGCGGACGTGGGAATTTCGCCCGAGCTCGAACCACGGCCCGACCATGCAAGCTACCTCCACTCATGGTTGAAGGTATTGGGTGAAGATAAGCGCGCAATCTTCCAGGCAGCGGCCCATGCGCAACGCGCCACCGCCTATCTGCATGGCTTGCAGCCGAACGGTGCTGAACACAGGGAGGCTGCGTGATGGCCCTCCCGTGCACGAGATTGCTCATCCTGGCGTGCTCGGCGACCAAACGCAACGATCCCCGATACATGCCGGCCATCGACCGCTACGATGGCCCGCTCTGGCGGACGCTGCGCACGGTCGATCCGCGAAGGGAGAAGGCGCAAGTCGCCTTTCTCTCCGCCCATCTCGGCTTCCGCGCTGCAGACATGCCGATCGAAATCTACGATGCCCGTA
The DNA here is from genome assembly GCF_008274755.1 of Agrobacterium sp. B1(2019). Taxonomy (NCBI): domain Bacteria; kingdom Pseudomonadati; phylum Pseudomonadota; class Alphaproteobacteria; order Hyphomicrobiales; family Rhizobiaceae; genus Agrobacterium; species Agrobacterium sp. B1(2019). Next base: position 158,249 of record NZ_VTPB01000006.1, on the reverse strand, counting down.
TGACGGAAACTATGGTCGCTGCGATGAAGAGGGGCGATCTCGGAACACGCTGGCCGCGACCGACGTCTCATGCCCGCGTCATGCCGTCTGGCGAACATCCGGGAATGCACATCGCTTCGCTCACCGAGCATCGGAAATTTGCCTTTTGCGACGTCGCGCTCGCCGGCGGGCATCTCTATCTCGACGTCATGCGGCACCTTGTCGATCTGTTTTGTAAAGGCGGCTATGTCGCCGGTGACGCCCGGATCACGGAGATCAATGAATCCATCGGTTTCATGCGACGCGCCCTGCGCCGGTGGCTCGTCGACCAGAACGGGGAGGCGGGCTGATGGCGTATTCTCCGCTTGTCCCGAACCAGGTCACCGGATCCTCTGAAATCCGGCTGCGGGCGCTCAGCCTCGGTGCTGGCGTGCAATCGACCACTATGGCCCTGATGGCGGCCCATGGAGAGATCGGTCCGATGCCCGATTGCGCCATCTTCGCAGACACCGGATGGGAACCGAAGGCCGTCTATGATCATCTCGCATGGCTGATGTCATCCAATGTCCTGCCATTCCCGGTCCATATCGTCTCGAACGGAAACATCCGCAACCAGCTCATGGAGGCAGGCGCTGGCAACCGCTGGGCCTCCATTCCCGCCTTCACCCGCACGGTAACGCCAGTCGGTTCCCGTGTGCCGATCCTCGATGAAGATGAGGAGGGCGAAATTGTCACCGTCGGCACACGCCAGACCAGAACCGAGACAATCTCGATTGGCATGATCCGACGCCAATGCACCTCCGACTACAAGATCGTTCCGATCCGCAGGAAGGTCCGCGAGCTTGCCGGGCTCACCCGCCGGCGGTCTCCCGACGCACCGGTTGTGGAACAATGGATCGGCATCAGCCTTGATGAAGTCGTCAGAATGAAACCAAGTCGGGAGGCATGGCAAATCAACCGATGGCCGCTCATCGAACAGCGCATGAGCCGACGCGATTGCCTTGCGTGGCTGCGCCGCCATGACTATCCCGAGCCCCCGAAATCCGCCTGCATCGGGTGCCCCTTCCATGACGATGCACGCTGGCGCTTCATGCGCGATCACGACACCGATGCCTGGATCGATGCGGTCGAGGTCGACCGCGCCATTCGCAGCGGATTGCGCGGCATTCGCGGGCAGGTCTTTCTCCATCGCTCGGGCGTGCCGCTCGATCGGGCGGACCTGTCGACGGCCGCCGACCACGGTCAGCTCGATCTGTGGCCGAATGAATGCGAGGGGATGTGCGGTGTCTGATCGATCCTCCAGCGCCGAAGTGCGCAACCCTCTTCTGCAACTGCCCGCGGCGCAAAAAATGCGATCTCTGCCACCGGAAGCGCGTGCGGTTCTGGCAGAGCTTCTGCGGGAACTGTCGTTTGACGCGCGGGAACGCGCCGAACGGAGCTGGCGACAGAACAAGGCGCCGATGGCGGTCTACTGGAAAGCCGTTGCCGTCTATGCCGGGCATCTCTATCGGATCGCGCGTCTGACAGGAGCCCGGCGCGATCGGGCGAGCGCAACCCGTGCCTCAGAGGCGGAAGTCGGCAATGGCGCCCCTGGACATGACACCCGGCGTTCTGATCGGCGGTGAACCGGACAAGGCGGTCTTCATCCCTTTCGGCAGGGTTGCCGACGGCAGATATCAGGTGCCGCCGCTGACGCATCACAGGGATGAGATGAGCTGTGCCGTGCGTCGGTGAAGTCCATCCGTGCGCTGCCTCAAACGCAACGGGAGGGGCAGGCGGAAAACCCACCGTCCCGGAAAAAGTCGTCGCCGGACGAAAGCGCCAGCATGCGGCCGATCACGAACGTCCGTGCCACCGAAAGGGTTCGTTTGAAGCAGGGGACCGCCGAGACCCCGCGCCCTGCCAGGTTCCTCCGCCCTGGACACCGGTGCACCCACGCAGACCTCGATGGAACTGGTGTGACCGCAAGACGCCTGCGGCTCGATCGGCCGACCGCAACGACCGGCCCGGACTATTTTCCGCCGCCCGGCAGGCCGGGCTTTGCATCGCGAAACAAAATAGCCCGCTCCAGCCGCCCTCCACTGCGTTCCGGCCCCTGAAGGGGTGCAGTACCGATCGCTCCCGGTCCTTACACCGTCATCGAGGCAGCGATGGGCGCAGCCCGATCACACGAAAGGAACCAAGTCATGGCAGTCATCGGCGAATTCACCACCAACGGCAACACCATCGTCGGCAACGTTCGCACTCTAACCGTCGCAATGAAGGCCCGCCTCAATCCCATCGAGCGCGTCTCCCGCGACGCCCCGGACTTCCGCGTCACCTCTGGCGCCGCCGAAGTGGGAGCCGGCTGGAACTCGGTCTCGGCGAACGGCGAGCCCTACATCTCCCTCAAGCTCGACGATCCGAGCTTCAACGCCCCGATCAACGCCGCCCTGTGGCCGGCCGAAAAAGAAGGCGACTACGTCCTCGTCTGGTCCCGCCCGAACCGCGAGGCCGCATGACCGGGATCCACGAATGGCCCCGCCGCGAGGCGGGGTCGTTCGCAAAAAGCAACAAAGCCGGAGCCGGGCAGCGAGCCAGGATCCGGCTTTGTCATTGTCATGGGATGCCTCAGGCGTTGAGTGCGTCCTTTACGGCCTTGCCCGGCGTAAACGCCAGCTTCTTCGCGGCCGCGATCTTGATCGTCGCCCCGGTTGCCGGGTTGCGCCCCTCGCGCTCCGGTGTTTCCTTCAGCTTGAATTTGCCAAAGCTCGGAATGGACGTCTCCGCACCGGCCAGCGCCGCCTCGGTAATCTGCCGGAAGACGCTCTCCACAATCGCCTTGGCCTGCACCTTGCTAAGGTTCTGCTCGGACGCGATCTTGTCAGCAATTTCATTGGTCGTGGTCATGATATAACAGCTCCTCGTGTTTCACACCTTCCGGTATGATCTTGAAGATGCCGCAACGATAAGTGCGAAACATCCGCATTCGACCGAAAAGGCGCGAAAACCACAGGAATTATGCGTCTTCGGGTGTCCCTGAGGCCCGGCGGGCCATCTACCCCCGTCCAATGGACAAGGCCGACGAACAGGTCAGGTCTCTCCCGATACGATGAAGAAGCAGGCGGGTATCGAACCCGCCTGCTTCTTTCCGGTGCCATACGGAGAGGTGGGGTCTGCTCAGATCGTCCCATTGTGCCGTTCGGAAATGACGGCCTCAAGGACGCATGGTTCCCCCAATTTGCTCCGCCCGCCCTGCCGGGCAGGTTCCGCAAATCGGCTCCCCCATACGCCGGCTTCGCCGGTCGCGTGCCGCGATCCTTGACCCCGCCATCCCCTCACGCCGCTGGTCCCCGTCTTTCACAAACGTCAAGGAGACGACGATGACCTATGCCCTCGAAATCCAGGTTGAAGAGTTGCGCGCCGAGATGCGGGCCGTAGTCGATGCCGCAGAGCGCCGCCAGATCAAGGCCGAGCTCGAACTCGCCCAGGCTGAGCTGGCCGCCGCGCTTGCCGAACAGGACGGCAGCCATTCCTCGGAGCCTCCGTTCTGACGGAGGCTTCTGCCGCAGTTGCCGGCCCAGCCCGCCGGATCGACCGGCGGCCAGGGCCCGACGCTTCGCTTCGCCACCGACCACACCAATACCGCAGCCTGCATCCCACCGGAAGAGATCGGGAAGGTTGCCGCGTCGTTCCTTTAGATCCCCTGTCATCGGCATCGGGGATGTTGCAGCCCGGTCGTTGCACTGCAACCTGCCGGCAACGGAGTTTTCCCCGCCTTCGGCTCCTCGCGCTTCAAAATTCCGTCGCCGGCAGGTCCTCCGCATACGCTGCGGCCCTTTCGGGTGCAGCACGCCTTTCCGGGCCGCGGCCTATCCCCGCAATGACACGTTATCGAAAGGAGTAAACATCATGCGCCAACTCGCCCAATTCCTCACCGCCACCGGTCGCCGGCTGCGCGCACTCGGCAAAGTCGCCGGCCATTTCTTCCGCAAAGGCAAACTCGGCCTCAAGCTCGCAATCAAGATCCCGTTCTTCGTCGAGATCGAGATCGCCTTCGAGACGGACTGGGACCGGCGCCGATAAGGCACCAGTCGAGGCCTGCTCGCGCGGGCCTCGTTCCACCTGACGTCCCGCCGGGCGATAGCCGCGTGTCCGCTTCTGGCGAACGAGATCGAGAAACAGCAGCACCGCCTCCTCTTCACGCTGGAAGATATGCGCCTTCGACTGGCCGCGCGCGCCGATGCGTCCCCAGCGGCGCGTCAGCCGGGTCTCTCCAAACAGGGTCTCCGAGATATCCATGGCATAATAACGAGCCATGTTCATCGAGACGTCCCTGCGTTCGATATAAAGCTGATAGGGCTGGGCAATCATGACGACAGAATCGTCGATTGCCGATTCTGCGTCCAACCAGAGATTTGAATCGGTCAGGCCCGACCGATTCATCTCGGTGATGGATCAATCGCACCAGGGATGCCGTGCGCCGTCCCAGCGCCGCGCCAGACCTTCAGCAACCAGAATGTCGCCGATGGACTGCCCGTCGCGGACAACCCTGCGCAACTTCCGGCCATACCTGTCCTCGTCCCGATCACCCGCCACAAGCGAGAATGCCCCGTCATTGAGGAGGTCGAGCAAACGTGTCTTCGCCGCCTCGCCCTTGATCCTCTCCGCCTTACACCGCGGCGGGCTGAGTTCCGGCGTGTCGATATCCGCAATCCTGATCTTCTGATCACCAAGCCAGAACGTGTCGCCGTCGACCACGCAGTCGCGATGCGGTCCATTCGGACAGATATCGAAGCGAACCGAAACCGGAGCGTTTGCCCGTGCAGACATCGGCGGCCCGAGATCAACGATGATGTCCTGCGTTGCGACAAGATAACCGCCAAACACCACCAAAGCGATGATGGTCGCCAATACGATGCTGCTGGGTCGGATACGGCTGCGTTTCCACCTCGGCCGTTTCGGCGGTCTTCGTTCAGCCGTGGCGGCTGGTTTCCGCTTGTCGGTTCGTTTGCTTCGCTCGTCATCGAGCTTGACGATCTTCTTCAATGCCTGCCGTTCCTCGCAATCTGTTTCGTTTCCCGCCTTATCCGAATATTTGCGGAGTGAAAGGGGATTGAGGGCGAGCCGCTACGCGGACGGCTCTATTCGCTGCGCGAACGGAGCCCGCAAGCGGTCTCCGCCGATGCCGGTGACGATCCTCTCCCTCGGCTGCGCCGACGGAAATCGCCTTTGGCGATCCATTCCGGTCTGATCGGGAAAAGAGGGCGCCGCCCTCTCTCCCCAGCAAGGTCCAGTCGCCGGTCTCCCCGTCCTTCCGCGCCGGCTTGTGCAGGACGGGTGATCCCCCTCCGGCGCCTGCGCCTTGCCCCCCTCTCACCCGCCGCTCCGCGCGCGCTCGGGAAGCAGGAGCGGGGCCTGCTTCCTGACGAAAGGCCCTTCGCTTCGCGAACCGAAGGAGCTTCAAAATGACCCTCAACGCCTATCTTGTCGAAGTCGAAACCCGCAGCATCCGTATGGTGACGATCGATCCGGCAAACAGCCTTGCCGACATTCGCCGTCATATCGGATGCAACCTCATCGACATGGTGAGGATCGACCGGAACCATTGCATCATCGTTGACGACAACGGGCTGATGGACGAGATCCCATGCTTCACCGAGGTGGCGGATTATGCAAGTCCGCTGGCCGGCAATCTCCTGATCGTCGGTACCGACCAGTTTGGCGAAACCGTTTCACCGCAGCGGCCCATCGAGGATTTTGCCGCCATCCTGACGATCCGGTTCCCGGTCCTGTCACCGACTTTCGAGGCAATCAGCGGACCGCATGTATTCGGCAGCCGCGTCAGCGGTTTTACCGCCACGCTGAAGGCCGCCAATCCGGCCGTCATCGCCACGGTGTGAGGGCGACAGAAGGGGGCGGCAATCCCGTCCCCGCTCACCCGATACGACGCGCTAAGGACCCGACGGATGGGTCTGTCATCGCACCTTCGCCGGGTGGTCCGGATCGACCGGCCCGCCCGGCGGCAAGAGGGCCTAGCCCTCTCACACTCTCCCTCAACACGGACACGGCGCCCCTGGCGCCGTGGGCTCTTCTTCTCTGACTTCCCATTTTGCACCCGCCACTCCGGCGTCAAGGACTGCGCGGTTCCCCCAATTTTCAGGCGCCGCCTTTGGGCGTCGTCAGAAAATCGGCTCCCCCGCTTGCCGCCTCCGGCGGCCGCGTTCCGCGATCCCTGACCCCTCGCGGCTATCGTGCGGACTCCTTCCGTCAGAAAACGAAAGGAGACTTCCTATGACACAGCGCAAGATCAAATACATCGATGGTGGAAGCCCGGAATACTGGCGGCAGCGCACCGAGGGGTTCCGTCTCATCCGCGAGGCAGAACGGGCACTGATCCGTGTCAAAAACGCGCCGCAATACATTGCCGGCAGCTGGGACGAAGACTATGGCGACTATGAGCCGGTCGAAAATCTCGGCCCCTATGACGATATGGATGAGGCAATCCGAGCCATCGAAGCCAATGAGACGGCCGTCGACATCCTCGTTGCCCAGCGCCGGACCCATTTCGGCGACTGGCCTGTCGCCGCCGTGATCCGCGAACTGGGGACCGACTGATATGAAGACGAGAGGCGGCACGGTCGCCTCTCGTCTTTTCCGCGTGGTCCTGACCGCTTGCCGGCATCGAGCCTGCGCGCGGTCTTGAGGGGCGAGACTTGCCGCCTCTCCCCTCAAACTCCCCTCTCCCTGCGGTGCGGGGCAGGCCCCGCCCGGCCTCCCGGGCCGGTAAACGGACGCTGCCGCGACTTCCCCAAACAATACGGAGAGGAGGATCGTCCTGCGCTGCGCCCTCATGCTTCGGGCATCCGCTCCAGACGATCCTCCTCTCCTGCGGTGCGTTCGCCGCCCAGTCGTTCGCATGTCATCGATGTCCGCTCCCTGCGGTCACGGGCATCCCGACTGCTCCCGACGGCGGCTCACTTCAGCATCTCTCACCACCATGTCCGGCCCACGCGCTATTCCTCCTCCGCGGATCACAGGCGATACACCTGTGATCGCTGTTGCATCGTCTGACGACTCGCAACAGCATTGGCGGGTCGGGCACGTGGGCTGGACATGGTGGTGAGAGATGGCAGGATAGGCTATTGGTATACCAATAGCCGTTTCGCCCCAGGGGCGATGGTCGCCTGGGCGACCGGGCATCTCCGTGATCTGCAATTTTTGCCAGAGTTGGGCAAAAACGACGGGCGCGAGCGATCGATGTACGGCCGGAAGTGAGGAGGGCGGTTCCGCCTGTTTTGAGGGGTTCCCGGAGCCTTCATCCGGCTGAAGATATCCCGTAATTCCGGTGATCGGCGATTGTGCGGTTAAGTGAATAAGCGAATAAGTGGGCGGGTGGTTCAGCGAATCCGCGGCTGAGCGATGGTGTTAATGAGTGCTTCGCCGAGTGAGTGCATCGGCAAATAAGCGAATGAGTGGCTCGGTGCTTGGCTGAATAGGTACATCGGCAGATCGGCAAAGAAGCGTATCGGCGAAATGACACAATGCATATTCACCGAATAGGTAACGCGGTGAACCGGCGGATGCGCGACCAGGCGAATCCGTGATTGGGCAAGTCGGTGAATGAGCGAATCGGTGTTCAGGCCAACCGGAGAATCGGTGAATCAGCGAAGACGCGAAGCGGTGAAACGGTGAAGCGGTGAAGCGGTGAAACACCGGTTGGGCGAAGAGGTGAGTCCGCCAACTGGTTGTTCTGTCATTGTGCAAACCGGCGAATGCTCCAATCGGCAAATAGGTCAATGAGCGAACCGTCGTTTTGATACGACAGGCCCAAACATCCCCGTGGGCACGATCGACAACAACAGATCACAAAATGGGGCTTGCGACCTTGAACGTAGCCGTTGAGCGCGGAACCAATAACGCGGAAAGCGGGCCTGGCGAAACGGTTACCTGGAGCGGCCTCTCCACCTCAGCTCTTCTCGGGGATCTGATCTAAGACTCTGCCCGGTCGTAAGTGCTCCGGCGCGCCTTGATGGTGTCCAGATTGTCGTGGACCCAGAAGTTAAATCCGTCGAGGGCGCGCAAAGCTCCATGGGCGATCTCTGTCAGTTCGTATTCGACACGCGGCGGCACTTCGGGAAAATAGTGACGTACAACAAATCCGTCGCGCTCGAGATTTCGCAGCGTGAGCGTCAGCATGCGCTGGGTGATCTCACCGACCTCTTTTCTCAATGTCGAAAAGCGGAGCCGATGATCTTCCGCGACAGAAAGACGCCAAAGAACTGGCAGAGTCCATTTGTCACTCAGCAGGCTGCAGACCCCGTTTGACGGTATGGGTCTGAAGTGTCTGTCGTTTTCTGATCCGCGCGATGGACCGGCATCGATCTGTATATCCAAGGGTATCGTCCTTGTGCCTGATGCTGAAAAATGTGCCGTCTTCCGGCAGAATTACATTCGTATATATAGATGGCCCTTGTTTTAACGCGAGGGTTTCAAGTGACCAATAGCAAGCACCCCATTCTGGTTTTCGGCGCTACCGGAAGGCAAGGCGGATCTGTCGCCAAAGCCTTGTTGAAGGCGGGATGGCCTGTTCGCGCACTCGTTCCGGACTCCACCAAAGCTGCATCGCTGCAATTGCGGAATTCAGGTGTCGAGCTTGTGCAGGGTTCATTTGAAGAGACCAAAGTAGTCCGCACAGCGATGAAAGACGCTTACGGTGTCTTTAGCGTACTGCCAGCCAGCCTGGCTGCCGAAGACGAAGTCCGTCATGGTATATCGATTGCGGATATCGCTGCTGAAACCGGCGTCAACCATTTTGTTTATTCCTCAGGCGCCAGCGTGGGGAATGAACTGACAGGCGTTCCGCGTTTCGACGCCAAGCCTCGTATCGAAGCCCATATTCGACAGCTCGACATGACTACGACCATCATCCGGCCGATGATTTTCATGGAAATGCTGGTGCGACCTGGCTTCGGTCTGGATGAGGGCCGGCTGGTGTCCCTGATCCGATCCGACCATTCCATTCAGCTTACCGCCGTGGAAGACATCGGCAGGTTTGTCGCTGCCGTGCTTGCCGACAAGTCCCGCTTTGGCGGCGCAACACTTAAGATCGCCAGCGACCGCCTGACCGGGCGCGAGCTTGCGGTCATACTCAGCGAAGCAATTGGTCGTCCGATAGCCTACGAACGGTTTCCGGAAGATGTTCTGGCTGCAAACGCTGATCTCGCCCATATGGCGGAGAGTCTGGAAGACGGGCCGCTCGCCGAGCAGGTCGATCTGGAACTCATGCGCGAAATCAACCCCGACCTGCTGACTTTCAGGTCCTGGCTTGCGCGCAGTGGGCGCAGGTCGCTCGATGCAGCTTTGTCGGTATCAGCCTCGTGAAACTGCGCAAGCCTCAAGAATCGCAATCAAGCATCAACGGGGACAGGCTTGTCAGGTAGCTTGCGACCCTATTGCTGCCATTTTAGGTCGGGTGACCCGTTAGCAACACCGGCCTAGCAGGGCGGCTGTCGATGGGGTCTGCGTTTCCGGTCAATGTTCCAGTCTTCATCGGCGAAACCGCCCTTAGGCTTCGCGGACTTTCTGCGCAAAGCGTTCTACAACGGTGAAGGCCTCCGCGAAACTTGGCCGCGCGCCGTATACCATGTCGCCCATGAGCTTTTCGTAGTGCGCAGCGAATTCAGCATGCGTCGCCATTATCTCGAACGTCTTGAGCGTCTCAGCGCGAGGATCTGACTTGTAGTCCGGATATTTGTCCGCCCGGTCACTTTTTGACTCGGTCACCATGGTATCCAATGCAATCGCAACTGCTGTATCAAGGTCGTACGTACCATCCATGCGTGAAATGTCATAGACATGACGGACCAGCGTATGGTCTAGCGGCTCGTGCCCGGCAAAAGCAAAACCTGCCCGGCGCCCGAGCGCGACGAACTTGTCGGCAGCCGTTTCCACCAGACGAACGCATTTAACATCGTTGGCCTCGGCCGGCCGACCGGTGGCTTCTCCGACGAATGAGGTGACCGAACACAACTCCGGGGCCGTGCAGATCGGAAATGCCGCGATTTCGATCTTGATCTCCGGGCGTAGGACACCCTCGCCCTTGGCGATCGGCTCGTAGGGCAGGTCGTATCGCACATAAGAGCCGTTCTGGAGTACCCGCACGTGGCCCTCGACCGTGAAGCCGGCGTCTTGCAGACGTTTGCTTACCGCACGTCTCATACGCTTGAGGGACCCGCGCTCACCTGCATTTTCCCCTACGATGCGCAAGTCTATGTCTTCTGACATGCGTTCGAGCAGACGATATGCCCGGCCGAGCGCCGTCCCGCCACCGAAAGCCAACGTCAGTCCGTCGACCTCTACGTCGTGGATCGCCGCGAGGGCACGCACGACGAACCAGTCCTTTTCGACGAGGGCCGTCGAGGGCAGGGCGAAGTAGTCCTGCACCTCGAGCAGCGTCTGCAGGTCCGGCTTATCGCTCAACGCGAAGCTCCGTACGGCCGTCGGATAGCCGGCGGCTGAAACGTTTCCCGACCTTGACGGTAAGATTAACCGGGACCTGGGTGGACTGCCCCCTATTATAGGCCTGGGTGCTGTCACCTTGCTCCCAAGGGACCCCGAGTTTGTTCAGGGCCTGGAGGGCAGCACCGTGAAACCCGTTTGAACTGGAGACCATAACCCGCCCCGACAGCCGTGACCGTACGGCCCGGGCATAGACACCATAGCCCAGGCGTATGAGTGCGCCATCCTTTACCAATGCTCTCAGGGCCCGAAGAACCTGATCGTCGCCGCTCAGGTCAGCAAAATCGCGCGGAATGAAGACGTCGGTCTTCTTCGTCCGGCTAACTCTTGTCCTGATCCGTTGCTTCAATGTCTGATCCATGATCGGCTTCCCGTTACAAAAACCCGACACTGAATATATGCAAAAACCCGACACATGGCAACCTTGTCCCATTACGTGATACTCGCTTCTGGAAAAGATGTGCCGAAGAAAACAAACAGGCAAAAGCCAGGGTACTGGCTTCGGACAAGCTTGTCGGCGAGCAACGGGACGTCTGCGATTTTCGATGCGCATCCACGGCTGTTGCAGGCTGAACCACCATAGCATCGGTTGCGATACAACACCGTTCAAAGAACAAAAGTTTCAAGCGGTCACGCTGGCGATTGCTGAACGCTCGAATGATGGGCAAGCGGTCCATTTCCATCACGTCTTGCATCGGGACCACGAGACTGTTGATCCCCGCGCGAAACTCGACCGGCTCCTGATGGAGGTTGGCCTTGAGATCAGTGCCCGGTCCGAAAATGAGCTAACACTTCTCAAATGCACCATACGCTCAGGCGTTCGCCATATCCCAGCTGTCCTCGAGGCTCACCCTTACGTTCGTTCCGGAAATCTCGCAGCGCCTTCATCCGTCTGAATCACATGGGCAACATTTACCCCGGCAACAGGCATCTCGATTCCCCACGGGTATCGCCGTTCCTGGGAACGTTCAAACTGATAGACAGCGACCCTCGGTAGATTTCGCTTGTCATATCGACGAGCGAGATTGAACACGACACTGTTCTGGGCTGCCAGAACCAGATGGACTTGCTCCACGCCTTTTGCATCGAGCTGTTTCAAGACGCCGAGGAACTGATCGGCCAGCGCTGACTGCCTCGCCTGAGACCAATGAGATGATTGCAGGTCAGGCAATGTCATCCTGACAATCGGGCAGTTAAACGTCGTTGCGAGATCCTCGGTTTTCACCATATACGAAGCCGAGATCGCGAGAACGACTTCCCGCTGTGCCCCGACCTGTTCCAAACCGGTAATTTCAAAACGCGATGCATCGTCTTGACCGTCAAGCAGGCGCCAACGGCTTGCAACCCGATCCCAATCCATGACGACAATATCGCCTTCGTCGTCCAGAAGCAGACCGGTCAAAAAGGTCAATGGGACGGCCGTCAGGCCGCCATAGACTGTTGTCAGGTCGCTACGTTCGTTGCCCTTCTGCGCCTGATGGACCCAGGTTTTCATTGCGGCAACAGGTGGAAGGAGATCTTCCGGCTCGACGATCATACCATCCTTGCGCTGCCGCAGATCGAGCATGTAGTCGATACGCGTGCCCGTGATGCTTTCGGGTACGGCGGATTTGAGCGATGATCCATCATCATCGCGCAAACCTCTCCCCTCGATGACAAAGACTTTTTTTCGCGCAAGACGCTGTTGCTCCTTCGCATAACGTATCCAGGCCCACACGGCCGATCCCAGCATAAGGGTGATGCAGACGACCGTGATGATCCAGAGAATACTATCGGGCACAGCACCTGCCGTCCCGAACTCTATCGATCCGGGCTCACCTCCGATGGTACCGGAATATTTGAAGACCCAGTTTACCCCGTGGATTGCAACCAAGACCGCAACGGCTCCGCGGAAAATCCAGCTTTCAGCATGACGGGCTCGCACGAACCACGAGACCAAAGATCGAACAACAAAATCTAGTGTATTCCAGTTCATCGCGATGCCCCTCAATTTGCGCGCAGGTCGATCATTTCAGGCGGGAGTGCACGCCGGTGCAGGCTCGCTGATGCATTGAAACGGCCCCAGAACCCAAGCTTCACAATCAGGAGCACGGCAAAACCGATATCTCTTTCACCATCAACCAGTTCCTGCATGGAGCGCACGTCAGTGAGGCTTGGCCGAACCGAGAAACTTGGATGGGAATGCCATTCGCCCAAGTAGTTGAATGCTTGATAATTGTGACCTGTTCGGTCGAAAAACGCATCCAGCGCATGGCGGTGATGATCAGCATCACGCACAAAGTGGGCATTGGCTCCTGACGCTTCGTCCACCGAGAAGTCTAGAACGGAGAAATGGCCGCTTGCAATCTCCTGTCCCATGAGAATGCCGCCGATTTCACGCAATCCGGCTCGTCTCAACGGTAACTTCATGCGATCACGGATCTGCCTGGAGAGTGTGATCCTGATCACGCATTCACCTTCGGAAACAGCGATGCAAGGAGCTCTTTGAGCTCTTCGGATGAAGCCAGTTCCTGGGTACCACCCCAGTCACCTTCCTGCCGAAGATCGATTGGCCAGGTATCAAAGGGCGCACGGAAAATCCATTCGGCCACCAGTCCGATCGCGTAGGCAGAGCAAGGAAAGACACTTTGCTCGCGCGTGAGAATATCCAGAATGAACCTGGACGCATGGTTGGCAATCACGCTGACATCAGCGTCATCGGCGATCAACGGTGGGGCGTTATCTCGCTCGATCCCATAGTCCGTTTCGGTTGCGGCGATCCAGGGCACGTTATGATTATCGCACCATGCGCGGATTTGGCTGCGCGCTTCGGTAGGGATCGGATCAAACCCCGGGCGGACCCTAGCAATGATGCCGCCGATTCCGCCCGCAAAGACCTGACACCAGACCATGGGTTTGCTATGACGACGGGCAATGGCTGCAACGAGGTTGAACGCACGGGGGTCTGCCGTCGCGTCGACCAATAGGTCGGCTTGGACCAGCTCCTCCATAACGGACTCTGTCGACCCCGCACTTTCCTGCTGACCGAGTGCAATCCGCCGAACGGAAATGTCTGCGTTTGCCACCAGATTCTGCAGGCGGGCTGCAAGCGCATCGACCTTGTGTTGACCGATTGCCTGCGCATCAAGATCATTCCTGACAAGGTTTGCCTGGAAGAAGACATCGTCATCGACCAGCGTGAAATTGCTTACGCCAGATCGCGCGAGCGTGCTTGCGATTTTTGAACCCACAGAACCGCAGCCAACGATTGCGATCCGCTTTTGGGCCAAGCTGGCGTAACCCGCAGGCAGCCTTCCGGAGACGCTTGGGGCGACAATTATCTTATAGCCAAAGACACTCTGTTTGCCCTCATAGGGGTAAAGATTTAGCGCGACCCAATGGTTCTCGTTTCCAAGCAACACAAAACCATCGAATGGGTTCTTGGGAAGTTTTGCCAGCAGGTCTGGAAACTCTACCGGCATCACTTCGGCGAAATCTTTGGGGCTTAGGCGGAAGCGGTCAACATTTCGCGTTGTCCGGATAACGAACCCATTTGCGACCGAGGAGTGCGAGGGTTGCGGCGCATTCTGGGCCCACAATATCCCTCCTTCACCTACGCTCATGAGCGATGCGACCCAGGTTGGCTTGGCGAGCCGATCCCAGACGGTGATGGCTGTCGGAACATCAACGGGCAAAGCTGCAAGAACCGTCGCGGCGCTGTCGTTAAGAATGAAGCGCGTAAACTCCCCACGGGTCTCCCTGCCGATTGATGCCTGATGCGCTGAGCGGACGATACCGGGCTCGTTTTCGCCTGGTCGCTCTCCTGACAGAAGACGATGGGCGCTTTCAACCATCATTGCGCCGGTGATCGAAGGAGCCCAGTTGTCCGGCCTGAACTCGAGGCAGAGCTCACCGCCGGGGCCGTACTGATGCCAAGAAAGGCGCCGTTCATCGCGGGGCTGCACCATTGGTGGTGTGTCGGGAAAGGTGGACGGATATGTCATGGAGAGACCAAACGTCTCTGCGCCATGTTGCACGTCGAAATCCACGATCAGATGAAGATCATCTCCCAGCCGCCAGGAGATACCCGACAACCAGCCATCGCGCTCAGACAATTGCGCGATCGCAGTTCGCTCGGCTTTCGCACGGGCAACGTCGGTAAGCCACCAGCTCATGCAAATCCCTTCGGCGTAGTGGGAACCCGAGCGGCATTTCCAAAAGACGGAATCGCTGCGACCGGCGCGATGGGAGCCACCGACGCCGCCCTCAGGAGCCCGCTGCCGCCGCCGATGCGGCGCGTGGCACGATCCGACAATGCTGCGCCCATACGGGCCGACACCGCCTCGTTCATACCCTGCAACGTCGCGGCACGGGCAGCCCGACCGAAGTCTTCCCGTGCTTGGTTGAGCCATCGAAAGAAGGCCTCGGCCTTGCGCGGGTTCTTTTCCCACTTGTCAGCAAAATTTTCGAAAGGGTCGGTCGGGTTTGGAATGATGAATTTGGACCCGTCATGCTGGATATATCGATCCATTGCGTTGAGGATGGAGAAGAGAGCGCCGGCAATGGTGTCCTCCTGACCGTACGCGTGGCCAGACAGGGTCGTGATGATGACGGAAATAGGTTTCAAGTCGGCCTCGTGAGCGAACATATTGTCGCGATGCCGCTTCAAAATCATCACCGCGGCTTGCAGCGGTGTGCGTACGCGGAAGTCCGGTAGTTGCTCGACGCTCGCCGTCACGCCTCGCTGGCGCAACGATTCCACCAGCTCCCGCTTCCGCCGCGCGAGGACCACGGCCATTCGTGACTTGAACCATTCCCCGTACCCCTTAGGATTGGAGCGCGGCCAATCATACGTCTTCTGCCTGTAGGTCGGGACTTCCCGGTCGGTGATGGCGATGGCAGTATCTGCCCAACGTACGTCGAAATGGGCACGCTCCAGGAGAAGTCGCTGTTCCATCCCGTTAGGAAGGGCAGGCACGATATCCATGTGGAATTGCGCACCGTCGGCATAGGAAAGCACCCAGCAGCGTCTACCCTCTTCCACAGGCTTCGTCATGCCTTTGGCATCATGATAGGCTTTGATTTCGAAACCAAGAAGCTGTTTCAGGTCGAACTGGGTAAGGTCACCTTTCGCAAGCTTCTTGAGCTCGCAAACCGAGTCGACGTCATACTCCTCGGAATCGTTTATCGGCCGGATTGCGGTTCCGAGTCGAAACGATCCCTGCACGTAAACGGTCGGATCAAAATTGCGAACCGTGCTTTCAGGCCGATGAAACCAGTCGCCGAGAGACCTATAGCTTCTTTCCGCCTGCTCATACCGGGATTCCGGAATGGCCAGTTCCTCCGCCATCGCCTGAAGAAATCTCTCAACCTGATCGTCCGTACCCGCCATATCCAGCTCCATTTGTCGTCTTGTCCGCCTGCAACTCGCCATAGCGGCAGCAGTCGCGGCGCCCTATTGTCCGGTTTACAAAGGTGGGCCAAACGCCGCAGCGCTCCGGATATGGGAGTGCATTCTTCAACCTGCAAGGGAACTTGGTTTACAGATGTGAGTTATGCCCAGCGTTATGGAAACTGACAGTTACAAGGAGGCCATCATGATCGGAAACAAGCTTAAGGTTGCCCGATCGGCATCGGGATTCTCGTTGCGCGCTCTTGCGGATGCCATGGAGCGGATCGTTTCGGCGCAAGCCATTGGAAAATATGAACGAAACGAGGACATGCCAAGTTCTGGAATTCTGATGGCGTTGGCCAAGGCCCTCGCCGTCTCGGAAGAATACCTTCTCAGTGACGATGAGCTTTCGCTGGAGGGTGTAGATTTCCGAAAAAAAGTAGGAACGTCCTCCAAGGAAGTAGCAACGCTGGAGGCGCGTGCCATCCACATGCTAGAGCGCTATCTTGCCGTTGAAGACCTGCTTCATTTGCGGAGCGTAGAGTGGGAGCAGCCACGGAGCGCGCCGCATCCAGTCACCGATGTTCGCGATGCCGAGGATGCGGCCCGATCCGTCCGCGACGATTGGGGTCTCGGCAACGATCCGATTCCACAGCTTGCAGAGTTGCTTGAAGAACGAGGAATAAAGGTTTTATCACTCGATCTCGACAGTGTGGATGGGCTCGCCGCCAAGGTTCGACGTAAGGAGCGCGAAGCTGCGCGAGTGATTGTCGTCAAGCGCAGCACCTGGTCCGAGCGCAAAAGATTTAACCTTGCACATGAATTGGGGCACATGGTCATTGCGCCGTGCGACGGGGTTGACGAGGAAAAAGCCGCACATCGCTTCGCTGGCGCTTTCCTGATGCCGGCCGATGTTTTGCGTGCAGAGGTTGGCGCGCATCGATCGTCGATCAGCATTGGAGAGCTGGTTGCTTTGAAGAAACGTTTCGGTGTGAGCGTCCAGGCGCTTGCATACCGTTGTCAGGATCTCGGCATCATCAGTCAGGCTGCTTGCACACGACTCTTCAAGATCTTTTCAGAAAGAGGATGGCGCGATGCGCCCTATGAGGAGCCGGAAAGCTTGGCTCCTGAAGTAGAAGAGCCCAGGCGCTTCGAGCGCCTGTGCTTCCGCGCCCTAGCTGAGGGCGTTATCGGCGAAACGCGGGCTGCTGAACTGCTTGGTATTTCCGTTCGCGAACTCGACCGGAGGCTGGACCAGGTGGCGGCTTGAACGGTGTCCGTTTTGGTTTCCGATGCGTTAGTTCTGTTCGACCTGAAACGACCCAGTGTTCTGGAAGGAATGTTTCTGCTGCCGTTTGAATTTGCTGTACAGCTTGGGCTTAAGGTCGAGACATTGACGTCCGGCGAACTCCGTCGGGCGAGCCTCGTTAGCCGGAAAGCGCAACTGTCGAGGATGTGTCCGAACGGTAATTCTCCAGCCCCAAGGCGGTCGGCGCAACACCCGCGAATCTCAGTGGAACACGACCGGATTGCTTTGGGCCGGTTCCACCACCAAACCTGACTTCCCCATCTTGAGCGTTTCGATTATGACTGCTACAAACTTGTATTGAAGTGCAAGTTTTGTCGCTGTATTCTCAGCATGTTCGATGACATTTCTTTCTTGCAGCAAGGCGACGAGCGTCGGCTATGCACTGATCTCTGCGAGTTCTTCCAGTAAAATAGCAAGGCGGGTTTCCCACTGACAAGCCACCGATCGCTTCTGGGGTCGGAACAAGAGCAGTCCGAAATCGTACGCTAAGGTCGAACGAAACCGGAACGATGCCGTAGATCCGATGTGCAACATCCGATCTCTGTGGATTGCCACCGACATGCGCCAATTTTGATTTCTCTGTCCGGCCCGACTCGACAACGCTTCGAGCAGATTGCTCATCAATGGAGTCGGGCGATGGCAAAGCGCAAGCTTCTTAAAGATCAAGATCGCCGGAAGCTTGTCGACATACCAGTCGACGAGGATAACCTAATCCGACACTATTCGTTGTCATTGGCGGATCGCCTGGAGATTGAACTGCGGAGACGTAATCACAATCGGCTCGGCTTCGCCATCCAGCTATGTCTAATGCGATACCCGGGTCGAGTGCTTGGAGCAGAAGAAACTCCGCCTCGCGCCATGCTGAAGTATGTTGCTGATCAGATCGGCGCCGCTCCAGACGAATTTGCCCTCTATGCACGCCGCGAAGAAACCCGTCGGGATCATATGGCGCGGCTAATGGTGTATCTGGATACGAGAAGCGCGACGCTGCAAGATCGCCGCGCCGCGCTATTGGCGGCAATTCAAGCGGCGACCTTGTCCGACGACGGTGCTGCGATAGCCAGTTCGACTGTCGCCGCGTTTCGCGAACGCGGCGCTCTTCTGCCGGCGATCGACACGATCGAACGCATCGGCCTTGCCGGCCGTGCCATAGCCCGGCGGCGAGCAGAAAGAACCCTGATTGAAGACATCCCACTCGATAGGCTTCAATCACTGGATAGGCTGTTAGAGGTTGACCCGTCGATCGGCCAGACCCGCTTTCATTGGCTGCGTTCGGCACCAGAAGCGCCGGCCGCGTCGAACCTCGTCGGGCTGACCGAGCGGATAGCCTTTCTGCGGCGGCTGGAGATCGATCCGGAACTGCAGGCGCGCGTGTCATCCGGACGGTGGGACCAGATGATCCGGGAGGGCAACGCAACGCCGGCCTGGCTTGCCAACGACTTCAACGCCAGCCGTCGCCACGCTCTGATCGTGGCCCAAGTCATCAAGCTTTGCCAGAAGCTCACGGACGATGCGGTGACGATGTTCATCAAGCTGATGGGTAAATTGTTCTCGCAAGCCAACAATCGGAAGAAGCAGCGGCAGATGGACTGCAGAGCGAACACCGCCAAAGCGCTGCGCATGTTTCTGGATACGATCACCGCCCTGCAGTCTGCCAACGACCATGGTCGGAACGCATTGGATGTTCTCGACCAAAAAGTCGGTTGGGACCGGTTGCTTCGGATGAAGCCTGAGCTTGAGTCGATGGTCGACGACAACGAGGCGCCATCGCTGATCGTAGCGGCCGAGCAATATGCGACCGTCCACAAATATGCTGGTGCGTTCCTTCTAGCCTTCACGTTCCGCTCAGCGCGTCGCCACGATCCACTTCTAGCGGCAGTTGCGCTGCTGAAACGGCTTTATGCCGAGATGCGGCGGACACTCCCGGATCGCGTGCCGCTCACTCACCTCAGCCAAACTGATCGACGGCTTATCTTCGAACAAGGAAAACCCGATCGCCGTCTGTACGAAATCGCGACGCTCGCTGCTTTACGAGACCGGCTTAGATCTGCGGAGATCTGGGTCGCTGGCAGCCGATCTTTCCGGCCCATCGATGAGCATCTGATGCCGCGGTCGACATTCATCAAGATGAAGGACGAAGATCGTCTCGGTTTGGGGGTCCAGAGCGACGGCGCGCAGTGGCTTGCCGAAGCGCGTCAGATGCTCGACTTCAACCTGACGCGTTTGGCCCACAGAGCACGATCCGGAAAGCTCGAGGGCGTTCGTCTCGAGGCAGGAACCTTGATTGTCACGCCAACCGCCAGCGAAGTCCCCCCGGCCGCCGAGGAACTGAATGCCGAGGTCAGCGACATGTATCCGTTGGTGGAGGTTCCCGACTTGCTAAGGGAGGTGCATGAATGGACCGGGTTTGCAGATTCATTCACGCATGTTCGCACCGGCGACGTCCCGAAAAATGTCTCTGCTATGCTGGCGGGCGTCCTGGCCGATGCTACGAACCTCGGCCCAAAGCGAATGGCGGGCGCATCCAAGGGGATCAGCGCTCATCAGATTGGTTGGATGCGCGCATTCCATGCTCGATCGGAGACCTACCGCGCGGCGCAAGCGTGCATCACCGATGTCCACACCCAGCATCCGCATTCCCGCCTTTGGGGCAATGGCACAACGTCATCGTCAGATGGCCAATTTTTTCGTGCGAGTGACCGAGCCGCAAAGCGCGGCGACATCAATTTGCACTACGGCAGCGAACCCGGGACGAAATTCTATAGCCATCTATCAGATCAGTACGGCTACTTCGGCATTTTGCCCATCAGTCCGACCGAAAGCGAGGCGGCCTATGTGCTCGATGGGCTCTTCGACCAGGACACGGTGCTCGACATTCAGGAACACTTTACCGACACGGGCGGTGCCAGTGATCATATCTTCGGGCTGTTCGCCTTGATCGGAAAGCGGTTCTCACCGCGACTGCGCAATCTCAAAGACCGGAAGTTCCACACGTTCGAGAGGAGCGATGCATATCCAACCCTGTCGAACCATATCGGGGCGCCGATCAACACCGCCCTGATTCTCGACCATTGGGACGATCTGCTGCATCTCGCGGCGTCGATCACGACGCGGTCCGTGGTACCGTCTACGATCCTGAAGAAGCTGTCCGCATCTCCGAAGCAAAGCCATCTCGCGAGGGCGCTCCGCGAACTCGGCCGTATCGAAAGGTCGCTCTTCATGATCGAATGGTACTCAAGTCCGGCATTGCGGCGGAGATGCCAAGCCGGTCTCAACAGGGGAGAGGCCGCCCATAAGCTGAAACGCGCTGTGTTCTTCCACGAGCGAGGCGAGATCCGTGACCGGTCGTTCGAAAGCCAAGCTTTCCGCGCCTCGGGGCTCAATCTCGTCGTCAGTGCGATCGTGCACTGGAATACGGTTTATCTTGATCGCGCGGTCACACAGCTGAAACGAGCGGGGCGAGACATTCCTGATACTCTATTGAAACACATATCGCCGCTCAGTTGGGAACATATCAACCTTACCGGCATCTACACATGGGATGCCGAACATCAGATGCCGAACGGATTTCGATCGCTCCGCTTTCCGGCTAGGCTAAGGAACGCCGCGTAAGTTCTCATTCCGTTCGTCCTTAGCGTACGATTTCGGACTGCTCTTGTTCTGACCCCTAGATCGGCATCCGATCGCCGACTTCAAGCTATTGGCCGAGAGGAAAAGCGAGATCTCTCCTCCTTTTGCTGATGCGCGAAACAAGCCGAAGAAGACAGACCGATAGTTGCCAGACCTCGCACATATTGCGACCTCTCTCGCAACGGATCCCTTGGCTGGCTTGCTGCTTGCCATCTCCCTCTCGATCGCCCTCACAATCCCGGCGCAGAGACTCTGGTGGATCCACGCGCTACTAGCGGCCTTCCTTCTCATCCTGTCGCTGGCTTTCCACGACAAGCGCCACTTGTCTTTCGACAGCTACCTGGTCGGGCTCTTCGCATTCGCCGCGGTTTCTCGGGACATTCCCAATCAGCCACTGCTCTATCGCATCGGCATTTCCTGGTTTGCGTGCTTCGCGCTGATCTCGGCCGTCATCTACGCCGCAGGCGAACGCATCCAGCACAGGACTCCGCTCGAAAGACCTTTTTCCGAGCCGGCAATTTCAGCAGCGTTGATCAAGAGGGACACCTGATATTAAACCAGTGTTTTTTGCCGCAGCCGGTCTCGCGGCTCTGCCATCTCTCCAGCATCTGCCAAGGCCGAGGATGCCTCATGGGGTTGCCAGATCCTCTTGTGCGCAGCCTCACAAAGCCCGTCATGGCATGGCGTCCCCTACTGCGTTCCCCCGATGAAAAGGCTTATATCAGCTATGGCGAAGCCCGGCTTCTCCTGGCCGATCTGCCATGAAGCAAAAGCCGGAAAACCGGGCTATGAACCTTACGAGGAATGCCCTGCCGGCATGACCGCCGTTTCCTCCCGCACCGATGGGGATCGGCCGTTCTTGGGCCGAGACGACAAGGATCAGTGCATGAAGACCGTCAACCAGTGCAGCAACCGTGCCGCCTTCCGTACCCAATTTGGTGACAAGCGCGAAAACGAGCGCAAGGGTGTCACGATCCGGCAGATCAACCAGAACAACGACAATGATGTTTTCAACCGAGACAATGGCTGCATGGTGCAGATCACTCAGCCCCGCCCTCGCCGCGCGGATCCTTATTATTTCGACATTCCGAACGATAAGGGCGTCAAGCAGCGCGCTTGGTTCAACCTGAATGACTGAGTGGATGACATGAACAGCAACATTCTCATCGTAGCAGCCGCAGGTATCGGCATTCTCGCCGGTGCTGGAGGTACTTATCTCATCATGCCGGAGCCAGAGCAGGTTGTTCGGGCCCCTACTGATGCGGAGATCGCGGCCCTTATCGCAGCCAATCCCTCCCTGATTCCCGAACCTCCGGCCCCTGTGCTTGAAATACCGACAGAAGAGGAAGCTCTAGCCGCATACCGCAAGGCTTATGCCCGCAATCCTCTGAGGACCGGCCGCGGTGAAGCCGATGTAACCCTTGCTTTGGGAGAGTGTGACGAGAACGCCAGCGGTCCAGGCATATCATGCGTTGCGGCCATCAAGAGGAATCCGAACGCAGCTCCTCTCGATCGCGTCATTGGATTTGCCAAGTCTGCATCCGGCGAATGGGTTGCCACCAACTACTGATTTCAGGGCCAGATGCCTGTTGATCATCAATGCCCCGATAGAGAGGTGGAGCCTGAAAGAAGAAGCTCCATTTCCTCAGGGTTTAGGCTCCCCTTCGAGGCAATTAGGTACCCCGCTACGTAAAGTAGCTTCTGATCTCTCTCATCCTGATCTGACGGCGCGTGCCTGATGATTGCCATACGTGCATTCGCTTCTTGATCCATGTCAGCGCCGCCCTCGCCGTTGACGGCCGCCAGGTAGACGGCTCGGTGACGTTCGACCTTCACGGACAATGGCTCGTTGGGTTGCAGCTCAAGCTTTTCTGTCATCTTTCCCTCTCCACAAGCGCAAGCGATCACTCCTTGACCTCCCGAAATCGAAGGGAGGGCAGGAGCCCCGCTCCTGCTCCCGAGCTCGTGCGGAACAGCTGGAGAGAGAGGGACAAGCGCTAAACCGGAGGGGGATCACCCACCCGGAGGGCCGAGACGGATTTCAGGGAAATGCGGCCGGTGCTGCAGGCCGCAGGCCGAAGCATGGGGAGACCGGTTTAGTGCTTGTGGGGGAGAGAGGGCAGAGCGCCTTTCTCCCCTCTCAGTGAGTTAGGTCAAGTCGCCTTTCGGCCCTAAGCGGTCATCACCGGAGTTGCTTGCCTCCCAATACAAGCAGGAGAAAAGCAAGCACTGCGCAAGCCATCGGCCGGACATACATCGGGTTTCGAGGTGAGTTCCAACTAAGCCGCCTGCCGCCACAGCCGCAGGTCTACTGGATATGCTCCCGAGCCGCACAGCCACCAACTCCTTAGATTCATTTCGGCTTGCTGCAGCGCTTGGCAAGCTCCCGATAAAACGCCTCCGGACTCACGCCGATCTCCTCTGCGACTTGCCTCCACTTCCCCTTTGACGGAAGCTGCTCGTGCCATGCGATCCAGGCATCCAGCCGTTCGGCAACTGTCTTCAGCGCAAGGATTTCTGCACGCATGCGGGTGTTCCTGATCTCGTGAGCTAAATAGGCCGCCCACGCTGCTGCAAAATCCGGTTCTCTGGCGAACTTCAACCTTATCCGTCGGCTCTCGATGATGCGAACCCGGGACACAGCAACTGCCACGGCCTCACAATGATAGACGTCGCTGAACATCGAAGCTTCCGCCAGGACCGAACCTGCCGAGGCACGTTGCAGGACTACAGCACGCCCATCATCCTGATGCCGAACAAGCCGTACCTCCCCAGAAAGAACCAGCATCAGAGAAGACACCACGTCGTTTCTGCTAAAGAGGACTGCACCTTCGTCGAAGACCCGCTCGGTTCCGGGCATCTCTATCAGTTCATGAAACATGATCGCTATCATGTGAATGTTTGCATCGAAATGACAAGGTGGTTCTTGATCGATGAAAGGAAATGCAGATGAACCTCCCGGTTACCGCTTTGTCTCTTCTATTGCTGTTTTCGACGTCCGTCCCTGCCCAGGAACATTCTGGAACTCACATGCACGGTATGGACGATGCAGCCATGACGGACGACGGTGAATTTCCCATCGAAGCTGGGCAGGCCGCTTTCGCGGCCATTCAGGAAATTGTCGCTTTGCTGGAGAACGATCCCACGACCGACTGGTCAAAGGTCAACATAGAGGCTTTGCGTCAGCACCTCATAGACATGAACAACGTGACCATGTCAGCTCGTATTAAGGTTCAGGAAGATGGCGGAAGCATTCGCTTCATGGTCTCTGGTACGGGCTCGGTCGTCGGCTCCATTCGCAGGATGGTATCGGCTCACGCCTCCACGACGGAAGGCGAGAGTGGCTACAGGTTTTCGTCAACTGAGAGCGCGGACGGAGCGATTCTCACGGTTACACCGGATAATCCATCAGGGATCGCAAAGCTTCGCGCCTTGGGCTTCATCGGGGTGATGGCGCAGGGCATGCACCACCAGATGCACCATCTGATGCTGGCGAATGGCCAGTCTCCGCACAACTAGGCTAGGACGGAATCCGACCGGTATTCGCGTCGTCCACTTCAACGGCACGCTAACGAGCGGTACTCCAACCTCGTACTGACCGCGAAGACCTGACATTAACCGGGCTGCCTGAGCCTTTCCGGCATCAGGCAGCCCGGTTAGGTGCATCTTGCTGTCTCGCTACATTGCATGACTAGGGGCGAGCCCCGTCGAAGCGAGCGCCATCCAGATCGCCATGGCGATCATCATCAGGTTCTCGGTCAGAGAGATGAAGCCGAGCGGTACATTGCTCGATCCGCCGACGCAGGCGCATTTCAGCTCTCGTCTGTCGATGTAGACCGCCTTGAAGACCGAGACTGCTCCAATAGTGCCGATGAATAGCGCCACCGGGACAGAGAGCCAGTTCGCCACTCCGGCCACCATCAGGACACCCGCCAGCCCCTCCGCGTAAGGATAGATGTAGCTGTAGGGAACCCAACGCTTCGCCAGGAGGTCGTAGTTCAGGAACATGGTCGCGAAGCTCTCGACGTTCTGGAGCTTCAGCATCGCCAAGACGACCATGGAAAAGGCGATGAACCACTCCGCTGCGCGCAGTGTGAGCGGGTCGCCCAGGATGGCGTAGCTTGCAGCGAGAGCCATCAGAGCCGTCAGCGTAAACAGAACGATGACCGGCCGATAGGTGGTCGCTTTGGGGTCGGCCACTGGCTTGCCGAGGAACCTGCGCAGGTCATCATGGCCGCCCACACGGTAGCCGCTGACAAATACCTGCGGAGTGGTCGAGACACCATGCTTCGCCTTGAACGCATCGGTCTCTTCACGGGTGGTCAGGTGGTGGTCCTCGACCTCGTAGCCTTCGCGGCGGAGCAGGTCCTTTGCCTTCAGGCCATACGGGCATGTATGCCCGGGCATGACCATTCGATAGAGAATGGCCTTCTTTTCCAGTAATGCGGGGTCTGTTCTCTCCAACATTTTCACGTCTCCTTCGTCTTGTGAAACCGTTGGTAAGACCATACGTTCCGTACCATGGTACGGAGTCAAGACCCTATGGATATGACAATCGGAAAATTCGCGGCCACAGGAAAAGTCGGGGTGGAAACCATCAGGTTTTATCAGCGCAAGGGTCTTCTGCAGACGCCGAAGCGGCTGGACGGCGGCAGGCGATATGGAAGCGAGGACGTCCGGCGGCTCCTGTTCATCAAGCAGGCCCAGTCGGCGGGATTCACGCTGGAGGAGATCAGGGAACTGCTCGATCTCGATGCCGGAGATGACAGGGAACGCGCTCGCGAGGCCGCCAGGGCACGTCTCGCCGCACTCAATGAGCGGATCGCCGAATTGAACAGGGCGCGCGAGGCTCTGGAACGGCTGATCGGCGAATGCGCCTCAGGCAAGAAGGGGCCTTGCCCGATCCTGACGTCATTTGGGCTGTAGGCCCAGTGTCTGAAGCGTTCCTCGCAGTCGTCTTTGCGGCGGTTCCCCTTGCAGCGGCGAATGCTCTAGCTCGGTCTCACTGCAAGATAGACGTAAGGTGCTGTACCGTCGCGAGGCACGGCCATTACGTCATAGGTAGCCCGGGGGGCATCCCCCATGCCAAGCGAGCCGGATGGCATACCCGCGACGGCAAGCCCCGCGAGCGGCGGACGTTCGCGTAGAAGCTTCTCCGCAGCTTCCAGGGGGACATGGCCTTCAAGGTAGTAGCCGTCGACTTCCGCCGTATGGCAGCCCCACAGATCAGAGGGGACTTTGAGGCCGTTCTTTACGGCATCCATGTCGGCTTCGTTGACGGTTCTGACGTCATATCCGGCTTTGCCGAAGGCCGAAGCCCATGCGGCGCAGCACCCGCAGTTCGGGTCCTTGTGAACCGTCATCTTCGGTGCTGCCGCTAGGACCATGCCCGGAGCGGCTACTGCCGATGCGGCCAGGCTGATGAATGTTCTGCGTTTCATCTGTTTCTCCTGTAGGGTTTGGCCGCCACGGGTTGCCGGGGCGGCCAAGGCCTTTACTTCAGCTGCGTGACAGTCAGCTTTCCATTCAAACGGTCGGCGACGAACTCTACCGTCGAACCCTGCTTCATTTTCTCCAGCATTGCCTCGTCCTGAACATGGAAGACCATGGTCATCGCTGGCATGTCGAGGCTCTTCAGCTCTTCGTGGATGAGGGTAACCTTCTTGGCCTTGGTGTCGACCTTCTTGACCGTGCCCTTGGTGAATTCCTGGGCGAAGGCTCCGGTGGCTGCACCCAAGGTCAAGGTGGCGGCAAGCGCGATGTTGAGGATTGCTTTCATGGTGGTGCTCCTTTCGTTGCTTACTTTTCGGCGACGGTGACGTTGCCGTGCATTCCGGCATCGTAGTGGCCGGGTACGAGACAGGCGACCTTGAAGACGCCGTCATTCGTGAACTTCCAGACGATCTCTCCAGATTCGCCCGGTGCCAGTCGGATCGCATTCGGGTCGTCGTGTTCCATCTCGGGGAACTTCTCCATGAGAGCCTTGTGCTCCATGACCTTGTCCTCCTGGTCGAGAACGAACTCGTGGTCCACCTCACCATCGTTCTTCACGGCAAAGCGGATCGTCTGGCCCTTGCGGACCTTGAAGCTGTCCGGTGTGAAGACCATGCGGCCGTCATCGGTTTCCTTCATGCTGACACGGATCGTCTGGGTGACCTTCGACTTCTGTCCCGGCTCGCCCACCGCCATCTCGCCGTGACCTCCGGCGTGGTTTCCGGCGGCGATGGCCGGGGTTGCGAGCGAGGCCAGAAGCAGGCCCGTCAATGCAGTCTTCATAGGCAATATCCTTCTCAAGGTGAGCTTCGATCAGTGGTGTTCCGAATGGCTCGGGGTGATTGTTGTCGTCGCATCGGTGGCTTTAGGCGCATCCGGGAGGCTTCCGGTCCATTCCCATGCCTGGGTGCCGGGCGGGTTCTCGTACCAGCCGGGATCGCTGTAATCGCCAGCGGAGATGCCCTCGCGAACCTTCACGACCGAGAACATGCCGCCCATCTCGATGGGGCCGTGCGGCCCCCAGCCGGTCATCATCGGGATTGTGTTCTCCGGTATCTCCATCGACATCTCGCCCATGTCCGCCATACCGGCGGTGCCCATCGGCATGTATTCGGGCTGGAAGCGGCGGATTTTGCTGGCGACCTGCTTCTTGTCGACGCCTATGAAGGTCGGAATGTCATGGCCCATGGCATTCATGGTGTGGTGCGACTTGTGGCAGTGGATGGCCCAGTCGCCGACATACTTGGCGTCGAACTCGTAGGCGCGCATCGCGCCAACCGGGATGTCGATGCTGACCTCCGGCCAGCGGGCCTCCGGACGCACCCAGCCCCCATCCGTGCAGGTGACTTCGAAGTCGTAGCCGTGCATGTGGATCGGATGGTTGGTCATCGTCAGATTTCCGACCCGGACCCGGACCTTGTCGTTCTTCGAAACCACAAGCGGGTCGATGCCGGGAAAGACGCGGCTGTTCCAGGCCCAGAGATTGAAGTCGGTCATTTCCATGATGCGCGGGACATAGGAGCCCGGCTCGATGTCGAAGGCATTCAGAAGGAAGACGAAATCGCGGTCGACCGGCATGAACGTCGGGTCCTTGGGATGGACCACGAAGAAGCCCATCATGCCCATCGCCATCTGGACCATTTCGTCCGAATGCGGGTGGTACATGAAGGTACCCGACTTCACGAGGTCGAACTCGTAGACGAAGGTCTTGCCGACCGGGATATGAGGCTGCGAGAGACCGCCGACACCGTCCATGCCAGAGGGCAGAATCATGCCATGCCAGTGGATCGTCGTGTGCTCCGGAAGCTTGTTCGTGACGAAGATGCGGACCCGGTCACCTTCGACAGCTTCAATCGTCGGCCCAGGGGACTGGCCGTTGTACCCCCAGAGATAGGCGGTCATCCCTTCCGCCATCTCCCGTTCGACCGGCTCGGCTACCAGATGGAATTCCTTGACGCCATTGTTCATCCGGAACGGCAGGGTCCATCCATTAAGGGTAACAACCGGATTGTAGTCGGGCCCAGTGGTGGGCTTGACCGGCGTCTGGGTGGCGGCCGTATCCATCAGTGCCGCCTCCGGCAAACCCATGTTGGAAGTCCGGCCCCACGTCTGCGAGGAAACCAATGCGGCACCTGCCGCACCTGCTCCCAGTAATTGTCTTCTGCTGAACATGATCGTTTCCTTTAGTGCCCGCCGCTCTCGGCCGCTTCCGCTGAGGGGACCTCCGTTTCACCGGAAGGCGCACCGGCGCTGCCGCCATAGATGGCGGGGGCGAGGTTCGCTTCGGCTAGCCAGAAGTCTCTCTTTGCGTTGACTGCGAGGAGGGCTGAATTGACGCTGTCCCGGCTGTCCGAGATCAGTTCGAATGTGCTTGTGAGCATGCCGTTGTAGGTGAGCAGCGACTGCTCCTCGACCGCCTTGCGCAAGGGAAGAACGTTGTTCCTGTAGTGGCGCGCGATGTCGTAGTTGGAGCGGTACGCCTGGTAGGCGGACCTCGCCTCCGAGCGAGCGTTGACCGCCTTTTCCGCCAGTTGGTTGGCCGCCCGCATGTAGGCCAACTCGCCTTTTCGGAGCCGCGCCTGACCGGAATCGAAGATCGGGATCGTGAATTCCAGCGAAGCGGTCCGCGACACTTCGGAGACGATGCCATGATCCTCGCGTTCGCGCTCCTTCTCCACCATGCCCACCAGCTCGATGTCCGTGACGATCCGGGTTGCGTCCTCCAGCTTGTAGGACTGCGCCGTCGCCTGAAGCTCCAGCCGGGCTATTTGGAGATCGATGCGCTTGTGGATCGCTTCGGCCTCGATGTCGTCGCGTTTGATCAGGGCCCGAGGCAATGACGGGAGCTGGTTCGGTATCTGGAACTCGATGTCGGACCCAGACAGTCCCATCAGCCGGATCAGCTCTTCCTTCGCCAGCCGCGCAGCCAATCTTGCCTTCGCGGTTTCGCCCGTCAGTTCGGCATAGAACACATGTTCCCGGGCTTGCTCTCCCTTTGGCATCGACCCCGCTTCACCCAGTTTCTGGGTCAGATCGGACGCCGCCTCTGCCGCAGCGCGCGCGCGGTTGAGGTAGGCGACATTTTCCCATGCCGCGACCGCGTTGATCCAGGCCCGGCGCGTATCGGCGGCAAGCGAGATGGTTGCGAGCGCTGCATTGAGCTGGGCCTGCCGGAAGCGTGTCTCGGCGATCTTCATGTTCCTGTCATAGGTCACCAATGACAGGATGTTTGCCGCGATGGCACCTTCCAGCACCCGGTAGGCTTCAAGCCCGGGTGTGCCGATACCGGAGACGCCAACCGAGAACTTCGGCAGAACCGAAAGCTGCGTCTGCCAGGCATCTGCTGCACTGTCACCGAGGTCGGCATAAGCCGCCTGAAGGCCCTTGTTGTTGAGCAGTGCCACTTGCACAGCAGTCTCGGCGTCCACCGTCTTCCTGGCCATCAGCGTCTTGACGCGGTCGCGAACCACCTGGGCGTGCTGCTGGTTCTGCACCCATACCGTCTGCTTGCCTGTCGCCTCGCCACTCTTGAGAGAGACATTCAGGAATCCGGCATCCTTGGCGGCATAGTCAGTAGAAACACAGCCTGCCGCGATGAGCGGCAATGCCAGCACTGAGAGAACCTTGATCTTCCTGCCGAGCATCATGCTCCCCCTTTCGGGGCCTGGGCGTCGTTGAGACCGCGCCAGGGTTTGGGATCGACAGGAGTGCGATGCGTGTATGCGCCAATCGGATTCTGGTAACGGACCGGCCGGACGTCGATCACGGTGTCTGGATGGCCAGTCGAGGCCACGACTTCAGGTAGCGTGGAGGTGCATCCGCTCACAAAGAGCGGGACGCCCACCACCAGGAATGTCAGCTTCATGGTGAATTTCCGAGAATACAGTCACGACAGCACCAGGCACTCGAAGTGCTCAGGTACAGCAAGCCCCGTCAGGCGGGTGTCGGTTCTCAGATGTTGGGTGGTCGGTGAAGAGCCGGAGATTCGCCGAACGTCCTGAGGTCGTTCATGAAGCCCTTGATGGATACGGCGACCGGGTGGGCGAGTTTCGGCATGGGAGCATCAATTGCGAACACGCCGCAGTAGTCCTGGCAGCAGCTGTTATCCGCAGTGTCGCCATCGCTTTCCGCAGCATGCTCGGAATGATGTCCGTCATCGGTCATCTTGGAATGGGAATGAGCGCCATGAGCCGAATGATCACCTTCAACGAAGGAGACGGAGTCAGGCATGGCGGGATGCATAGCGGCATTGGCGGCCGACATGCTGTAGCCAGCCAGCGACAGCACGACCGCCAGCCTGAAGATCAGCATCAAAACCTGCGATGTGATTCTCAACATCCCACTCATGTCCAAAGAATCGCCGTCGGCTTGACGGTTGTCAATCAACCAGCCTCTACAGCATGGACATCTCGTCCTTTGTGTGGCGCTAGAACATCTATCCTATGGGAAGGTTTGCAGGAGGGACGACGGCGAACCCCATCGCGGCTGGAACTTTCTCCTCTGCTCCGGTGTTTCCAGCCATCGAGCGCGGAGACCGAAGGATGTCCCTATCGGACTTTTTGAAGGCAGGATTATCGGTGATCGCAGCGACGCTGCTTGTCATCGGGCTCTTCGCTACGGCTCCTGCTTTCGCTGCACCGACCCACCATTGCCCGGAGGTGCAGGCGAGTGACCAGGTATTGGACAGCCAGCGCGACGGTCTGGATGTTCAACTTGCCAGAACGTGTTGCGCGCAGATGCACTGCTGTCCGATCCTTCCTCAGCCGCTAGTCTATGCTCCGCCTGAGGTACCATTCGGCCAGCTGCATGTGCACGTCAGACCGGAGCGGCCGCTTCTCCTCCTGACTGCGATTGATCCCCCTCCCAGAACCCCTGCTGTTTGAGACACGTCCCTCAAAACAACAGGAGTTCAACATGAACACGTACGTCAAACACGCAGCCGCCGCGCTCACGGTCTCCGCCGCAATACTCGCATCCGTTCATCCTGCCGCAGCCGACCCGACATTCCCCGACAAGTGCAAGGGCGACATGCCGATGTCGGGCATGCCAATGGGTGGCGAGATGCCAATGGGCAGTCAGCAGATGCCGATGGGCGGACAAGGCTCCAATAGTGGTCAGGGCCCGATGGCCGACCTCACCGACTATCAGCAGGCCTCGTTGGAGGCGATGATGTCGATGAACCAGCAGATGATGCAGGGGATGATGAAGGATGATGCCGACGCGTCGTTCGTCTGCGGTCTGATTGCCCATCATCTGGGTGCAATCGACATGGCGAAGGTCGAGCTGGAGCACGGCGACAATGAAGAGGCCAAGGCGACCGCGCAGAAGGTCATTGACGATCAGACGAAAGAAGTCGAGCGACTGACTGAGTGGGTCGAGAAGGAAGTGAAGGAGTAACGCCCATGCACCACATCTCCTCGGAAATGAAGCAGTGCATCGACAACTGTCTGGCCTGCTACAGCGAGTGCCTCTCCATGGCGATGGGACATTGCCTCGAAAAGGGCGGCCAGCACACGGAGCCGAAACACTTCAAGCTGATGATGGCCTGCGCCGAAATCTGCCGCACCTCGGCCCATTTCATGCTGATAGGCACCGAGCACCACAAGCACACTTGCCGCGAGTGCGCGGAAATATGCTGCCAGTGCGCCGACGACTGCGAACGGGTCGGTGACATGCAGGCTTGCGTCGATGCCTGCCGCAAGTGTGCCGAAAGCTGCGAGCGTATGGCGCAGTAGCCCCTGCGGAAGCATGGGTACGGACGGAGGTCTCTCCTTCCGTACCCACCTGGGGTTCATGCTGGGCGCATGCTGCTTTTTCGCACTCCCGATCTTGGCAGTATCCCGCTGCGCCCGAGGACCCGAAAGGGGCGGGCGACGGGTGAAGCATAATCAAACGCATCAACTCGGCCGGGATCAGCGGTATTGCGCAATCCACCAGGAGCCGAAGGAGAACATCTAATGGGAATGTCCTACTGGCGCTTTGCCGCCATGATCGCGACATCGACGGTCGTAATGTACGGTCTGATGTATCTGAACACCTACGCACTGGAACATGTGTTCTGGAGCGAGACCCGAGCCTGGATGGCCC
This sequence comes from Agrobacterium sp. B1(2019), assembly GCF_008274755.1. Classification (NCBI taxonomy): domain Bacteria; kingdom Pseudomonadati; phylum Pseudomonadota; class Alphaproteobacteria; order Hyphomicrobiales; family Rhizobiaceae; genus Agrobacterium; species Agrobacterium sp. B1(2019). The sequence continues at coordinate 125,880 of NZ_VTPB01000006.1, read as the reverse complement.
TGGTCATGGGATCGACTATGGCGGTCATCATGCTCGCCTTCATGCTCGGTATGTACAAGAAGCAGATGCTCAACATGGCCATCTTCGGCGGGTCCGTCGCGGTCTTCGCGTTGTCGCTGTGGCTCGTCCGCAGCCAGGTGACGGTCGACGACGCCGAATACATGAGCGCGATGATCCCGCATCATTCGATTGCCATCATGACGAGTGAGCGTGCGCAGATTTCCGATCCCCGCGTTCGAAAGCTGGCCGACGAGATCATCGAGGCCCAGGAGCGGGAGATCGCAGAGATGAAGTATCTGATCGAGGACCTGGAGGAGCGTGACTGATGAAGAACTCCCTCCTTTCACTGCTGCTCCTTACCTCGGCCAGTCTCCTGTCGGGATGTGGCGAACGGGAAGCTGCTGACGACATCATTAGTCCTCCGCGTTCTGAAGAGGCTGCCCGCGTGCTCTCCGGTGAGGAAGCCATAGCTGGCGCTGACATACCCACACTCGACCCCGCGACGATGGTGGACGCGGAGATCGCCAAAGTCCTTGGTTCGCCTGCTCAATGCACGTTCAGGTACACGAGTGCTGGAAAGCCGATACTTGCCCTCAAGGGAACACCGGGCGCTACCGTGACAACTGCTGTCCTAAAGGTGAACGCTCACCTTGTGGAACTGCAGCCAGCTGGCGGGGACGGCAACCTCTTCCTGACCTCTGGGCCCATCAGCGTCACTCTCTCCGTCGATGAGGTCCAAGCGGGAGAGAAGGTGGAAGCCGACATGGTATTCGCGATTGGTGAGAGCCTGCGCGTGGGATATTCAGGTTACTATCAGTGCGGCGGCTAGCGCGGCACGTGATTGCTTGAAGCACTCTGGCTGAAACGTGCAAACGCTGGAGGCGGGAGCGGCTTTCTGCAGCCCGCCTCCTGCGCTGTGCCGATCAGTGCGTCTCGTGCTTACCATGTTCCGCCTGAGCAGTGCGTGTCGTTGCTGCCTTGAAGACCTCGGTCCGCTCGTCTCCCTTGACGACCAGCTTGCCCACCAGGCCACGGGCTGCCCGTGACAGAGCATGGTCCACCAGCACGTACTCCCCCGGAACGTCCATCGTCATGTCGACCACCGCAGCTCCGCCGGGCGGAACCGTGATGGTCTGCACGTCGGTCAGCGGCTCCGTCGTCAGCGACGCGAGCTGATACACCTTGTCGAAGATTTCGCCGATCACGTGGAAGCTCGACGTCTTGTTGGGGCCGCCGACACCGAAGTAGATGCGAACAGTCTCGCCCACCTTTGCGGTCAACGCATTGTCGCCGGTCAGCGCATTGGCTGCACCGTTGAACACATAATATTCCGGCGTCTCGTCCATCAGCCTGTCCAGGCTCTCCGTCAGCTTGCCCTTCGTGCCATAGGCCTGCGCCGTATAAACCTCGCCTTGCATCACGTAGAATTCGCGGTCCACCGGAGGAAGACCACCTTCCGGTTCCACCAGGATCAGACCATACATGCCGTTGGCAATATGGTGGGCGGCCATCGGCACAGCGCAGTGGTAAACGTAAAGGCCCGGCTTCAGTGCTTTGAAGCTGAAGCCTTTCGTTTCTCCCGGTGCAGCGTCCGTCGCCTCCGCTCCGCCTCCCGGTCCCGTGACCGCATGGAAGTCCACGCTGTGGCGTTCACTGCTATCGGCAAGGTTGGTTAGTTCAACTTCGACGGTGTCGCCGACTCTTGCTCGGACGAAGGGGCCTGGAACCTTCCTGTTGAAGGTCCAGTAGTGGTAGGTCGCGCCGTCCGCCAGGCTGCCAGTAACTTCGACCGTGTCGAGCTTCACCTTGATCGTTTCCGGACCCCTCGCACCTACTGGCTGAGCAAGGTCTGTCGCCGCCCGTACGATATCGAGGGGAGCGGCAGCTGTCCCGTTCGCCGCCGGATGGTTGTGGGTGGCGTCGGCCAGCACCGGCATTGCCGTCGCCGACAGGAGTGCGACGACGACGGCGGCGCGGAAGAGTGTTCTACTGGTCATAATTCTGGTCCTGCTATTTATGTCTGCGTTGCCTATTATTGGACACTGCGTCCGTCGGAGCATCCTTGCGCTGCCGCAAATAGAAGCCTCGCTCGCATCTTCGTGATCGCCTGCAGGTGTCGGCTCCGGAGTTACGGCGTCGGCTGAACGGAACGGAAATGCGCAATCGCTCCGGCGGTCATCTTCGTCACGCACCAGTTGGCGTAGAACCCGCCCAGCAAGCGCCCCAGCAGCCTATCGGGGAGACGGGTGGGCAGGTTGTACTCGATCCTGACGTTCAGGCTGCATACCGATCTGGCGGGACTGATCCTGAATCCCATACGGTAGGAACCGATGACGAGGAGACGCACCGTTCCGCGCGTCTCCCAAGTCTTTGAGAGCGGAGGATGTCGTTCCGTCACGACTTCCTCCACGGAGAGCGCCCGGTCGAGTATCAGCCCCCTCATTCTAATGACAGAGCCGACGGCACGTCCTTCCGCTTCGTCAAAGTTGTACTTCATGGAAGCCCCCAGCATCATGACTGAGGGCTCTTCCATGTGCGCACCGAGGAAGGCCGGATTGTCGAGCAACTCGAAAACCCGTTCGGCCAATGCCGACAAGGCTACAGTGCTCGATGCCGACCGCTGGTAGGTCACGACCGGTGATCCTTGTGGCCGTGACCGCCATGTCGATGAAACAGGTGCATCAGTGGGCAGGCCAGCAGGATCAGGTAGGGGGCGTAGCCCAGAACGTGCCCCCAGTGCTCACGAAGGATGTAGAACACCAGGATCAGGGCCAGGGATGCGCCCATCAGCAGGAGCGTGCGGTTGACCGTCATATCTTCATGCTCCTCAACCTGAGAGAGTTGGCGATCACACTGACCGAAGACAATGCCATTGCCGCCGCCGCGATGATCGGTGAGAGCAGCAGACCAAAGACAGGGTAGAGGACGCCCGCCGCGACAGGCACGCCTGCAGCATTGTAGATGAAGGCGAAGAAGAGGTTCTGCCTGATGTTGCTCATCGTGGCGCGGCTCATCTGCCGTGCCCGGACAATGCCCTGCAGGTCTCCCTTCAGGAGGGTGACGCCCGCGCTTTCGATGGCGACGTCGGTTCCCGTTCCCATAGCCACGCCGACATCGGCCGCCGCAAGCGCGGGAGCATCATTCACACCATCGCCCGCCATGGCGACGATCCTGCCTTCACTGCGCAGGCGCGAGACGATCTTGCTCTTGTCCTCGGGCAGGACTTCCGCCTCCACCTCGGTAATCCCGAGGCGTCGCGCGACTGCATGAGCAGTCGTCTTGTTGTCGCCCGTCAGCATCACGACCCGAACACCGTCTTCGACGAGCGCCTTTACCGCATCCGGTGTCGTCGGCTTGATGGGATCGGCGATAGCAAACAGACCGGCCAGCCTGCCATCGATGGCGGTGAATATGACGGTAGCGCCTTCGTTGCGCAGCTCTTCCGCCTTCGCGGTCATGGCGCTGACGTCGACACCCTCTTCCCCCATGATGCGGTGACTGCCGAGGATCAGCCGCTTTCCATCGACCGTCCCCGTCACTCCCTTGCCCACAGGGCTGTCGAAATCGATGGCATCTCCCAGGGCGATGCTACGCTCACCCGCCGCATTGACAATCGCGAGCGCCAGCGGATGTTCGCTTGAGCGTTCGACCGTGGCGGCCAGCCGCAGCAGCTCGTCTTCGGAGATGCCTTCCGCTGGTGCAATGGCCGTGACCTTGGGCCGTCCCTCTGTCAGGGTTCCGGTCTTGTCGACCACGAGCGTGTCGACCTTTTCGAAGCGCTCCAGTGCCTCCGCGTTCTTGATCAGTACGCCGAGACTAGCTCCCCGACCGACACCGACCATGATCGACATAGGTGTCGCAAGCCCCAGGGCACAGGGGCAGGCAATGATAAGAACGGCGACGGCTGCCACCAGGCCGTGGGCGAAGCGAGGCTCAGGCCCATAGATCATCCAGGCGGCAAAGGCGACGAGCGCAACCACAATGACGACCGGAACGAACCATCCCGAGACCTCATCTGCGAGGCGCTGGATGGGTGCGCGAGAGCGTTGGGCGTCCGCGACCATGCGAACAATCTGGGAGAGCATCGTGTCGCGTCCGACCTTGCCCGCCTCCATGATGAAGCCACCGGTCTGGTTCATGGTGCCGCCGATGAGCGTCGACCCGACCTCCTTGGTGACCGGCATCGACTCGCCGGTGATCATGGATTCGTCCACAGAGCTGCGGCCCTCCAGAAGCACACCATCAACAGGAACTTTCTCTCCCGGTCGAACCCGGAGGCGGTCGCCGACGGCCACGGCGTCAAGACCGACATCCTCGTCCGTCCCATCCGCAAGAACCCGACGCGCCGTCTTTGGTGCCAGATCGAGAAGCGCGCGGATCGCCCCGCCTGTCTGTTCGCGTGCCCTCAGTTCCAGAACCTGCCCGAGCAGGACCAGGACGGTGATGACGGCGGCCGCCTCGAAGTAGACGGCGACTGAACCTTCTTCCGCGCGGAACGTGTCGGGAAAGACGCCTGGCGCAACCGTTGCAACGACGCTGTAAATCCAGGCGGCACCCGTCCCCATCGCAATCAGGGTGAACATGTTCAAATGACGGGTCACCAGGGACTTCCAACCCCGTTCAAAGAACGGCCAGCCCGCCCAGAGGACAACCGGTGTCGCGAGTACCATCTGCAGCCAGTTCGACGTCTGTGGCCCCAGTATCATGTGGAGATTCGTGAGATGGCCACCCATCTCCAAGGCAAGGACCGGGATGCTGAGGACGAGGCCAATCCAGAACCGTCGGCTCATGTCCACCAGTTCCGGACTTGGACCCGTTCCCAGGGTCGCCACTTCCGGCTCCAGTGCCATGCCGCAGATCGGGCAGTTGCCGGGGCCGATCTGCCTCACCTGCGGATGCATCGGGCAGGTGTAGATGACGCCTTCCCCCAGCATGCCCGGAGGAGGTACTTGCTTCTCTGCCACCTGATGGTGGTGCTCATGGTCATGCTCTTGATGATGATCATCGTGAGCATGATGGCCGTGATGTTCGTGCTTCATCTCCGCTCTCCGATCAGATCGCGCGATTATAGGACACGAAGGACATCATCCCTGCCGCCATGTGGTAGAGGTGGTGGCAGTGGAACGGCCAGCGGCCCGGGTTGCTCGCATCGAACTCGATAGCAACCTCTGCCATGGGAGGAACATGAACCGTATCCCTCACGGCTCCCCGCATGCCTTGTCCGTTGATGCCGACCACCTGGAAATGGTGTCCGTGAAGGTGCATCGGGTGTGTCATCATCGACATGTTGCGCATGACGAGGCGGACCCTGTCATCAGGATTGACGGCCATCGCATCGCCGCTGATCCCCCATGAGTAGCCGGTCATGCTGCCGGAGAGGATCAGAGGATAGGTCTTCGTTGCGGGCCGCTCGTCCAGAGGTGACGTCGCTTTGAGGATCGCCTCCAGTGAAAGGTCGAGGACCGGTCCGGCGGAAGAAGCTTTTGTGGCAACCTTCGAAATGGTCGCGTCCGCCGTTGCGAGGATGACGCCTGTCTGCTCCTCGGAGCCTTCGCGTAAGGCAAGGATCGGAAGTGACGCGGTGCCCAGCGGGAGTTGCAGTACGATATCCAACCGCTGGCCCATGCTGATCGGGAAGCGGGTGCCGGTGACGGGCTCGATGGCCATGCCATCGACGGCGGCCAGACTTCCCACGACGGTTCCCGTGTCGATGGTGAAGGCGGTCGCCGTTGCACCATTGATGATGCGTAGCCGAACGCGGCCACCCTTCTCGACCTGCACGATCTCCGGATCGTCCAGCGTGCGGTCATTGGCGAGGTACGCATCATACTCGATGTCGTTCAGGTCCATCATGCCCATGCCGCCCATGCCCATGCCGCCCATCGCCATGCCACCCATGGGCATGCCGCCGCCGTGCATTTGCGCCATGTTGGACATCATGCTCCCGTGATCCATCGGCATCGAGCCGCCACCGTGTCCGCCGCCCATTGCGGAACCTTGCTGCAGTTCCGCCAGCAATTCCTCCGGCGACTTGAAAGAGAAGTCGTGAAGAAGGATGACGACGTCCTGCTCGTCACGAGCGCGGTCCTCCGCCGTCCGCACGATCAGCGGTGCCGCCAACAGGCTTTGTTCCTGTAGTGTATGGGCGTGCATCCAGTGGGTGCCGCCGCCTGCGAGATCGAACTGGTAGTGCCGTTTCTCTCCTGCAGTGAGGAGCGCTGCCGGATTGTCGGGGACACCGTCCAGCTCCCATGGAGGGGTAAGCCCATGCCAGTGAATGAGCGTCGCTTCATCCGTGGTGTTGGACAGGATGACATTGAAGCCGTCTTCCGCATCCAGGACGAGGCCGCTCCGTCCATTGCCCTGAACAAGACCGAAGACGCTGGCGGATCGGCCATTCACTTCAATGGAGCGCTTGGTGACTGCGAGTTCGATGGGTGACTGCAATCCTGTGCTAGTGAGCGCCCAGGACTTCTGTGCAAGGGGTGAAATAGCTGCCGCACTGACGGCGAGCGTCTTCAGAAATTGACGACGAAACATGACGTTCTCTCGATCTTCTTGGCCGTGATCGGCCCAATGGTGGGAATGGCCCGCCAGCGGCGAGCAGTTCATCAACCAATGGATCGAGGGGGTTCGAAGCTAGGAGACGGGTCGTGGCCTGCGACATCGTCAGCGACATCCAAGACCCTAGCCAGAAGCAGGACCGAGTGCGCCGATCCTGCTGGTTGTGCAACGACTGCGAGGCAGAAGACGCAGATGACGCTGCAACAGTTCTGTTTGGGAGAATGCTGGGCCTTGGAATTCTCGTCGCCCGGATCATCGTCCACCATCTGGTGGTGTCCGTCCAGGCAGGTCTGGGGAGCCGCATGCGTAACCGGCGCACTGAACATGAGAGCAACAGCAAGGAGTGCCGCGAGCAGCCTCCATACCAACGCTCTCTGTGCTAACGTGCGCATTGTCGATCCTCCGTCATCTCACCATGCCACGCCTCCCATTACGCACCTTGATCTTTATCAATGTTCGGGTGCCATTATGGTCGGTGGTCGCTTGGCATCGATTGCCAGGCTGCCGATGCTGGTGCTTCCAACGTGGGAAGGTCAAGGCCGTCACTCAGATGAATGTGTGTACCTGCCACGTTACCTTATCGATGTGTGGTCGGAGGTCCGCGCCCGTTGCAGAGCGGCGGCGGGAAGAAGCGAAGCCGACTCTGCGCCCATGTGGCCTTGATGAAGGCGAGAGGCAGCATCTCCAACCTCTCGCCTCAACGGGTTAGAGCGATGCCCTGCCGCTACCGCCAACAGGCCTGATCATCCAAGGCTTCACAGCAGGTTCCTTGGCAAGGATGCCCTTCTTCTTAGCAAAAGAGCGTATCGCATCGCGTGCTGCCCGAAGAGGTTTCAAACCGTCATGTGCCATGTAGCAGGTCCTCAAGGCCGCCTCATGGATCAGGTCCCGTTCCCGTTCTGGCCAATCCTCCAGATAATCAATCGCCTCCTCCACGGCCGTAATCTCGCGGACGAGGTTCTTTTGTTCCTTCAGATACACCGGACGATCAAAGAGCTTCGAGATCATTTCCACCTCACTGATTCTGTTTGTGATCAACAAGGAAGGCGCTGTGGCCAACGCCGATTATCGATGTGGTTTGCCGCGTCCTTCCGTTCAAGTCGGAACACCACTCAGGTCACTAAATCTGATAGGGAAACCGTATATGTCGACGGGAGCGAACGCAGGCGCTTACTGCACAGCAAGCCAGGTTGGCGGGTAGCTGATTGCCCCATACCAGAGCGGGATTACGCGGCGGCGAAAAATTTCCTCCCAGGTTCTTGAACAGGCATTTTTCGCCAACCAGATTCATTGCATCGGCAGCCTTAGTAGGGGCCGATAGGCCGGAGACGCAGGTTTTCGGTGGCGTCTCCAATCCATGTTGCTTTACGGAGGATATGGTAATGAGAACGGAACTTGATTTCGCACCCCTCTACCGGTCCAGCATTGGCTTCGACCGTGTGTTCAACCTTCTCAATAACGCGCAGCGCCTGCAGGCGGTTGACCTCTGGCCACCCTACGACATCGTCAAGCTTGGCGATGACGAGTATGCGATCACCATGGCAGTCGCAGGCTTCAGCCAGAGCGATCTCGACGTGACCCAGGAGCGCAACGTCCTGATCATCAAAGGGTCGAAAGCAGAGAAGAAGGAAGGGGAGTACCTACATCGGGGCATTGGCGGACAGTCGTTCGAGCGTCGCTTCGAACTGGCTGACCATGTTCACGTCGAGACGGCGTCGCTCTCCGACGGTCTCCTGCGAATTGTCCTAAAGCAGGAAGTGCCGGAGGCGATGAAGCCCCGGCGAATCGAGATAGGCAATGGGACGGCGGCCCGGCCGCTCCAGATTGAGTCTGACAAGCAGGTCGCCTGAACTCGCTGAACTTCCCACAATCAGGCACGATCACGAATAGAGGGCCCGCGTAGGGCGGGCCCGCCATTCGCACTGCATTCAGTCAAGCGGCACCCCGTGTTTCTCAGCTTTGATGGCCGCTATTGGCGCGAAGCGGAAGACGCCTCTCGCACCTTTGCAGACATAGAAGAGCCTATCGCATTCTGAGCTATTTCGGACCAAGAATCATCTCGAGTGCGGCATCCTGGGGCAGACCACCCATCTGCCCGATGCTACCATCCGCTTTCCTGAAGACAATCGCAGGGGTCCCAGAGAAGCCAAGCTCGGTCATCAGAGTGGCATTGTGCTCGAGCTTTTCTGCCACTGCCGGGCTGATCGTTTCCAAAGGGACTATGCCGCCGTCCCCGTACTTATGTTCGTTTTCAGCCAGCGCCTCCTCAGGAGACTTGGCCTCAAGAATAGCAGCCGCCTTGGCTGGGGAATCCTGTCTGATCACGCCGACCATGACATGTCGGAGTTGTACCTTGCCCGACTCGACCCAGGGCCTGGCAGCCGTCCAGAACTGGTGGCAATAGGGGCAGTTGGGATCCGTAAACACGTAAACGGTCCTCGGCGCGTCTGGCCTTCCATCTTGGACCCACGTCGACCCCTCCAGCTTTTCCCATCCCTCTTCCGGGATCGGCGCCTCCACCATTTCCTTGAGCTGGGCTTCCGCCATGTCCTGTCCTGCCTCGTCGACAAGTGTGCCGACGACAACATGTTCGCCATCCGGGGTGAGGTAGATTGTCAGAGGTTGCGCGCCAGCTTTTGCGGCGAATGCTCTCAAACCGCCTGGTACCTTCATCTCTCCGAGGATTGTCAGTCCCTGTTGCTCGATCGCCTTCAGGATCCGGGGATACTCTTTGGGCTGGGGACTATCCTCGGCTGCGGCGATCTGTGGCGCGAAACCAAACAGCAGCGCTGCGAACAGCATCAGGGCAGGTCTGAGGTAGGTGAGAACGATGAGGCGCATTTTGGTTCCTTCAAAAGCCCTCGCTTGACCTGCTCACCTTAAGGCAGGCTGAAGGCAGCGGCCATTGTGAATAGGACAGGAGTTGCAGCTATGGGATGCGCTGCTGCCTCAGCCGGTCCAGAAGGTCCCCCAGTTCCGATAGAGGATGTAGGCCGCCACCACGAGTACGAGGGCCGCGAACAGGCGGTTGAGGATGTTCTTGTAGGCGCTCAGGCGTGTAGCGAGCAGCATGCCAAGTACGCCGCCGACTATGCCGCCGCCAATGAACTCAACGGCAAGCAACCAGTCCACCAAGCCGGAGGCGGCATAGTTCAGGGCGGTGGCGAGGCCGAACACGCCGACGGAGAGGAGCGAGGTGCCGATCGCGTTGATCATCGGCATGCCCGTCGCCAGCATCAGGCCTGGAACGATCAGGAAGCCCCCGCCGATGCCGAAGAAGCCGGAAGCGGCACCGGCGGCGAGCGCGACGGCCGCTGTGACGAGGCACATCCTGAGGTCCACCGGGCGGCATTCGGCCGATGCCGGTTTCCTGGACTTCAACATCAGGACGCCGACGACGACCATGAGGATGCCGAACAGGAAGATCAGCCGATCGCCATCCATGGCCTTGCCGAGGCTCGAGCCTGCAAGTGCGCCGACGACGCCGAGCGCCGAAAAGACCGCCGCGCAGCGCCACCAGACGTGACCCTTTATCGCGTGGCTAGTAAAGTTCGCGAAGGCGTTGACCGAAACCGCAAGCGCCCCTGTTCCAATGGCAATGTGCGGCTGCGTGACGCCGACGACGTAGAGGAGCAGCGGCGTCGCCAGGATCGACCCACCGCCACCAAGCAGGCCGAGCATGAAGCCGACGATCCCGCCGGAGCCGACCGCCGTAAGGATAGAGGCGCTCATGTCCGTCTGCTCCACACCCTGTCATGCAAGGTCATTCCGACCAGCATGGCGACAACGAACAGGGCCGTCTGTGGGATGCCGATCGACAAGGAAGCGACCGCCGGGCCGGGGCAGAAGCCGCCGATCCCCCAGCCGAGGCCGAAGAGGGCCGACCCTATTATCAGCGGTGCGTCGATCCTGCGGCTCGTGGGGACATGGAAGCTGTCGTCGAAGGCGGGATGGCGCATCCGCTTCATCACCTGCACGCCGATGAACGCGACGACGACGGCGCCGCCGAGGACGAAGGCAAGGCTCGGATCCCAGGCGCCGAAGACGTCGAGGAAGCCCTGGACGCGGGCCGGGTTCAGCATTCCGGAGAGGGACAGGCCGAAGCCGAAGACGATGCCGGAGGCGAGAGCGGCTCCGAACTGGTAGATGTTCCTGTTCATAGTCCGAAACTCCTCAGAACTGTGACGGCCACTGCGCCGGAAGTGAGGAATGTCGCGACCGCAGCCATGGATCGCGGAGACAGGCGCGCCAGGCCGAGGACGCCGTGGCCGCTGGTGCAGCCGGATCCCATGCGCGAGCCGAAGCCGACGAGCAGACCGGCGATAACGATCAGCGGCCACCCTACCGTGATCTCCACTGTCGGCCAGCCGTCGAAGATTGACAGGTAGGCGAGCGGTCCGAGCAGCAGGCCAACCACGAAGGCGAGGTTGGTGGTCAGGCCGAAGCCCTGGGCGAGACGGCCGACGATCCCGCTGATGCCAGCGATTCGCCCAGTGAGGAGCAGTAGCATGACGGCAGATGCGCCGATCAGCATGCCGCCGGCCAATGATGGGAGATAGGTGTTCATTTGCCTTCCTTCACGCAAAAGATGTCATAGAGGGCGGCAACCAGTTGCGCGGCCTTCTCCTCCGTCAGGGAATAGAAGATCTGCTTGCCGTCCCGCCGGGTCTCGACAATGCCGGAGCCGCGCAAAACCGTCAGGTGCTGCGACAGATGAGGCTGGTGGAGGTCGAGCTTCTCTTCAAGCTCGCCCACCGAGTAGCTGCCCTCAACGAGCGTGCAGACGATCATCAGGCGCGCCGGATGGGACAGCGTCTTCAGGAGGTTTGCCACCTCCCCCGCCCGGCTCGCCATCTCGGCTGTCGAAAGTCCCGCCTTCAACATAGCTTTCAGGTCGGCACTCATTCCCATGCTGCTCCCTGCAGGGCATCGAGCGGAAACTTGAGGTAGCGCTTGCCGTTCGCTTCCGGCTCCGGCAGGCGGCCGCCGCGGATATTCACCTGCAGGGCATGGAGGATGAGCTTCGGCATCGGCAGCGTCTTGTCGCGCTTCGTCCTCAGCGCCACGAACTCTTCTTCCGTCACGTCGGCCAGATGCGGGTTGGAATTCTTCTGTTGGGCCACCGTGCTTTCCCAACGCGGTGCCCGGCCGTCCGGCTGATAATCGTGGCCCGTGAAGATCCGCGTTTCGTCCGGTAGCGCGAGGATGTCCTGGATTGACTTCCAAAGGATGCGGGCGTCGCCGCCCGGAAAGTCGGCGCGTGCCGTGCCGCTGTCCGGCATGAAGAGCGTGTCGTGGACGAAGGCGGCGTCGCCGATCACATAGGTGATGGAAGCGAGCGTATGTCCAGGCGAGAACATCACCTTCGCATCGATCGATCCGACCTTGAAGGTCTCGCCGTGGGCGAACAGCCGGTCCCACTGCGAGCCGTCGGTGGCAAGCTCAGGCCAGTTGTAGATGCCCTTCCACAGCTTCTGGACATCCACGACGCGCTCGCCGATCGCCGTCTGCGCGCCAGTCTTCTCCTTCAGATAGTGAGCGGCGGAGAAGTGGTCGGCATGGGGATGGGTGTCGAGAATCCACTCGACGGTGAGCCCCTCCTTGCGGACGTAGTCGAGGATGGCGTCGGCGTTGATAGTTGCCGTCGCGCCGGCCTTCTCGTCGAAATCGAGCACAGGATCGATGATGGCGCACTTCCCCGTATCCGGATCCGAGACCACGTACTGGACGCTCCAGGTGCGCTTGTCGAAGAAGCCCTTCACCTGCGGCCTGCGTTCGGCGTGCTTCTGAAGCCATGCGTCGGCGGCGCCGGTGTCGAAGCCGCGGCTGCCTCCGAACTCGACCACCTCGTCGGCAGACATGCGACCGTCAAGGACTTCTCCGATGAGGTAGAGGATCAGCGACCGGGTGCCGGTCTTGCAGTGGGCGAAGACGGGGCCTTCAGATTCATCCACCGCGCGCTGGAATGCGCGCACGTCCGCCTCGGTGATGGTGGCTCCGGTTACCGGAATGAAGGCATAGGACAGGTTGCAGTGCTTTGCTTCCTGAGCTTCGGCCTCTGTTCCCGGCTGTCCGGACTCTTCGCCATCCGGCCGGTTGTTGATAAGCGTTGCGAACCCGTTTTCGTGCAGCGAGCGGATGTCTTCGGCGCTTGGCTGGGACGAGACCGAAAGCTTCTCGGATACTCTGGTTACAGGCATGACTGGCTCCGTGGTTATATCGGTATACGTTATAATATATTATATAACAATTGGGGTTCAAGGTCGGTGACGGAACTTTGTGTTCACCTCGTGGTTCCCGCGCAGAGGAGGCTAAAACCATGGCCACGACAGCAAACCGAGTCAGCGCCCAGACACCCACTGAGATTAACCGACATCTTCGCTGGGAGATGGAGAAAAGGCTCGCCTACTACGAAACCCACCCCGACCAGATCCCGACCCGGCTGGAAGAACTCGATCGCGAATGGGACATCGAGCGAACGCTCGAGGCGAATGCTTCCACCTTGGCATTCACGGGAACCATGCTGGCGGCGACGGTCGACAGGCGATGGCTTGCACTCCCGGCGATCGTGACTGGCTTCCTCTTCCAGCACGCCATGCAAGGCTGGTGCCCTCCGCTTCCGATCCTGCGCCGGCTGGGCTTCCGAACGGCGGAGGAGATCAATCAGGAGCGCTATGCGTTGAAGGCGCTCAAAGGTGATTTCGACGTCAAGGGCGGCAACAAGCTCGATACTGTCCTGCGAGCCGTCGGGATCAGGTGAGGCGGGGCATGACGGCAGCCATCAGACCGAACGAAAGTGACAAGCAGGGCTTCCCCGCGACACTAATATGGGCGGCTTCTTCGACGGAATACTGCTCCACCAGATCCTCCAATGGCATCATCTCCTAAGTGGGGTCGAAGAAGCACGTCAAGACATTCGCGTACTGATCCTGACAGACGGACTTTTCCACGCGCTGATGTACGTGGTCGCCGCGGCGGGGCTTTGGCTGCTGTGGCGGTCGAGACACTCTTTTGCTGCCCGCGGAGCAGACAGACTCCTCTTCGCAAGCGCGTTGATCGGCTTCGGCGTCTGGCACATTCTCGACAGCGTTCTTTCCCACTGGATACTCGGAATCCACCGGATCCGTATGGACGTGGAAAACCGCATGTTCTGGGATCTCCTTTGGTTCGTCGTTTTCGGCCTAGTGCCTCTCGCCCTGGGCGCCTACTTGCGCCGGAACGGCATGAGAGGCGACGGGCGCCGGATTTCGAAAGGGCCGGTCGGACTGGCCTTGGCAGTTCTGATCGCCGGGCCTCTCGCCGCGCTACCCGCGCCAAATGAGGGACCTATCATGATCGTATTCGGCCCTGGCTCCACCGCCGCACGGGCGATGCAAGGGCTCGAAGCAAGCGGCGGGCGCCTCCTGTGGTCCGATGCGTCCGACATGGTCTGGGCCGTCGACATGTCTGCTGGAGGCGATGTGAAGCTGTTCTACAAACATGGTGCGATCCTGATCAGCAACTCCATCTTCCCAGCCGGGTGCTTCAACTGGACGCGCGTCTGAGGCGGTCAGATTGGGAAGGAGGCTCTCGCGACGAACCATGTACCGCCTCTCTCAAACGTCAGGTTGCCGCCGAGACGATCGAGCGCCATCTGGACGATCGACAATCCGAGGCCGCTTCCATGACCAGAGGCCTTCGACCCTCTGAAAAAGCGTTCCGTCACCCGCGCCTCGTCGGCAACAGGAATCCCCGGCCCCTGGTCCAGGATCTCGACAACGACCTCGCTTTGACTTTCGCTGACCCGGCACCTGACCACTGCACCCTTCGGCGAGTGCTGAATTGCGTTCTCGAGCAGGTTTCGGATCGCCAGACGCAGGAGGATTCTGTCGGCCTCAAGAACTGCCGGCTGCGGGGTTCGATCTGCGTGCTCCATCGCGACGTGAACCTCGTTGGCCGCTAGCTGCGTCTCCAGTTCCGAAGCGATCTCGCCAACAAGTACTGCAACGTCGACTGGCTCATCCTTGGCGGCGCCCTGCGACGCATCGACGGCGGCAAGATCGATAAGCTGACGGACCATCCGGCTGGTTCGGTCGACACTTGTGGAGATGCGGGAGAGGGCCTCGCGCTGGATCGTGGAATCGTCGGTCCTGAGAGCGATCTGCGCCTGGGTCTTGAGACCAGCAAGCGGCGTCTTCAGTTCATGCGCAGCATAGGCGGTAAAGCTCTGCTCCCGGTCACGCGCTTCGGCCACCCGGCCGAACAGGCTGTTCAGCGCTCGAATGACCGGCCGCACTTCCCGCGGCACGGTTCCGTCATCGATCGGATGGAGTTCAGTTGCGGAACGCCCGGCAAGTCCCTCGGCAATGCGCGTCAGTGGGGCAAGACCGCGGCCGACGCTGACCCAGATCAACACCGCCAAGACGGGGAGGATGACGATGCCGGGAACAAGAAGCCCCTTGATGACGTCGCCGATGAGTCGGTCCCGTATCTCAAGGCTGTCGCCGACCAGAACACGAACGCCGAGCGTCGGGTTGACGACCGCGTAGACACGCCACCGTTCTCCGTCGATCTCAGTTTCTTCGAAGCCATCCGTGTGGCTGGCAAGCGAAGTTTCGGGCGCACTCTCGGAGCGGCTGACGAGGCTGCCCTGAAGCGACCAGATCTGGCAGGAGAGCTGGCGGCTGTAGCTGCCGTCAGCTTGCTTGAACGGTGGAGGCGGAGCATTCGCGATTGCAGCGTCTACCGCCGCAGACGGCTCGATCCGGTGATCCGTGATGAGCGAGCTCACCATGCGTGCCGCTTCCATCAAACGGGCGTCCAGCACCCGCTCGACTTCGGCTTGTGTGCTTGCGTAGATCCAGGCCGCGGCGAGAAGCCAGACGGCGCCGGTCGTGGCCAGCAGGATCACAAACAGTCTGATCCGTATCGAATTCATTGCGATGTCCTCAACCGGTAGCCCGCGCCCCGCACGGTCTCGATGAACGACGCACCGAGCTTGGATCGCAGCTTGTGGATGTGAACCTCGACGGTATTGCTCTCGATTTCCTCCTGCCACCCATAAAGCTTCTCCTCGAGGTTCGACCGCGACAGGATGACGCCCGGCGTCTCCATCAACGCCTGGAGGATCACGAACTCCCGTCGGGAAAGGGAGATCGTGATCTCGTCACGCGATGCGGACATGCGTGCTGGGTCGAGGCTGACGTCCTTCCACTCGAGAAGCCCGGCCGCACGGCCGTGTCCACGGCGGACGATGGCGCGCAGACGGGCCGCAACCTCGTCGAGATCGAATGGCTTGCCGAGATAGTCGTCTGCCCCCGAATCCAGTCCAGTGATGCGATCCGCGACCTCGTCCTTTGCCGTCAGGAGGAGAACCGGCGTGCGATCGCCGGAGCGGCGCATCCGCGACAGCACATCGAGGCCTGATCCGTCAGGGAGCATGAGGTCGAGTATGATCGCGTCGAAGCGGTCGGCCTCGATGGCCGCGTCGGCGTCGGCAACCGATGTCACGGCGTCCACCGTAAAGCCGCACATCTGCAGCCCGACCTTCAAGCCGTCCAGCAGGATCTCGTCATCTTCCAGCACAAGTAGCCGCATCACATCCTCGTCTAGCTTCGCATCCTCCCTGCGCCCGCCACCTTAAGGCTGCCTTAAGGTTGGGAGGAGAGACCGCCGCTCCAACCCAACCAACGGAGCAGCCCTTTGCGTTTCTTCCTGTCGGCGTCATGTTTCCTCGCGACCATAGCTGTGTCGGCCGTGGCGTTAGCCATCGAACCGCCGCTCCCCATGGATCAGGCTTTCCGCATGGAGGCCGGCCGCGATGGTTCCGACATCGCAATAAGATGGCAGCTCGAGGACGGCTACTACCTCTACCGGGAATACCTGAGTGTGACCGGCGTCGGCGGCAAGCCACTCGAAATGGCAACTCCACCGGGTGTCATCAAGGAGGATCCAGGATACGGAAGCACCGAAGTCTACTACGGCACTGCCACGGCCACGGTCGCCGGGCCGGTCACGGGCTCTTTGAACGTGACCTACCAAGGCTGCCAGGATGGCGGACTCTGCTACCCGCCGACGACCGTCGAGATCGACGCCGCGACGCTTGAACCCAAGTCGGACACAGGAAAATCTGGTCTCCAGACTGCGCTTCGATCGCAGGCAGCCTTTCCTCTCGTGTCCAAAGGGCCGAAAGCCGCCGACAGCTCCAGCATCCGGATCTCGGATCCGTCAACCAACGGTGTGGTCAGTTCTCTCCTCGACCGCGGCGGCGTCCTCTTCCTGATTGTCGGCTTCCTTGGTCTTGGCGTCCTGCTGGCCTTTACGCCATGCGTGTTTCCCATGTACCCGATCCTGGCAGCGACACTGACGAGGGAAGGCGAGAGCCTGTCGACCGGACGTGGATTCGCCCTGTCATCGACTTACGTCCTCGCTCTTGCAGCGGCCTTCAGTCTCTTCGGCGTGGTCGCTGCATGGTGGGGTCAGAGCTTCCAGATCGCGTTGCAGTCTCCCGCTGCCACACTCATCGTTGCCGCCATCTTCGTAGCGCTGGCACTCTCCAGTTTCGGGCTGTTCGAACTGCAGCTTCCGTCCTTTCTCAGGAACCGGCTTACCGCGCGCCGCGGTTCAGGAGGTTCACTGGCGTCGTCGGCAGCACTCGGGTTTTCATCCGCTCTGGTCATTGGACCCTGCGTCACGGCTCCGTTGGCGGGCGCGCTTCTCTACATTGCGCAGACAGGAGACGTCGTCCTCGGCGCGACGGCCCTGTTTGCGCTCGGCGTCGGCAAGGGCATCCCGCTGATCCTGATGGGAACCTTCGGGTCGGGCCTCCTTCCCCGTGCAGGACAATGGATGGAACGCGTCCGGCAGGTCTTCGGCTTCCTCTTCTTCGCCACCGCCGTCTGGCTCGTGGACCGTCTGCTGCCTGCCGGAACTGGTCTTCTGTTGTGGTCCGTTCTGGCGATCACCTTCGCAGTCTTCATAGGAGCTTTCGATCAGATGCGACCCGAGGTCGGTGGCGCTGCACGGCTTGCCAAATCCGCGGGCATACTGGTCGGTCTCTACGGCGTCATCCTGGGGATTGGCGGCCTCTCCGGCGCGACGGACCCTTTGAAGCCTCTCGCGACGATTGCTGCCGCAAGCTCCGGAGACGCGACACCCGCGAGAGTGATCGGCAAGGACTCGTTCCAGTCCATCGCCTCGGCAGCCGATCTGTCCTCGTTGCTGAGAGCCGATGGGCCCGCCGCCCCCACGCTTGTCTACTTCACGGCCGACTGGTGCGTCACTTGCCGGGTGATCGAGCGGTCCGTTCTTCCGGACGCGACCGTGGCAGACGCGCTCGACGGCATCCGTCTGGTCTCGGTCGATCTCAGCGAGATCACCGAGGCAAACCAGTCGTTGATGAAGGAGCTGCAGGTCGTCGGGCCGCCGACGATGCTGTTTCTGGACCGGGACAACCAAGAAGTCCAAGACACTCGACTTGTGGGCGAGATCACTGCGGACACCGTTACGGTCTCGGCGTCGAGCGCGAAGGGGCAGCTCCGATGAACGCGGTGTCGCTTGGTCCATTTGCGTTCGATGCCGAGCGTTTCGCAGCAATCATCGGCATGGTCGCGTTCGTTGCCGTGGCCTCCGTTCTCGCACATCGAGTCGACGACAGGCTCGGCCGCTGGTCGTCGTGGACGGCGGTCGTCGCGCTTGCGGCGGCGCGCCTAGGGCATGTTCTGCAGCATGCATGGAGTTTTGCTCCAGAGCCTTGGCGGATCCTTTCTGTTTGGCAAGGCGGCTTCTCCTGGAGCGGAGGTGCCGCAGGCGTCGCCGTGATGCTGGTCGTCCTGTTCCTGAGGAGCCGAAAGCTTGTCGGATGGGCTGCGGCAAGCGTCGCGGCGGGAGCCGTCGCGACAACGGCGACGCTGGCATTCACCTATTCCGATACGCAGCTTCCGGCTGTTACCTCAACCTTCCGGACCCTTGACGGTGCAGAAAGCAGGATCGGTGACAACGGTCGCCCGACGGTTCTGAACCTATGGGCGACGTGGTGCCCACCTTGTCGCCGCGAGCTGCCGATGATGGCGGAACTTGCTGCAAGCACTGCCGATGTCGACTTTGTCTTCGCGAACCAGGGAGAGCCCTCGGCAAAGATCGCTGACTACCTCCGGAGCGAGAACCTCAACCTGGCGCAGGCGCTGCTCGATCCGCAACTTCTGCTCAGCCGCCATTACTCGGCAGTCGGCCTTCCCGCGACGCTCTTTCTCGCAGCCGACGGCACGCTTGCCGGCTCCCATCTTGGCGAGATCTCCCGCGAGGTACTCGCGCAGAAGATTCAGGAACTCAAATCTGAAGAAGGAATATCCGAATGACACCTTCCCGAGCGGCCGCTCTGTGGCGACCGTTGACCGCCTCGATTTTCGTCATGGGCCTGTCCGCCTGCGCGCAGACGGCCCCAGAGCCACCAAAGATCGAAGATCCGAAGGTGGATACGTCACTGGCCAGCATGTACGCCCCGATCAAGGATGGAGATGAGACCATCCCCGGCGTCGATGTCTCCAAGATGGACCCGAAGAACGTCCGCCAGGTCGTCGACTACAAGACCGGCTATTCGGCGGGCACGATCGTGGTCGATCCCCATTCCCGTTTTCTTTACCTCGTCATGGAGGGTGGCAAGGCGATGCGCTACGGCGTCGGCGTGGCCAAGGCGGGTATGGAGTTCGAGGGCGAAGCCGACATCTCGCGCAAGGCGCAATGGCCGGGCTGGGTGCCGACCCAGAACATGATCCAGCGCGATCCGGAGCGCTACGGCCCTTTAGCATCGGGCCTGGAGGGTGGCATCAAAAACCCTCTGGGAGCACGTGCCCTGTACCTCTACCAGGGGGGCAAGGACACGCTCTATCGCATCCACGGGACCAATGAACCCTGGAGCATCGGCAAGTCGGTCTCGTCCGGCTGCATCAGGCTGTTGAACCACGACATCATCGACCTCCACCGACGCGTGCCGAAGGGGTCGAAGGTCGTCGTGCTCGGACCCACAGAATCCGGAAAAGGAGAAGTATGACATGATCACTCGTAGAAACCTGCTCGCCGCCGCCGCCGGCACTGCCGCATTCGCCGCTACCTTGCCTCGGATGGCGTTCAGCCAGGAGATCACCGAAAAGTCAGTCTTCTACGACCCAGACGCGCCCGTTCTCGGAAACCCGAAGGGAGACGTCACGGTCGTCGAGTTCTTCGACTACCAATGCCCTTACTGCAAAAAAATCCATCCGATGGTCGAAAGGGTGGTTCGCGAGGACGGCAATGTCCGGCTGGTGCTGAAGGACTGGCCTGTCTTCGGCGGCGCATCGATCTTTGCCGCCCAGGCCGTCCTTGGAGCCGCACAGATGGGAAAGTACGAACCAGCCATGGAAGCGCTGATGAAGACGACGGGAAAGCTGACGGAGGAAGAGGTGGAAAAGGCGCTCACGAGCACCGGCCTCACCATGCAGGAGATTGCTGCCGCTGTGAACAAGCATAGTGCCAAGATCTCGGGGCTGCTCGACCGCAATTACAGTCAGGCACTGGCCTTCAACTTCGCAGGCACGCCCTCCTTTGTCATTGGGCGGACGACTTTCGCCGGCGTCCTCGACGAGAAAGGGCTGAAGGGCGCGATAGCAGAGGCCCGCGCGGCATGAGTGGACGGATTTTTGGAGCCGGTCTTGTTCTGCAAGAAGCACCGGCAGAGCCTTCAGGGTGCCTTAAGGCTGCCGGGCTTGGAAGAGGTCGAAGAAATCAACGAAGAGTCGCCGCATGACCAATGAGATCCAGACCAAAAGAAGAACTAGCTGCTCAACCGCGAGCCGCATTGGCGCAAGCTTGCCGAGGCGTTCATTTATCCTTGGGATTGGAGCAATCGCCGTTTCAGGCTGCGTCTCGACCGAGCCCCCGCCCGTTTTGGCGACGCTCCCGGAACCCCTGCCGGCGCCCACACCAGTGGTGCCGCCGATGTACTATGCCATGCCGAATGAGCGTTTTCCGGTCCCGGAAATCGATATCACTCAACTCGACCCGCAATTCTGGCGGACGGAGGTCGATTATCCTACGAGCGAGAGACCGGGAACCCTCGTAGTCGATACGCCAGGCAAGTATCTTTACCACGTCAAGGCCGATGGCCGTGCCATGCGGTACGGGATCGGGGTCGGACGTGAAGGATTTGCCTGGGCGGGACAGGCTATCATGGCCTACAGGCGGGAATGGCCGCGCTGGACGCCGCCCGATTCCATGGTCGCGCGGCAACCGGAACTGGAACCCTACAGCATTGCAAATGGCGGCATGCCTCCCGGACTGAAGAATCCGCTCGGCGCGCGGGCGCTCTACATCCATGAGGACGGGAGGGACACCTTATATCGAATCCACGGCACACCTGAGGCCTTCAGCATTGGGAAGGCCGTTTCCTCAGGTTGCATCCGGCTCATCAATCAGGACGTGATTCACCTTCACGACGAGGTAAGAGATGGCAGCCGCATCGTGGTCATTCCCGACCCGGCAATGAGCCATCTGCTCGTAGGTTGAACTTCAGGTTGATCCGCAGGTGACATCACCAGCGGGTTCACCCGTGATCCTGGGGCAGGAATGGCCGCGTTCGGCTCGCGAAACGGAGAGTGTCGCTTTAGAGATTGCCGCAACGCAGCCGTATGCGTTGGACTGCAATGTCCGCTGTTGGCGCGAAGCCGCCTTCTTGCCCTACGATGATGCGGCTTCTCTGAGGGCGCGATACACGCTTGCACGACCTATGTTCAGCGTCTTGGCAATTTCTGTTGGTCCCATCCCGTCGGATTTCAGTCGGCGGATCCCAGCAACATCAACATGAGGCTTCCTGCCTTTGTAGACCCCTCTGCTTTTTGCAGCGGCGATGCCTTCCATCTGTCTTTCTCTACGAAGGTTCGTCTCGAACTCAGCGAATACGCCGAGCATATCGAGGAAAGCCTTGCCGGCCGCCGAGCTCGTGTCGATCGGCTGTTCCGTCGCCTTCAGGGTCACCCCTTTCTGCTTAAGCAGTCGTATGATGTCCTGCAGATCTCCAACTGACCGCGCCAGCCGATCGACCCGCGTCACGACCAGGCTGTCGCCGTCGCGCATGAATTCTAGAAGCGTGTTAAGCTCCCTCCGATCCTGCTTAGTTGATCCGGATTTCTTTTCCGCCCGGATGACCGTGCACCCGGCCGCCTTCAAAGCCGCCTCTTGAATTGCCAGATCCTGATCGATGGTGCTGACACGCGCGTACCCGTAAATTGCCATGAAACGTCTCAATAGGTTCTAGACCTTTAATGGGTAGCGTCTCATAACTTCAAAATCAACCCAAATGATACACTGATATGTGTCTCACGCAGATTGTCTCAGAAGGTATACCCTAAAGCACCTGTGGTCGGTCGCCGATTGAGGCATCTGCGAACTAATCCCTTATGGGAGGTGAAGAACCAAACATCTGATTTATCGAAAAGATGCGGGAAAGACGTGTAGCTCGGTAGAGAATGTGTTGCGAAGCTTATGGACGTGATGTCATGTCACTATGTGATCAGGCATAGCTTGGGGAGAGTACCGCTGATGGGAGGAACCTATTTTGATGACCAGCAGGAGATAGGCCCACAGGGGTTGGCATTGCTACGCAAGGTGCTCGCGGACCTGTTTCGAGATCAATCTGGCGCCTCAAATGCGGATGAAGAGCTTGGCCTGGCAAAGGAGCTGGTCGCCCTGTTCAAGTCGGGCTTTCGAAGCGAGGAAGAGTTGAAAGCAATGGCTAGGGGCATAACAATTGAGAGCCATCAGCATGATTGAAAACAAAGGACTTGATGGGAGCGCAGGAGCTACTATTTCCCGCTAATGATCCACGACGTTGCCAAAAAACTCAATTCAGTTCTTGCACCTGAAGATCTGGCACTGCTGGAGACGGCCTTTGCGCGTGTGTGCGAACTGCGCGGCGTCTCTCAAACATCGCCGCCGGCGCAGGAAAGCGCTAAAGTTCTGATAAACCTATATCTGAGCGGAATTCGAAACCGGTTCCAACTGGTGGCGATGCTAACGGGGCAGAGGTTTCCGTAGAAAGCGTTGACCCAGTGTTGAGCTGCGTGCGCTTCCGATTGAGCAAGACCGGAAATCCAGACGGCACTGCCATGGCATGAATGGCAATATTGTTTGTCTTGCTGACAAATAAACCATGCGCGACGACTGATGTATCACCGAATCGCCGCGCTGGATGTTGTAAGCGACGGCTCAGATCACTGAAACGTTCTCGGCCTTGGATTTACCCGTCTTGCGGTCCTGACCTACTTCATAACGAACCTTCTGACCGTCTTTAAGTGCCTCGCCGAAGCCGACCGCGGAGATATGCACAAAGACGTCCTGACCGCCATCGTCCGGGGTGATGAAGCCGAAGCCCTTGTCCTGAGCAAAGAATTTTACTGTTCCGGTCGCCATGTGTACCTCTGTTGGTGATTGAGACGCAGACCTTAATCGCCATGCGTCCGAGCAACAAGCGGCATCCTGTCCGGCTTCATCGGAATACGCATCCTGTCAGGCCATTGGCGACAGGCTGCTGTATCCTCTGATCGGACGGACTGAGACTTTAGGCGAAGATCGCTGTTCATAAACCGCTGCTTTAGGTTTTTGGCAGATAGTGAGTATCAACTGTGTTGGCGGTTTGGGCTTGTCATTTCGTCCCCTGGGGCGATCGAAAGCGTAGCGTCGTCTCTTCCGGTTGAGTGTTCCAGGCGTGGCGTGACGGTGATTGAGAATGGATGACGTCTGGAAAGTTCTTGCTGGCAATCTCGCTGCAGTGGCATTGATCGTCTCGATCTGGACACATCTTTCCTATCGCTTCTACCAATTGCCTCCCAAGCTGCGCTGTGCCGGCCTCGGGGTCACGATGGGCCTCGCGGCGATAGCCTCAATGCTACTCTCGGTGCGCTTCGGAGTGGGGGTCATCTTCGACCTTCGGCTTGCCATTATCGAATCGGCTGCGGTATTTGGTGGACCTGGAGCTGCACTGATCACAGCCATAATGGCTGCGGGTTTCCGCTTCTACCTTGGTGGGGCAGGGGTAGTGCCTGGCTTGACGGCGATTGCCATTGTTTTCGTTCTCGGAAGCTCGCTCTGGTTCTTCGGCGGCCGCAAGCCGCTGAGCCATGCGCCGTCGATCCTGAGTGCCGCTGTGCTTGCAGGCTGTCTTTCGATTGCGGTCCTTGCGTTGCTTCGTCAGGCGGACTTCCAGAGGGCGGTAGCACAAGTCGGTCTGCCAATCGTCGTCCTGAATTTTACGACGACCGCTGCTATTGGCTTTTTTCTGGCGTATTTCCGTCGGTTCACGCTCGAGCGCGACATCCTGTATGCGGCGCTTACGCAGGCTCCTGACTACCATTACGTCAAAGACCTCAACCACCGTTTCGTCGTCGCGAACCTTAATGTTGCTCGCCACAATGGGCGATCGCGGTCTTCCGAGATGGTCGGGCTGACGGACTATGACCTCGCGCCGAGAACGAGAGCCGAGCAGTTGATCGCAGCAGAGGCAGGTATCCTGCAAACCGGCCAGCCGCTGGACCATTTCGAGGAGTTCCTCGTCGAAGAAGGTAAGCCGCCCCGATGGTACTCGACCTCGAAAGTCCCCTTGAGAAACCGACAAGGCGACATGGTCGGTCTGGCCGGCGTCACGGTCGACATCACTGAGAAAAAGTTGCTCGAGCAGGAACTGCGATCCAGCAGATACATCATGGCTCAAGCCATGGCCGAAATGTCCGATGGGCTCGCGATGTTCGGACCGGATGGGAGAGTGGTGTTCTGCAACGATCACTACCGCGCACTGTTCCCGAGATCAGCTTACGCCCGCAAAGAAGGTGCACACATCACCGAAATCGTCAGAGCAAGCGTGCGCAATGGTGAGCGCCAGGATATGCCCATCGATCTCGACGAAGATAGCATCCAAGCTGCTGGCCAAACGCTCTTCATCAATAAGGACGAAGTCATCCCACTCGCAGATGGTCGCTGGTTGTCCTTGAGAACGCGGGTGACTGAGGACCAACACGTGCTGGCACTTGTGTCCGATATCACTGCGATGAAGGAGTCTGAGCTTTCGCTCAAGAACTTTGCGGAGCGGATGAAAGGCCTGGCCGAAACAGACGCGTTGACAAGCCTTGCAAATCGGCGGTCCTTCGATGAAGGCCTGCTACGTGAATTCGAGGCAGCCAGGCAGACCGACCGACCTTTGTCTGTGCTTCTGGTCGATGTCGACAAGTTCAAGGCGTATAACGACCGTTACGGTCATCTTGAAGGTGACAGCTGCCTCAAATCAGTCGCGGGGGCCATCGCGGCTGCAGTCCGGCGCTCTGGCGACATCGCAGCTCGGTTCGGTGGCGAGGAGTTTGCAATCGTGTTACCCGATACCGACGGCGACACGGCGATCACGATTGCTGAGAAGGTCAGATCGTCCATCCGGGACCTCGGTTTGGTGCACGAAGGCAGCGAGTATGGCATCGTGACCGCCAGCCTAGGTGCTACCGTCTTTACGTCGGATTCGAGGGCTAGTAACCCAGCCGAACTCGTAGCACGGGCTGATCTTGCACTCTATCAGGCGAAGGATGCCGGGCGAGACCGCGTCGGGTTTCAGAGGCTAGCTGAAGGCGCGTGAAGAAGCCGGCTTAAAACCTTGTCGACCACGAATAGGGCCTGCCACACACCCATCTTTTGAAGTTCCTCTTCAAAGCAGTGTCACGGTCGCCGAGAACTGCGTACCGGCCTGAGACTGAAATTTATAGGTCCCATCTAGTTGGCGAACTGATCCGTCTATCAGACGCGTGCCCGTTCCAGACGAAACCGCGCTGGCATCGAAGCCCACACCCTCGTCACTTATGGTCAGGAGACTTTTTCCAGGTTCCTCTGATGGGGTTAGAGCGACCAACAAATGACCCTCATCACTCTCAGGGTAGGCGTACTTGATCGCATTCGTCACAACTTCGTTCACCAGCAAGGCCAGTGCTGTCGCCTTGTCTGCTGAAACTGGCGCAGACTGCAGTTCAAAATCGACATGAAACTTTGCATCATGGGCCGAAATCGCGCTGCAGACCACAGCGCGGATGAGTTCTGCGGCATCGATCTCAGCATATGCGTCGTGCTTGTAGATCTGCTCGTGAACCGCGATCATCGACTTGATCCGGCTGCTGAGCGCTTCAAACCCTTCTGATCCCCGCATTTGGAGTCGGACCAGTGACATCACGGATTGCAGGTTGTTCTTCACTCGGTGATGGATTTCGCGCAGAAGCATCTCGTTGGTTTCGAGCGCTTTGGCGAGTTGCGCCGATTGCAGTTCTTGATCCCTCAGGAGGTGCAGGATCCACCACCCAGCGATGGCAGCACCGCCGATGATTATGAACGCGACTACACCGAGCATCAGCAGCGTCTGCCGAAACGGTTGAATGAGGAACTCGTAGTCTGCTGCGGCTATGGCTATGAAGGGTGTCCCTTCCACCCGACGATATGCAACTACGCGCCTCACTCCGTCCATTGGTGACGTCTCTGCAAGATACGTCCCTGCCGGCGCCTCCTTCAGATACTTTGTGAAGAGGATGTAGCCGGACATGTCCAAAGTCGTTGCGGGCAGAGGGTAGCGCGCCACCAGCATGCCGTCATCGCGAACAAAACTGATGGCATAGTCGCCGCCGAGATCCACTGTTTCCCATATTGGCCGCGTAATGCTCGTAGGAACGGACACCATGATGGCGCCCATGAATCTACCTTCTCGCACGATCCGTCGACTGAATACAAAAATTTGGTCGCCGTTGAGACGGCTGATGAGGAGGGAGGAAACATACTCTGTCTGTCCATCCCTGACGGCTGTGAAGTAGTCCCGATCCGTGATGTCGACGGGCTTGATCTCGGGGTCGGTCGAATAAAGCGTTCGGCCTTCAGCATCGACAACATAGGCCTGAACGCCGCTCGGCAATCCTTTGGTCGCCACGTCCATATCACGGATATTGCCGTCGAACCTCAGATCCGTTAGGCGAAGTGCATCGTCAATCCGGCGAGCCGTCTGCGTACCCATCTGATAGATCCAAGACACATGGCTTGCGACGATTTTTACAGATGCAACGGCGCGCTCTTCGGCCCGGTTGATCGTTGCAAAATAGGATTGTGCGGCCCATGTACCGAGTATGGACAATAGCGCGACCAGAGCCGCCGCGGTGGCAACCGCTGCGACCTTCGACACAGATCGGGTAGATTCGCCTGTTGTCACCTCCCATCCTCCCGATGTGGTCCGGCTGATGGATTCTGAACACAGCTAACGAGGCGGAACATAAAGATCAACGGAAATCCAGACAGCTCAGTCGGAGAGCGAGACCGGTGTGTTGTCAATCCAGTTATAGGCCGCCTGGACCAGGGCGAGGTTGGATGCGTAACTGACCGCTGCAGTTGCGACGACCATTTGGGCCACGGCATCTGCCACGTCACGGCGGTTGCGATCATCGGCCTTGAGAACAATTTCCTTTAGATCGTCTGCATCTCCTCCTGCGGCGTAGAACAGGCCGATTGCTGCCGTCATAAGCCTCTCCCGCTTGTCCGGGGTGAGGGCCACCTGCCGCAAAGGGTCCAGCGCTCCCAAGCGTTCTACGATGCGGTTTTGCAATTCACTCATCTATGCTCCCTCATCCACATGGCTAATCCATCAACCGAGCAGCGCGGCCGCTGCGCCGTTGGGCACTGTTGTAGTATTGCGATGCCTGCTGAACGGATCGATGCCTTGACTGCTCCATCGCTTCGGGCAAAGGAATCCCACGATTGGCGGCTTCTGTCAGGTAGCCGGATCGCAGCCCGTGAGCCGAAAACTCCGCCGGATCGAGCCCGGCTAGTTCCGCCCGGTGCTTTAGAATGTCGTTGATCGCCTTCGGGTCCAGAGGCCGGCGCGAAACATTGCCCCAGCGATCAATCGCCCTGAAGACACTGCCCTTGTCAATTTTTGAAGCCGCAAGCCACGCGTTCAGGGCATCGATCGGTCGACCGCTGAGGTAGACGACTTCATCATTGTCGGCGCCGCTGGTCTTCGTGCGCCCAAGATGAATGGACAGGGAAGGTAAGGGAGGGGCTTCGTCAATCTGGATTGGCTCTTCGGGCTGCAGCTGTTCGATCCTGAGGCCCGCGATTTCGCTGCGGCGACGGCCGCCCGAGGCAAAGGCAACCATCAGGATCGCTTGGTCTCTGACATCACGCAGGCTTCCCGTCGTGCAGGTTGCGAGCAGTCTGGACAGAATATCCCCTGTAACGGCCTTGGCGCTTTTCCGCTTCTTTGGCCGCGGTGTCGCACGTACGGCCAGCCGGATTGCGGATTTAAAGGCAGGGGAGCTGAAAAAGCCGTCCAGCCCGCGCCATTTCGTCAGCGTCGACCAGGTGGCAAGGCGCCGGCGCACGGTGTCAGGCGCATGCGGGCCGGGCGACCGAAGCAGTCCTTGAATGCGGAGCTTCTGCTCGACGTCAGCTGGCATGCCGTGATCCGGATCCGTCAGGCGCTTTTCCGCATCCCACAGGTGATGCGCGACAAACTTCAGCAGCAGCGCCTCCGGCGCCGGCCAGGGCAGGGCGTCGCCGGTCGATGCCAGAGACCAGGCTTGCAGATAAGCAAGATCGGAGGTCAGCGCTCTCAGCGTATTGGCGCCCATGCCTTCATTGACGAGATGACGAAGCGTCTCGACATCCTGATCGCTCAGCAGTTCCGCCAGCTCATCGCGGCGCTCCATCGGCAGCACCGCAGCGATGGTGTCGAGCGTGGCCGCGCGGAGATCGACAGGATCTTTCATGAACAATGAACCTCAGAATTGGAGCATGTGGGTTGAAATGTGCGACAGGGGTGATTTGCAAAGGTTCCGTAATTCCCGTATAGTCCGGAACAAAGGAGATCTGCCATGACATCGATTGTGACAGCCGCCGCGGTTTCGAAGAATTTTGGGGCCTATCAGGACGCTGCAGTCCGAGAGCCGGTGATCATCACCAAAAATGGTCGCCCGCGTACTGTGCTGATGGCCTATGAGGACTATCTCCGTTTGGCCAAGCGTGATCGGCGCGTCGAACTCACCGCTGCTCTTGATGACGATGAGTTGGCCGCGGTCGAGACGTCGACGATGGAGCCTGGCTTGGATCATCTCAATGCCGAACTGCTGATGGACAAGAATGCTGCCGACTGACCCGAAAGTCGGCTGGATCTTTCGCTATTCCTATCTCTGGCGCTGGCAGCATCTGGACGGACGGGAAGAGGGTGACAAGGATCGCCCCGCTCTCGTGCTTGCCATTGTTGCGACGCTCGAGGACGGGACGCCGGCAGTACGTGTCCTGCCAATCACGCATTCCCCACCGTCCGATCCCAGCGAAGCAATCGAAATCCCAGCGGCCACCAAACGCCGCTTGGGCCTGGATGACGAGCGGTCGTGGATCGTGCTCACCGAGAGCAATCGTTTCGTCTGGCCGGGGCCCGATGTTCGCCCTGTTGACAGCGAGAGCGGATATCATGGGCCACTGCCTCCGGCACTCTTCGAAGAGGTAAAGCGGCGGTTTGTCGATCTTGCGAGAAGCCAGCGTCACAAGGCGACCATCCGCAGCGACTGAGCTGCTCTTCATCCTGTTGTTCGCCCTCGAATTCTGCGCGTCCAGCAGTGATCTTCGCCGTGATTTGCCACGACTTTAGGCCTTCAGAGCCGTCAGATCAATCACCATCGATAAGGGATACTTATCGATGGTTTAAAACCCAGCCGTTAATCATACCATGTGACGAACTTGATTATTCAACTAGAGTTCGTTTAGCAAATCGTTTACCATAAAATCAATGGCTTACGATGTTTCAAAAATCAGCATGAATGCCTTGATGCGGCCGGCTTTCGACGCCGGTATCGCGCTTACGCGTCTCGACGAGCGCATCGCCCGTTCGCCGGTTGGCGCCGGCTTCCTCGAGCGGTCGCAATATGGCGACGCGTGTGCCTCGCTGTGGATCGACGGCGAATTGGTGCATCTCGAGGACCTCGTCCTCCATGACGCCACCCGTGACATCCGTACACCGACCCACGAACTGACCATCGCCCGCGACGTGCTGCGCACTCGCCGGCGCATCGCCGCCCAACTCCCCGGCTGGGCACTGTCCGCAGAGGGTATCCGCACGTTGCGACAAGCATCGGACATTACGTCGGCTGGCGCCGACGCTGCGGAGCAGGCCGGCATCATGCGGTCCGCGGCTGAGGGAAGAAATCCGGAAGGGGAGGGGAAAGAAATCGATGAAGCCGAAGGGCTTCCCGGCGTCGACCTCGCAGCCATCGATGCGCTGCTAGCACGATCGGATGCTGCGATCGAACACGCAAAACGCCGCGACCGTCCTGCGGTCGACAGCCGCGAGCGAGACACGCTCGTCTATGATCTCGACTGGGACGAGGATGCAAGGATCGACGAGTGGCGCGAGGTATTGCGCCAGGCCGAAAATCTGCCGGAGGCGCTGCAGGCCATCATCGCCCTCGATGCCTGGAACGCGCTCGAGGTTCTACAGCACGCACCCTGGCTCGGGAGGCTGTTTGCTGCCGCCATGCTGCGGCAGGCCGGCATTACCACGGGTGCCCATCTGGCTGCGATCAACCACGGCCTCAAAACCATCCCTGTCGATCGGCGAAGGCATCGCGATCGGGAAACACGGCTGCTGGCCATCGCCCACGGTTTGTTGGCGACGGCGGAGATCGGTTTGAAAGAGCACGACCGGCTGGTACTGGCTCGCCAGATGATGGAGCGCAAATTGGCGGGAAGACGCACGTCTTCGAAATTGCCGGAGCTGGTCGAGCTCGTCATGGCAAAACCGCTCGTGTCGGCCGCGATGGTGGCGAAAACGCTGGACGTTACGCCGCAGGCGGCGCGGCGGATCGTGGTGGAACTCGGCCTCCGGGAGATGACGGGGAGGGGCAGGTTCCGGGCTTGGGGAGTTCTCTGATCGCAGTCCTTCAAGCAGGCTAGCTAGGCGCAATCTATTTCAGGGGATTCTAGACAGTCTTTTGCGCTCAAAAGTGGAATCTTCTCCATCAATCGTGATTGAGAATTCAGCCTAAGTCAGCGATAAGTTTTCGGTGTGCGAAGATGGAAGGTCACATGGGAATGCACCGCGCTCAACTTCTGCAAGGTATTATTTACAGGATGACGCATCTGCGGGTCATCGTGGAGCAGTCGAACCAATTAAACTTGCAAGATATAAACGTCCATGCAGAAAATTTCTTCCGTGACCTTCTCAATCTTGCCTTCGACTACGACCTGCAGAACATCAACATCGTCGAGCCAAACGCCACCGCGATTGATCTCGGCTGCGATAGCAGTCGGATCGCGATCCAAGTTACATCGACGCCCGACCTCTCTAAGATCAAGCACACCTTTGATCGCTTTACCGGCAAGGGGCTGCAGACGAAGTACGATCGCCTCGTCATGCTCATTGTAGGCCAAAAGAAAAAATATCGCGAGACGGGACTGGGCGACGATCGGTTTAAATTGTCGTTTGGCGACGATGTCTGGGACATCGCTGATCTTCTTAAAAAAATCGGAGACCTCTCAACCGCGAAGATGGAGGCATGCCACGATTTCCTGTCTCGCGAGTTGCTTGTACGCGAACCGAAGCTTTCTAACGAAGTCGGCACTCTCGTGCGTCTCATCGAGGTCTTGAGCTCCGCGGAAGAGGGGTTGTCGTCAGGAGACAATCGCGAGGATCCTGATCCCGACGGCAAGATTCACGATCGCTTCGCAGATCATGCCCCATTCTTGACGCAGCAGTATGTCGATCTCCATGAACTTTATGGTCGCGTCCTGTCCGAAGTGAACGCGCACACGGATCTCGGCCACATCCGGGTTCGGAAGCTGCAGATCTACCTCATGAACTGGAGCGACCGCGTTCTGACTGAATGCGGAGGCGATCCTCAAGCGGCACTTGAGCTCTTGACTCAGCGAGTTCTCGGTATGATGGGAAGCAGCGACGCTGGGTTCGATGATGGTGCGGTCAGGTACTACCTCATCGATCAGCTAATCATGTGCAACGTCTTTCCGAACAAGAGGTCGCAAAGTGCCTAGCATCTTTCTGAAAGACGAGGCCCTGAACAAATCACCTGCGATCGTCGGCTTCGAGATCGCTCGTTACCTGAAAGATTCAGGTAAGCATCGGGTCAGCATCTTCGACGTGGTGGACCGGTTCAAGCGCGAGTCCTGGTTCTCATCCAACTCCTTTCTATACGGACTGACGTTTCTCTATGCCGTCGGTTTGCTTGATTTCGATGAACCTTACCTGATCGCGCGCGATGCGGATTAAGCGATTATACACAGATCCACCCGCGATTGACCCCATCGTGTTTGGGGAGGGGGTCAATATCATCCTGGGTGAGAGCGATGCGACAAGCTCGAAGAACAACGGGGTGGGCAAATCGCTCTGCATCGAGTTCGTGAACTTCGCGCTCCTGAAGCGCAAGTCCGACAGCCGCGTGACAAGAATTCCGAAGGCAGCCTTCGATCCCGCCACATTTATCTGCATCGATTTCGTAATGCACGGGATCCCTTACACTATCAGAAGGTCTGTCGCCGAGGCGGAGCGCCCGCGTATCACTGTGGCGGATCGCGAGACGACGTTTGCCAAGGTGGAAGACGCAACTGACTTTCTCGCGGCTCGACTGTTCGGGGATGACAGGTCAGAGATTGGTTTCCGCGAGATCCTTGGACCGCTGGTCCGGGACGAGCGGTCGGAGTTCAAATCCATCGTGAGCTGCTTCGACACGAAGTCGCGGATCCCAGACAATTACGCTCCGCATCTCATGCTCCTAGGTATCGATGTCGACATATACCGCTCAATCAAAGGCATTCAAAAGGAACTCGACGACATCGGCACGGAGGAGCGGCGTATCAAGGACAGTGTGCAGCTCGTCAGGCAGAAGGATCTCGACGAGGCTAGGTCCGATCTCAACGCTCTCGAAGAGGAAGTCGACAAGATACGTGAAGGAATCGACGCGCTCGAGAATGCCGCCACCTACGACTTAATTAAGGATGAGGTCCTTGAAATCGAGCACTTGATGGGAGAGCTGAGGGGTCGAAAGGAAGTCCTTTCCCGGCGGTCTGCCCGTCTGGCTCCTATCGCTACGGAGCAATCGGTCAACGGCATTTATATGCTCAGCTAAACTGGGAGCGGAATTTCTCCATTCCTGTTCAACAGCCGGTCAACCATAAAAATTTGCGACAGGCCTGGTTGTCGTAACTGTTGCCGAGCCGCCATTGCGAACAGGGGAGCAGCACCCTACGTTCCGAGCTACTGAACACAACGGATGGAACAACCATGAGCGTAGCCAACGAACACCGGCACGAGCCGGGTGACGATCATGAGCATGACCACGCACAGGTCGTGACAAATGACAACGAACGGCGTATCCGCTTTGTCTTCATCTTCACTATCTGTTACGCAGCCATTCAGGCAGCGGGAGGCTGGCTGTCTGGTTCACTCGCGCTGATCGCCGATTCCGGGCACATGCTGTCTGACGCTGCAGCCCTGCTGCTGGCCTTGATCGCATACCGCATGGCGCGACGGCCAGCCGATGCCACGCGCACTTATGGCTATCACCGCGTGCGCGTGCTGGCCGCGCTAGCGAACGGTGCGACCCTTCTGCTTCTGGTCCTTTGGATAGCCTGGGAGGCCATAAACCGCATCAACCAGCCGGTCGACGTCATGGCAGGACCGATGCTGATCGTTGCCGTCATTGGGCTGCTCGTCAATCTTGCAGGCGCTTGGGTGCTATGGTCCGGCAACAAGGGCGACGCAAATCTGCGCGGCGCATTCCTCCACGTCATCGGCGACCTGCTTGGATCTGTAGGTGCAATTGCAGCAGCGGTCGGCATCATGCTGACCGGCTGGACCATCCTCGATCCCTTGCTCTCAGTTCTCGTTGCCGTTCTCGTCGTCCGCTCGGCATGGGGTCTGGTGACGGATTCGATCACTGTTCTGATGCAAGCTGTTCCCCGCGGCATCAAGGCCCGAAGTGTCGAAACGGGTCTGGCTGCGCTGACCGAGATATCCGAAGCTGGACATTTTCACGCCTGGACGCTGACGGACGATACCATCGTGGCGACGATCCACGTCACTCCGGCTGAAAATACCGATCCGCTATCGCTTCCCCAGCTGGTGGCAGGCTGGCTGAAAGAGCGCTACGCGATCGATCACGTCACGGTTCAGGTCGATCCACCTGGCTCGCTCGTGAAAGCAGAGGGATCAAATACCTAAAATTCAGGCCATGACTATGGCGATCAGCGGAATGTGATGCCGCTGTCGCTCAAAATCTGCATTGCGCCTCTTGCAGCTCAAGCTACTAGAGGTTTTATCTTGCGCGCGATTTGCAGTCGGGAGAGCACATGCAGCGCAGACAGATAATGATCGGGGCAACGGTTACGGCAATCACAGCGCCTTTGTTTTACAACCGCAAGGCTGAGGCGCAGAGCGCACCGGTTGGACTGATGGATCCCGGCCCGCTTCCCGAACGCATATTCGGAGCAGCGGATGCGCCGGTGACGGTCATCGAATATGCCTCGATGACCTGTGGGCACTGTGCGAATTTTCACATCAACATCTGGCCCACGCT
This sequence comes from Agrobacterium sp. B1(2019), assembly GCF_008274755.1. NCBI lineage: Bacteria > Pseudomonadati > Pseudomonadota > Alphaproteobacteria > Hyphomicrobiales > Rhizobiaceae > Agrobacterium > Agrobacterium sp. B1(2019). The sequence goes on along the minus strand of NZ_VTPB01000006.1, from coordinate 91,720 downwards.
CAAAAAAGAGTTCGTCGATACAGGCAAGGTGCGCTTCATCATCCGCGAGTTTCCGTTTGACCCGCGCTCGACGGCAGCCTTCATGCTGGCCCGATGCGTGGGGGATGACAAATGGTACGCGACGGTCGACCTGATGTTTCGCAGCCAGTCGACATGGGCGCGTGCATCCGACGGCAAGCAGGGTTTCCTGTCCGCACTTTCCATGACCGGCCTGGACGAAAAGCAGCTTGAGGCCTGTCTTGCCGATCAGGCCTTGCTGGACAACGTTAACAAGATCGCAGCGACGGGCCGGGAGCTTGGCGTCACTTCCACACCCACGTTCTTCATCAACGGGAATAAGTATGAAGGCGTCATTCCGGTCGATGAATTCCGCTCGATCGTTGAGCCTCTTCTCAAGGAAGCCGGGAAATGATCCACCATCCGCGTCACGCATTCATCATCACCACCATTGCGCTTCTTTGTGCCACCACCGCTTTTTCACAGGATACGGCAAAAGATGTGGCGGCGCGTGTAAATGGCGCCGAAATCACCCAATCGGACGTCGCCTTCGCCGCACCCCTCTTCGGTGACCCGGCTCCCAACATATCCCCCGAAGCCCGCACCTCTGCCGTGGTCGATGCGCTGGTCGACATCAAGCTGCTTGCTGAGGCCGCGCGTAAAGCAGGGATAGATAAAGACCCGGAATATCAACGGCAGCTGAACTTTCTGTCCGAACAGGCACTGCGTTCGACCTATCTATCGCAGCAGCTCGACAAGGCCGTCTCCGATGCAGCGATACGCAAGATCTACGATCAGCAGGTCGCGGCAATTCCGCCCTCAGAGGAAATCAAACTCAGCCATATCCTGCTGAAAAGCCGCGAGGACGCGACCGCAGTCATCGCGGCGCTGACCGCAGGCGAAAGCTTCAAAACATTGGCCGCCAGCCGCTCAACCGATACGGTCACCGGCAGCAAGGGTGGCGATCTGGGTTTTCGTCCCCGCCAGGCACTGCCAGCGGAAATCAACACAGCACTTGATGGGCTTAAGCCGGGCGATTTCGCAAAAACGCCGGTCGAGACAGCGTTCGGCTTCCATGTTGTGCGGCTGGACGAAATGAGAAACACACCTCCCCCTTCGTTCGAAACCGTTGCGCCGCAAATCCGTCAATCTCTAGAGACGGCAGAAATTCGCCGGATCGTCACGGGCTTGCGGTCCAGCGCCAAGGTGGAAAAGCTGGTACCAGACGTCGCATTGCCGGCGGCAAGTGACGACGGTCATAATCACGACGGCCAGAACGCGGAATAAGCCACACTCATGCCTACATCGAAATTCAGCCGTGTCTGTCTTCGCCGCTACGACGCTGTCTGCCGCCTTCCGCGGCTGGCGGCGCTCGCTCTCGCCGGCATGCTCATGTCGGGTTGTGTTGCGATGGACATGGGCCTCTCCGAGCTTTCCTCAGAGCCGCCGAAATTGTCAGGCGCGGTCATCGCGGACATGTCGAAAAAGGGCATGACGCCCGCAAGCCCTGTGCTGGTTCGCATTTTCAAGAAGGAAAGTGAGCTGGAGGTCTGGAAGATCGACCGCACAGGCAATTATGCGCTCCTGAAGACCTACCCGATGTGCCGCTGGTCCGGCAAACTCGGCCCCAAGAAAAGCGACGGAGACCGGCAGGCGCCGGAAGGTTTCTACCATGTCTCCGCTGGAATGCTGAATCCTAAGTCGCAATATTATGTCTCTTTCAATCTCGGCTATCCGAACCGTCTGGAATCGGCGCTTGGCTATACCGGCGATGCGCTGATGGTGCATGGCGCGTGCTCGTCTTCCGGCTGCTACGCCATGACGGATCAGGGCGTTGGAGAGATCTATGCGATCGTGCAGGAGGCTTTGCGAAGCGGACAGGACCGCTTTCAGGTTCAGGCCTATCCATTTCGAATGACGGCCGAGAACATGGCGCGTCACCGCGACGATCCGAATATGCCCTTCTGGCGGACCTTGAAGGAAGGGTACGACATATTCGCGGTGACGCGCCGTCAGCCGAAAGTTTCCGTCTGCGACCGGCGTTACGTGTTCAACACCGAGTTCACGGGCGGGGAACCCAGAGATCCTCTCGCCGCCTGCCCGGCAGGCGTGTCGCAGAATGCAGCAAGTCTCGTTGCGCAACTCGATACCGAGCGCCAGAAAGCCGAAACGGCCTTGTCGGCCTCTTCCTCCGTCGCGGCCCTCGCCTATGTCGATGGCGGTATGCATCCGAGCTTCCGCTCACTGTTGAAGAAACAGGGAGCGACAAAGATGGCGGAGGCGGTATCGGGCATCAAGTATCCCGTCAGCCGGCCGGATGCGGCGCTTGCCGATCCCCATGAGACCTCGAGGTCTTGGAGACCTGTACAGTCCGCGGGAAATTAAATCTTAACTCTTAAATTCAAGGCAACGCACCTCATCTCGTGACGTTGCGGCAAGGGAGCCAGATTGAGGTTCTTTAAAACTTATCGCCCGTCGCTAGACTACCGTCTGCTCGCACTTTTGGCAGCCTTATGTTTCTGGGCGTTTTCAAACGCGACATTCTGGGAAAAGGCCGGGCGTTATCTGGCGGACGAGATGGGCGCATTCTTGGCGCTCAATCTCGTCATAGTTGCGTTGTTTTTTGTCCTGACGATTCTTTCAGCTGTCAAATATCTCTTCAAGCCAGTGCTTGTGTTGCTTGTCTTGCTGGCTGGAGGCGCGTCCTGGTTCATCGACAATCTCGGCGTGTTGATCGATACGGATATGGTGCGCAACGTTTTTGAAACGACCTCTGCCGAGGCCGGGGACCTGCTGACTGCCGGTTACTTCCGGCACATGCTTCTCGTTGCCGTTATTCCCTCTCTCCTCATCTTGTGGGTTCGGGTCAGATTTCCATCCGCCGAACGCGTCGTGTTGTGGAATGTTGGCATCACGGCTTCCTGCATTGCAATCATCGCCGGTAGCGGAGCGCTTTACTACAAGCCTTATTCAGCCGTTATACGGACCAAGCGTGAACTGGCGAAAACCCTCAATCCGGTTACACCTCTCGTCTCTATCGCCAAAGTGGCTCTGGCGACAGGAAATGAAAGAAACGTTGTCGTCAAGCCGCTGGGTGAGGATGCAACCGTGACCACTCCGGTGGACGGCTTAAGCAAGCTACGCGTTGCTGTCATCGTCGTTGGGGAAACGGCGCGCGGTGCTAATTTCTCTCTCGGTTTCTATGAACGCGAAACCAATCCGCTTCTGAAAAAACAGGACGTCACCTATTACTCCAATTTCGCCAGCTGCGGCACGGCAACCGACGTCTCCCTGCCGTGCATGTTCTCCAATCTGAAACGTTCGGGCTACACCCATGCTGGAGGATTAGAGAATGAAACGGCGGTCGATGTTCTCAGACGGGCAGGCATCGACATGACGTGGATCGAAAACAACACCGGCAGCAAGGGCGTTGCGGACCGGGTTCGCGTCGTCAATATTTACAATTCCAACGATCCACGCTTCTGTGCCGATGGCACCTGCGACGACGAGATCGTTCTCGAAAAGATTGATGAGTGGCTCTCAAACGTGAAGCAGGACAGCGTCCTCGTCTTCCATCAAATGGGCAATCATGGCCCGGCCTATTACAAGCGGTATCCTGAGGCGTTCCGTAAATTCGTGCCCGAGTGCACGACCACCGAGCTGGCGAAATGCAAGGACCAAGAAATCGTTAATGCCTATGACAATGCCATCCTTTACACCGATTTCGTCCTGTCCGGCATCATCGACCGCCTGAAAGCCCGGACCGATACGCTGGCGACAGGTATGCTCTACGTCTCCGACCACGGGGAATCGCTGGGGGAAAATGGCCTCTATTTGCACGGCACGCCCTATTTTATAGCGCCCGACGAACAGACACGCATTCCACTGCTAACCTGGTTCAGCCCGGAGTTCGCAGCCTCGATGGGGCTTGATATCCGCTGCCAGCAACAAAGACGCGAAAACACATTTTCGCACGACAACCTGTTTTCCAGTCTTCTCGGCATGATGAATGTATCCACCAGCGTTTACGAGCGTGATCTGGACATGTTTGCGGCCTGCCGTGGCGGCCAACACCAACCCTCTCTCAATAACTGAAATTGCAAATCACGGGGACTTGAATGCTATTCGATGATAAACAGCTTAAACGCCGGGGCTTCCTGCTGGGAGCCGCTTCCCTGACCACGATGCTGGCGGGATGTGCGACGGTAAATCAGCCTGCTCCGACACCGGCCATTGCCCGCAGGCCGATCGGCCCGCCAGGCGAAGCCGAAATGATCACACGCTACGCGGGCCTCGAAGATGGCGGCCACAAGCTGCCAGCCGTACCGTTTCAGCAGATCGATCCCAAGTTTTACCGTCAGCGCGTCGAAGATCCGACAGGCGAACCTGCGGGAACGGTCGTCGTAGATACGCCATCGAAGTTCCTTTATGTCGTCGAACCAGGTGGCACGGCCATGCGTTATGGTGTTGGTCTCGGCCGCGCCGGTTTCGCCTGGCAAGGCGAAGGCATCATCCAGTGGCGGCAGAAATGGCCGCGCTGGAAACCACCGGCAGAAATGATTGCACGGCAACCCGAACTGGAAAAATACTCGGTCGAGAACGGTGGACAGGAACCGGGACCAAGCAATCCGCTCGGCGCACGCGCGCTTTATATCTTCCAGAACAGTCAGGATACGCTCTATCGTCTACATGGCACGAAGGAATGGTCATCCATCGGCAAATCGGTTTCCTCCGGCTGCGTCCGTCTGATCAATCAGGATGTCATCGACCTCTATGAGAGGGTTCCCTACAAGGCTCGGATCGTCGTCAAACAATAGACAGCTAACAGCAGATTTTATGGCTTCTACCGGGCATATATATGCCCGGCGTGTTGAACCGATGCAAAAACCACAAACCGCCAGCCTGAGTTTAATTAAATGACAGATCCGCAACAACCGGAATGTGATTGGATCCAAAATCGGGGCCGACCCGCCAACTTGCCAGTCTTAAAGCACCCGAAACCGCGATATGGTCAATCATGGAACCGAATCTGAACGGTAGCCGACGGCTGAATCGTGTCATCACAGGAACATTGCTTGCACGTGCGAAGAATAATCCGCTTTTCTCAAAAAATCTCGCAAAGTAGGGTGACCACGGCGGTGTGTTCCAGTCACCGGCAACAATAAGCTTCGCGCCCTCTTTTTCAGACAGGACAGCATCCGCCAATCCGTCGAGATAAGCGTTTCGGCCTTTCCAGCGGGCTGGCGAACGCGGTGTATCGGGATGTAGTGCATAAAGAATCAGCGGATCATTTTCCGTCCCCAGAACGAGGCGCATCGGATATCGCTCATACGCCTGCGCGGACGAAAGCCTGACCTCCGAGAGAATAGGAAGACGCGAAAAGACTTTCATATCGTCGCGCGCTGGCAGGTTAGAACTGCTTTGATAGCCAAACAGGCCGCTAGCCGCGATTGCTTTCTGCCAGCGGTCTTCAGTCTCTTGAAGAAAGAGGACATCTGGCTGTTGCTCCGTCAGAAACCGCAGAAAACCCCCAGGTTCCGCATCATTGTGCATCAGCAGGTTGGCTGAGATAACGCGTAAATTCCTGTCCGCAGCCCCCTGCGGTGCCTGAGGCTGCATAAAGAACGGCATCAGACTTGCCAGAAATGCAAGGGAACACAAAAGCCGCGCCGGTCGCTCCCCAAGAAGGAACGTCGCGAGCAGCAGGCAAAAAGCGGATAGAGTGACGTAGGGCCAGAACAGGAAAACAATATCGAATAGCCAGAGGCTACTTCCGAATATCAATGCAGAAAGAACGCCGCTCAAACTGCAAATCGAAATAAAAAGCAGACTTTTTCCAAGCTTACCGTTGCGGACAGAAGTCATTCATTTCACCACATTGAGCATAAAGAGCCGAGACGGTAAGTTTAACATATTAGCTTTAATAATATATCAAAGCGAGTATGCAATAATCTGTTCGCTTCCGAGAACTCGTCACGGATATCGTGAAATCCAGCAGTTTTCACCGAAATGCAAAAGAGCAAAAATTTCCCATTGCGTCTCTAGTGGCTAGAGGTCGTAAAGCTTGCCGTATCAATATGGGGATACATGATATGGTTGAGCCACTTCAGACGAGATTCCGGATCGAGGGCATGGACTGCGCTTCGTGTGCAACCAAAATCGATACGGCGATCAGGCGCATGCCTGGCGTTCAAGATGTTTCGATTTCCGTCTCCGCCGGGACCATGACAGTCGAGCATGACGACACAATCGATGTCGAGGATATGGGAAAAAAGGTCACCGGCCTTGGATATCCGACGAAGCTTATTCCCGCCAAGTCTAAAGCGGTGCCATCTGCTATAGAACACGTCCATGGGCCAGGCTGTTCCCACGATCATGATCATTCACCTGATGAGCACGCGCAGGCGCACGATCATGGTACGACTCCCCACGAGCATGGCTTTGCTTGCATGAACAAGCATGGCAACGAGACGCACTCCCACGACCATACCCATGAGAACAACGGTGGGCACGATCACTCTGCAACCTCTCAATCAAGCCAGAGGCCGATCCCGGATGGTCAGGCCCGTTTCCACGTTGGTGGAATGGATTGTGCTTCATGTGCAAGCAAGATCGACACTGCCGTCCGTCGCATTCCGGGTGTTGAAGATGTTAGTGTCTCGGTGACCTCGGGGACGATGACGGTCAAGCACGCGTTCGCTGATCTCAAAGCTATTGAGAAGCAGGTTTCTGGCCTTGGATACTCGGTCGCACCGATCATTCCTACCGCGAAGCGGTCCCCCGCTACTTATTCAGGATCGCAAGACGATGCTGGCCATACCAACGGACAGGCGTCAGCGGACGTTGAGTTGGAGGGTCTTCACGGTCATGATCATAGGCCAAGCGAAGGGCCGTGGTGGAGTAGCCGCAAGGGGCGCCTGACGATAATCGCAGGCGGATCTCTGACTGCCGCATATGCTATCGGCAATCTGGTTCCGGCCATAGATACTTACGCCTTCATCATCGCCATGTTGGTTGGCCTGATACCCATCGCCCGTCGTGCTTTTATGGCTGCGAGGGCAGGCACTCCCTTCTCCATTGAGATGCTGATGACGATCGCCGCTGTCGGCGCATTGATTATTAACGCTACCGAAGAGGCGGCGGCCGTTGTCTTTCTATTCCTTGTTGGTGAGCTCCTCGAGGGCGTTGCGGCTGGCAAGGCTCGCGACAGTATCAAGTCTCTGACAAACCTCGTGCCCAAGACGGCTTTGCTGGAAGAGGGTGGGAAGACCCGCGAGGTTCCGGCAGAGGTGCTTGCTGTCGGTTCAATTATACTTGTTCGCCCCGGTGACAGGATTTCGGCCGATGGCGTGATAATGTCAGGTGAAAGTTCTGTCGATGAGGCACCCGTGACGGGTGAAAGCGTACCGGTCCGCAAGGTGATCGGTGATAACGTATTCGCAGGTACCGTCAACGGCGACGCGGCACTGCGCGTTCGTGTCACCGCTGCAGCCGAAGACAACACCATTGCTCGCGTCGTCCGCCTGGTCGAGGAAGCCCAGGAATCGAAGGCTCCGACAGAGCGGTTCATCGATCGCTTTTCGAGATACTATACACCGGGCGTGGTTGTCGTTGCCGCGTTGGTTTCCATCATCCCACCTTTACTTGTTGGCGGCGAATGGAGTGAATGGATTTACAAGGGGCTTGCGATCCTTTTGATCGGCTGCCCTTGCGCCCTCGTCATTTCGACACCTGCTGCCATTGCCGCTTCACTGTCGGCGGGCGCACGGCGCGGCCTTCTCATGAAGGGCGGCGCAGTTCTCGAAGGGGTCGGCAGGGTGACTGCAGTCGCGTTCGACAAGACGGGGACGTTGACCGAAGGAAAGCCCAAGGTGACGGACGTTATTCCTTTCGGCCGCAGTAGTCCCGAGGTACTCCGTTATGCTGCGGCACTTGAAACCGGATCAAGCCATCCGCTGGCGGTCGCGATCCTCGCCAGGGCGGATGAAGATGGGCTCGATGCTCCAGCTTCGACCGATGCCAAGGCACTCGGCGGCAAAGGCGTTACCGCGGTCATCGACGGCGTGGAAGTCTTCCTCGGATCTCCGAAGGCTGCTGCCGAGCGTGTGACGATTCCGATGGCGCATTCGCTGCAGATTACCTCTCTGAACGAGGATGGCAAGACTGTATCCGTTTTGGTAATCGGCGATGTACTTGCAGGTGCCATCGCCATGCGCGACGAACCCCGAGCGGACGCGATCGAGGGCCTTAAGGCACTGACCGATCTCGGGATCAAAGCAATCATGCTTACGGGCGACAACGCTCGCACGGCATCAGCCATTGGCGCTCAGCTTGGCATTGAAGTTCGTGCAGAACTGATGCCTGAGGACAAGCAGCGTATTGTTGGCGAACTCAAACAGGAAGGTTACGTGGTCGGCAAGATCGGGGATGGCATCAACGATGCTCCCGCTCTCGCTGCGGCAGATATAGGCATCGCCATGGGTGGCGGCACGGACGTCGCGCTGGAGACCGCCGATGCCGCGGTACTCCACGGCAGAGTCGGGGATGTCGCTCTCATGGTCGATCTTTCGAAGCGTACGATGCGAAACATTTTTCAGAACATCACCATCGCGCTCGGCCTCAAGGCTGTGTTTCTCGTCACCACCATTATAGGAATCACTGGCCTCTGGCCCGCCATCCTGGCAGATACGGGTGCAACTGTGCTTGTTACGATAAACGCATTGCGCCTCCTGCGCCCCATACGTTGAAGGCAGTAAAATGATCAGGAAAATTGTATTTGGAGGGATCCTGCTGATGGTAGCGACCTCGGTCGTATTCAGTCTGGTCGGGGTCCTCGCTGTCTGGAATCCAAAGGAGCTTTTCCAGTACCAAGACGGTCAGACGGTGTCGCAGTAAGAAGGAGGAAGCAATGAACAAGAGATCGAATTCGACAATCCGCGTCGCCGCGACAATCTTTGCATGTCTGCTGGCTGGAACGGCGTTTGCACATGACTTCAAGGCAGGAAAGCTGGAACTTAGGCATCCTTGGTCGGCACTGGCTCCTCCGGTCGCTCCGGTGCTGGGTGGCTATGTGACGATCGTCAATACCGGACAGGAGTCTGACCGTCTTGTCGGTGGCACGACTAACATCGCCGAGAGACTGGAAATCCACGAGTCCTCCCTGGTGGAAGGGGTAGCGAAAATGCGTCCGGCGAAGCAAGGCCTCGAAATTGCCCCCGGTGCTACCTTGGCGCTTCAACCGGGTGGAACCCACATAATGCTGGTCAAGCCCATAAATCGGCCCGTCGAAGGTGAGAAGTTCAAGGCGACGCTCCTGTTCGAGAAAGCAGGAGCAGTGGAGGTCGAGTTCGTTGTGCAGAGGCCGAAACGAGAGTCGGGCGAGGATCATTCCGGCCATCAAGATCCATGATTAGTGGCCTAGAGCGTTTTCACAGGACCTCTATCAACCTCAGGGTCGACAATCCCTCCGCAGTTGTCTGGTGAAGCCTCAGGCGACTGCTAATATGGTTGAGTGCGATGATACTTGCTGGGTTCCTCTTGTATTTCGATGCTGAACGGCATCAGAGCAGGTGCGACCCGAGCAGATCCCGGTTCATCGCCCGCCTTGGAAAATGCACTTGTCAATTCTCAAACTTCATGCGAATGATTTGCAATAGCAACTAAGCAAAAACCAAGAATCGTAGGTGAATCTATGGACAGTCCGGTAAAGGGCTGGCGGCGGGCCGGAGGGGAAGCGTCGCTGTCTGACGTGCATCGATCCATCGCGGTGGCGACCGGGCAGGGCACATTTCGCCGGGCCATGGCTTTCTTTGGTCCAGGCTACCTGGTGGCGGTCGGGTATATGGATCCTGGAAACTGGGCGACCTCTCTCGCCGGCGGATCCCGCTTCGGCTATGCGCTTTTGACGGTAGCACTTGTGTCGAACATCATGGCGATCGTGCTCCAGTCGCTCTGCGCCCGTCTGGCGATCGGCTCCGGGCGAGACCTTGCGCAGGCTTGCCGCGATGCCTTCCCTCGACCGGTCGGCATCGTCCTCTGGATCCTGGCAGAAATAGCGATCATCGCTACCGACATAGCGGAGGTGATCGGCACTGCGATCGGGCTCAACCTGATCTTCGGCATCCCACTGGAACTGGGAGTCGTCATCACGGCACTGGACGTCTTCCTCATCCTGTATCTCCAGAAGTTAGGCTTCCGTTGGGTCGAAGCGCTCGTAATCACGTTGCTGGGTGTGATTACCGTCTGCTTCACCATCCAGATCGCGCTTGCGGATCCCGACTGGGGACAAGTCATCCTCGGATTTGCCCCGACCACAGAGATCGTCACCAACCCGGATATGCTCTACCTCGCGCTAGGGATTCTTGGTGCAACCGTCATGCCGCACAATCTGTATCTCCACTCAGGGATCGTGCAGACACGCGCTTACGGCACAACAGTCCCCCAGAAGCGGGAGGCACTCAAGTTCGCCACCCTCGACTCGACAATCGCCCTGATGTTTGCGTTGCTCGTGAATGCCTCAATTCTGATCCTCGCAGCGGCCACATTCCACAAGACAGGCCAGACGACGGTGGCCGAACTCGGTGAAGCGCATAGCCTTCTTGCACCGCTGCTCGGTCTTGCAATCGCCCCAACGTTGTTCGGTATCGCGCTCCTATGCTGCGGTATCAATTCGACGGTTACGGCGACACTGGCTGGACAGATTGTCATGGAAGGCTTTTTGAACATCAGGCTCGCGCCCTGGCTACGACGATTGATCACACGCGGTATCGCCATTATTCCGGCTGCCGGGGTTACGATATTGTTTGGAGACGGTGGAACAGCGCAACTCTTAATCTTGACACAGGTGGTGCTCAGTCTTCAACTCTCGTTCGCAGTGTTCCCGCTTGTGATGTTCACATCCGACCGGGCGAAGATGGGGGAACTGACGGCTCCTTACTGGCTGACTGCTTTCGCTTGGCTGATTGCAATCGTGATCGCCCTCCTGAACATCAAGCTTCTTGTGGATTTCGTCGCGTCCTAACGTAACGAAATTCGCCCTCTGACACGGAAGGATGCGAAGATGATTATGATTTATGATGGGCCGCCAAGTATATTCTCATGGGCGAAAAAACCCTGAGCTTCCTGAGACTGGCGAGAAGGCTTCAGACCCTTCTGCTATCTTCATTTCCTATACTGAAAATAGGAGCGCTTTCCGGCGGCAGCGGCCTCATCTCAACGGAAAGCCCTAATGTAGGCGGTGGTTGAAAGGGTCATGAGTTACCCAGATTGCAGACGAGATGAACGAAACGTAGCGCGAAACGAGCAACCTGTCAGTCGTGTTCCGTCGAGCAAAGACAGTGGTTGGCAAGAGCCCGAATTACGTAGCAGTCGCGTACCTGGTTGGAATTGCAGTGCGTTGAGATCCGCTCCAGTTCTGCTTCCAATTTTTTTAGGCGCTGGATCTTCTCACGGACGGTTACGAGTTGCTTGGCGGCAATACCGTCAGCTTCCTCGCAAGGTTTCTCCGGATGCTGACTAAGATCGATGAGTTCGCGGATGGCCTCGATCGTCAGTCCAAGCTCGCGTGCGTGCTTTATGAAGGACAGCCGCTCACCTTCCGTCTTCGAATAGCGTCGCTGATTTCCTTCCGAGCGTTCCGTATGCGAGAGAAGCCCCATCTGCTCGTAATATCTGATCGTCGGAACCTTTACCCCAGTCGTCTTCGATAGATCACCGATTGTCAGCATATGAATACTCCAGTCATGACATGCAGCGTCGAACCACTGCGGTTTGTTCGAGTTTGAAAAGAAACTGACGCCATCGAGACGTGATGGGGGTATCCAGCACAGAATTTTGATATGAGGATTGAGTTGTTGAGATCAAGTTCCACTGCGATCGTGTCGCTACGCCTGACAATCATGTCTTCGCCAACGAAATCGCATGTCGGTCCGGACGCAACGAGATCGCGACAAGAAGGAAGGCCCCACAGACGATGAATACGTCTGCCAGATTGAAGGCTGGCCATGACCAACCGAAGGCGTGGAAATCCAGATAGTCCGTGACGCTCAGGTTCCAGAAGCGATCGATGACATTGCCGCTCGCGCCTCCTGCAATCGCCGTGATCGAAACCCTCTCTGCAGCAGTCTTTGCCATTACCGCCCAGATCACCAGCGCGATCACGATTACGCCCTGAAGCAGCGCGAACAGTCGTGGAGCCGATCCCATCGTGTCGGAGAAAAGGCCGAAGCTGACACCCGGGTTATAGGCAAGCACCAGGTTGAAGAATGGGGTTACCGGGATTACTCTCGGTGGATCCATCAATTCGGTTACAACCAGATACTTCGTGGTAAGATCGATCAAGCATAGCGCGGCAACCCAGAGAAGGACGAGAGCGGCTCTGGCTGTGATCTTGTTTAATGATGCCTTCATCGGATTCCCTGTTGCATGACGACAATCCGGGCCTTTGACGGGACGGTTTCATAAAGCTCCATCACATCCTGATTGATGAGGCGAACGCAGCCTGACGAAACGGCGTGGCCGATTGAACGCCAGTCCGTGGTGCCGTGAAGCCGGTAAAGCGTGTCCTTGCCATGCTGGAAGATGTAAAGAGCACAAGCACCAAGCGGATTATTGGGGCCGGGTGCCTGGCCGCCGTTCGCATATGAATATTTCTGTAGCTCTGGTTGTCTCGCTATCATCTCCGGAGGCGGTGTCCACCGGGGCCATTTCTGCCGCCACTGGATTATTCCTTCACCCGACCAGGTGAAGCCCACGCGCCCGATACCGATACCGTATCTCATTGCCGTGCCAGCATCTTCAGTGAGATAGAGGAACCTGCTGCGAACATCGACGAAAACAACGCCCGCAGGCTCGCCGGTGAGGTTTTCAACGCGCTGCCGATAGTATCTCGGGTCGATCTTTCGAAAGGGAACTCTAGGTAACCGGTAGCCGCCGTCGCTCCTTGCAGCGTAGCGGGCCTCAAGCTCACGTTCGCTCGGTTCCATTTGACTGGCGGGCCTGACGACAGCCGCCGCTGTAGAAACCGGGCTTCCAAAGACGGCTGATGCCAATGCACCACCAGATAGAGCGACGAGTGACCGACGTTTCATCAGACGCGGTTTGAGCATGCATATCCCCATTTGAAGGACACGTTTGAATCCTCCACATTACTGATTCCGTACAATTCTACGATCTCTAGTAGCTTGAGGTTCAAGCGCTTGCTGACAGCTAAGGTCGGGTCTCAACTAATTGTGTAAGGCTCGTGATGGAGTGCGCCTTATCATCAGGGACAAATTGGCGCAGTCCCAGATTCGCAGCTTTTGTTTCAGTTCGACCTTTGCTAGTCATCTGTTGATTTATGTCATTTTGCTTGTCTGGAACGAATGATCCGCAGCGTTTTAACCAGTTGGAAGACCGTGGCTGTCCTGACGATGATCTTCATTCAGATCATCTCCGGAAGCCTCTGCTCGACTCCGTTGGAAAATCGCACATTTGTTCCGCCCGGTGTCGCTACCTTCGTGCAGGAACGAGGTTCACCGGTGGATAACAGGAAACTCCTCTTGTCTGAGGCCGACCATCACGTCCGCTGCGAGCAGCGGTCTCTACAAGCAGAGCTGTATGATTTTAGATTCTCGGAAGGACTGCGATATTCCGTATCCGCGGACCTCCTTCGTGAAAGCCAGATCTATCTGATCTCGCGCCCGCCAAAATACCTGAGCTAAGGCAATCTGTTCGGCACTGCGCACGTACGTCTTACTGAATCAGTTCGACCATGGATCTCTTACGCCCAAGCCATTCTTCGCCGATATCTGGCGGAGCGTGTGAGCTACGTATCGGGACTTCTCAAGAGCAGCCGGATTCCATCCTGAACTCATAATCCCTTACATCGGGAGTCGAAGGTGTCTTTGTCAAAAAAGCTCTTTCTCCTCGCTGTTGGCACCTTTTTGCTCCCGCTCGGTGGATGCAAGATGGTCGTAATGTCGCCATCCGGCGATATTGCACGTCAGCAGGCGGATCTCATCGTCATCGCAACCGTGCTGATGCTCCTCATCATCGTACCGGTCCTGTTTCTCACCTTCTATTTTGCCTGGCATTACCGCCATTCCAACAAGAAGGCGAAATATGACCCGGAGTGGCATCACTCCGTAAAACTCGAGATGGTGATCTGGTCAGCGCCGCTTGCCATCATCATTGCGCTGGGAACTATCACGTGGATCAGCACTCACAGACTTGACCCATATCGCCCACTCGACAGGATCGATGCAAATCGTCCTGTTACACCCGACATCAGGCCGATCACCGTAGAAGTGGTCGCACTCGATTGGAAATGGCTGTTCTTCTATCCGGAGTACGGAATTGCTACGGTTAATGAGCTTGCTGCGCCCGTAGATGTACCGATCAACTTCAAGCTAACTGCATCATCGGTCATGAATGCATTCTATGTGCCGGCGCTCGCCGGGATGATCTATGCCATGCCCGGAATGCAGACGAAACTCCATGCCGTCATCAACGAGACCGGCACCTACGATGGTCTTTCTGCCAACTATAGTGGAGACGGCTTCTCTCAGATGCGGTTCAAGTTCCTTGGATTGAACCAGGGTGATTTCGATCAATGGGTCGCGCGTGTCAAACGGACCGGCACGGCACTCAACCGGGACAGTTACTTGAAGCTTGAGAAACCGAGCACGGCCGAACCTGTACGTTATTACTCCACGGTGCAGGAAGGTCTCTACCGCTCGGTGCTCAACATGTGCGCCCGTGAAGGCCAGATGTGCATGGATGAGATGATGCACATCGACAAGATGGGCGGGGCAGGTGTGGAGAGCCGGGAAAACCGGGCGCGCCTGGAATACGACAACCGCCGGACGACCGGCGCAGCCGAAGACAACGATGTCGCACCCGCCCCTGTCACAGGCACCCCGACCCGCGGCGAGAGCCCCGCGAACGTCATCGATAGCAAGGTGAGCCAGCCGTCGATGCCGATGAACCATAGCATGAAGAACATGCAGCATCCCACCACACCCGAAAGCGATGAGAGCGGGCAGGCACCCGACCGGCTCGACGCTGAAGTGCCCGCAAAACCCTGAAGGATTCGACAGATAAGATGTTCGAAAATCTAACACTCGCTCAACTCGTCTTCGGGCGGCTCACCTGGGAAGCGATCCCTTACGATCCAATCATCCGCAGCACGTTTGTTGCCGTGGTTATCGGTGGCCTGGCCATCGTGGGATTGATTACGAAATACAAACTGTGGGGTTATCTCTGGAGGGAATGGTTCACATCTGTCGATCACAAAAAGATCGGCATCATGTACATCGTTCTGGCGCTCGTCATGCTTCTGCGCGGCTTCGCCGACGCGATCATGATGCGTATTCAGCAGGCCATCGCCTTCAACGGCAACGAGGGATACCTGAACGCCGACCACTATGATCAGATATTCACCGCCCACGGCGTGATCATGATCTTTTTTGTCGCCATGCCGTTCATAACAGGGTTCATGAACTACATTGTGCCGCTCCAGATCGGTGCTCGCGATGTGTCATTTCCGTTCCTGAACAATTTCTCATTCTGGATGACGACGGCGGGTGCGATCATCATCATGATCTCGCTATTCGTAGGAGAATTCGCAAAGACCGGCTGGTTGGCCTATCCGCCGTTGTCGGGTGCCGATTACAGCCCTGGCGTCGGTGTGGACTACTACATCTGGGGTTTGCAGGTAGCCGGCATCGGAACAACGCTGTCGGGCATCAACCTCGTTGCGACCATCGTCAAGATGCGCGCACCGGGGATGTCTCTGATGAAAATGCCTGTTTTCACCTGGACCTCGCTTTGCACCAACATCCTGATCGTGGCGACATTCCCGATATTGACGGCAACGCTTGCGCTGCTGACCGCAGACCGCTATCTGGACACCAACTTCTTCACGAACGATCTCGGCGGTAACCCGATGATGTACGTGAACCTGATCTGGATGTGGGGTCATCCGGAAGTTTACATCCTGATCCTCCCGGCTTTTGGCATCTTTTCGGAAGTTGCATCTACGTTCTCGGGCAAGCGGCTGTTCGGCTACGCGTCGATGGTCTACGCGACATGTACGATCATGCTTCTTTCTTATGTGGTCTGGCTGCATCATTTCTTCACGATGGGAGCAGGTGCGTCCGTCAACGCCTTCTTTGGAATAGCAACGATGATCATTTCGATCCCGACGGGTGCGAAGATGTTCAACTGGCTGTTCACGATGTACAAGGGAAGGATCCGTTACGAACTGCCGATGTACTGGTTGATCGGCTTTATGGTGACATTCGTCATCGGCGGTATGACAGGCGTCATGCTGGCTATACCTCCTGCTGACTTTGTGCTGCACAATTCGCTCTTCCTGATTGCCCACTTCCACAACGTCATCATCGGCGGCGTGCTGTTCGGCCTGATGGCAGGAGTAACCTATTGGTGGCCGAAGGCCTTCGGTTTCAAGCTCGATCCGTTCTGGGGCAAGATGAGCTTCTGGTTCTGGCAGATCGGTTTCTTCGTCGCCTTCATGCCGCTCTATGTGCTCGGACTAATGGGCGTGACGCGCAGAGTTTCGCAGTTTGATGATCCCTCGTTACAGATCTGGTTCATCATCGCCGCATTCGGGGCGGGCCTGATTGCACTCGGTATCCTGTTCTTCATTATCCAGATGGTCGTCAGCGTGAGGAGACGCGACCAGCTCCGCTGCACGACGGGCGATCCATGGGGTGGCCGAACCCTGGAATGGGCTACTTCCTCGCCGCCGCCAGAATACAACTTCGCTTTCACTCCAGTGGTCCATGAGATGGACGCATGGCACGACATGAAGGAATGTGGATACGCGAGACCACTGGCCGGATACAAGGCGATTCACATGCCCAGAAATACTGGTGCCGGTGTCATCCTTTCCGGTATCAGCATCGCGCTCGCCTTTGCGCTCATCTGGTACATCTGGTGGCTCGCCATCGTATCATTCGCAGCGATCATTATCATCTCGATCGCCCACACCTTCAACTACAACCGCGACTTTTATATCCCGGCAGCAACAGTTGCCGAGGTCGAAGACGCACGTTCGAAGCTGCTCGCCCAGGGGAACTGACATGGCAAACCCGATTCACGCCCCCCGGGCTGACAAGAAATTCCATCTCGATGAGGAACATCATCCTGAAGGAAGCACGAACCTGGGCTTCTGGCTCTATCTGATGAGTGACCTGCTTATTTTCGCGGCTCTCTTCGCCACCTATGCGGTGCTCGGTCGTAATTACGCGGCCGGTCCTGCACCTGGCGATCTTTTCGATCTCAGGTTGATCGGGGTTGCGACGGTAATCCTGCTGGTGTCATCGATTACCTATGGTGTTGCGATGATCCGTGCCGAGAGCAATGCAAAGGGTGCGACGATCTTCTGGCTTGGTGTCACAGGCCTGCTCGGCCTCGCATTCCTGGGGCTGGAGGCATACGAATTCTATCATCTGATCGCGGAGGGTGCTGGTCCCCAGCGGTCCGCCTTCCTGTCGTCATTCTTCGCCCTCGTCGGCACGCATGGCCTCCATGTCATGTTTGGGGTCATCTGGCTTGTGGTGCTTATGATACAGGTGTCGAAGTTTGGCCTCACTCCGGAGAACCATCGACGACTGATGTGCCTGTCAATGTTCTGGCACTTCCTCGACCTCATCTGGATCGGTGTCTTCTCAGTGGTCTATCTTATGGGAGTTGTCGCATGACGTCGAATTCTTCTCATAATGGAGCACACGGAGGGCATTCCGGTCACCGCTCGGGGCGTAGTTCTCTCAAGAGCTACATGACGGGATTCATCCTGTCGCTTATTCTGACGGCCATCCCGTTCTGGCTTGTGATGGGCGACGTCATCGAGTGCAAGATGATAACGATCGCGGCGATCATGATCCTTGGCGGCATCCAGATGCTTGTCCACATGACCTACTTCCTGCACATGAACAGCCGCTCTGAAGGAGGGTGGACCATGATGGCACTGATTTTTACGATCGTGATCCTTGTCATCGTGCTCGTCGGATCAATCTGGGTTATGTATCACCTCAACACCAACATGATGCCCATGTCACCGGAGATGATGAAAAATATGCCGTAAGAGCGCTGACTTCATCCAGTTTATCAAGCTAATTGCTCATTCGTGTGTTCGGTAAACCGTTGGTCCATACCGAACACACGGACCAAATCACAAGTCTGGATGCAGTCATGGGGAAGCCTCCGGGCGCGATCTGACTGTCTCCGGCTCTCTTTCACCTCGAGAGTTGTTGGCGAGCGAATGCCATTTTTTCTTGTCACCCATCGATCACTCGTTGAAGCTGATAGCGAGCAGGCCGCTGCTGTCAAAGCTCTCGATAAAATTGAAAGCAGTCGGAAACTCGAGTTCGAAGTGAAATTCGATGAAACGACGATCACCTGCGTAATGCTGGACAGAGCACTGGAGGAGATGGATTCATCATCTCCAGAAGGCCAGGCACTGCATCAGGAGCCGTTAGCCGGGACTACCAACGCTGGTCAGTCACCCGACGAGAACTCATCGCGGACAACGATACCGGAACGCCCGAACGCGCGGACGACCACGATGGTTGCGGCCTTTCTTGGGGGGCTGGTGCTGGCGACGTTCATGCTTGCAGTATTGTGATCGTCAACAACGACGGTCAGAGTACAACATGCCGCTGATCACCGAATGCCGCCCACGGCAATCGTATCACGACCGTCATTGATTTTCACCCACTTGCCGGGATCACGCGAGTCCTGACGCTTCAGATAGGTGTACTCGGTTTCCGACCATTTCCTGATCTCCGCACGCAGATTGTCGAGCACGAAGTCACCCAGTCCTGACCGGACCGCCAACACAGCGTGACCCGATCCGTCCGGTTGAAGCACTACTGTGATCAGCAGGTTGGAGGGCGAGAACCCACGTTCCATCAGGAGCTTCCGCTTCTGAAGAACGAAGTCTTCGCAGTCGGCTGCGTCGACCGGATAGGTCCAGTATTCTTCGACACCATACCTCTCCATATCTGTCATCGCCGGGATCAGGTTCACCTTACGGTTCACATCGACAAGGCGACTCCAGGTCTCTGGCGTCAGCTTCATCGGCCCGCGATCTGCAACGCGGGGGCGGCATTCTCCGGGCAGGCGTTCACAGAATTCAAAATGACCAATTGGCTGGGTAGTCGGTCCGGCGATCGGCATGGCATCCAGAGCCGCCGCATCGGGATTCCACGCCACCCCCATCGAGGTCGTCATTATTGCGATTATTGCGAACATAAACCTGACAGTCATAAGTCGTCCCCGTTTGTTGCAATGACTTATGAGGATCGGCTGCCACTATCGGGCAAACAATTTAGGTGCAATTTTATCGATTGTTATGTTTTGTTCGCGCAGCTCGTTCGCTATCGTTTCAGTTAAAACGTCGAGTTATGATCTGCAGCATCATAGCCAGGTATTCTTTGAATCCACTCGATAATCGGGGCTGACCTTTACTGACGCCCCTCGCTAACCGTTCTGTGATCGGCCTTCTACGAAACAAAGAGTAGGAGGTTTGGCGCCCCACTATGAGCCAAATTGTCGCAACGGACCGAATTCTGATTGAACCTCCATCTGCTTGAGGTTGCATTATCAATCTCCTGAACGACAGGAGATACTGAATTGAACGTTGTGAATTTCCGGGCCTTCATTACTGACTCTGGCCTTGGCGGCTGCGTGATCACACCCCACGTGCTTATTGCGAAGGTTTTTGCGTTGGCGAGTTCGATGCTCCCTTCTGTTGTGACGGCCCGAATGTCTGCTACCAGGGCAACGAAATGACACTTACTGCCTTTTCTGACACAAAGTTTCTGCGCCTCTACAGTATCTTCATCCTGTGGGCTGGGCAGTTATGAAACGACTGTCGCAAACCATCCTGTTCGCTCGCCAATGGTTGTCTGAACCATGGTCGATCGGAGCTGTTGCACCCTCCAGCCCTCATCTCGCTCGCCTGATGACACAATCTATCGACGCTTCAACAGGACCTGTTCTGGAACTTGGACCCGGAACAGGTGTGTTTACGGATGCACTTCTTGAACGGGGTGTGCAACAGCAATGCCTCACGCTTGTAGAGCTGGGTGAAGATTTCGTCCGGCTGCTTCGACTACTGAGAGCGGCGGTGGAAAAGTCGGCCACGGTAGCGGCGGAATAGTCCGTCCGCGGGCGGAGTAAAATCCGGCCACCTATTTCCTTTCTGCAATGATCGCAGGAGGGACAGGGGATCTACACCGTGGAACTTTATTTGAGGGTTCGCCTGGCTGTTTCCGAAGGGATGACGCAGCGTCAGGCAGCAAAGCATTTCAACGTATCGCGCGACAGCGTGGCCAAGATGCTGTCGTATTCGACACCGCCCGGCTATCAGCGACGTTCGCCGATCCGGCGTCCGAAGCTGGATGCATTCGTTTCGACGATCGAGCAGTGGCTGGAAGCTGACATGGTGATGCCGCGCAAGCAGCGGCATACTGCCAAACGGGTGTTCGACCGGCTTCGTGACGAGTGCGGCTTCACCGGCGGCTACACGATCATCAAGGATTATATGCGCGAGCGGGATCAACGCCGCCAGGAGGTGTTTGTGCCGCTGTCGCAGCCACCGGGCTATGCGCAGGCCGATTTCGGCGAGGCGACGGTGGTGATCGGCGGCGTCGAGCAGAAAGCTCGCTTCTTTGTGCTGGATCTTCCTCATAGCGACGGATGTTATGTGCGTGCCTATCCGGCGGCAGTGGCCGAAGCCTGGGTGGATGGTCATGTCCACGCCTTTGCGTTCTTCGGGGCCGTGCCGCAGTCGATCGTCTATGACAACGACCGTTGCCTTGTCGCAAAGATCCTGCCCGACGGCACACGCAAGCGGGCAGCGCTGTTCAGCGGCTTCCTGTCCCACTACCTGATCCGGGATCGCTATGGGCGGCCGGGAAAGGGCAACGACAAGGGGAATGTCGAGGGTCTTGTCGGATATGCCCGACGCAACTTCATGGTGCCGATCCCGCGGTTTGCGACATGGGATGCGTTCAATGCTTTTCTGGAAGAGCAGTGCCGCAAACGCCAGCGCGACAAGCTGCGGGGCGAGAGCGAGACGATTGGCGAACGGCTGCAGCGCGATCTTGCGGCCATGCGTCCCTTGCCGGCGTCGCCGTTTGATGCCTGCGACCAGGCCAGCGCTGTTGTGACAGCCCAGTCGCTGGTGCGCTACAAGACGAACGACTATTCCGTACCGGTCGCCTACGGCCATCAGGACGTCTGGGTCCGGGGCTATGTCGATCAGGTGGTGATCGGCTGCCGCGGCGAGATCATCGCGCGTCATCCGCGATGCTGGGAACGGGAAGACGTCGTCTTCGATCCCGTCCATTACCTGCCGCTGATCGAGCGGAAGATCAATTCTCTGGATCAGGCGGCTCCATTGCAGGGCTGGGATCTGCCAGACGAGTTCGCGACGCTGCGCCGGCTGATGGAAGGCCGCATGGCCAAACATGGGCGGCGAGAATACGTGCAGGTTCTGCGCCTGCTGGAAAGCTTCGACCTTGCCGATCTACATGCAGCGGTGAAGCAGGCGATACAGCTCGGCGCGATCGGCTTCGATGCGGTCAAGCATCTGATCCTGTGCCGGGTCGAGCGCCGGCCGCCGCGGTTGGATCTGGCGATCTATCCCTACCTGCCGACGGCGACTGTCGAGAAGACGTCAGCAAAGGCGTATATGCGCCTCCTGTCATCTGATGCGGGAGAAGCGGCATGAGCAGCGACGCGCCAGAGATCCTGCTTGGCCACTATCTCAAAACCCTCAAGCTGCCGACCTTCCAGCGCGAGCACCAGAAGCTGGCCCGGCTATGCGCCACCGAAGGCGTCGATCATGTCGGCTACCTGTTCCGGCTTGCTGAACGGGAGATGATCGAGCGGGACCGCCGCAAGGTCGAACGTCGGATCAAGGCGGCCAAGTTCCCGGTCGTCAAAAGCCTCGACAGCTTCGACTTCACAGCCATCCCCAAGCTGAACAAGATGCAGGTGCTAGAGCTTTCCCGTTGCGAATGGATCGAGCGCCGCGAGAACGTCATTGCGCTGGGCCCGAGCGGCACGGGAAAGACGCATGTCGCACTCGGTCTCGGCCTGGCCGCCTGCCAGAAGGGCCTGTCCGTCGGCTTCACCACGGCGGCGGCCCTGGTCAGCGAGATGATGGAGGCGCGTGACGAGCGGCGTCTGCTCCGGTTCCAGAAGCAGATGGCCGCCTACAAGCTGCTGATCATCGATGAGCTGGGATTTGTGCCACTATCAAAGACCGGGGCGGAATTGCTGTTCGAGCTGATCTCGCAACGCTACGAGCGTGGTGCCACCCTGATCACCAGCAATCTGCCTTTCGACGAATGGACGGAAACACTGGGGTCCGAACGTCTCACCGGCGCACTGCTCGATCGCATCACCCACCACGTCAACATCCTCGAGATGAACGGCGAAAGCTATCGTCTCGCTCAAAGTCGCGCCCGAAAGGCCTGCTAAAACTCCCCTCAAAAAATCGCCGCGCCGGCCTAAGACCCCCGCTCGGGCTACGCCCTCCCGGCCGTCTCAGGCCGGCGCCATAGTGGCCGACTTTTGCTCCGCCCCATGGCCGGTTTTTACTCCGCCGTTGACACGGCGACAGTCGAACTGGCTATCGCAGCACCGTCGTCGGACATGGTCGCCGCTTGAATTGCCGCCAATAGCGCGGCGCGGCGATCTTGCAGCGTCGCGCTTCTCGTATCCAGATACACCATTAGCCGCGCCATATGATCCCGACGGGTTTCTTCGCGGCGTGCATAGAGGGCAAATTCGTCTGGAGCGGCGCCGATCTGATCAGCAACATACTTCAGCATGGCGCGAGGCGGAGTTTCTTCTGCTCCAAGCACTCGACCCGGGTATCGCATTAGACATAGCTGGATGGCGAAGCCGAGCCGATTGTGATTACGTCTCCGCAGTTCAATCTCCAGGCGATCCGCCAATGACAACGAATAGTGTCGGATTAGGTTATCCTCGTCGACTGGTATGTCGACAAGCTTCCGGCGATCTTGATCTTTAAGAAGCTTGCGCTTTGCCATCGCCCGACTCCATTGATGAGCAATCTGCTCGAAGCGTTGTCGAGTCGGACCGGACAGAGAAATCAAAATTGGCGCATGTCGGTGGCAATCCACAGAGATCGGATGTTGCACATCGGATCTACGGCATCGTTCCGGTTTCGTTCGACCTTAGCGTACGATTTCGGACTGCTCTTGTTCCGACCCCTCTTCGCAAGGTCGAGGCGGGTCATCTCATCCAGATTTCCGTTCTGGACAGCAAAGGGCCAACCACGGTCTCCGGAATGCGGGGTCGGGCAATCGGCGCCCAGGTGACCCTCATTCCCAGTCCAGTTAGTGACGTAGAAAAGCAGAAAGGCGAATTTTCTGGCTTTTCCATTGAAGGTGGGGCTGGCTCAGACGGCGAGTTTCACGGTCTACGCTTCAATGCCAAACCGGAAGATCTGGCAGCAATAGCCGCCGGCTTTGATGACGCGACAGGCTGTTCAAACGATTTGGAAATGCCGGCCCCTGCTAAAAGCTGACGCACCGCCGAAGATTCGAGTATCGACGCGCGAGACGTTTGTTGCAGCCTGGCACAATGGCTCCGATCCTTGATTTAGGGGGCGATCTGGGTAGTCCTGATCGCAAACAGTCGTGCAGACATGAGGGGCGCTGTCAATCCTGTTGAGGTGTCCGGACCCGAAAGCGCCCATGTCATGAGCGTTTCCTGACCATCAGCCTCTTCGTCAGCATCTCTGTCTGCTGCGGTGATCCGAAATAGCGCGATCAAGGCAACCGGCTCCGGCAGATCAAGAATGGCGGAAGGGCGGAAACTCTCAATCTGTGTGCGATCGGTAGACGGACCGAGTGAGGCAACCTCGACCCTAGGTATTTCCATTTCGGAAGTAGGGCGTGCAACCGGTACAGGAATTGCCAAAGCGCTTAAATCGGTGAACTCCGACCTAGCCTCGCCGACCATGGTCTGTCGGTTTGTCTGAAGATCGAGCGCGTCCTCTGCTCGGCTCCGTTCAGTCGGGAGCATTGCGGTGAGCAGGCTGCTCCTGTTTGACGAAGCGGGAGCGAAACTACTGTCCTTATCTCCAGCACTGGAAGCAATCTCGATCGATTTTGCGCCGACGCGACGACGATAGTCGGCGACTGCCAAATCGTAGCCGGGGAGCGGGCGGCCATCGGAGGGGAGGTGCATGGTCTTTCCATCGGGAAAGATCCGAGCCAGTTCCTTGCGCGTCATGCGGGGCCATGCACGGACATTTCCAACATCAAGATGGACGAAAGGAGATCCCGATGCGGGATAGTATCCCACTCCGCCGACTTGCATCTGCATCGCAAGTGATCGCAACTTGGCCAGTTTGACGCCCGGAATGTAAAAATCCATTGCCTTGCCGAGGGTGTGTTGGCTGTTTTTCGCGACACCACTATCCCTCGATCGCCCTCTGAGCATCTTGTTTGTCGCCGGTGAGCGATAGGCAGAGACTATATGAATATAGTTGTTTGATCCGCTGCGCTGGTACACTTCCCATACGAGATCGAGTAGACGGGGATCGATGTTCGCGGGTTCGTTCTTGCGCCAATCGCGCAAAAAGCGGTTGATCTGAACTAGTCCACGGGCATCGAACTTCCCGTCCCGTTTGAATGTTATCGTCGCACGTTCCCCAGTGTGTGTGAAAAACAGCTTCAGCGATCTGTCCGTCGCGGCTGTCGCAGGTGAGGACGAACCCGCCGCCATTGCCACTGCGAGCAGCACGGCAATTGCAACCGTCGCCATGCCGCGGAGGCATTCGGATAGGAAGGCTGCGGTTGAATAGGGCCTAACGCAAGTTGGCAACTCGCTCACTGGGTACTCCACACTTGACGGCTCTCCGAGCTCGGGCCTGGCGAACATTGCGGCCACGCTCGGATCACCATCAGTAAAGCCGACTATGGTCAATAAAGCCCTAATGGTTCCCAATTGGTGGGATCTGATCGATCCGGCTTGCGTCCGCAGCCTCTTTGTGAGAATGATTTGCAATTGCAATAGTGGTGGGCTTTGAAAGCGCGGTGGACGATGGACAGACCGGTGAGGGGATGGCAACAAACGGTGGGAGAGGCGTCCCTTTCGGATGTGCACCGGTCGATCAAGGTCGCGGCAGGAGCGGGCACTTTCCGAAGGGCAATGGCTTTCTTCGGGCCCGGCTATCTCGTCGCGGTCGGGTACATGGACCCAGGCAATTGGGCGACATCTCTGGCCGGGGGATCACGCTTCGGCTACGCGCTGCTCACGGTGGCCCTGATTTCAAACATCATGGCGATCGTCCTTCAGTCGCTGTGCGCGCGCCTCGCCATCGCCTCGGGGCGAGACCTGGCGCAGGCCTGTCGTGATGCCTACCCCAAACCGGTTGCCATGGTGCTGTGGCTGCTGGCCGAAATAGCGATCATTGCGACTGACATCGCCGAGGTAATCGGCACTGCAATCGGCTTGAACCTCCTTTTCGGTATTCCGCTCGAGCTGGGAGTGGTCATCACTGCTCTGGATGTATTCTTGATCCTTTACCTGCAAAAGCTTGGCTTCCGTTGGGTCGAAGCGCTTGTCATAACTTTGCTCGGCGTTATCGCCGTCTGCTTTGCGGTTCAGATCGCTCTTGCCGATCCGGATTGGGGTCAGGTGATCCTCGGCTTTGCTCCAACGACAGAGATTATCACGAATCCCGACATGCTGTATCTGGCGCTTGGCATACTCGGTGCGACCGTTATGCCGCACAATCTCTACCTCCACTCCGGTATCGTGCAGACGAGGGACTTTGGCGATACGTTACCTGAAAAGCGCGAGGCTCTGAAATTCGCGACGATCGACTCCACAGTCGCATTGATGTTCGCTCTGCTCGTCAATGCTTCGATCCTCATTCTGGCGGCCGCTACGTTCCACGAAACCGGGCGGACTTCGGTCGCAGAACTGGGTGAGGCTCATAGTCTGCTAGCCCCGTTGCTCGGTTTGGCCTTCGCACCGACATTGTTCGGAATCGCCCTTTTGTGCTGCGGTATCAATTCAACGGTTACCGCGACGCTTGCGGGTCAGATCGTGATGGAAGGGTTCCTGAAGATCCAGCTTGCACCTTGGCTTCGCCGTCTGATTACCCGGGGGATCGCCATCATACCCGCAGCAGGGGTCACTATAGCTTTCGGAGACAGCGGCACTGCCCAGCTTCTGATCTTGACCCAGGTCGTGCTTAGCCTCCAACTATCCTTTGCGGTTTTCCCGCTGGTGATGTTCACAGCCGATGCTGATAAGATGGGAGAGATGAAGGCACCTCTTTGGCTCTCGGCTTTTGCCTGGATCATCGCCATCGTAATCGCTTTGCTGAACCTGAAGCTGTTGGTCGATTTCGTTTCCTGATGCGCTCGCACCGAGCTGCCCATTACTTCCGGAGGACTTTCAAGCACTCAGTGAGCTGGCGGGCAGCCTGATGTGACCCTCACGAACTAGGCGATTGCGACCCCTGATGCAGTCTCTTGGTCTGGACGATCTGTGCGACTTGGAGCTCGCCACCAACCGCCCCGATCATTCAGATCGGTACCAACTGGGATCGCCGTGTACTCAGAGGTATTTGGGCAGTGAAATGCTGTAGTCAGTCGTGCTCGGTGGTGCACATATCGTGGTTTGCCAAGGCCCTGATCACATAGCAATCGCGCACTTGATTCGAATGGCAGTGTGTTGAGATCCGTTCCAGCTCGGCTTCCAGCTTCTTCAATCTCTCGATCTTCTGTCGGATTGTCACAAGCTGTTCGGCAGCTATCTTGTCGGCCTCTGCACACGGCTTTTCCGGATGCTGGCTCAGCTCTATAAGCTCGCGAATAGCTTCGATCGTCAATCCAAGGTCGCGGGCATGTCGAATGAATGAGAGGCGTTCCTGCTCGGTCTTCGAGTAACGTCGCTGATTGCCCTCAGAACGTTCCGGCGGTGAGAGCAGCCCCATCTGTTCATAATATCTGATCGTTGGTACCTTGACACCCGTGGTCCTGGACAGATCTCCAATGGTGAGCATGCTACCTCCCTCTCCAAATGCGGCAGGTGCAGGCCGCGACAAATTAGCCCATCACGCGAACCTGAACCCTCGAACAACCGAGAGGTATGTAAGCAATGGCTCGGAACATGTGAGGATTTATAAATGGCAAATCAAGCAAAACGTTGGTGTGTGGCAGCCACTGCATTTCTTTTCGCCGGTCAGAGCGGCGCCTGGGCTAACGTGACAAATGAACCTCATCAAATCGACTACGACGCCTTGACTATCGAACATGCCGAACTGGTCTTAGCGCCGGACGGGGTCACGGATAAAGCATATGTCACTGTCTACAATGGTACGCCCGATGACATGGCGATTGTCTCTGTCAACGTCACAGGGTACTCGACTGCAACACTCGTGAGCCCGATGGCCAAATCCAAGGGCTTCGAACAAGTGCCGCTGTCGGACACCTACGTCGTGATCCCCCGAAAAGCGGAACTGGACATGGGACAGGATACGGTTTTCATTTCACTGATGCGAAATTCGGGTCCTCCGAAAGCCGCAACGATGACGCTAAAATTCGATGACGGTACCTTGCGTGCTGTCCCGCTTGATATTCTTGCTCCAGATGCCGCGGAAACTAATCATCACCATGGAGAACCAAATCGCGAATAAAGGCTACTACAAAACCGAGAGTTGACGCCTTTTCCTTGCGCCGCACCCCGTCAGGAGTTCGTGGACGCATGCTCGTTTTTCGTCTGAACTACCGACGCCGCCACAAGGACAATGGCACCGCAAACGATGAACACATCTGCAATATTGAAGGCAGGCCATGACCACCCGGAGGCGTGGAAATCCAAATAGTCGGTAACCCTCAAGTTCATCAAACGATCAACCACATTTCCGCTCGCACCCCCAGCCATTGCCGTTATGGCCATTCCCTCCAGGACACTGTTGGCGAATACTGCCCAAATGACGAGTCCGACTACGATGCCCCCTTGAAGTGTGGCGAACAAACGGGGCGCTGACACGATGGTGTCCGAAAATAACCCGAAGCTAACGCCCGTGTTATAGGTGAGTTTCAGGTTGAAAAAAGAGGTCAACTCGATTGTTCCAGTCGGGGTTGCCAGAAGCTCCGCCATGACGAATTTGACGGACAGATCGATACCGCAGATTGCGGTAACCCCGAGGACGATGACGGTAAGCCTGAACATGGCTTTTTTCGAGAACAGCATTTTCGGTTCCAGACTGAGCACACTCTTACATTCGCTACGATTTGGCAGATTGGCCGCGAGCGGGATTTCACGCTCACTTGGTTTGCCATGCGGCCTCTAGGAACTAGAGCTTCAAGTGCAAAATTTTGTGCCAGTTGCTGCATCAAGGAAAAGTGTAGTGGCGGCCGGGGCTCATCATCTGAGCTGGGGCGCCAATCATTGCGAGGTTTCACCTCGTCAGGCACCCGGCTGACTGCTGCAGGATCGGCCGGTCTAATTTGTCACCTCGATTAGCGAATGCCGCTGACCGCTGTTGTGTCTCGACCGTCCCTGATCTTCACCCATTTGCCAGGATTGCGGGAATCCTGACGCTTGAGATATGTATATTCTGTTTCCGACCAATTTCTGATTTCACCACGCAAGTTGTCGAGAATGAAATCGCCTATTTCCGACCGCACCGTCAAAACAGCATGCCCGGATCCGTCCGGTTGAAGTACAACTGTGATCAGCAGATTGGAGACCGCGATCCCGCGCCTCATCAAAAGCTTGCGCTTCAGCAGAGCAAAGTCCTCGCAGTCGGCTGCGGTGGTAGGATAATTCCAAAATTCCTCGACGCCATAGATCTCGATATCCTCGATAGCCGGAATTGTATTGACGACCTGGTTGACCTCAACGAGGCTATTCCAGATTTCCTCTGTGAGCTTCAGGCGTGCGCGATCTGCAGCGTTAGGCTGGCATTCTTCGGGATATCTTTTACAAAATTCGAAGTGGCCGATCGGTTGCGACGTCGCCCCGGCGACAGGCATGGAATCCCATGTTGCCGCTTCCGGTTTCCAAGCGGCGCCTGTCGAAATGAACGTTATGGCGAAAATTGCGAGCAGGAATCTGAAGGTCATAACTCGTCCCTATGTGTTGGGACGAGTTATGCGGATCGAACACGATCATCACGCAAAGAAATTCAGTGCAATTTTATCGGCCTGTGTCGAATTCAGGCACTTTTTTATGAGATCGCCAGCTTGTGAACGACAGATAGGCCTCTATGCCGATCCAGCCCCCAAGGCCGATGGATGAGACGATGCCCGCGATGGCCTCGAAGGAGTCATGTCCTATGCCCCAGCAAACGACGGCAAAAACAGCCTTGACGAACACAAATCCCACCAGCGAAAACGCAGCGATCATGCCAAGTTTTTTCGAGATATGTGCGACTGAACCGATCATATCTCGACTCTAGAGGCTATGGTCACATATGGGGAAATCAATTCTTATTGTCTGCGTCCTCCATTGTGCGGCGGTGCCTGTGCACCAGCTTCAGGCAATCTCAGACAGGTTAATTGTGACGTGTGATGATGTCGCGGCTTGGAAAATCGATTCGGATTTTGTGTATGGCACTGCTGTTGGCAGTCGCTATTGTGAGTCCGCATGGATCAGTCGCACGGGATCTCATCTCCGGGGCGACGATATCCAGAACCGTCCATCAAGGGACTGCGTCTGCTGGTACCCACGCGAAATGCCAGCATCTGGTCGAGCATTCTCACGAGCTTCTGGCTTGCCTGCAGGAAAGCGCTGCAATTTCGGAACGAATGCTCTCTGCCTACAGAGTTTCACCAAATCGGTTCCGTGTCTTTGCAGGCATTGATCCCCTTGATCCTCCTCCCCGAGCCTGATCTTACCGTTAATACCGCCCGGAGATCGTAACCAGGTGTCTGCTGCGTTGGACTATGTCCAACACGCGGCTTGAGAGCGGCTCTCATCGACTAAGGGATCGAGCACTGTCCAATCACGCCTGAATGCGATGGCAGCACAGCGATCGGTGGAGGATCCCGGCGTAGCTCCGGTTGATCCTCATGGAGATTAGTAAATGTGGAAGATTGCATGCTCCGGAGCGTGGTGTGTCTTGGTGTGCTTGGTTGCTGTCTACGCTGGTTTCCAGTGGGCCCCAGCGCCCAAACAGGTTGAGACGCAGTCTCCCGGGCTAACCGAACATGAGGTGGTCAAATCGGCGATGGTGACCGTCCCGATTATTCGGGAGAGAAAGGTCGACGGTTACGTCGTTGCAGAAGTGACGTTGACCGCAAATGACGAGGCACTGCGTGCTAGTCCCAGCCCGGAGGCAGAACTGACGGACGAATTGATCGCGACACTGTTGTCTGGACCGGTGCTCACAGACCCCGAATTCGCCGCCGATGCCTTAAGGTTAGATCTGGTGGCGCGGATGAACAAGCGGATTGGTCTGCAAGCCTACTATAAAACTCTGATCACCAAGCTCGATTACCTCACTGCAGCAGATCTGGAGCGGATGCGCACCTCCGGAGCAAACCCAATGAAGGTAACCCCCCTGGTTGATAAATCTCTGCTCGATGTTGTGCCTGGTCCCGTGCCCAAAGATGAGTAGATGGTTGGGTGGGAGGAGCGTTTAGCCTTTCCTGGGGCTGCCCCTTGTAGCTCTAGTTACTTGAGGTCCTATATTTGTACCGGTGGCTAAGGGTTTGTTCGATGCGGCGTCGTGCGGTCGTGCCCCCCTTCCTGTATTGCCGGCTGCCGTGGTGCGCTCGGCACCTTATTGGTGATGTCGGCACGGTTTCATTGAAAGCGCGAAGAGTGACGAAATGAATTGGTTTCAGAATTTGAATCAGCGAGCACTTCTGATCGCGCGGAATGCCTGCCTTGGAGCCCTTATAGCTATCCCCCTATCCGGATGTGTTTCAGACATGGGGCTAGACGACCTGTCCAGCATGGCCCCCGAACTGTCGAGCAAGATGCTGGCAGAGATGTCAAAGAAGGGGATGGCAGCAGAAAGCCCCGTCCTGATCAGGATCTTCAAGCAGGAAAGCGAGCTCGAGGTCTGGAAGATCGACCGAAGTGGGCGCTACGCGTTGCTCAAGACATATCCGATGTGCAGGTGGTCCGGGAAGCTAGGTCCCAAGGTCAAGGAAGGTGACCGCCAAGCGCCAGAGGGATTTTACCACGTTTCAAAAGGCATGCTGAATCCTAAATCGCAGTACTATGTATCTTTCAACCTGGGCTATCCAAACAGGCTTGAGACGGCACTCGGCTATACCGGCGAGGCGCTGATGGTCCACGGTGCTTGCTCCTCTTCCGGTTGCTTTGCGCTGACAGACCAGGGCGTTGGTGAGATATATGCAATCGTCGCCAAGGCACTTTCATCGGGACAGGAGCGGTTCCAGGTTCAGGCCTATCCTTTCCGGATGACGACGGAAAACATGGCGCTGCACAAAGACAATCAAAACCTGTCGTTCTGGCGGACTCTGAAGGAGGGATACGACTATTTCGAACTGACCCGTCAGCAACCAAAAGTCTCGGTGTGTGGTCGCCGCTACATGTTCAACAAAGAGTTCGTGGGCGGAGAGCCCCTTGACCCACTGGAGGCTTGCCCCGCAAGCGCCGCTTCTCCTGATCCTGCTCTGATAGCCCGCATGGCCGAAGAAACCCAAAGGCTTGAGGCTGCGCTTCAACAGGCCGGCGGCTCCACGGTGTCGTCCTATGTGGATGGCGGGATGCATCCAAGTTTCCGCGCACTCCTTAAGAAAGAGGGTCCGGCCCGACTTGCGGCTCGCATCTCGGGCACAAAATATCCGGTTAGCAGACCAGATGCGGCGCTGGCTGACCCCTTCGAGAAAAAGAAGGCCAGGTCCGGCGACGGGGTGACTACCCCAAGTGCGGGAGATTGAATTATGGCCCAGCCCGATGAGCGGATTAAGAAGATACGACGCAATAACTGGATTGTGTTGGCAGTGCTCACGATTTTTGTTGTGGCGGTGTTTTTCTTGAGCTTCTCGCATATTGGTCGAGAGGCAAGGCCTGAACCCAACGGAACCGTAACCTCCCCAGCCGTTGATGGGTAACGACGATCTTGCTTGAGGAGAATACAATGCGGACCAACATCCTGATTATAGGGGCGGGGCAAGCCGGGCTCGCTGCGGCATACGCCTTGAAGAGGCAGGGCCTGAGCTTCTTGATTGTTGATGCTGGCACAAAAATCGGCGACAGCTGGCGCAACAGATATGACAGCCTCACACTTTTTACACCTCGCTGCATCAGCGCGCTCTCGGGTATGCCCCTGGTTGGTGATGCAAATGGCTATGCTGGAAAGGATGAGTTTGCTGACTATCTGCGGCGGTATGCTTCCTTCCATAAAATTCCGGTCAGCAGTTCGAAGAAGGTCGTCCGACTTGAGAAGGCAGGCAGTCTCTTTGTGGCGTCAACGCAAGACGGCAATCGTCTCACAAGTCATATTGTCATCGTTGCCACGGGGGCATTTTCAACACCGCGAATTCCTGGATTGTCGAAATTGCTACCTGCTGACATTCAGCAGATGCACGTAACCGAGTTCCGCAATCCGGGCTCGGTGGCGGAAGGCCCTGTTCTTGTAGTCGGAGATGGCGCGAGTGGCAGGGACGTGGCAATCGCGATGGCTGGGTTTCAAAAGGTGCTGCTTGCACGCGGGCGAAAGCGCAGACTTTTACCGGAGAAGGTCCTCGGACGCAGTTTGTGGGTATGGCTGGGGCAGCTCGGCCTTCTCCAGGCATCCGCGCAGGGGATCATCGGACGAAGGATGAGGCGTGAGGATCCATTCCCTGTTCGCGGCAATGACGATGCTTCACTCAGGCGGTCGGGGGTAATCCTGAAGCCGAGACTGGCTGCGATCCATGATCGCAGGGTAAGTTTCGCCGACGGATCGAGCGAGAACATCAGATCCATAGTTTGGGCGACAGGCTATGCCGATGAGCTCCCTTGGATTGAAGTCGAAGGTGCGGTGGATGCTCGGGCTGCCCCAATTCACTCCAACGGGATTTCGCCTGTTGACGGTCTCTACTATGTAGGACGTCCATGGCAGCGGAACCGTGCCTCTGGCCTGATCGCGGGTGTGGCTGACGATGCGGCCTTCATCGTTGAGCATATCCGTCAACGGTGCCTGCGAAGCCTCTAGTCTCAGGTTTCTACAACATTATGACCGATGACCTGCAGGCCGTCTTCGCAACCGTCCTCTGGCGTTTCGATCTCCAGAGTGCTGTGGTCGATACCGTGCCTGTCCCGCAGGATTTTTCGCACTGCGGCTTTCACTTCAGCAGCACTGCGCAGAGATAAATCCGTCACAACGAGATGCGCTTGCAATGCCTTGTGATCTTCATCGATCCGCCACACATGGACATGGTGCACCTCCTGGACGCCTTCGACGGAACGCATGTCTGAAACA
Source organism: Agrobacterium sp. B1(2019) (assembly GCF_008274755.1). Taxonomy (NCBI): domain Bacteria; kingdom Pseudomonadati; phylum Pseudomonadota; class Alphaproteobacteria; order Hyphomicrobiales; family Rhizobiaceae; genus Agrobacterium; species Agrobacterium sp. B1(2019). The sequence goes on along the minus strand of NZ_VTPB01000006.1, from coordinate 58,266 downwards.
AGTTCGTTCACATTTACGTCCTCAGGCGCCGCCATCATCAGGATCCGGATCGATCCTCCGATCTCAGCGAAGGCCTGCCAGAGTATGTAGCCTGCGATCATGAGGGTGACCGCTGGGTCAATCCATGTCCAGCCGTATATCAGCACAAGCGTGCCGGCGATGATAACACCCACCGATCCAAGGGCGTCCGACACATTGTGCAAGAAAGCGGCCCGGATATTCATGCTGGTTTTTGAAAGGGTGTAGGTGAGCATGGCTGTGGTCAAATCGATGACGAGCGCGATGCCTGCGACGATCACGACCGTCCACCCTTCGATCGGCGCAGGTGTGATGAACCGCATGACCGCTTCATACACGAGATAGAGACCAATGACGATCAAAGTCGTGTAGTTGATCAGCGATGCGACGATTTCGGCGCGAACATAGCCGAACGTCATCTTTTCGTCAGAAGGACGGCGCGCGATCCGACGTGCACCATACGCAATCACAAGTGATGCAGCGTCACTGAAGTTGTGGAGCGCATCCGCGATCAGGGAAAGACTGCCGGAGAAGATGCCGCCGACAATCTGCGCAAAAGTAAGGAGCACGTTGACGAGAATTGCTCCCCCTATACGCTTGTCTCCTGCATCTGCTTCATGATCGTGGTGATGTCCGCTCATGAATTCCGGTCCGGTCTCCGAAGTCAGGATCCTGCCTTGCTGGCATCGATTTCAGCTTTCAGCATAGTGAAAAGACCTTGCGGGCTGAACTCTGTGAGAGGCTTTTCGTTCACGAAAAATGTCGGGGTCTGTTTCACATTGTTGGCCTGAACATCGGCCATATCCTGGGCGAGAATATTGTCGATCGCTGGGGAGGCCGCATCCTTCTTTCCCTGCTCGACATCAAGTCCGGCCATCGCCGCGATCTGCCATGCCTTTTCTAGATCTGGTTTGCCATGATCGGCCCAGACAGGCTGCTGTTCCAGTATCGCTTCTAGGACCGGTTCAAACAGGTTTTGTTTGCGCGCGGCCTCCAATATGCGCACTGCATCATCGGAACCTTCGTGGAATACGGTGTATCGCAGGACAAGTCGCACGTCATTTCCGGTCTGCGTCATCATCTGCTTCACGAGCGGATAAAAGGCCCGGCATGCCTCACAAGACGGATCAAAAAATTCGACAATTGTCACAGGCGCCGAAACCGGCCCCATGACCGGCGAGTGCATTCTGACGAGGGTATTGTTCCCCGGCATTGTAGAGGGCGCTGGCTCCGCGTCTGGCGTAAGCCCATCATAGAGGGCCGCGCCTCCTGCGAAAACGGCAATCGCGGCCGAAGCCGAAGCGATAACGAAAGTGCGTCTGTTCATGCTGGTGTTCTCCGGCGCACGATTAGAAGTAGGACGATGATGACAGTAAATGCACCAAGCGACAGGAGCGGAATGGGCAGGGTTCCAAAGAGGAGCATACCCGCGCCCGAGCAGGATGGCCCCTGGCCGCAAGGCTTGATGGCCGTGGGGATGATGTTGAAATAAAGAAGGTTGTGAAATGCCGCGATCGACCATCCCGCCGCTGCCAGCGGAACGGCATAGATCCAGGCACGGGCATCAGAGCGGAAAGCGGCGACTGCGAGCAGCACTGCCAGTGGAAACATGAAGGCTCGTTGGTGCCAACAGAGATCGCATGGCGCTTGCCCCATGACCTCACCGATAAACAGTGCGCCCAACGTCGAACCCATGGCAATTATCCACGCGCTGAAGATCGCAAGCCATGCGCCGTCGTTAGTTTTCACCACTTATCTGCCATTCCTGTCGCTCATTGATGCTCGTCAGTATGAAACCTCTAGTAGCTTGAGGGTCAAGGGCGCTTTCTGTGCGACCGAAATTTCCGCTTCTGTCTGATGTGGATGACAGCGAAACGACTGAGGAGAATTTCGATTTTCTCCGCCATTAGCCTTGAACCTCAAGCTACTAGAGGGATTAGGAGTACTCCAAAGGGCTCTTCAGGGTGAATGTCGGCAGGGAATTAGATGAAAGCTCTCAGAGCGTTTCGAGTTGTGGCGTGGTGTGTGGTTGCGATCTTCACATTGCTACTGATTATAGGTTATTTGCTGCAGTCGGGTGGCGGCAAACGTGTTGGTGAGCCGGACGCGTCCTCTACCCCTTCGATCGGTCGCCCATTTGAGTTGGTTTCGCACCGGGGCCAAGTGATCGATAACGCTGTCCTCAAGGGAAAGCCGTATTTGGCGTTCTTTGGCTTTACCCACTGCCCTGACATCTGCCCCACAACGCTGTTCGAGCTGAGTGACCTGATGAATGAACTCGGGCCCGCTGCGAGCGGTTTCAACGTTGTTTTCATCAGCGTTGACCCAGAGAGAGATACTCAGCAGTTGCTCAACGAGTACATGACATCCTTCGACCGTCGAATCCTTGCCCTTCGGGGAACGCCGGAGCAAACAGCGACGGCTGTCAAAGCTTTCTCCGCCTACGCACGCAAGGTTCCGACCGAAGATGGAAGCTACACAATGGACCATACGGCTGGCGTATACATGATGGACGCCAATGGTAGCTTCAAAGGAACGCTCGACATGCATGAATCCCGCGAGGTTCGCATGAAGAAAATCCGAAATCTGATGACCGGCTCGTAAGCCAGAACTTCAACCGTCGAGAGGAAATACATTGCAGTCTGGCAAATTGACACGACGAGGCTTCGTTATCGGGGGGGCTGGGGCAGCGGCGGCTGTATTGACTGGCTGCTCGGCAACGACCGCAGAGACGACACAGTCTGAAATCGTACCCATATCCCATCCAGTTCTGGAAACCACCTATGGACCGATACTGAACGAACAGTTCCCGCTGCCTGCTATACCCTACCAGAAGATCGCCAAGCGCTATTACCGGCAGATGGTGAGTGATCCGACTGGAGAGCGGCCAGGCACATTGGTCGTGGATACGGCCAACTATTTTCTCTACCTGACTTACGAGGGCGGACAGGCGATGCGATACGGGGTCGGTCTCGGCCGGCAGGGGTTCGAATGGTCGGGCAAGGGGGTCATTCAGTACAAACGTCAGTGGCCGCGCTGGACGCCACCTGACGAGATGGTCGTTCGACAGCCGGAACTTGCGCCCTACAGCATTGCCAATGGCGGTATGCCACCTGGCCTCAAGAATCCATTGGGCGCGCGTGCGCTTTACATTTTCCAGAATGGCGAAGACACGCTTTACCGCATCCATGGATCGCCAGAATGGTGGACGATCGGCAAGTCGGTATCCTCAGGGTGTGTCCGGATGATCAATCAGGACGTGGTCGACTTGTATGGTCGAGTGCCAGGCAAAACCCCCATCGTCGTTACCAGCCTGCCTCGCTTCTCTGAGGCATAGGCGGAGAAAACCGTGAAGTCCCCACCGACAGTTCAGCGGCCTGAAGTCGTGAGGCCAGGCATGCGAGGCCTGTGCCCTGTAGGAGCTGACTCCGATTATCCGCATTCCCCTGGCGCTGTCATGTAGAGGCTGTCGGAAAACACCGGAAGCCTCAGCTCGTGCCCGGGCTATGCCAAACTGAACCAGATGTCCGATGGTCGTGCACTCACCAGGCAGGCCATGCGACGGAAAACATCCGATAGATCGTGTAGATCGTACACAAAAGAGTTTCTGTTTGTGCCTGCGATTTGATTTGGTGAAGCGATATGGACGGTTTGTCTGATCTAGTACGAGAATACGGGACATGGATGTACATCCTGCTTTTCGCATACTGCATGCTGAAAAGCGGTAGTCTCCCGTTGTTCGCGGGCTATGCGGCTCAAACACAAGCTTTGGACTTGTCCCTTGTTTTAGCGGTGACCTTTGCCGGCGGCTATCTCGGGGACGAAGCACGGTTCTTTATCGCGAGACGATACGGGGATGCGTGGTTAACGAGGTGGCCTTTTGCCGAAAAGGCCTATGCGGCCGCGAAAATCCTAGTTGCAAAGTACGGCTGGGCCTACATCTTTCTTTACAGATATCCCAAGGGTATGCGGACCATCGGCGCGCTTCCGGTTGGTCTCGGATCAATGTCATGGGCAAAGTTTACAGTTCTGAATGCAGGATCAGCAATAATTTGGACCGTCTGCCTGGTTTCAACGGGCTTTGTTTTCGGCGCACAGATAGAGGAGGCGGTGGAAACCGGCTGGGGCTTTGCAAGTATTGTCTTACTTGCCGCAATGCTCCTCCTGTCGGTCTTCGCATGGTGGCGTATAAATCGGATAACTGTCCGGATCCCGAAAATTGGAGAATGGAGTGCTCCCCGTTTCACCGGACAGGTCGGCTAGATTGATTTTGCCCTGATGAACTGCCGAGGGGAAGCCATCTTGAGCGCTGAATGTGGATGGATTTCGTTGTAGTCTTCGATCCATCCGTCGATGAGCCGGAGCGCCGTTTCGGCGTCCGGTAGTGCAGAGATGCGGATGTAATCCCGCTTCAGGGTTTTGACGAATGCCTCGGACATTCCGTTCGACTGCGGGCTGGCCACCGGCGTGAAGCAGGGCGTCAGATTGAGCGCCTGGGCAAACAGCCTCGTGTCCCGTGCTGTATAAGCCGAACCGTTGTCCGAGAGATGCTCGATAGCATGCGGGGCTCGGGTTGCATGGAAGCGTTTCTCGACCGCCTCCAGCATCATGTCGCGGACATCCGAGCCGGATATTCCGGCATTGGCGACCGCTGTCCAGGCGATGATCTCGCGGTCGAAGGCGTCAATGATGAAAGCGAGGCGAACGACCTCCCCATCCCAGCAGGTGAACTCCAGACCATCGGAGCACCAGCGCAGGTTGGAGCGCATGACCATGACCTTGCCGTCGTGGAGGCGGCCCTTGCGAACGGCCGTATGCTTCTCCAGCAGCATGGCGTGGTTGCCCATGATGCGATGGACCCGTTTGGCGTTGACGACAGGCTTATCGGCGGCTCGCCTTTCGCGATTGAGGAGCGCGGCGATCCGCCGATAGCCATAGGTTGGCCTTTGATCCACCAGCCTGCGGATGGCGGGCAGAAGCTCTGCATCCCCGACCTTATGGTATGCTCCACGCGGCTTCGATCTACCTTTCAGCCGCTCGATGACGTTGGAACGGGAGACGCCCAGCGTGTCTGCGACGGTCTTCATCGGGAACCGTCCTTCGGCAACAAGATCGGCCGCGATATCCGTTTTTTTGAGTCCGCTTTGGAAAGGGCTTCGCGGAGGATTTCGACCTCCATCGTCTTGCGGCCGAGCATGCGCTCCAACTCGCGGACGCGATCTTCCAGTTTCTTCACTTCCGAATTGCCGACTACCGGCTCGTCAGAATCCACGGCTGCAGCACCTCCCTCGCTCAAGAGCCTACGCCACCGATAAAGCAGATTGGGGGCAACGCCGTGACGGCGAGCGGTCGAAGATACCGTCTCGCCTGGTTCGAAACTCTGCTCAATGATCGTCAGCTTTTGCTCGGTTGTCCATCGCCTGCGGCGAACATCACCCGTCAGCAGTTCAACGTGTCGATACTCGTTAGACATAAGCCTATCCTCAAGCCTGTGCTTGAGCCTTTCTGCTTATGCCGACTGTCCGGTCGAAATGGGGGGCAGTTCAGAGAACAATCCAATTGAAGTCATCAGCAGTTTCATGCCTGTTTACTATGGAAAGGCAGAGGACAGCGCATGAATGTGATTAGGCATGGAATAAGGACCCCGCACATGGGGTGATCGGCGTCCAAACGGGACCCCCATTTGCAATGGGGTTACAACAGCCTCCGGTTTCATCGGAGGCTTTTTGTTCGGATGCTTATTGTGGAAACAATTCTGAAGATACGGCGGCTAGCCCATGTTCAGGGCAAGTCGATCAAGGCGATCTGCCGGGAGTTGGGCATATCGCGGAAAGTGGTGCGGAAGGTTTTGCGCACCGATGAGACGGAGTTCAAATACGAACGGACCCGTCAACCTCAGCCGAAGCTCGGCCCCTGGCGCGGTCAGCTCGATGGAATGCTCCTCGCCAATGAGGCCAAATCTTCTCGCGAACGGCTGACACTGATCCGGATATTCGAGGACTTGCGCGACCTCGGCTACGAGGGCGGTTACGACACAGTCCGGCGTTACGCCCGAACATGGGCGAAGGAGCGCGGGTCCGTGACGGCGCAAGCCTATGTGCCGCTCTATTACGCGCCGGGCGAGGCCTACCAGTTCGACTGGAGCCACGAGATTGTCGTGCTGAACGGCGTGACGACGACGGTGAAGGTTGCGCATATCCGGCTCTGCCACAGCCGGATGATGTATGTGAGAGCCTATCCGCGCGAGACGCAAGAGATGGTCTTCGACGCCCATGACAGGGCGTTCGCTTTCTTCGGCGGGGCCTGCACGCGCGGCATCTATGATAATATGAAGACCGCGGTGGAGACGGTCTTCGTCGGCAAGGAACGGCAATACAATCGCCGCTTCCTACAGATGTGCAGCCATTACCTGATCGAACCGGTGGCCTGCACGCCGGCGTCGGGGTGGGAGAAAGGCCAGGTCGAGAACCAGGTCAATCTGGTGCGCGAACGCTTCTTCACGCCGCGACTGCGCTTCAAATCCTACGATGAACTGAATGGCTGGTTGCTGGACAAGTGCATCAGTTACGCCCGCGCTCATAAGCACGTCGATCAGACAGAGCGCACGATCTGGGAGGTGTTCGATGCGGAGCGGCCGCACCTGGTCGGCTATCCCGGCAAATTCGACGGCTTCCACGCTGTGCAGGCCTCGATCGGCAAGACCTGCCTCGTGCGTTTCGACAACAACAAATACTCGGTACTGTCTACGGCAGTCGGCCGCCCTGCCGAGATACATGCCTATGCAGATCGCATCGTCATCCGGCAGGATGGCGTGGAAATCGGCCAACACGATCGCTGCTTCGGCCGTGGCGAGACGATCTATAATCCCTGGCATTACGTGCCGGTCCTGACCCGCAAACCGGGAGCACTGCGCAACGGTGCGCCGTTCCACGACTGGGTTTTGCCCGCCGCCATGGAGAAGGTGCGCCGCCGGCTGAAGGCAATGCATGACGGCGACCGGCAGATGGTGTCGATCCTCGAATGCGTGGGCCTGGACGGGCTCCCCGCCGTCGAAGCGGCCTGCCAGGAGGCGATCGATCAGGGCGTGTTCTCGGCCGCCGTCATCATCAACATTCTGGCCCGCAAGCGTGATCCGCAGCCGGCCGCCATCCTTTCCATCCCCGATGCGCTTCGCCTGACCCATGAGCCTCTGGCCGACTGCGCCCGTTACGACAGCCTGAGGAGGGCAAGCTGATATGGAACGATCCCAAATCCTCGACATGATGGGCACGCTGAAGCTGTTCGGCATGCGTAGCGCCTATGACGAGATCATGGCCTCCGGCATCAAGCGACAGCACGAACCGCCGCGCATCGTCGGTGACCTGCTTCAGTCGGAGATCGCCGAGAAGCAAGCGCGCTCCATCAAATACCAAATCACCGTCGCCAAGCTGCCGCTGGCCAAGGACATCGACGACTTCGACTTCACCGACACGCCGGTCAACGAAGGCCTGGTGCGCCAACTCGCAACCGGGGCCTTCCTCGCCGAGCAGCACAATATCGTTCTGGTCGGCGGAACCGGCACGGGAAAGTCTCACCTGTCCATCGCCCTTGCTCGTGCTCTGATCCGCAATGGCGCACGCGGCCGCTTCTTCAACGTCGTCGACCTCGTCAATCGGCTCGAGACGGAGGCACGTAGCGGCAAACAGGGACGGCTGGCCGACTTCATCACCAGGCTCGACTTCGTCATCATGGACGAACTGGGCTATCTCCCATTTGCCCAGGCGGGCGGCCAGCTCCTCTTCCACCTCATCAGCAGGCTCTACGAGCGGACGTCCATCATCGTCACGACGAACCTGGCCTTCGGCGAGTGGCCGGCCGTATTCGGCGACGCCAAGATGACCGCCGCTCTGCTCGACAGGCTCACCCACCATTGCGAGATCGTGGAAACCGGGAACGAATCCTGGCGCTTTAAAAACCGCTCTCAAAGCTCACATGAGGATTTCGTCGTCAAGATCAATCATCGTTTCATAGCGTGCCCCTTCGATTTCGTATCGAACCCATGGTCTGAGCCACCTTGCTTGACGCGGCACGTTTCCTTCACCGGTTCAAACTCACATACGGTCGCCGTTTTGTCCGGCAGCACCATTATCCCGCTTGCGTAGCGGCAAGGCTCAGCATTTGAAGCCCGACTTCGAGGCGGTTCGCTCACCTGGATCCGCCAGGAGTGATCAGTCCTGGAAGATTTGTGTGTTCGGCAATTTTTTGGTTGTCAGGCGGTCTTCATGACAGCCCCCTCGACGAGAACACCCGCAGTGACAAATTTCCACAGTGCGATAAGGAGTTTGCGCGCCAAGGCAACTATCGCGGCTTTCTTTAAGCGTCCACCATTCGACTGAACCCGATCCACAAACCAACGGCTGAGCGCTGATGCTGGCTGATTGCGTAGCCACAGCCACGATAGTTGGATCATCGTAGTGCGCAGCCGAGGGTTCCCTGCCTTTGAGACACCCTGCTCGTGGTCGATGGTCCCGCTCATCCATGGGGTTGGTGTCAAACCGGCATAGGCGGCAATCTGCCGCCTATTATCAAAATGCCGGGACAGGGCTTCGGTCCAAAGAACGGCGGCAAATTCAGCGCCAACACCCTTCAAGGACAGCAGCATCGCTGCGGGCGAGGTTGCCTCAACCGCTGGCTGGTCCTCCATCGATAGAAGAGAATTACGCTCGCTCTCCACTGCAGCGATCTGCTCTAGCAGCAACTCGAGACGGTCGAGTTCCCGATTGATTTGAGCCTTCAAGTGTTTCGGTAACTCACGCCCATCTCCAGTCTGAAGCTCCTCCAGCCGCTGACGGCGATCTTTACGGAGCGGCTGATAGCCGCTGACGCCTTGAGTAAAGAGTAGCCCCTTCACGCGATTGACATGCCTGACCCGCTCAGCAATCAAAACTTTGCGTTCCCGGCAAATCCGACGCCGATCTTCGTCACTCGGATCTGGCGCTCTGACCATCGCACATACGCGTGGCTCGCCGCGCTTGAACGCGAGCAATGTGCGCGTCAGAGCCTCTCCATCGATCTTGTCGGTCTTAGCACGCCGACGTCGACGGGAAGTCGCGATCGAAGCTGCGTCGACGACGTAACTCTCGATGCCGTGAGCCTCCAGCACGCGGTGTATCCAGAAGCCGTCCAATCCTGCCTCCTGGATCGTTACGATGGGAAATAATTTCCCTGTTCTCAATCGCGCCTTCTGCTGTAGCTGCTCAAATCGTTCCAGCAACTCGGCTACATTGCCACCGGCCACTACATGCTTCGACATCTTCTCGCCGCTGCCTGGCGACAACGAAGTGATCAACCAGGTCGATCGGCTCAGTTCCAATGACACAAAAATTGCGCCAAGATCGATGCGGACAGCGGTCGGTTGAATGGATGCAGGTTCCATAAACTGCTCCTCCTGAGCGAGTGTTTAGATGCAACCTCACTCTGCCAGAGCGGCGGCCGCTGTTCACTCCTCATGGGATCTAAAGCCGAAAAGACAAACAACCCGCGCCCGCAGGCCCTTGCGCTAAATGGAGAGCCCCGGGCCTACGCGCGCTGACCCGATGCAACTAGAGGCAGGGGTCCCTTTTGGGAGCCGATAAGGGGTCCCGTTACGACGCCGATTGACAACCAGGGAGTTGTGACTTGACCGCGTTGGAGGTGCTGGTTCCCCTTTCTGTCGCGATGGGCGCAGTTGGCCTCGGCGTCTTCCTATGTGTAGCGGCTTGCCAACATAAGCGCCTCTGCTCGCAAACATCGGCATTTTCTGCTCGAATTATCTGACAATGGAGCGGGCGTCGTGCTCACGCTCTTTGCCAATGTGCTCGCAAACATCCGGGTCTGCTTGCAAACATCCGCCACGTGCTCAGATTAATTGCCAGCGACGGCATGGTCAAACCGGGACGCCTGCCTGTCGTAGTTGCTCGGTCAGCTGACGGGAATATTCGGGATCAAGGGTGCCCGCCAGGAAGGCGCGGATATCCGACGGCCGAGCATTGAGGTGCGTGACCAGAGCCGTCGCATCGTAACCATTTCGGGTCAACGTCGGTTCGAGATCGTCGATGGCGCGGGACAGGACCTGCTCGACGATTTCGGCGGTAACCGGCTTGGCGCCGAGGCGAAAGCCCTGCTCGAATGCGAGGGTGAGATGCATCTCGATCTGAAGCGGCGTGCGCAAACGTTCGGCGATGAGGTCGATGGCTTCTTCCTCGAGGAGTTCGCCAACCTTTACGCCTTCGGCCGCACAGGCGCCAAGCAGCCAGGCAACATAGTCGCGGCGCGCGGAGCCGATCCCCTCGTAGTCAAAAATGGTCGTGCGGTAGCCAATCTCCTCCATTTGCGGCCGGCGCAGATCATTGCGCAACCGGGGATGCCCGACAAGAAGTACGGAAAGGAGCACGCCGGCGTCGGCGACCACCTCCATCAGTCGCTTCAGGCCGGTTAAGGTCTTGTGGTGCAGGTCATGGGCCTCGTCGACCACGAGGACGATCGGCCGTTTGCCTTTTTTCATGATGTCGCGCAGGTCGCGCTCCCGGCGCTCGGCCTGCTTGGGGATCTTGACCTGCGCACGATCGCCGGGAGACAAGTCGTAGAACAGGGCTTCAATGAGCGATGGCAGCGAAGTGCGCCGCTTGTCGACCGCCAGCGATTTGGCGAGTGCGACCTTGCCGGCTTTGGTGAGTTCGGCCTCGATGCGGCGCAAAAGGTGGGTTTTCCCCGAACCGACCAGGCCGGAGACCACGACAAGCCGACCGGTCTGGACGGCCGCACACACCTCGCGGATGATCGTGCGCTGATGCTCGGTCTCAAAGTTGCCGGCCCCTTGGAAAGGCCGGTCGAGGCCGTAACTGGATTGAACGTCAGCGAGCATCATTCTTCCTTTCTTCGCGCCTGGAAGCGTTCGCGGATACGGGCCGCGATCATCTTTTTGTCGAGTGTTTCTCCAAGCAGTTCATTGATGAAGGCGCGGTCACCGGCATTCATCGCGCCGATCGGCCGGCCGAGCTGGTCGGCGATGGCCCCACGGGCTGCGAGGCCATTTGGATAAGCGGTCTCTATTGCGGGTTCCGGAAACGGTGTCCGCCGTACACTCAGCCCAGCCGTGGTCGGGGGCAGCGAAGGCAATGGACGATCCCCGCCGGTGACCGCGGCGCGGGGGAGCCCAAGTTGGTCTGCCAGGCGCACCACCTTGTCGAGCCGCTCTTCGAGCTTGCTCTTCTGGTATTTGCGATAGCGAAAGAGGGGAACCGCCCCGCGCGAAGGTTGGAATGGACCGAAGCGCTTGCCCTCATGCTCGACGAACAGTTCCTGATCGAACAGGCCCCAGAGCAAGGTCACCGTTTCGCCGGCAAGTTCGGGCTCGACCTCATAGGATGCGCCTTCGACCGATACGGTCGCGTCTCCAGCAACCGTCCGTCGTTCCGGTTCGCGCGCAAAGGCGCAGAACCGCTCCCAGGAGCACATCGCCCGCACCCCGTCAGGAGGAAGATGCCGCAGCCAATCCTCGATGCGTGCATGAGACTCTGTGCGATGGTCGCCGTTATTGTAGGTGACCAAGGCGCGCCTGAGCCAAAGGTTGGCTTCCTCTTCGTCCTTCGGCTTGTGGAAATGATAGAGGGTCTCGTGCACTTCCTTGATCGTGCGAAACGGCCGCTCGACCTTGCCTTTCGCTCGCGCCGGCGTGCGCCGCTCGCTGTCCGACGGGGGCATATGCGTGAGAACCCGGACACCAAGGCTACCCATGACGGACTGGAAAACGCGCGAGCGGCTCACCGGCCCGTTATCCATATGGATGGTCGTTGGAATCCCCTGAAGCGGCAGTTCCGGTTCAGGCTTGGCGGCGAAGGCATTGTAGAGAAAGCGCAAGGCGGACTCCGCGTCCTCGCCGTAGACGGAGCGGTATTCCTGATAGCTCGCGCCGGAGCGATCATCGACCACGGAGAACAGCATCAGCGTCGGCCGGCCGCGCCCTTCCTCGACCCAAAGCGGCGCTTCCACCTGCTTCAGGTCGGACGGGCTCATGTCGAAGTGCCAGAGTTCGTTGGAACGCCGCGCCTGGAATCGGACGGCAGCCACCGGGCGGGTGACGCGCGCATAATCCAGGCCGGAAACACGCAGCAGCCGATCGACCGTTGCGCGTTTCAAGATGCCGGGCGGTGCACGGACCAGGCCATCGGGCGTCACCACGCCGTCTTCCTCAAGCAGCTTGATGGCGCGCGCCGTGGAGATATGCCGCCCCTTCCGGTTCGCCGTTCTGATCTTCAGGGCCGCGATGATTTCGGCATAGGTTTCCATCTCCGGCTGCGGGGCGATCCGGGAGGTTCCGTGATCGGCGCGCCGTACGGATTTCGGGCGGTTCAACTCCCGCAGCGCCCGATACAGGGTCCAGATCGAGATGCCGTAGGCATCGGCGGCACGAGCAACAATCTCGGTACGGCCTGGATCACGGGGAGAAAGCAGCGACAATCGGCGTCGAAGATCGACAAGAGCCTCTCCGGGCGGCCGCTTTCTCCGCTCAGCCATGGACGTCCTCGGATTCCACTGTTTTGGGAGAGCCACCCTTCTTGCCGATATGACGATAGAGGGTTGCAACAGAAACCCCCATGCGCTGCGCAATATTGCGTACCGGTATGCTGCCTTCCTTCATCAGGGCGCGCGCCGCGGCAATATCGCCCGGGCGCATCGCGGGCGGGCGGCCACCCTTGCGGCCACGTTGCCGCGCCTCGACCAGTCCAGCCGTCGTGCGTTCGCGGATCAGAGCACGTTCGAACTGGGCGATCGCACCGAAGACATGGAAGGTCAGCATGCCGCCCGGCGTCGTCGTATCAATGCTCTCGGTCAAGGACACGAGCCCGATCTTCGCGCGCTCCAACTCTTCCGCCGTCGCGATGAGCTTCTTTAGCGATCGCGCCAACCGATCGAGTTTCCAGACAACGAGCGTGTCACCAGTGCGAAGCACGTCGGAGAGAATTCGGCCCAATTCCGGGCGGTCATCGCGAGCGCCTGACCCGCGCTCGGTAAACACCTTCTCGCAACCGGCGCGTCTCAGCGCCTCAAGCTGAAGCTCCGGATTTTGATCGATCGTGCTGACCCTGGCGTACCCGACCCGCATAGCCATCCAAATGTTCTTGAAAGTCGTTGGACACATAGCATTTTGCGACAACCGTTTCTATAACAGTTTTGAGAAGATTCCATCGCGCCATTCAAGGGGCGTGACGGCATGCGCTATGGCATGCTCAAAAACCCTCGTTTATGACAAACGATCCATGGAAACCAACTATGTGTCTGACGGCCGAATATTCGCGACATGGAGCAGGGAACCTTACGCATCGAAAATCGGGCGGTCCCCGATCTTGTCCCCCTTGTATGGGATACTCCGGGAATTGAGGCGGCGATACCAAAGGATGCGGTCGGCCAGGCCGTTACCATGTTCGAGCCGCAGGAATGCGCCAACTACTTCAAATCTTGCGGATATGACCCCGAGTAATGTGGACGTGCTCTAGGTCACCCAGAGGGGCGCTCGCATCGAGTATAACCTTAAGCGCGATTGCTTCCGGTGAACCATCCTCCATATGTACGGGATGTACAGCCCACACAGACTTTTCGAGAACCACATTCTCAACAGAAACCTCATAAAGCCTACCCGACGCGAGCTCATCGAGGACAGTGCTCCTCATCACGATCGAAATGCCGAGACCAGCTCGAACTGCATGCTTCACAGCCTCAGTGCTCCCGACATTGAATGAGATTGGGAATTGCTCTGCCGCTTGGCCGAAGGCCTCGCGGAGCACGGATCCGGTACCGGTTCCACGTTCTCCGCCAATGAGGGACTCTTGAAATAACTCTGCCGCTTCAATTGTTTTTCGCGTCCTCCAATTATGCTGTGGGGATACGATTATTACCAGCTTTTCCTTCCGCCAAAGGCGGGCTTGATATCCTTTTCGATCGTCCCACCATTCGGTAAAGGCTAGATCAATCTCCTTCCTCAAGAGCTTTTCGATGATTTCAGGATTTGAGGCAACGGCCACCTCAGGTGGCCGGCCTTGAGCATCCTGTAAACGCTTCAAGTGGACTGGCAAAATATAGGTACCGATGTTAGTACTGGCACCCAACGTAATCCGGCCGCTGTGCAGGCGGTCCAGAGATCTCTTCGTGACGGTCAAAAGGCTGCGTGCGAATGGCAAGAATACGAGCCCTTGCCGAGTCGGCACACACTTGTCCTTCCTCCTCTCGACCAGCCGCACCCCTAGTATATCCTCCAATCGTTTCACATTATGTGAGACAGTCGGTTGGGATATCTGAAGCCGTCGCGACGCCTCGTGAAAGCTGCCAGTTTCGATTACCTCTATGAATGCTGCGACATGCGAAAGGCTAAACATTACTTTCTCTAATCAAGGAATTAGTTGAACCTCGTTAATTGCCGCACGAGGTCTTCGGCCTTGGACAAAATCTATAATGTTGTCAGCAGCCTCGTGCTCGATAGCCAAACGCGACTTCGCCACTGCTGAGCCTATGTGGGGTGTCAAGATCGAATCATGTTCGCGATTGAGGAGACCCCCGTGGACCTTGTCAGGCCGGTCGGGTCTGGCCCAGTCCTCCATCTCATAAACATCAGCGGCGTAGCCTCCCAAGCGCCCCGCCTGCAATGCAGCGACAACAGCCTCTTCATCAACCACGCTTCCGCGTGCAGGATTAATAAGAAGTGCTCCTTTGGGCATTTTGGCGAGTTGTTCAGCGCCGAGGAGATGCTTCGTTTCGGCCGAAAGCGGGAGTGCACACACAAGAAAGGTAGACGACGAGATCAACTGGTCAAATTCAAGAGGCTTTACGTTCAGTCTGATCTCATCGGCTTTGTCCAGGGATTGACGATCCCAGTACGACACAATGGCGCCGAAGGTACTTAGGCGCTGTGCTATAGCTTTTCCGATCGCTCCCATCCCTAAAATGCCGATTGCTGTGCCCTGCAGCCCAAGGCCGTAAAACCGAGGGCGCCAACCTTTGTAATCCCTCCTGACGCTCTTGTCGCCTGGCAGAATGTGCCGCCCAAGAGCAATCATCAGACCGATTGTAAGTTCGGCTGTCGGGTCAGTGAGAAGATCGGACACTATCGTGACGTGGACTCCACGCTGCGTGCAGGCTTCGATGTCGAAGTTATCGAAGCCTTTCAGCGCACATGCCACAAGTTGAAGATCGGGAGCGTGCGCGAGTACAGACGCGTCGATCATGTCCGGCATGAACGCCATCATCGCCTTGGCGTCGCTCAATTCTGCGAGCAGTTTCTCGCGGGGCCATGTATCATCAGTATCGTTGCAAACTAAACGAGCGTGGGGAGATAGCTTTGAGATAATCTCCTCGTGGACGCGATGGGTGATTACTACCTTTGGGAGCATTTAATTTATCCTTCTATTGCAGCTGGCGGCGGAGGAGAGCGCCGACCTGGTCAACGATGGTGACCATCAGAAGGACAACGAGCATGATCGCAAGAACCTCCTGATAATTCATGATCCGGAGGGATGTCATCAACTCGAAACCGATACCACCAGCTCCCACAGTGCCCAGGATTGTCGAGGCGCGGAAGTTGTACTCCCACCGATAGATGGTCACATCGGCCAATTGCGGTAGAACTTGTGGCAAGATCGCCCGCGTCACGATCTGGAACGGCGACGCACCAGCTGCGCGTGCGGCTTCTATAGGCGCATTATCGCAATGCTCGATCGCCTCCGCAAAGAACTTGCCCACCATGCCAACCGAGTGAAGACCAAGAGCCAGCACGCCTGGGAGCGCTCCAAATCCCACTGCCGCCACGAAGACGATGCCCATAATCAGCTCCGGGATCGACCGTAGACCATTCAACAATCCACGCGAGATCATATAGATGACAGCGTTGGGTGCTGTTTTCCCTGAGGCGAAAAAGCCAACTGGAAGTGATATCAGTACCGCGATCGCAGTCCCAGCTATACTCATCGCCAGAGTGTCGATGAGAGGGCTGATCCACTCCAAGCCTCGGTTGAAATCCGGGGGAAACATTTCCGTACCGAGCTGCCAGAGCGCAGGAAACCCAGATCCCAGACGCTCCAGATCAAGAAGACCGGAGTGATAACTGCTAACAATGATCACACACGCAATTGCCAACGCGATCACGCCAGCTCTGGTCCAAGCTTTGTTTTGATGTTGAAGGATAGAGTCGTAGTCGGCCGACGGCTGTGTCATCACATATCCTGGAAGAAAGGACGCAGGCCAGCGCCTGCGTCGAAAGGTGAGAAACTGTCTCGAACGCGCCTTACTGACTCAGGTCCAAGTTCAGCACTTTACCGAGCTCACGGACGACGTCGTAGGCTTTGTCATCGATCGGAGCGAACCCATCGGCTTTGAAGGATGCCAATACCTTTTCGTCTTTAAGGTCGATGAAGGCTTTGGTGATCGCCTCTTTCAACGAAGTGTCAAGATCCGACCGCATGGTCCAGGGGTACTGCGGGAACGGATCGGACTCGGCGAGGGCGATAACTTTCTTAGGATCAATGGTGCCACGAGCGACCATTGAATTGTAGATGGGCAACGAAAGTCCGCCAATCTGAGCATTGCCATTCTGCACTGCAATAGCCACGGCATCATGCGACCCTACGAAGTTCTCGCTATAGTCTTTTCCAGCCTCAACTCCGGCCTTAAGCAGCATAGATTTCGGGATAAGGTGGCTTGAGGTGGAAGCCACGTCCCCAAACGCGACCTTTTTCCCTTTTGCATCTTCAAGGCTTTCGATGCCAGCCTCTGCATTGGCGACAACTACAGCGCGATAGGTAGTTTCGCCATCCTTCATAAGTGCTGCGAAAGGCTCGATATCAGCCTTGGTTTTCGCGAGCGTGTAAGAGAGCGGCCCGAAATAAGCCAACTCAAGCCGGCCGAAACGCATCGCTTCGATCATTGACGAGTAGTCGGTCGTTACGATCAGTTCAATCTCCCGACCGAGTGTCTTCTCAAGATACTCCTCGAGAGGACGATTGTTTTTGATGACAGTGGCGGCGTTCTCGTCCGGTAGCAACGCGACGCGCAATGTCTCTGGATTTGAGCCAGCATGCGCCAACGAACTCCAGCCAAGAACGGCGAGGAATGCGAGGGACAGAAGCTTCTTCATAATGCGGCCTCCATGGCAGCTAAAGGTTGATCATACTCGTAGTTGGACAAATCTTGTGTTGTGGTCGGATTTCTTGGGGCGCTGCGGTAGATCGACGCACACATTTGATCGGTCAGTTCGTCGACAGCGGCGTCCGCAACCACTTCCCCGTCGCGCATAGCAATGACCCGGTCGCCGAACCGGCGAGCTAGATCGATCTGATGAAGGCTGATCACAGCAGTGATGCCGTCGGCTGTGCATATTTCGCGAAGCTGCGACAGGACCTCGACAGCCGTTTCAGGGTCCAGACTTGCAACGGGCTCATCTGCAAGGACCAGTTGGGGCTTCTGGACCAGCGCGCGCGCAATGCCCACCCGTTGCTGCTGACCGCCGGATAGTTGATCCGCCCTGACGAGAGCCTTATCAAGAAGGCCTACGCGTTCAAGGCATTCCAACCCCAGCCTTCGATCCGAACGCGGCATAGGGAACAACGTACGCCAGCCAGAGTGGTAGCCCAGGCGGCCCGTCATGACGTTGTCGAGCGCGCTCAAGCGCCCTATGAGTTGGTGCTGCTGGAATATCATCCCAGTTCGCCTTCGGTGAATGCGAAGCTTAGTTTCCGCATCCAGAGCACCAATATCGTTAGAAGTGATCGAACCAGACGTCGGCGCAACCAAGCCGTTGAGTGTCCGGATGAGGGTAGATTTGCCTGCGCCGGATCTACCGAGGAGCACGACGAACTGACCCTGGTTGAACGTCAATGTCGTTGTCTTCAAAGCTTGGGTGCCGTTGGCATAGGTCACGGCAACTCCGTTCAGAGCCAGCATCACAATAATCCTGATCGTTAGTGGTGCATCGATTGAATATTTGCATCACTATGGGCGACATATGACGTCCGTTTATCAGGCTCGTGAAACTTCAATGACAGCACTTAAACTCAGCTCTACCTCCTCGCGTAGCTGCGATGGAGAAATTTCACCCAGAGCCGCCTGATCATGACGGCCCGGTCCCAATTCTACACCACCTTGACGGATGCTATCCCATATTCGGCCAGATAAACCGGCCCTTCTCCAGCCGCCGGGTAAAAAGGCAGGCGCCCAGACCATCATGCCAGATGATCTTCAAAATATCCGATCTGCGGCCCCTGAAGACGAAGAGATGCCCTGACAACGGATCATGCTGCAGAACCTCCTGCACCCGAAGCGCCAAGGAGGGAAAGCCACAGCGCATGTCCGTATATCCGCGCCTTCCTGGCGGGCACCCTTGATCCCGAATATTCCCGTCAGCTGACCGAGCAACTACGACAGGCAGGCGTCCCGGTTTGACCATGCCGTCGCTGGCAATTAATCTGAGCACGTGGCGGATGTTTGCAAGCAGACCCGGATGTTTGCGAGCACATTGGCAAAGAGCGTGAGCACGACGCCCGCTCCATTGTCAGATAATTCGAGCAGAAAATGCCGATGTTTGCGAGCAGAGGCGCTTATGTTGGCAAGCCGCTACACCTATGGTCGATGCGCAGCAAACAATATGAAGACCTGGATGGCGCGGCCGAGAGAATACTACTGGATGACAATGACGAGCCGGGCTGAGCCAGCTCTGCCAAGGAGGGTGTACCATGGTCTCTGACGAAAAACTCGCTGAAACCGGCGCGACGGACACTCGCGGAGCCGCCTCGCGGGTGCTCGATCCTTCTGTTGCGGTCACGGGATTGGGCTTCATCTTCGGGCTTGTTGGCACCGTGATCGGCATTGCCGCCGCGATCTTTCTGTCGAACGGCATTGGTTGGGGATTGATCGGCTACTGTTTCCTGGCGGCGTTGGCGGGAGGCTCCGCCGGCGTCGTCACCGGCGGAATGGTCGGCGCCGCCATCGCAGTCATGCGAGGCGTAGCGCGCTCGCCGTCGCGGGCAGGACCACTTGCCGGTGCACACGAGCTGGAACGCACCGAGAAACGTTAGACCGCTTGCAACGAGGTGCCCTTTCGCGCTGCGAATTGATAAAGACTAGGCCGACGCGTTAGCGATCCACCACCGTTCGTAGAAGGTGAATGCGTAATGGACTGGAACCGTGTCAAAGGTAATTGGAAACAGATCAAGGGCAATATTAAAGAATAGTGGGGCAAGCTCATTGACGACAATCTCGATCAGATTGCCGGTAAGCGCGATCAGCTCGAGGGCAAGATCCAGGAGCGCTATGGCATCGAGAAGGATCGCGCCAGGATCGACGTGGATGACTGGTACACCCGCTAGACTTGGTAAAGAATTCGAACTCCGAAATGGCGGTATCAACCCGGTTTTTTGCTTTTTTAGGCGCTATTTCAATTTGGCCGTCGCCTTCAGCTTGCCGCGCGATACGCTGGCCGATCCAGCAGGGCCTCGATCGTCATGGGCCGGCCGAAATAATACCCCTGAAACTCGTTGCAGCCTTCTTTGTTCAACATCGCAAGCTGCTCATGGCACTGGCCTCGACGACGATGCTCTTCAGCTCGATCACGATGACGAAGCGGCTGCAGACGACCGGCATCATCCAATAAAGGACGTTTCTCCGTCCGTCTCGCTTTCGCCGCCTCCCGAGGCGGCGATTTCGTTTTGAACCGCATGCCAGCTGAGCAGGCCCGCGTCCTCGAGCGCCTCGATGTTCGGCAGGTCGCGCAACGTCTCCATGCCGAAGGCAGAAAGAAAGTGCGGCGTCGTTACGTAGGTGTAGGGCGCCCCGGGCGTCGGACTGCGCGGCCCGGAACCGATGAAACCTGCGCCGCGCAAACTGACGATGGTGTCGCGGCTGACCTCCTTGCCGAAAATCTTCGACAGCTCGCCGCGGGTGATCGGCTGGAAATATCCCACCGCCATCAACACCATCGCCTCGAACTCCGACAGGGCTGCAGCCCCTCCCCGCGTCGCCGCCGAAGACACGCGGATTGTCTCGGCGAATCGAGAACGCGTTCGATGCTGCCAGCCGCCTGCAACCGATACCAGCTCGTAGGGTCGGTCGCGCAGCTCCTCTCTGAGATCATCGACCAGCAAATCGATACTACAGTCTTTTCCCACCACCCGCGCCAGGGTCTCGCGGCTGACCGGCTCGGCGGAGGCAAAGATCACCGCCTCGACCCGCAGCATCCATTCCCGCCAGCGCATCTCCCCCGGCAGGTCCTCCAGCTCACGATCAAACAAACGTTCGTCTGCGACGTTCGCTTTCCGGCCGGCTTTGGCTGCAGGTGATCCGGTCATCGTCACAACCCGAAAATCCGGAAAGAAGGCCGGCCAGAGAGTTCTCGTACCACCTCGAAACTTTCCAGACGCTCGAATAGCCGGTTGGCCGCCCAGCGCGACAGTTTTGACCCCGGTGCGGACGCCGGCACGGCGTCTTCGGTCAGCAACCGGCGGATCACCGGCTCCGCCCCCTTGGTCCGGACATTCGACACCACAGCCAGCAACCGCGCAGCGCGGCGATCGATCTCCACCGCGGATCGCAGCGCTGCCTCAACACCGTCCACCAGCGCCAGGCAGATCGCTTTCGGATAAGCCGGTTCCCCCGGCCGGACGCGACCGCGACCGCCGATGGTGCGGAACGCCGGGCCAAAACGCTCGGGCAACACTAGCGGCACGGGTCTCGGCCAGTTCAGCTTTTGCGCCAGCACGAGTTCGGCCAGCCCAAGGGCCAGCACCTCGGCGTCCGGGCGAATGGTCGTAATCGCCGATATAAGCTCGGCAACTGCGAGGGGTGCCGCGCGCCCGGACTGGATCGCCGTATCGACCATCTCGGGGACTGGGGCAAGACTGTCGTCCCGGTTCATCCCCAGGAGTGCGACAAGCTCCTTAACGAACGGTGTGGTGACAGTCCCGGATTGGCGCGCCAGCATTCGTGCGGCCAAAAACAGCTTGCCTGCGGGGCCGGGATCGTCGCCCGCGGCTGTCAGCAAAATCGCGTCGCGGATCGCACTTTCGTCCTCGTTGCGACCGAGCATCCGGGCAACGACAGTGGCCGATTTCAGGGCGAGGCGGTCGCGCCAGCAGCCGAGCCATGGCGGGTCTGCACGGATCAGATCGTCAAGTGATTTCAGGGCGATACCGGCTGCAAAGGCGGTGTCGGATTCAGTGATGTCGTGAGTTCGCGGCCGCAACAACCCTGGCAGGCGGGGCGACCAGGGCGATGTCGTTGGAGCAGCGTGCGCGAGCGAATCCATGCGTGCGAGCATAAATCATGAGCGCGGTTTTCGCCAGAAACATCGCCACAAACCGCACCGCCTGTCGGCAATATAAAATGTCCGATAATCTTGCATTATCGGACATTGTTGACGCGCGTCTTAAGTTTTGGTAGATAATGACGAAAAGGTAGATTTTTGGAGGTTGTGGTGTCGCTGAACATCAAAAATCCAGCCACTGTAGCGCTCGTCGACGAGCTCGCTCGGCGCCAGGGTATCAGCAAAACGGCGGCAATCCACCAGGCCCTGACCGAGCGCCTTCACCGACTCGGGCATGCCGACGTCCCGAAGGACCGCATGCTTGATGAACTTCGCGCTATCAGAAAGAGGAGCACAGCTTCCAGAGTTGGAAAAGCGCAGCGACGAGGACATCGTCGGGTTCGATGAGCACGGAATCCCGAACTGATGGTCATCGATACATCGGCGATCGTCACGATCCTGCGCAACGAGCCACAGGCGGAACGACTTGAGAGAGCCATCGTCGCCGACCCGATCCGATTGGTACCGGCGACATGCGTGTTCGAAGCTCGCATGGTGATGGTCAGCCGTCGTGGCGAGCATGCATTGGCCGAAATCGACTTGTGGCTTTCCAAGATCGCGGCGGAAATCATTCCGGTCGATGCCGAGTTGGTCGATCTCGCCACCCAAGCGTGGCTCACCTATGGCATGGGCAGACATCGCGCCGGACTGAATTTTGCGGACTGCTTTTCCTACGCGCTGGCAAAGCGGGCCGACGACGCCCTTCTCTTCATCGGGGAAGATTTTAAGCAGACGGATATCGAAGCGGCATGAATAGTGAGGGAAAGATCATTGCTGATGAGGATCTGGCGGAGGTAGCCCCGTCCCCTGCCCCGCAGCCGGGGTTCGGCTTGCCGGGCCACCTTCAGGATCTCACCGATCGGGCGCGCGGCTACGTCGAGGCGGCCAGTTCCGTCAACACCCGCAAAGCTTACGCATCAGACTGGAAACATTTCTCTGCCTGGTGCCGACGCTCCAATCTTTCCCCCCTCCCCCCGCATCCTCAAACCGTTGGTCTCTACATCACCGCCTGCGCCTCGGGATCCGTGGAGCGTGGAGCCAAGCCAAATTCCGTTTCTACGATTGAACGACGCCTCTCATCGATATCCTGGAATTACGCGCAACGCGGCCTGAGCCTCGATCGTAAGGACCGGCATATTGCAACTGTCATGGCCGGCATTCGCAACAGCCATGCCCGCCCGCCGGTCCAGAAGGAAGCGGTCATGGCAACCGACATCATCGCCATGCTGGAAACGATCGATCGCGGCACGTTGCGTGGCATGCGCGACCGGGCGATGCTGCTGATCGGCTATGCCGGCGGACTTCGACGGTCCGAGATCGTTTGCCTCGATCTCAAGGCAGATCAGACCGAAGACGGTCGCGGTTGGATCGAGATCCTCGACAAAGGCATGCTGGTGACGCTTCGGGGCAAGACGGGTTGGCGTGAAGTGGAGATCGGTAGAGGCTCGTCCGACAACACCTGCCCCGTCCTCGCGCTCCAAACTTGGATCAAATACGCCAAGCTCGCCCATGGCCCCCTCTTCCGGCGGGTTACCGGACAAGGAAAGGCCGTTGGATCGGATCGCTTGAACGACAAAGAAATCGCCCGCCTAGTCAAGCGCACAGCGATGGCCGCGGGTATTCGAGGCGACCTGGCCGAGATCGAGCGTTGGTTGAAGTTCTCAGGGCACTCATTGCGGGCCGGCCTCGCCTCTTCTGCCGAAGTCGATGAGCGTTATGTCCAAAAGCAACTGGGGCACGCCTCGGCCGAGATGACCAGGCGGTATCAGCGACGTCGAGACAGGTTCAGGGTCAATCTAACTAAGGCCGCCGGACTATGACGTACGCAACGCATAGGGTTCGGCCTACCCGACCTTGTGAACACTTCGGATCGTAGGAATGCTGATCAGCCAGGGCGCCGCCCGTAACGAGCGCATCAACCTCAACCTCGCCTGCTCATTGGCGATGATAGCCGGCGCGTTGAATGCCGCAGCCTTCTATGCCGTTGGGTTCTTTTCCGCCAACATGACCGGCAACGTTTCATCTCTGTCCGACCATCTTGCGACCGCGCATTGGGGACAGGCAGTTTTTTTCTTCACCGTGATCATAATCTTCATCCTCGGTGCCGCGATTTCGTCCCTCCTTATCAACTCAGGACGGCGCCGCGGCATCGCGGCCATCTATGCCTATAGCATCCTCTTGGAAGCCATCCTGCTCGCTGTGCTCGGGATAGCGGACATCTGGTTCCTTGCAATGTGGCGCCCTCCCCTTTTAACACTTGGGCTGGCCTTTTTAATGGGATTGCAGAACGCCACCGTCACCCGAATTTCCGATGCTCGCGTGCGGACCACCCATGTCTCCGGGATGGCGACCGACGTAGGCATTGAACTTGGTATTGCGCTGGACATTCTTCGGGGACGAGAGCCAGACACGTACGCTGTTGAAAACCGTACACGGCTCACGTTACACATTTGGACGATAGGAGCTTTCCTTGTTGGAGGCATATTAGGCGTATTCGCTTATCAGCATGTAGGCGGGTACTTGTTGCTGATCTGTGCGGTATCTTTGTTCGTAATTTCACTCAAAGGGATCAGACTGAAGCGCAAGCCGTATGCCACCAGCGGCACAAGGCGAATTCGCTTGCCCCGCCGAAACTCCCGCTGATAGCTGCGTGAGTTGGATAGTGACACCATCAGTATCTTTGTAAGAGACGACTTGCGTCGGACTGCGGAATCTCCGCCTGCTTGCAGTTGAAGAACCGGCACAACAACCGGTATCGGCCGCTATTTGCGCCGACTCACTTCAGCCAAATGGGCAGTGATTCATTAATACGTGCAGCAACTCGGACGAAAATGATGATCGAACCGTGTTTATCGACTCTTTTTTTGGGAACCGTTATTATTGAATGAAAAAGGCCAACATCTGCCGGTTTCTGGGAGTTTGAGGCGAAATTCCGGCTTCATTCGCGACATGAATGGCCCAGCGTTAATATCTCATTAACTATAAAGCGCTTGCGGAAACCGGAAATCGCGTCTTATCTGTTTGCGGAGTTTAGCCGTGCGCTGGCAAAACTCCGTATCTTGGGTAAGAAAGTGCGGCAATGGTGAATTTGGATTTGGCACCTATCGAGGAGTTTTCGGGTTTTCGGGATCTTGTCCGAACCCATTCGGCTGCGCTGTCGGCGCAACTTCAAGCTTACCAAACTAAGATGTTTCCGCCCCACGCACGCAAGACGATTCGAAACTTCTCGCCGGCAGAGGCTGAGAAGCTTTTCGATTGCGCGGAAGGGTATCTTCGCACCATTGTTAGCGAGATGGAGAAAGATGATAGCCTGAACTTCAAAGTGGCTTCTGGTCCAGGCAACCGTCGCGTATATTCTGTCGAGGACATTGCGAAAATACGCCAGTACATGGATGCGGGCAGTCGGCCGGCCGGGAGATACTTGCCCCATCGCCGTGAGGGTGAGGAACTTCAGATCATTGCTGTCATGAACTTTAAGGGCGGCTCGGGAAAGACAACGACATCAGCCCATCTTGCCCAATATCTGGCGCTTCGAGGATATCGCGTCCTTGCTGTCGATCTTGATCCTCAAGCGAGCTTATCGGCGTTGTTTGGAAGCCAGCCAGAAACGGATGTCGGTCCGAACGACACGATCTACGGCGCTATCCGATATGATGATGAGCGACGGCCGATCCAGGATATTGTCAGAGCAACCTATATTCCAGACCTTCATTTGATCCCCGGTAATCTTGAACTTATGGAATTCGAACATGCAACCCCTATGGCTCTGGCAAACCGAGTGCCCGGCGACAAGCTTTTCTTTGCCCGCGTGTCGGACGCGCTAGATGAGATCGCCGATGCTTATGACGTCGTAGTCATCGACTGCCCTCCCCAGCTTGGTTATTTGACGCTTTCTGCACTGACCGCAGCGACGTCAGTTCTGATTACAGTCCACCCACAAATGCTAGACGTCATGTCCATGAACCAGTTTTTGGCGATGACCAGTGACTTGATGGACACAATTGGAGAAGCGGGAGCCGACGATAAACAAAACTGGATGCGTTATCTCGTCACGCGTTTTGAACCCACCGACGGGCCTCAGCACCAGATGGTGGCGTTCCTGCGATCCTTGTTCGGAGCAAACGTAATGGTTAATTCCATGGTGAAGAGTACCGCGGTCTCAGACGCGGGCCTGACCAACCAGACCCTTTTTGAGGTCGACAGAAGTCAGTTTAACCGCGTCACCTATGATCGCGCGCTCGAAGCGATGAACAGTGTCAATCATGAGATTGAAGGACTCATCAAAAAGACGTGGGGTAGAACATGAGCCGAAAGAATCTGTTCTCCGACCTGCCAACACCTGTCGTAACGCCGGCACCGCCTCCACATGCCAGGCCTCTTCAGGGGTCTACGAAACCGATGTCAGCTATCAAGCGGTCGGTCGGAGATCTGAACGACCGCAGCCGCCGAGCCGATGAGATAGAAAAGAGCCTGATGGAAGGCCAGGCGGTAATCGAGATTGACGCCGGCATTGTAGAACCGTCGTTTGTTCAGGACCGCATGGACGGCGACATAGAAGGTTTGAAGGCATCGATCGCTGAACAAGGACAGCAGGTCCCTATTCTCGTTCGTCTGCATCCCGAATTTCCAGACAAGTATCAAGTTGCGTTCGGACATCGACGCCTCCGTGCGCTCAAAGAGCTTGGGATCAAGGCGAAAGCCATTGTCCGTGAACTGACCGACGAACAACTGGTGATCGCGCAGGGTCAAGAAAACAATGAGCGTGCGGATCTCACCTATATTGAGAAAGCGCGGTTCGCGGCCAATCTAAAGGACCGATTCACACGGGAGATTATCGTCGCGTCGATGTCAATCGATAGAGCAGACATCTCCCGTATGATGGCCCTTGTGGATGCTCTCCCGCCCGAACTGGTCGACGCAATTGGCCCGGCGCCCGGAATCGGACGGGGCAATTGGCAGCAATTGGCGGAGCTTCTTGAAAAGTTTCCCGAACCTGCAAAAGTTCACGATCTGGCTCGATCACTGAACACTCTCCCATCGGAGGAGCGGTTTAAAAAGATTATCGCTTATCTCAAACCCGCCCGTCTTGAGCGGGGAGTTCCGGTAGTGCTGTCGACATCAACTGGGGGGCGCTTGGCCCAACTCAAGAACGGCAGGACCAAACTTGAAATAACTATCGACAAGAAGGCCACGCCAGACTTCGCGACCTTCGTACTCGAACGACTGGCCGCGCTCTATGAGGAGCATCAGGCCAGCAAGGACAAAGAGAAGGAAGCTTAACCCGCAAAAGAAAAGAGCCCCCAAAACGTCGCCGTCTCGGAAGCCCTATTCTGTTCGTTAGCAAGTTCAGATTCGCATTTTCGAGAATCATCGTCAAGAGTTTTCGGCGCCATTTTGGCGAACAAATTTCTTTTGCCTGTTGACAGGTAGAAAACGATGCAGACAGGAAATGTTTCAACGCCGTTCGGACGGCGTCCGATATCTCTTGCCCTCGTACGGCGGCAACTAACTGCCGGGGAAATCAGGGCGGGCAAGAGCGTAGACAAGTGGAAAGTGTTCCGCGACGCCTCGGTGGCTATCGAGTTGTTAGGGATCCAGTCAAACAGCCTCGCGGTCCTAGACGCGCTTCTGAGCTTCTATCCCGAAAACGAGCTTCGTCCGGATGCGCAACTCATTGTTTTCCCATCAAACATCCAACTGTCACTGCGAGCGCACAGCATGCCTGGTTCGACGCTTCGGCGGCATATCGCGGTTCTGGTCGATGCGGGACTGATCGTCCGAAGGGACAGCGCTAACGGCAAGCGTTATGCGCGGAAAAATACATCCGGCACAGTCGATCACGCGTTCGGTTTCGACCTGTCTCCCCTGCTCGCTCGTGCTGAAGAATTCGCAATGATGGCCCAACAGATATTGGCCGACCGCGCGGCCCTCAAGAAAGTCAGGGAGGCGCTGACCGTTTGCCGGCGGGACGTCAGGAAGCTAATCACAGCGGCTATGGAAGAGGGGGCTGACGGAGATTGGCAAGCTGTTGAGGACACGTATGTGGGGCTCATTGCCCGTATCCCACGCTCCCCGGATCTCAGCCAGGCGACGGCCATGCTCGATGAGATGGGAGTACTGAAGGAAGAAGTACTCAACCGACTGGCAATGCACGATAAAGTCATAAATAATAGCACCAATGCTGCCCATATTGAGCAGCACATACAGAATTCAAAACCCGAACCCCTAAATGAACTTGAACCACGCTCCAGAAAAGAGCTGGGAGCAAAGCCGAGTGCCGTTAGTGGAAGACGGAGTGAGCCGCCGAAGGTGTTCCCATTGGGATTGGTGATGAAGGCATGCCCGCAGATTGCGGATTACGGCAAGAACGGAGAAATTGTGCACTGGCGAGATTTTATGTCCGCTGCTGTCGTCGTGCGCTCAATGCTGGGTATCAGTGCTTCCGCGTATCAGGAGGCCTGTGAGGTTCTGGGGCCTGAAAACGCTGCGGTGGCGGCGGCCTGCATCCTCGAGAAGGCGAATATGATCAATTCTCCGGGAGGATACCTCAGAGACCTGACGCGGCGAGCCGAGCGCGGGGAGTTCTCGATCGGGCCTATGGTGATGGCGCTCCTCAACGTTAGTCGGCGAGAGGCTCGAAGCGCAGGATAGGTCTGGCGGGAACCCTTGGGTCTCGTTTGGTCTTGGTGCGGCGCTGGCAGTCTATTGCACTGCCGAACCACGAGGCATAGGCGGCCAACGGTTTTCATCGCCGATGGTGCCGTTGCAAAATCCTGGCGGGAACAGTTGAGAGGGCCGGAACGCATCACACATTTCTTCTGCTGGGCGAAAGAGTGATGTCAGAAGGCTTGGAAACGGGATCGCTACAAAACCCCATGGCCGCGTCATCCATATCTTGATCGGCGCTACCTCTTGCGAACGCGGCAATGTGCGTATGAGCATCTAAGACAGGAGATACATTAACGAGACCTCCTGCGAGCTCGGCCATGAATTGAAGGTTGTACCTGCGCCACGTTTGAGACAGCGTTTGCGCGAAGGTTGTCGAGCTGAAACTGGCGAACGATATCTATGCAACGCGCTCGGCAGCGCGAGACTATCGCGCCACAAAAGATTGTTCGACCACTTGCGCAGCCCGCTAGTCGCGGGATTGATTTACCTTTCGGTTTCGGCCGTTACAGCCGCAACCCATCTTCCGCGGTTTCCGGAAGCACGGTAGAGCGTGGGCGACCCAAATGGATAAAGTGCATCTCAAATTACCGCTTGCCGACGTGGATATGGGAGAGAAGCGCCTGCTAAAGACTTCAAAACTGCGACAAAAATTTAATCGATATCCATCGGGTTTGGCAGGCGGCCGTACATTCATTCCAAGGTAATGATATCGACCTGGCCGATCTCCACAATCAGCAGGTCGGTCGATCTAGGAGTGTTGCGTATTGGTTTCGTCGAAAGGAGTTTTGGGACGCCGTTCATCAACAATCGACGCGGCAGTCTGCAATGAGAAGGAGCCAGGAGGAGGATCTGGTCGGGTATCGTTGCCTGGACGCCTCGTATGGGATCTAAAAAGCGCAGGCGATGTCCTCCCTTTCACGGCAGTGAAAAAAAGACCGGAAATCTCCTTCTTGGAAAATGACGAAGGCAAGTATCTCGGCAATGTCTTCGTTGAAAGCGTTCCGGTCATCGATCACATGTCCAGAAAGCCGTGTCCGACATCTGCGCTGACAGAGGCTACTGTCAGAGCAACTATCACAGTTAGATGGCCGCTTTCACCGTTCAGGCGCTGTTTCTCGGATCTGGCTTCCTTGAACTGCCCGCGATAACACCAGCAGGATCGGGGTGAAGACCTCAATCTGTTGGACGAAACTCCAAGGCAAACCCCTCCAAGTCCATCGCGGTGAACGAGGATGAGGTCGCAGGCTTCAGCGGCACAATCCTGCTTGAAGAGGGTGGCTCATCGTTGAGGCAAAACAGATAGACGGAAGGTTGACGTCACACGTTTGCTCGATAGGCTGTCCGATATAGAAGAGGACTGCAGATCAAGGGCTAGCTGTGTTAATATGAAGGTCCGACTTTCTGACAAAAACAACACCAGTTGGTCGGCAACATCTTGTGGGAGCTCCCACAGCAACTAATGCGCTGAAAATAAAAAGATTTTTGAAAACCGTCTTTTTCCCTGTCGCGACTGTTGGTCAATTTGCATACCTGTAGACGGTTTTCGATAAGCCATGTTGTGATTTCCCCTGCCCGCAATTCGTTCCGCCAACCGCGGCGATGCCGAAGGAGTATCAGATGTTGTATCCTTTGCTGTCGATTTGAGCCGCGCGTTCAAAGCCAACAGACTCGACGTTGTTTGCTCCCGCGATAATTAACTGCCGTGATTTTTTGTGTCTGTTGATTTTGGTGCGCAGGACGGCGGCGACGGGGGAGTTATGTACCATGAGCGCTTGGGCCATTGCCGAGCTTGTCGGATGAGTTGACTCGCGATCAGAGGTGGCAGAGAAGATCATGTAGCAATAGAGGATAATCAATGGCTGACGAAGAAATCCGTACCCCTGCTGAAGGGGACCCGCAGACTGAGATTGAACAACGAGGTCCGAAGTCGCCTTCCAAGTCAAGAAGCGTTGCAGGTGGCAAGGCCCGTGGGGACACGAAAAAGCAAGTAAGGCGGAAAAGCCGCGGTCTAACCGAACTGGAGAAGCTCGACCGCGTTCGCCACATTGATGAGCACGTTGCGGCTGGCGATACCCTCAAGGCCGCGGTTGAAAAGGCCGGGATATCTGACCAAACCTATTATCAATGGAAAAAAGCGCTGGGACCCGCTCCCCAGTCAGGAATTCCAGAAGATGATGAGTTTGCCGAGTTTGTTCACCTCGAAGAAGAGAACCGTCGGCTGCGCAAACTCCTGGCAGAAAAACTTCGGGCGGAAAACGCCGATTTGCGTCGAAGGCTGGGTTTGAAATAGCCATCATATTAAGGTTTATCGAGCCATAGGAACGCATGAAGCTGATGAGCATGCGCTTTATAACGGGCCCAAGTCGATTGGTCTTGGGACTCTATTTAATTCAGACATACGACCCATGAGAACACCACGACCCAATTTTGTCGTCGAGTACAAGACGAACAGGCGCCAAGTGAAGCCAAGAGGAACCTCAATTTGGGGCAGTCTCGATTTGCAGGCCGTCGCTCGACAAATCGAAGTCGATGGGATGGTACCGGGTGATTTGGCAAACGCGGGCACTGCACCTCGCTCGCTAACGCCTGATAGTGCATCGCCGGTATCGATTCTGGAATCGCAGCCAGAACCACATCAACATACGCTTTCTTCGGGCGGCGAACGAATGCCGGAGCAATGCCCGGATGTCGGCGCGCTAGACGATCAGACTACCGAAGCCGCATTAATGGTTCCGGCGCAGGATGACGATTCAGCAAAACCGGTGCCAGGCCGAGCTCAGGTGCGGAAGGGGAGGGGAGCCAAACGAGCACCTCCGATAGCCCCTAAACTCTTCAGAACGGAGGACGACGACACAGCGCCAAGCGTACTCGCGTTGCTTGAGGCTGACAATCGCTACCTAAAACGACTGATGATGAACAAGCTTCGTGAAGAAAACGAGTGGATGATGTCCAGGCTCAATCGCTTGCCGAGGTGAGGCCGTCCGGATCGCGCGTCACGTGGAATCTGGTGGTTGCCTTTTGATGCTCTTCGTCTGAAGGTTCAACGAGCTTTTGCTGCAAGCTCTCCCATTGGTGTCCCACCTCTAAGAACAGGGCGCGCATAGCACATGCGCTCGAAGGCTTTTCGAGCGGATCACCGTCTACATCCGTGGTTTTTCCAGGGGTCTTAATATGGCGGACTACGTACATCCAGTTCGCCTCAGCTGCGGCGCAGTTTGGTCAAGCTCCCGAATAGAGCGCACAAACAACGTCCCGGCCGGTTCTGCGATTACAGTGAGGTTATGCGAGCTGCAATAAGCAGTCTGCTCTTTGGCCTCTTCATGGTCTTCACTTTCACATGGATTCTCATGGAAGTTTGGTCGAACTAGTCCCGATTTCTCGGGGTCTTGAGACGGATCTGGTGAGTGGGTCTGCCGCTCTTGACGGTAGCTATACCGAACATTGGGTTCGTGTTGGATCGTTGGTGCGAGCCCTATGCGACGACAATACCCTCGTCTGACATAGGCTGGAAATGCACATCATTAGCTGGTGTTCCAGATTGACTGGCAAAGATTTTGACAGGCCCTGTCGACCCGCATCTGTCATTGGATCGCATGTATCTGTTACTCCCCAACACCGGGGCCCTTTAATAATCGTCGGCTCATTGTCGTAGCGCCAAGAAAGAACATAAAGAGAACGAAGGGGTGAGTTAGCTTCGTCACCCGACCCCTTGTTGGCGGTGCGCCTTTCCGTGCGCCCGTCGAACTTCCCGTCCGTGGCCCGAGCTTTGCGCGCTTGAATATCGAACACACCGATTGCCGTGCCGCGGGAAGTGGTGAATGTGTTCGACGCCTGTTATGGCAAGAATGTGGATGAAGAAAAGATCCCGCCTCTTGAATCTTTGCCCTGGCTTGATCTGAATCTATTGCAGAACCCAGAGGGGAGGGGAGGTGATTGCCCACCGATCGGCGGACATGTCGGCAGAAGCGGGCAGCGTCGGATCGCGGCATCATGGATTTTCTCTGTCCAACGGGTGAGGGGATGAGCCCATCACACTGAACCATCAAGAGTCGGACAGCATTGCCCAAGACGCGGAATCTTGCCGATCAATATGCACCCATTGATCCGCAGAGGATACTCAATCGAGATTCCGTTAACCGCTACGCACATTCCCCAGCGATTTAATGCAAAGCGTCGTCGAGCGAGACTATATGAGTTGCTGCAAATGAAAATTGAGCGACGAGGACGTGCCGTTGCAAGGCCTTTTGACCGTTTGCGCCAAGCAAGTTTTTCCAAAGAAACCGATACCAGCTGGCTTGGATCGAGCAATGGATAGCCGGTGAAATCGAAATTCCAGAAGCTCGGCATAACTACATGCAACTGCTGCAGGAGCAGTGCTCACTGCAAAAATACGCCCAGGACAGATACTTTCAGGCGTGCAGACAAATGATGCGTGGAGCGACAATCTTTCCCGCTCGGCCAACAGGCGATCGCCTCGCGCAATGACCGTGCTGATTGACCCGGATCCCGGCGCACATCGGCGAACATGGAGTTCATTGCGACGGCCCAATACTCTCAACAACTTCGTAACGCTGAACAAATGAACCTAAGCCCTTATTCAATAACGCAAGTATACTCTCTGAGTTGACGGGGACTGTTACTACTTTTTCTATGTTCATAACCGGCCACTCCATCTCGGGGTCGGCTACTATATCTGCGCGCATTTCTTTCAAGGCGCGCTGAGCTTCTTCATGACTGTCAAAGAAAACATCTGGAATGCCGGTTGGCTTCCAACGCTCCTCGGCGGTTACACCGGCATTTGAATATGTGTAAAAGGTGAAGGCAATGTCCTGTGCCAATGGTTTCTCCTAAAGCAATTTCGGCGGTGCGCCCCCGCCGTTCAATGCTCATTGACCCCTGGTGATCGGGGGATTCGAAACCGCATACCACGGCCCCATGGCCTTTAGTTCCGGAGAACCTATTGCATACGCCACAGGTCCCCCGACCGCAAAGGTCAAGGAGTCTGGTGCCTTACGGGTGGCACCAACCGGGTATGAGGGGTTTCGACGCCCCGAAGCGGCGCGTACCGCTTCGCTGCGGACGATATGTGATCTTGTTGAATTTGTCCTGAAATTTCTTCGATTATCTTCGATCACGGCTCCCTCGACATTGCGAATATCGGCATATCCGCAGAATGGCGTGGAAGGGGCCTGTGGCAGTCAAAATGGGCGCTAGGTGAAAGCCTGGAGTGTTTCGCCAGCCAACTTTCCAACGGTCCGGATGGAGGTTGCCGCTCTTTAGTGACATTTCGTTCGCTAGCAGCGGCTTGATCGAGCCGAGCCTGATGAAGCCGGCTCAAGACGCCGCCGGCTTGCCCTCTCGGGTGCCGCTTGCGAGCCGGCGGCGGCAAGGGAAGCTTCGCCGCGGCGGGCAGGTGGCGCTTGTGGTTCCGGACCTGCCGGCAACTCCCGCCGCGCCCTTGCCTCCGCATGCTCTTCGCGGCTGTCAGATGGGGTCCCGCAAAATGTGTGGGAAGGCAACCCAAGTGGAAAAGAGGGCGGCAAGAAATGCCGAAAAGAGAATGGAAAAGAAAGAAATCCAGGAACTGCGCATTCGTGTGCCATGCTCTGCGGTGCTGGAAAAAGCGGGCTTCGTCATCGATCTGAAAGAGAGCACCCTGCGGGCGGTAAAATATCGCCGTGACAGCGAAATCATCATCATGATTCATGACGGTCACGGCTGGTTTGACCCGCTTTCCGAAGCCAAGGGTGATGTATTCTCGCTCGTCGCCCATCTGGATGGCGGAGGCTTTAGGGCAGCACGCGATCGCGTCGCCGAGTTGATCGGCTATGTCCCGCAAGGAACCGCCAGACGCACGGTTAATCGTGTCCGAGGGCCAAACCTTGCAATTGCCGAACGATGGAACCGCCAACGCCGGCCATGGCCTGGTTCTCAGACCTGGCACTATCTCTCCGAAATAAGGTTGTTGCCATCGCATACACTCCATGCTGCCATTTCCCAGAACGCTGTTCGCGAAGGACCTTACGGCAGCATGTGGGCCGCCCATACGAACGATCTTGGCGCCATTACGGGCTGGGAGGAGCGAGGCCCGGAATGGAGGGGCTTTTCGACCGGGGGAACAAAGGTTCTGTTTCGCCTCGGCCGGTCTGTGGCGTCCCGGCTCTGTGTCACTGAAGCGGCGATCGATGCCATGAGCCTTGCTGCCTTCGAGGGTCTGCGTGATGGCACCCTCTATCTCAGTACCGGCGGGGGCTGGTCTCCGGCAACAGATGCGGCGCTGCGCATGCTTGCCGCCCCTTCCGGTGTCCAATTGGTCGCGGCAACGGACAATAACGCGCAGGGCGACACGTTCGCCGATCGGCTTCGAACCCTTGCGGAAGAGGCGGGCTGTGGCTGGCAGCGATTGCGGCCTCCTGCAGATGACTGGAACGAGGCTCTGCAGGAGAGGGAGGCGGAAAGAAGAAAAAGAAGGGGGGAAAGGGAAGGCGTGCCGCATTCGCGCCAGCCGCATCAAGGGAAGCTTCGCCCGGCCTGAAGCCGGCCCTTGACCCGGCCGGTCACGATGCCGGCGGCTGAGAAGGGGTAATGAAGGACTGAAGTGGATGGTGAGGTCGAGAGGGCAGCGCCGCGCATCGGTCCGGAACAACTCCCAGGGAGCCGAAGATGAATACCTCACCCGCAATCCGCAAGGTCTATCAGGGGGTCGCCGATCGCCACCAGATGTTCCGCATGTTCGACCGCCACGCCCAGCGACCTGATCGTTGGAACGATGATGCGACAGCGCTCTACAGCGGGGAATGGTTTGAGATCCGCGAGAGCGAACACGATTACATGTTCGAGATCCTGCCACCCCTATGGATCCGGGGGTCGTTGTTCGCCATGCGCGAGTTTCTGACCGGATCGATCACCAGCGTCTTCTTCGCGCTGCGCATCGACGGAACCATCCGCCACTTCCACGGCTATTGCGATCTTTCAGACACGTCTTCTGTCGAAAACATGCGGCTCGCCATCACCGAGCGCGAAACCCGGCCGGTGCGTGCCATGACCCGGGATGAGCGTCTGGACCACATCTGGAGCAGCACGGCCGATGATTATCGGGGCTATGCCACTGATCGCTGGCCACACGCCTCACGCGGCAAGAAAACGATCATCCTCTATGGTGGCGCGGCCGGCACCACGCTCAAGCTGCTCGAAGACCTGACCGACGACGAGATCGCTGCGAAACTGCCCGTGCATCTGCGCCACCTTCCCGTTTCCATCGCAGCGTGAGGGGGCGTGACATGGCCGACTATCATTCTCCCACCGTGGTAACCCCGAACGTCCCGTTTCACGACGTCACCCCTCTCGAAGCTCTCCTCTTGCCGCTCGTGTTCGATGAAAGTGCCGAAGAGGACGGGTTCTATTTTCATTCCTGGTGTGGGCCTTCCCACGTCATTACCGTAGGTATCGGCGAGCTTCGCGAGGCTCTTCATGCGTCCCAAAGCACCGAATCTAGGATCACCGTCTACGTGACCAAGCTGCTGGAGGAGCACGAAGCCACCCCCGAGGAAGATCTTCCGGATGATCTTGATATCGATCTGACGGCTGGGCCGGGCTGGGACGAGATCCTTCAGGATATCGCCCGTCGTTCATCCATATTGGACGAGATCGTCGTCACCGCGGCCTTCACCTGCACGAAAATGCGCGCAGACGGCTTCGGCGGCAGTGTCATGCGCATCACGAAGACGGCGATCCAGTATTCCTCGACGACCGACATGCTGGAGCGCATGTGGAACGAGCACCCAACGCAGCCGGCGCCAGACACCGGCTCGAATGAAACCGGTGGCCATGACACCCGGAGCCGTCTGGAGGGCATCGCCGCCGCCGCGGGTTGGGACAGTTTCACGTTGTCGCTGCAAATCTCCCGCTGGCTTGACCAGAACCGGCACACCGAAGCGCTGGCCGGCTATCTCGACGGCCTCGCATCCGACGAGACGGACTGACGTCAGTCCGACCACAGAACCCCGTCATCGAAGGAGCGATCCGGATGCCCACCACATCTCTCTTCTCGCCGTTCCGTCGCATCAACACGGGGACGGCGTCTGCTGCTGAAGTTCGAGCGCTCCTCTCGAGGCACGATACAGCACCCATGTCCCTGCGACGCTTCACCGGTATCCTGCATGCAGGTGAGTGGTTCGAGCTCGACGAGCCCGCGGCGCGCGCGATGGCTGGTCTGTTTCTCGGCCGTCTACGGCCCGGTGGTCTTATCGTGCTCCCAGGGCGGCGCCCCGAGCAGATCCGGTCCGTCTCTTCAGCCTTGTGACCAGTTATGGCGAACGCTGGTTCCACGGTTTCGTCAGCGTCACCGATCCCGCCGTGACGCCTGAGGCCATGCGGGCGGCGATTGTCGCGCGGGAGACCGGCGAACCTGTCCCGTACATCCGCGAGGAAGAGCTCGAACGCATCTGGAACGGCGCGGGTAGCGATGGCGGCTATGCCGACGACGTCTGGCCGCCGGGCAATAAGGGGTTCAGGACCATTATCGTCCGCAAGCCGGGCTTCAGGCCCGTTCTCAAACTTCTCGTCCACCTGTCTCCCGACGAGGTGCAGCAGCTTTTGTCGGTACCCTGACCGCCATCCGCAACGCCGCAGTCAATCAACATTCATTCCGACCAACTGGCCCGGAGCATCGTTTCGGGCCTTTCCATTTTCAAAAAGGACAACCCCATGGACGACCTCGAAACCACCATCGTGATCAACCCGGCGATCCCACTCGTCGACATCACCGAACTCGAACGGCTGGTTCTCTCCAGCGTGTTCGACGCAGGCGAGGTCGACAACGCGCTATTGCTCTATACCGACCGCGGCGCCGCCCTGACGTTCAGCCTGGCGGCGGGCGATCTCTCGGCAGCCTATGAAACGTCTCGCCGTGCGCCCAAGAGCGAACTGAATCGGATCGTTGCCGAATGCTGGCGTGACCAGATCGATGGTCG
This sequence comes from Agrobacterium sp. B1(2019), assembly GCF_008274755.1. Classification (NCBI taxonomy): domain Bacteria; kingdom Pseudomonadati; phylum Pseudomonadota; class Alphaproteobacteria; order Hyphomicrobiales; family Rhizobiaceae; genus Agrobacterium; species Agrobacterium sp. B1(2019). Next base: position 21,249 of record NZ_VTPB01000006.1, on the reverse strand, counting down.
GGACAGAATAGAAATCGATCTGCGACCGAGCTCCTGGGAGTTCATTCTGCAGGACATTGTCGCGCGCTCCGAAACGCTTTCGGAAGTGCGCGTGCTCGAATGGTCCCGGCATTCATCGCAGAGACCTGACAGTTTCAGCGCCAGCATCATGCTGATCACCGCAACGGAATGCGCCGGCCGTTCCAGCGACAATCTCTTTGAGGATCTGCGCGCTGCGACCGAGACACAAAGGCCCGCCGAGGGCCTGCGATACCCGCCCGGTGCGCCTGATCTCTCAAATGCCGATCCGGTTCTTGCGCGTATGCGCCGCACGATCGACCGCCAGATCACAGGGCGTTTCCCGCACGACCAGTTCATGCTCGATCGGGGCGGTCGCAACTCGCTGACCACCATCCGCCGGTTCATCGAGTCCTTCGCCACGTCGGCGCCAGTGATCGCCGACATTGATAGCCGGCAGTTGGACGCGGCCCTGTGCTGCTGGGAGGCCATGCAGGACTACCGCATCCTGTTCGAACACGACAAGCCGCTGGTGCGGAACATTCATGCTCTGATGTTGCACTGGACCCAGCTCGGTTCGATCGAACTGCGGCGCTGGGCGCGGCCGGCTGCCATCTATGCGCTTCAGATCCATGACCATCTTGGACGGGAGCTGATCGATCGTCATGCCCCGTTCGACTACGGATTTATCCCGGCAGTCCTCGAAGTGCTCGAATGGACGGAAAATGGCCCGGACTTCGCAACAACGCTCGAGGACGCCGCCGTCCGCGTGCTGAAGAAGCTCGACGTGCAGCAGGGAGCAAACCGATGAGCGAGCAAGCCCCATCTCCCGCAATGTCGGCAGCTGGAAAGGATCCTGGCGATCCTGCGCGCAGAAAGCATTTCGTCCATGTCTACGCCGTGGTCCGGGTGAAGGTTGAAGTCGATGCCGAAAACCACCGGGCGACCATGGCCGCGGCTGACGAACGTCTGTTCGGCAACGGATTTGCCGTCAGCCTCAATCCCCGTGGCAACGGCGTGATCGAGGCCGATTATGCCGGGGAAGTGGTCGGTTATCTCGTCGATGAGGTGGACGACCCGGTCTATGAGAGAACCCGGAACTATGGTGCGGACCACCAACTGCAAACATTGGATGAGGGACGCCGGCGTCTGCCTGTCACTTTATCGGAGGACCTGCGCGTGACGCTGACGTTCGTACCCCAGATCTGGCGCGACGATCAGGCGATTGAGGACGATGTCTCCGAGCCGACAGACCGGACCGTGTCGCGGTCGCTGCTTCTCGAACGGTTTCCGACAGAGGCGGACTGGTATGCCAAGGCTGAGATCAGGGATGACCTGCGTTACGAAGGTGATGCTCCGCAATGGATCCGGGACTGGCCCGGCCCCTTTGAAGTACGGCTGGACGATGACGTTGCGGACGTCTGGGATGGCGCCGATGAATAATGAGCGTCTTCTGCGGTGCCTCCGAGCTCACCCTGATCTGTTTGGCGATGACGATGAACGGTCCCGCCGCGAGACACGCCTGATCCTGCGTTGCAAGGCGCGGCTGATGCCCGAATGGAACGCCCGCTCCGAGCATGTACGGCTGGAGGCCGACCGTCGTTTCTGGTTCCGGACCCTGTGAAGGGAAGGGAAGGGGAGGGAAGGAGAAGAAAAGAAGACCTCTGCCGCATGTGGCTCCGGCCCGTCAAGGGCGGGCTTTGCCGCTAAAGCGGCCCTTGACCGGCCATCGCCAATGCGGCGGTGAAAAGCTGGATTGGAAGGTCCGAAAAGACGCGAAAAGCGTCGGGGAGCTTCCGCTCCATCCCCGAAAAACAGCGATCACAAAGCCACGACATGCCCCGGCGGATTTTATTCCGGCCGCGCGATCGGTCGCTCAACAGAATGGAGAAGAGCATGCCCAGCAAGTCCTTCACGTCAACTTCAATTCCATCGTTTGCCGGTCGGCCTGGTGGATCGGAAAGCCGGTTCATCCCGGCGGCTGCCAATGACGACGATCCGGATCCGACGCCGCCGTCACCTGCGGCCGCCGCAAGGCCAGCATCGGTGGCGAATGAGATCCCGCCACTTCCCATCGCGGTTTGAGGGAGGATCGAACATGTTGACTTTCCCGGTCCAATCCATCCTCGACGTCATCGCACGTGGTCGAGCCGATGCAGAAGTCAATGGCGGCTTCCGTGACCCCTATTATGGGCTCGAACCCGGCAAGGGCGAGAAGCCCGGCCTTTGGCTCGTCGGGGACCATGGGGTTTACGTCATGTCCAACGGAAAATTGCCTGACAACGGCAAGCCGCTGGTCATCTATGCCGAACAATGCCACCCCGAGCGAAATGACGACTGGTTCGAGGTCAAACGCCAGACCTTCGGCGGCGACGACGGTGTCGATTTCATCGATGCCGAGAGCCTCGAAGCAATGATCGCCGCCAGCCCCGGCGGTACGCATCTCTCTTTCGCCTTCGATGACGACGCGATGCAGATCTCGGTCATTCAACGCGGCTGACGCATCGGCGTCCGCTACAACCACAACCTTTCCCCCTTCCACGCGAGCGTCATGCCGGTTCACCCGGTCGATGACGCTCGTCTTTTTTCAGGAGCATTCACCAGATGTCCAACGATTCCTTTTCCCTCGATATGTTCGGCAATACCGCGCTCTCCTCCGGGCTTGGTTTTGGCCTTGGCATGAACGAAGAATTTGCCCCCGAACCGGCCACGCCTGAAAACACAAGCGCCGCGCCTGAAGCGCCTATCGTCCCGTTACCGGTTGTCGCGGCGAAACTACCGTCGCCTCGCAAGATGGGCGATCGTGCCAATTTCTATCTCGATGACGATGATCGCGACCTTCCGAAAAGCTGGAAGGAGCGCGCCAGGATCAATGTCGCCGCCATCCTCTCCGCCAACGAGATCGAGAAGCTCGATATTCCGGTGACGCGCGAACACCAGAAGCGGCTGATCCGCTTCACCGGTTTCGGAGCCTCCGAACTGGCGAACGGCATGTTCCGTCGCCCCGGCGAGGTCGAATTCAGGGACGGTTGGGACGATCTTGGCGGTTCGCTGGAAAGTGTGGTTTCAGAGACGGATTACGCCTCGCTGGCACGTTGCACGCAATATGCTCATTTCACGCCCGAGTTCATCATTCGCGCCATATGGGCAGGTCTTCAACGTCTGGGATGGCGCGGCGGCCGCGTTCTTGAACCGGGAATCGGTACAGGTCTATTCCCGGCCCTGATGCCGGAGGCATTCCGCGCCTCCAGCTATGTCACCGGCATCGAACTCGATCCGGTCACCGCCCGGATCGTCCGCCTCCTTCAGCCGAAGGCGCGGATCGTCAATGGCGATTTCGCCCGCACCGATCTTGGGGTGATCTACGATCTTGCCATCGGCAACCCGCCGTTTTCTGATCGAACGGTGCGCTCCGACCGCAACTATCGCAGCCTGGGTCTCAGACTGCATGATTACTTCATTGCAAGGTCGATCGATCTGCTGAAGCCAGGCGCTCTCGCCGCTTTCGTCACCTCCCACGGTACGATGGACAAGGCCGATACGACGGCCCGTGAGCATATCGCGAAATCGGCCAACCTTGTCGCCGCCATTCGCCTGCCGGAAGGCGCGTTTCGCGCAGATGCCGGGACCGATGTCGTGGTCGACATCCTGTTCTTCCGCAAACGCAAGGCCGGAGAGCCCGAAGGCGATGTCACCTGGCTTGACGTCGACGAGATCCGGCCCGCCACCGCCGATGAGGGCGCGATCCGCGTCAATCGCTGGTTTGCCAGACATCCCGTCTTCGTGCTCGGCGACCATGCCCTGACCTCCGGGCCCTTTGGCGAGACCTATACCTGCCAGCCGCGTCCCGGCGAGAACCTTGAGGGTCTGCTGAAGGACGCCATCTCGCTGCTTCCCGAACATCTCTATGATGGCGAGCCGAGTATCATTGATCTCGATCTGGAAGAAGAACTCGCCGAGATCGTCGACCTGAAGCCCGATAATGCCAAAGTCCGCGAAGGCAGCTTTTTCCTCGACAGCCAAAATTCCCTCATGCAACTGATCGACGGCTCCCCCGTGCCTATCGGCATACGCAAGGGTCGCGGCGGCGACGGCATTCCGGAAAAGCATGCCCGCATTATCCGCAAATTGCTCCCGATCCGCGATGCCGTTCGCGAGGTGCTGAAAGCCCAGGAACAGGATCGTCCCTGGCGGGATCTTCAGGTCCGGCTGCGCATCGCCTGGGGGGCCTTTGTTCGGGAATTCGGCCCGATCAATCATACTACCGTCTCGATCAGCGAGGACGAACAGACCGGTGAGGTCCGTGAGACCCACCGCCAACCGAACCTGGCGCCGTTCAGGGACGATCCCGATTGCTGGTTGGTCGCGTCCATCGAGGACTACGACCTCGATACCGACACGGCAAAGCCCGGTCCGATCTTCTCCGAACGGGTAATCGCGCCACCGGTTGCGCCTGTCATCACCAGCGCCGGGGATGCGCTTGCGGTCGTGCTCAACGAACGTGGCCGTGTCGATCTCGAACACATCGCCGAACTGCTGCACATGTCCGCCGAGGAGGTGATCGAAGAACTCGGCGAAGCAATCTTCCAGAATCCCACCGACGGCTCCTGGCAGACCTCCGATGCCTATCTCTCGGGTCCGGTTCGGACCAGGATGACAGAAGCGGAAGCAGCGGCCAAACTCGATCCAGCTTTTGAGCGCAATGTCCGTGCCCTGCAGGCGGTCCAGCCGGCCGATCTTCGGCCTTCCGATATTACCGCCCGCCTCGGTGCTCCCTGGATCCCCGCATCCGACGTCGTGGATTTCGTCAAGGAGTTGATGGGCGCCGAGATCCGTATCCACCACATGCCGGAACTCGGCAGCTGGACGGTCGAGGCGCGCCAGCTTGGATACAGTGCAGCAGGTACGTCCGAATGGGGCACCAGCCGGCGCGATGCCGGCGAACTGCTCGCCGATGCACTGAACTCCCGCGTGCCGCAGATCTTCGATACGATCAAGGACGTCGGCGGCGAGCGGCGCATCTTCAATGTGATCGACACCGAAGCAGCGCGCGACAAGCTTCAGAAGATCAAGGAGGCGTTCCAGAAGTGGGTCTGGACCGATCCGGATCGCACCGATCGATTGGCCAGAATCTACAACGACCGGTTCAACAACATCGCGCCTCGGGCTTTTGACGGTTCGCATCTGAAACTGCCGGGCGCCAGCGCCGCCTTCCGCCTCTATTCTCACCAGAAGCGTGGCATCTGGCGCATCATCTCCGCTGGTTCCACCTACCTCGCGCATGCTGTCGGGGCGGGAAAAACCATGACGATGGCCGCCGCGATCATGGAGCAGAAGCGTCTGGGCCTGATCGCCAAAGCCATGCAGGTCGTGCCAGGACATTGCCTTGCACAGGCCGCCCGAGAGTTCCTGGCGCTCTATCCATCCGCCAACATCCTTGTTGCGGACGAGACCAACTTCACCAAGGACAAGCGGGCGAGGTTCCTCTCCCGCGCCGCGACCGCGACCTGGGATGCGATCATCATCACCCATTCGGCTTTCAAGTTCATCGGTGTTCCCTCCGCCTTTGAACAACAGATGATCCACGACGAACTGGAGCTTTATGAGGAATTGCTGACCCGGGTCGACAGCGAGGATCGTGTCTCACGCAAGCGGCTGGAACGATTGAAGGAGGGATTGCAGGAACGGCTTGAAGCGCTTTCGACGCGCAAGGACGATCTTCTGACCATCTCCGAGATCGGTGTCGACCAGATCGTCGTTGATGAGGCCCAGGAATTTCGCAAATTGTCGTTCGCGACAAATATGTCGACGCTCAAGGGCATCGATCCGAACGGTTCGCAGCGCGCCTGGGATCTCTATGTGAAATCCCGCTACATCGAAACTCGCAATCCCGGCCGCGCGCTGGTGCTCGCCTCGGGGACCCCGATCACGAACACGCTCGGCGAGATGTTCTCGATCCAGCGGCTGCTCGGACATGACGCGCTTGCCGAACGTGGCCTGCACGAGTTCGACGCCTGGGCAAGCTGCTTCGGCGATACGTCAACCGAGCTGGAGATCCAGCCGTCCGGCAAGTACCGACCCGTCAGCCGCTTTGCGAGCTTCGTGAATGTCCCGGAGCTGATCGCCATGTTCCGGGCCTTCGCCGACGTGGTGATGCCCGACGATCTTCGCGAATATGTCAGGGTGCCGGCGATTTCGACCGGCCGCCGCCAGATCGTCACCGCCAAGCCGACGCCTGCCTTCAAGATGTATCAGCAGATCCTCGAAGCGCGCATCAAGGCAATCGAGATGCGTGAGGGACCGGCGCAGCCCGGTGACGACATTCTCCTGTCGGTGATCACCGACGGCCGCCACGCGGCGATCGATCTTCGTCTGGTCATGCCGGCGAATGATAACGAGGACGAAAACAAGCTGAACATGCTTGTGCGCAACGCTTTCCGGATCTGGCAGGAGACAGGTGAAAGCATTTTCCGCCGCCCGGATGGCAAGGATTACGATGTGCCGGGTGCTGCCCAGATGATTTTTTCCGATCTCGGAACCATGAATGTCGAGAAGACACGTGGCTTCTCCGCCTATCGTTGGATACGCGATGAACTGATCCGGCTCGGCGTGCCCGCTTCCGAAATTGCCTATATGCAGGACTACAAGAAGACCGAGGCCAAGCAACGGTTGTTCGGCGATGTGCGTGCCGGCAGGGTGCGGTTCCTCCTCGGATCCTCCGAGACAATGGGAACAGGTGTTAATGCGCAGTTGCGCCTCAAAGCCTTGCATCACCTCGACGTGCCGTGGCTGCCTTCCCAGATCGAACAACGCGAAGGACGCATCGTCCGTCAGGGCAATCAGCATGACGAGGTCGATATTTTCGCCTACGCGACGGAGGGCAGTCTCGATGCATCCATGTGGCAGAACAATGAGCGCAAGGCGAGGTTCATCGCTGCGGCGTTGAGCGGCGATACCTCGATCCGCAGGCTTGAAGATCTCGGCGAGGGCCAGGCCAACCAGTTCGCAATGGCGAAAGCGATCGCCAGTGGTGACGAGAGGCTGATGCAAAAGGCAGGTCTGGAGGCCGATATCGCCCGGCTCGAACGGTTGCGTGCTGCCCACGACGACGATCAATATGCCGTTCGACGCCAGATCCGTGACGCCAAGCGTGACATCGAAACGGCGACCCGCCGGATCGCTGAGATCGGTGAGGACTTGATACGGCTGATTCCGACCGCGGCGGATTCCTTCACCATGACCGTTCTGGGTGAGGTCCACGATGAACGCAAGGAGGCTGGCCGGGCACTGATGCGGGAAATCCTGACGCTCGTACAGCTTCGCCAGCATGGGGAGGTTCATCTCGCATCGATCGGCGGGTTCGATCTCATCTATGAGGGCGAACGGTTTGGCAAGGCGGACGGTTATCGTTATGCGACGCTGCTGCAGCGCACCGGTGCGGACTACGAGATCGACCTAGCCGTCACGGTAACGCCGCTCGGGGCGATCTCCCGCCTCGAACATGCGCTCGACGGGTTCGGGGAGGAGCGTGATCGTTATCGCCATCGTCTCGAAGACGCCCGCCGACGGCTCGCCTCATATCGCACCCGTGAGGGCGGCAGCTTCGCCTTCGCTGAGGAACTTGCTTTAAAGCGTCGCCAGTTGAGCGATGTCGATGAGGCATTGGCCGCCTCGATGCGTGAGGAGAGCCACGGTGTTGAGCAGGCAGCCTGATCGCTTCCATCGCTTGTCCCCGCTGATCGGGGGGGACAAGTTGTATTTCTACGCTGCCTTCGGCTGTTCACATACGCAGAACCGCCGGAATTGCAAAATAGTCAAATAATTTGTATATTCCGATTAAATTGAATGGAGCGTGACCATGAAAAAGTTTTCGACTGTCGAACTGCTGCGTGACATCAAGACCGTGACGATGGCAGCTGATCGTCAGCCTGTTGCGATCACGCAGCATCGCAAGCCAAGATATGTGCTGATGACCTATGACGAGTTTGAGGCGTTGAAAGGCAGGAGCGATCCCCGCCGGGTCTACGGCCCCAATGAAGCACCAGCTGACCTCGCGGCGATGGTCCTGCCTGAACTGGACAGGCTGATCGAGGAAGGGCGTGACCCCAATGGTTGACGTACCGTCGAATGGCTCTGTCATTTCCTACCCCTATCTTTGGGCATGGCAACGCGACAAAGGGGAGACGGAGGGTCGAAAAGAACGGCCCGTCTGCATGGTTCTTGCAATCGCCAAAGGTAGCCAGACAAATCTCATTCTGCTGGCAATCTCGGGAACACCACCACGTTCAGATCAGACAGCGCTCGAGATCCCGCAGCTCGAATGCCGCCGTGCCGGTATCCGAGATTGGAAAGATGCCTGGATTACTGTGTCGGAATTCAATCACGACGTGGCAGAGACCTCCTTCCACTATGACCCGAACATGGAAGTGCTGGGATCGTTCAGCAAAGGCTTTCTTTCCAAGATTGCCGCAGCCTTCAAGCCGTATCTCGCAACCTTGAGCGCAAAAATCAGCCGTATCGACTAAATCTCATACGCGGCACACAGGGTCTATCCGTTCTTTTTTCCAGATTTTTGCTTGACCCGGATACGCAGCGGGCGGCCCTCTGCATGCTCAAGATCGAAGGCGTTTGTTTTCCTCACGAGATCGCTCAGCTTGCGAAACCCATAAGTTCGCGGGTCAAAATCCGAAGCGAGATTTGCAAGTTGATTGCCGACGGCGCCAAGCGGCACCCATCCATCCTCGCTTTCCATCTGGGCGATGACCTTCCTGATGATGGGCGTGGCGGCTGTCGGAGGCTGGAGAGAGGCTGTCGCCTGTGCCGTATCTGTCCCGTTCGCGGCAGCCACGGGCAACAGATTTTCGGTATAGATGAAACGCCGGCAGGCCTGCCTGAAACTTTCAGGCGTCTTCTGCTCTCCAAAACCGAAGACGTCGATGCCTTGTTCACGGATGCGAGAGGCGAGGCGGGTGAAATCGCTGTCGGAAGATACCAGGCAAAAACCGTCGAAGCGACCACTATGCAGCAGGTCCATCGCGTCGATGACAAGCGTGATATCGGAAGCATTCTTGCCGGCCGTGTAGGCGAACTGCTGCTGGGGAATGATTGCGTGCCTTGCGAGAACGTCGATCCACGCCTTTGAACGAGGATTGGCGAAGTCGCCATAGATGCGTCGAACACTCGCTTCGCCGATCTTGGCAATTTCTTCAAAAAGGCCATCAACGATTTTCGCGGACGCATTGTCAGCGTCGATAAGCACCGCGAGGCGCGGGGAACGGGGTTCTGCCATGCCAAAGGATCCTGCCTATCACAATTGACTGTAATCCAGCATCAACGAGCGGGTGGCGTGTTGCAACAACCTTGTTTCCCTACGCTCGCGATAGCTGGTCTATAAATTGATGAGCGCTCCGCATCCCCAAGAAAACAGGGAGCGCAACGAATGCGGCCAGTCGGTCCCGCCGTCTCAGTGCATTTTCTGGAATTGCTCGCCCCAGTCGCGCATCGTTATCAGTATGGGGGCGAGTGAGACACCGAGCGAGGTGAGTTCATATTCTACCTTGGGCGGCACCTCGGGATAAACGATGCGCCGAATGATCCCATCCACCTCCAGCTCTCGCAATTGCAGTGTCATCATGCGGGGTGTGGCTGCCGGGACGAGGCGACACAGTGCGTTGAAACGCAGCTTGCCGTCCAGCAGGTGAAACAGAATGACTGGCTTCCATATGCCGCCGATAACCGACAGCGTAGCTTCGACTGCGCATCCGGTGCGATCGGCGCGGCGCCGCCCCCGTTTCATGCGGGTACTATCGTTCATGATACTACATGCTCAATTTGTACGTACTTCATCAAATTGACTTGTAGGCTTATCTGGAGGCTCTGAAAAGGAGATGCCTCGATGCAACGATACATATTGACCGGAAACGAAAACCCGCGCCTCAAGCTCGCCTCGGCCGATGTGCGCCAGCCGGAGAAAGGCGAAGTTGCCGTAGATCTGCGCGCTGCCTCCCTTAACTTCCGCGACGTGATCATCGCCAGAAACTTCAAAGACGTGGTGCCGCTCTCCGATGGCGCAGGCATCGTGTCGGTCGTGGGCGAACAGGTAGACGGCTGGGAGGTTGGCGATCGCGTGGTAATCGGATTTATGCCGGGATGGGTAGATGGCCCGATCACTGCCGCCAAGAAGGCAACAAGCCTCGGGGGTCAGACCATGGACGGCGTTCTGACAGAGCGCATTGTCGTGCCCGCCGACAGCATCGTGCGCCTTCCGGACGCGATGACGTTCGAGGAAGCCGCGACGCTGCCTTGCGCTGGCGTGACGGCGTTCGCCGCCCTGTTTGAGCGTCGGCCGGTGCAGCCAGGTGAATCCGTTTTGTTGCTCGGCACGGGCGGCGTATCGATCTTCGCTCTTCAGCTCGCTAAAAAGGCAGGCGCCCGTGTCATCATCACCTCCAGCTCGGACGAAAAGCTCTAGCGTGCCCGTAAGCTGGGCGCGGATGAAGTCATCAACTATCGCCGTACTCCGGCCTGGCAGGATGAGGTTCTGAAACTCACAGATGGCATCGGCGCTGACCTGGCGGTTGACGTCGCTGGCCCGGCCACGCTCAGCCAGACACTTGCCGCTACCCGTTTTGATGGTCGTATCTCCCTGATGGGAGTGCTAACCGGGTTTGACGGTCACATTGATACGGGAGCGATTCTCGAAAAGCGGATCACCCTGCAGGGGATCTATGTCGGCCCCGTGGCAACGCTCGCGTCCCTCGTGAAGACCGGAATCACCCCCCAGGTTGACCAGGTGTTCCCTTTCGAGGAAGCAGAAGCCGGCTATAACGCGCTGCGGGATGCAGGCCATTTCGGCAAACTGGTCATCAAAATAGGATAAAACCAGTGCGCGACGATTCCGTTCCCGCACCCTATGTGCCAGCTGAGGCGGCTTATCTTGCAATTTAAGGTGATGCGCGCTAAATGTAGTTACGTAACCACGATATTTGGAGGCTTGTCATGACGGTCACCACGCTTTCAGGCCGGGAACTCAATCAGGATCTTGGCCGCGCAAAACGCGCGGCCAACGAGGGGCCAGTCATCATCACCGACAGAGGACGGCCAGCGCATGTCCTCTTGTCGTTCGACGAGTATAAACGGCTGACCGGAAAAATGCGGACGCTCGGCGACATGCTGGCTGCACCGGGTGCGGGAGAAATAGATTTGCCGCTTTCGCCGCGGACGGAACGTGCGCAGGCAGTTGACCTGTCCTGATGCTGTTACTCGATACGAATGTTGTCTCCGAACTGCGCAAGATTGTGAGCGGCAAGGCGCATCCCAATGTCGTGGTCTGGAACGAAACCGTTGATCCGGCCGAAACGTTCATCTCTTCTGTTGTTCTGCATGAGCTTGAGATCGGTGTGCGGTTGGTGGAACACAATGACAGCGCTGCCGGGAGAGTATTGCGCAACTGGCTGGACAACACGGTTATTACGGCGTTCTCGGGTCGAATCCTTCCCCTTGACGACGCGGCGGCCTTACAGGCAGCCAAATGGCATGTGCCTGACCCCAAGCCGATCAACGACGCCTATATCGCGGCAACGGCGCTCACCCGTCGCATGACACTCGTCACGCGCAACATCAAGGATTTTGCGGGGATGGGCGTGAAACTCGTCAATCCTTGGGATCCTGCCATGTAGCAGCGGTGTGATAAACTTCGTTCGCGCCAAAACATAGCGACGAAACCGCGATAGCGCTCAATCTTTGCGCAAACCCGCATCCGGACCCAGAAATATTCCAACCCCGTTTGCGGGCATGTGGTCAGCGGAACTGTGCTCGGCAATTGGGGCCATTCACAAACGCAGTGCAGCATCTGCATGGCTGCATTGCACAATAAATAGTTTCCATCTGGGCAGAAATTAGTCATACAGCACATAGCTGATGCATTTTGACGGTCACCTCCCAGTTCCGTCGCATCAGCTGTTCCCCTCTGGAGGTTCAAGATCTCCACACTTCATGGGCCGCGGTTTCCGACGGCCCATTTTTTTATCTTTCGCTCAACTCTGATGTCGCGCGCCTCGCAAGAGGTGGCATCGGCCTGTCCCTCGTGCGTGGTGGGCGGAAAAAGAATGGGAAGGAAGAAAAGGGGGAAGAAGAAACCGGTCGCAGATCGGTCCTCCCGCCGACGCTCACGCTCAACCGCCGCCTGCCGCATCCCGGCAACTCGTCCTTCGCAGGGCCCATAGCCCCGCTTGTCCTTCGCCGCAGGGACGCTCGGCCGCAGTTGCGCCGGTCCGGCCGTCCCGCGGTCCGGAAGATGTCTTCGGAAAAAAGAAGACACGAACAGGAGTGGCAACGGGCCGCTCCGTATCCGGTGAAGGAGAAACCCATGTATCTTGTCACGCTCGATCCACGCGCGCTGAAAGACAACCCCGACAAGACACGCCAGTCAAAGTCATCGCCACAGGGTGATGCGCTACTTCTGGCCACCATCAAGGCCGTCGGTATTATCCAGCCGCCAGTGGTCGAACCCGAAAAGGATGGCGGTAACGGCTACATCATCGATGCCGGCCATCGCCGCGTGCGCCAGGCCATCGCCGCTGGCCTTGAGGAAATTCAGGTTCTCGTCGATGAGGCGGCGAACGACAATGGTGCGATGCGCTCCATGGTGGAAAACACGGCACGCGAACCCCTCAACCCGGTCGACCAATGGCGTGGCATCGAACGGCTCGTGGCTCTCGGCTGGACCGAGGAAGCGATCGCGCTGGCGCTGACACTTCAGGTACGGCAGGTCCGCAAGCTCAGGCTTCTCGCTAACGTATTGCCTGCGATGCTCGACCAGATGGCGCTCGGCGACATGCCGTCCGAGCAGCAGCTTCGCACCATCGCCTCCGCCAGTGTCGAAGAACAGAAGCAGGTCTGGAAAGCCAACAAGCCGAAGAAGGGCGAGCGGGCATCCTGGCACCAGATTTCCAGTGCACTTGCCAAGAAGCGTATGTACGCCAAGGACGCGAGCTTCGGCGACGATCTCGCGGCAGCCTATGGTGTCGAATGGGTCGAGGATCTCTTCGCTCCGGCCGACGAGGATACGCGCTACACAACCAACGTCGAGGGCTTCCTCGGTGCTCAGCACGAGTGGATGACGGCCAATCTCCCGAAACGTGGTGCCATCGTCGAGGTCAATTCCTGGGGACAGCCGGAACTGCCCAGGAAAGCCGAGCGCGTCTACAGCAAGCCGCAGAAATCGGACCATGCCGGCATCTATCTCGATCGTGATGGTAAAGTGCAGACGGTCTATTATCGTCTTCCCGAGGTGAAGAAGCCGAAGGGCGCCGGTGGTGCGACGACGGGCGGTGTCGGAGAGGCCGAGGACGACACGATCATTGGCGCAAAACCACGCCCCGATGTCACTCAGAAGGGCCTCGACATGGTCGGGGATTTTCGGACCGATGCCTTGCATGAGGCGCTCGGCCGCGCGCCGATCGAGGACGATACATTGCTGGCTCTGCTGGTACTCGCCTTTGCAGGTACCAACGTACGCGTCGATTCCGGAGCCGGGGACACGGTTTACGGGCAGAAGCGTTTTGCCCGGCATGTCGTCCGACTGATCGATGAGAATGGCAAGCTGTCCTTCGATCTCGACACATTGCGGGTCGTTGCCCGCTCGACGCTGGTCGAGGTGCTGTCATGCCGCCGTGGTATGTCGAACAGTGGCGTTATCTCCAGGATTGCCGGCGATGCCATCGGGGCGGATGGCTATCTGCCGAATATGGGCAGCGAAGACTTCCTGCTTTGCTTGTCGCGCCAGGCGCTGGAGGCGTCCTGCAAGGACGCTTCCGTTCTGCCGCGCCAGAAGGTGCGCGAAACCCGCGCTGCGCTGGTCGACCATTATCAGGACGGCCATTTCGTGCACCCCTCGGCTCTCTTCGCACCGGAGGCTGGCGACGTGGCAGATCTGATAAAGCGTGGCGAGGTCATCGACGCCGATGACGACGGCCCGGGTAGTGACGAGGAGGAGATTGCCGCCTCCGAGGATGTCGAGGCTGGAACCGAGGCGGCTCACAGCGACCCGTCCGAAGCCGGTGATGGTGAATCGGGTGAGGATCCTGCCGATACAGACGGTGGATCCGACACGCCGGCAACCGACGAAGACGACAGCGCCTACGGTATCGCCGCCGAATAGCGGTGCAGCTCTCATCCAGATCGTCACCCGCCGCCGGCTCATCACCGGCGGCGGTTTTGTTTCCAGCCCCTCAAATCCACAGGAGAAATCTCATGTCCGCCTCTCTCGTTTTCACGCTCGTTCCGATCGGATCCATCGTGTCCTGGTCTGATGGAACGCCCAAGCCGCCGGAGCGCCATAAGAAAAAACTCGCTGCCTGGAGGACCAGAAACAGCTCCGGCCGCCTGATCCGCAAGCAGCCCAGCCAGACCCGTGGCAGCTACACCGCGCCTGACTGCTTCACCATCCATGAAGGCGACCATGGCAGCAAGGGCACCATCGTGCTGCGTGTCTATCGCACCTTCGATGTTGGCGCCTGCTCCCTGAGTTTCACCGTGGTGGAGCGTCCGGCGATCGGTTCGGTCCGCATCTTCGATCGCGCCGGCGAGGGCGCGGAGCTCGTTCATGTCGCTGCCGATCATCCCGCGGCGGAAGAATGGCTCGCCCGCCACCGGCATCCGCAAGCCGTGCTGGAAGAGGTAACGCGCAGCCAGGAAAGCCCGTCCGAGGACAAGGCCGCCGCATAAGCCGCCATTCCCTTTGTACATCGAAATCATCTACCGCCGCCGGCCTGTCCGGCGGCGCTTTCGTGTTCAATTCCCTTATCGAGAAGGAGGACATAGATGTCCGCACTCATGATCTTCGACCTTGCGCCGATCGGCGCCGTCATTTCCTGGTCGGACGGCAATCCTCGCCCGTCCGAGGACAGAATTCACACGCTTGCCGGATGGAAACGCGACAATGCGGTTGGACGGCTGGTGCGTAAACGCAGCCGTACTGTCATGGCACAGTCTCGCATTCCCGCAAGTTTCAAGGTTGCCACGGACGGTATCGACGATCTCGGTGCCATCATCGGCGCCGACTTCAGGATGTTTTCCGTCGGCAGCGTGCTCACTTTCGCCGTGCTTGAACGGCCTCAGGTCGGCTCCATCCGTATTCTTGACGGTGATGCCGAGGATGCTGAACTCCTGCATCTTGCGGCCGATCAAGCCCATGCCGAGATCTGGGTACGGAGCTGTGGCTTCAGCAATACGATGTTGCGCGAGGTCACCGCGGATGAGGTTGCCGCTGACCGGATCGAGGGGAGGGTGGCATGAACAGGCAAGCCAACGCCCATGATGCAATGACCCCCCAAAATTCAGGGGTCGAGTTCGCGCGCAGTGCTGATGATTTCCCGGTCGCCCGGATCGGCGATATCACGCTCGCGATGCTGCCGTTGGTTGATGGCGGCGTTTTCCTTGCCAGTGCCTGGCGTGTGTACCGGCCACTCGCGGAGATGACACGAGCCGATTTTTACGGTCACGAACGCCGGCTGGACGACGAGGCGGCATTCCGCGATCGCGTGTTCGAGACGGCCGAACACCGTCGCGAGCTTGCAGGTCTTGACCGTGTCGAGAGGCGGATCGCCTGCAGCACCCCATGGGGCGCCTCGCAAATGGCGACGGTCTATGCCGAGGGTGTGACGTCACACATGACGGCCGGTCACGGCGGATTTCACCTGTCGATGGAACGCAATCTGCGAATCCATCCTTCGCTTCGCAAGGAGACCCCGTGGTACGAAGAAGATGCCGAATGGGCGATCGTCGCCGTGACTTTCCCGGAGCTATTCACCAGCTACGAGCGCCGGATCGCCGGAAATACGATCCGCAATAGCTGGCCGGATGCGTGGGAAACAATCAACGGCTGCGTGCTGGATCCTGCCGAATCCTGGGAAAAGGCCCGCAGGCTTTTCGACACCGCGCATGCAGACGATTGGGTGGTCATTTCCGCCATCCTTTCCGACCAGCATCAAGGCATGACCGAAGTGATCGCCACGCTCGGCGGGAAACGCGACCTTTCTGCCGGGGAGCGGCGCTATCTTGTGCCAAGTCCCGAATATGGCACCCGGAACCCGCTCGGTTTCGTCATCGATCCGGGCCGTCATCAACTCTACGACGGTTCGTCGAGCTTCGTGGGCTGGAAGGCGCGGAGGACGGCCGGATGAAACCCGTCAATCCTCGCGTGCTGTTGAAGCGAATGGAGGCAGCCCATCGGGACACCCGCCGGCACCTCGATCTCGTTCATCGGCAGATCGCATGCCGCGCCGAACGCATTACGATCACACAGAAGGCAAAGGCGAGACACTCATCCCGCAAGCGGTCGGGTACGCGGTGGTGCCGAAACGACCAGATGCTGCTTCAGGCACATCTCGATCGGCTTCAATTCGAGCGGCGTCTTGAACTCGATGGGCTCGCCGGCAAACTGGCTCGTCAGGAGCAGGCGATCGACACGCTGCGTCGAAAACTCGGCGAAGAGGCCGGCCGCAGGGTTGCGTGAGCACCTCGCAGGGACGGTCTTGCGAAGGGGACCCGGGGTGCTGACACGGTGATCGCCAATTGTGGTGAGGGCGCGTCATTGTCGGGCGGGTATCCCACCACGCGTTTCCAATGATGCCTTAAACCCCTTGCCGCTCCGCCCCTCGGTTGTGTTGCGGTCTAAACCGGCGGCCGTCTGCTTCAAGGCCGCTATCGCGCCGCGCGGCGGCCGGAACAGCCTGTCTCACATCACCATCCCGCGTCCCGCGCAGGGCTGCACCCCGCTTGGCCGCAGGCCGATGACGCTCGTCATGGCCGCCCCGGACCCTGAAGCAACCGTCATTCCGCCGGCTTTTCCAGACCGCACCCGAGGGACGGAGCGGCAAGGGGCCGCTTCGGGTCCCCGGAGGAAAACCCGAAGAGGAAACCCTCATGGCAAAGCCCGCTACCCCCTCCCGTCAGTCGCCCCGTCCGTCGGCACGCGTCGTCCAGCTCCGCAAGGGAGCCACCCTCGAAATGGTTCGGCTCACTTGCCCCGATACCGCACAGGCACTGCTGATCGCGGAGAGTTTCGGGACCGCCGTGGTCGATAGCGGCGGCATCCGCGATCTGCATGAGCGGCTGATTATCGAAACCGCAGACAGCCTTTCCGAGGGCCTGGGCGAGCGGGCGATGCAGATCCATCTCCAGCGTGTCGTTGGCGCCTATGTCGGGTCCGCTCATGGTGCGGGACAGTTTTACAGCCGCGCCGTCACCGAGGCTCGCGATGCAACGGCCAAGGCGGCCAACGACGCCCGCGACGAGGACCTCGATGGACCGGTCGGCTACGATAGCGCCGCCCAGCGCAAACGCGAGTTTGCCGCGGACATGGCGATACAGTCCCACGCCCTGCGGATGGCAGCCGAAGGGGCCGTCGCGGCCTATGAACAGGTGGTTGGTGAAAGCTGGAAGCCGTTCGACCGCCCGGTCGAAAATCCCGGCCAAAATCTCGACCGCAAGGCTGCCGCGGCACAGATGGCGGCATTCGACTGATCCGCAAGATGGCGGGGCTTCGGCCCCGCTTTTTTTGTGCCTATAGCGGTGCCCGCTTTCGGCCAGCTTCGCCGGCAGCCGTTTAACCGTCGCAGTTTGTCACTATATCCCCATGGACGGCGTTATCGAAGGGGATCACATGAACAACGAACAAACGTCCAAGATGAAGCCCTGGGTCACCTCGCAAGGCCCGGTTCCTGCCAGTGCCAATGATCTCAAAAAAGCCGCTGCCATCAACGAGTTGCTGACCGAACCCGCGGCAATCCTTCCGCAGCAGGAAACCGATCCGATCTTACCATTCGAGATCGGCATCTTCGAGCAATTCAGCGGCAGACTTCAGCCTGGAATTGCCAGGATCCGTCTTCGGCGTGCTGTCGCCGCCTATGCGGCTGCAAAAAACTACCTGCTGGCCTGCGCCCAGCCGGATGCCATGCGCCATGATATTGCCGGACGTCCGACATCGCCGGTCAGTGCCGACGACAGAATGGCAGCGCAACTGCGCGTGACCGAAATTCGCCGCCAAAGAAAATTGCAGGCCGATATGGCCGGCGGCACACCCGGTATCGATATCGGCGGTACCCAACAGGATTGACCCTATCCATCTCCGTCCAGCGCGCCACCCCTTTGTCGTCTTCGGGTGAGGACCAGTGTGGGTCTGCCCCTGCCGTGAGCGCATCGATGGCCAAGAGGCTTTGAACGGTCGCTGCAATGCGGCCCCGTCCTTGCTGTCGGTCCTGCAGGAGCCGGCGGCAAGCCGCAACGGCTGCGCCGTCCTCCACTGCGTTCCGGCCGTTCCGGTGCAGCTCACCGCCTGACAGCTCCTGCCCTAGTCCCTCCGCGACGAGGCCGCAATGGCGCGGCCTCCTGATTGGAGGGCAAAGGAAAATGAGCAGGAAAGAGCACAGCGATCGAAGCGATATCTATTCACGGATCACCGACCGGATCATCGCCGATCTGGAAAAAGGCGTCCGGCCGTGGATGAAACCCTGGAGTTCCGCCAACGCCGCTGGTCGGGTTACCCGGCCGCTGCGCCACAACGGACAGCCCTATTCCGGCATGAACGTCCTCCTGTTGTGGTCGGAGGGTATCGCGCGAGGCTTTGCCTCACAGACCTGGATGACGTTCAAACAGGCCTTGCAGCTGGATGCTGCCGTGCGCAAGGGCGAGACCGGTTCCACCGTCGTCTTCGCCAGCCGCTTCACAAAGTCCGAGGACGATGGAAAGGGCGGCGAGGTCGATCGGGAGATCCCGTTCCTGAAGGCCTACAGCGTATTCAATGTCGAACAGATCGACGGTCTGCCCGACCATTATTACCATCATCCGGTCGTGCAGATCGATCCCGTCGAGCGCCTCGAACAGGTTGACCGGTTCTTTCGCCGCACCGGGGCCCTTATCCGGCATGGCGGTAGCCAGGCCTATTATTCGCCGGTCATGGACTACATCCAGATGCCCCCCTTCGAGACGTTCAAGGATGCGGCCAGCTACTATGCAACCTTGAGTCACGAGGCAACCCATTATGCCGTAAGCTGGATTATGCCGCATGGCCGAGTTCGGCGGCCGTTGCGTCTGCTGTCGGCCATGCGGCAGTTCGGCATAATCAGAGCGTTTCGAGGAAAGCGAGCAGCTCATCGCTTGGGCGATAACGCCCGGTATGCGTTTCTGGGCTGGCAACCTGCGCGAGCGCCTTTTCCTTCAGCCGCATGTCGGCGTGGATATAGATCTGGGTTGTTTCCACGGATTCGTGCCCAAGCCATAGAGCGATCACGGATTGGTCGACACCATGATGCAGCAATTCCATCGCCGTGCTGTGCCGCAACGTGTGCGGCGTGACGCGCTTGCCTGCGAGGCTCGGGCAAACTCGTGATGCTGCTAGGCAATGCTTGCGCACCAGGTGTTCCAACGCATCGCGACTGAGCCGCTCGCCCCGGATCGACGGGAACAATGGCCCATCGCTGTTACGGCGTTCGCCTATCCAGCCCTGAATCAGCTTAGCTGTATCGCGACGAAGAGGAGTGCTGCGTTCTTTCCGCCCCTTTCCGATGCAGCGGATGTAGGCGCCAGTCCCAAGAACCACGTCCTTGCAGCGCAGATTGATCAGTTCTGACGCTCGCAATCCGGTCTGAAGCGCAAGCAGCAACAGAGCGTGATCACGGCGTCCCACCCATATCGTTCGATTTGGTGCTGCGAGCAGCGCCGCGATCTCTTGAGCGTCAAGGAACGTCACGCTTCGCTTCACATACCGCTTGTTCGGCATCGAGAGAATACGCTGGCAATGAAGAAGCCAGCTCGGATCGGTCATTGCGACGTAGCGGAAGAATGATCGGATCGCGGCAAGGCGTGTATTGCGGGTGCGCGCCGTGTTGCCGCGCGCCGTTTCCACATGGGTCAGGAAGTCGGCAACGAGATCGGCGTCGAGATCCTCGATCGTGAGCTTCGTCGGCGGCTTCCCGCACCTGGAACTCGCATACCGGATCAGCAACCGGAATGTGTCCCGGTAGCCAGCGACGGTGTGGCGGCTCGCCTCCATTTGCGTAGAGAGCCGGTCGGTGAAGAAGCGTTGGATCAGCGCGGGGAAGTTGGTCGCCTTCATCGGATTCCCGCCTCCGCCGCCACGCCAGTCATTCGGGACGAAGCCAGTTCCAGCAGTTCCGGGACCGCTTCCAGATACCAATAGGTATTGGCAGGGCTTGCATGACCCAGCCATGTCGTGAGCTTGATCATCTCGCGGCTGACATCTTTGCCCGACCGGTACCAGTTCAGCATGGTCCGCACCGCGAAGGTGTGGCGAAGATCGTGAATGCGCGGCCCACGGCCATGTCGAAGATAAAGCTGCGGCTCTCGTAGCCCAATCTGCTGGCACACATGCGCGAAGTTGTAGCGGGCGCTGCAATCGCCAAGACGATGCCCCTCGCAGGTCACGAAGAATGCTCCCGGCCTGCGCCCGAGCAGCCGGTCCCGCTCGCGGCCGTAGCTTTCGAGCCGTTGCACGACGCTATGATCCAGCGGCAGCAATCGCTCCTTGCCGAGTTTGCCCTGCCGGACGTGAAGAATGCCGGATTCAACCTCCAGGTCAGCAGGATCGAGACCGAGAGCTTCGCTGATCCGAAGTCCGGTCACGGCGATCAGCCCGAAGAGCGTCGAGCAGGTCAGGCCACGCAGGCCGTAGACCGATGGTAACGTCCGCGCCTGATCGATGATCGCAACGATTTCAGCTTCGCTATAAATATATGGATGCACGCGTTGAAGGCGGCCAGGCACCAATCCTCGGGGTGGAGCCTCGTGCCTCGGATCAATGCCATGCAACCATTCCGCAAATTGACGGGCCACCCTGAAGCGTGTTGCCCGGGTTCCGGGACTGGCGGATGGCAGGCTCTCGAGCCAGCGCATGACCAGATTGGTGTTCACGTGCTGCGCGCCATCGCGGTCGGCGAAGGTGGCGAAGCGACGGAGTATCCGTGCATCGGTACTCAGATCGGCGCCGAGGACTCTTCTGAGAGTCACGTAGCGGTCAAGTTCGGCAAGGAAGCTCATCGTGCCTCCTCCGCGACGGGCCAAGATTGGGCGATGGAGCGTAGGCCATCCGTGTCGAGTTTCGCGTAGATCATCGTCGTCGCCCGCGACCGATGCCGTAGCAGATCGCCGATTTCCTCAAGCGATGCGCCGGAGCGCACCATATTCGTCGCTAGGCTGTGGCGCAGAACATGCGAGCCCACATAGGGCGTCGGC
>NZ_VTPB01000005.1:0-247039 GCF_008274755.1 Agrobacterium sp. B1(2019) | reverse complement strand
GCTCCAAGGAAACGCGGAGCCCTTTTTGCATTCGCTGTGGCTGGTCAAAAATCAATAACGCTATCTACTGCCATGGCGTAAACATTCGCCGAGGACACGCAGTGTCAGTTTTTTTGCGCGATCTTCGCTTTCATTTTGCGGCTAGAGCCTCGACGTTTTTGCCGAGATTGGTGGCGTCGACGTCGACCGGATCGTAGTGTGCGTCGCCCCACCATTCTACAAGTTCGTTGTGACGCTCATGGTTGGTGTCCTGCCGGAGGGCGAGGAGTTCCGTGACAACCGCAGCAGATGTCGCCTGGCGCACGGTGACACGGGCGTCAGGGCTTTGGCCGCGGGCCGTTTCTTCCTCCTGCCAGAGCTTCGCCATCAGTTCCACCGTCTCCGCAGCAGCACAGAAGAGAGGAGAAAAGGCCAATCCCTTGACCAAACCCTGATCAGAAAACCATACTCAGAGGTGGCTCACTTCTCGGTGGAAAAACCGGCTCAGTTCCGCGTGGAAACCAACAGATTCCGGTCTTCTTGCATCTCTGCGTGACCTGTCTCTTAACCGACTCCGACATGATAGGGGGTTGTTTGGCCCGTTGTTGGAGACATTTGTTTTTGGGGAAATCCTGAAACTTGCCAGCGCCGCGGATATCCGATTTGAGTTTTCCCATTTTCGTGACAAGCAGCAAAATGAAGTCGATATCGTTGTCGAAGATAGGCGGGGAAGGATTGTCGGTATCGAGATCAAAGCGGCGTCATCCGTGACGAATTCCGATTTCTCTGGACTGCGAATATTGGCTGAAGCAACAAGGGAACGATTTGTTTCAGGCATTGTCATGTACGACCATGACAAGGTGATCCCGTTCGGAGAGCGGCTATCCGCTGTCCCAATCGCGGCGTTGTGGCGTTAACCGGGAATTCGATTGGGGCTTCGCACCCCAGAATTTTTGGAAGTGTGGCGATGAAAACTGGAGCGCAAGCGACCGATGGGATAAGTGTAGCAACGTCCCTAAAGAAAAAGCGGGCCGGCCGACTGGCCGCCCCGATGGAAATAGTCTTGTTTCATTCCGCTTACGCGGGACGCTCCTCGCCTGCATTGGGCCGCCAGGTAATCAACCTCTTCTCCGCAAAATCCAGAATGAGGTCAATAACAAGAACGAAGACCGCCAGGATGATGATGCCCGCGAAGACGCCGACGGCATCGAAGTTGCCTTCCGAGCGGGCGATTAGATAACCGAGGCCAGCGGAAGCTCCCAGATATTCGCCGATGATTGCGCCGACCACGGCAAATCCGACGGAGGTGCGCAGCGACGACAGAATCCAGCTCGCCGCAGCGGGGAAATAGACGTGACGCAGCAGATCCGAACGCTTGGCGCCAAGAATGCGAGTATTGGAAAGCACGACCGGATTCACTTCGCGCACGCCCTGCATGGCGTTGAAGAAAGTGACGAAGAAAACGAGCGTAACCGCAAGCGCAACTTTCGACCACAGGCCGAGACCGAGCCACAGCACGAAGATCGGAGCCAGAACCACACGCGGAATGGCGTTCACGGCCTTGATGAACGGATCAAGCACCCGGGCGACGAAGGGGCTGAGGCCCAGCCAGACGCCGGCGCCGACGCCGAGACCTGTACCGATGAGATAGCCAAGCACCGTTTCGCTCAGCGTGATGCCGACATGCTTGTAAAAACCGGCATCGGCAACCCAGTCAATCACCTGTTTGACGATGTCATAGGGTGCCGGAAAGAAGAAGCGGTCGATGGCGCCCGAGGTGACACCGAGCTGCCAGCCTCCCAAAAGCACGACCAGAAGAACGACCTGGATGATACGAACATTAACGGCTTGCATAGCTTTTCTCCACTTCGCCACGCAGGGACGCCCATATATCGCGATAGAGCGTCATGAATTTTGGATCGAGCTTGATTTCCGCAACGTTGCGGGGACGTTCAAGATCGACAGGGAAGCTCTCGATGACGCGGCTTTTCGGGCCAGCGGCGAGAACAACAACCCGGTCTCCGAGCGCAATCGCCTCTTCCAGATCATGGGTGATCATGACCACCGCACGGCGGTCCTCCTGCCACAGGCGCAGCAATTCGTTCTGCATAAGGTGGCGGGTATGGATATCCAATGCGGAGAAGGGTTCGTCCATGAGGATGACCTTCGGCTCGGTGATGAGTGCCTGCGCCATCTGCACGCGTTTGCGCTGCCCACCGGAGAGCTGGTGCGGAAAGCGGTCTCCGAATCCCTTCAGGCCGACCTTTTCAAGCCAGGACTGAACCTTGGCGCGCCTCTCATTTTCGGGAACGCCGCGGAACATCAAGCCAAGCTCGACATTCTGAAACGCTGTCTTCCAGGGAAGAAGCGCGTCCTGCTGGAACAGATATCCGATGTTGTTCTGCACGCCCTTGACGAGCGAACCGTCGATGGAAACCTTGCCATGCGCTGGCTTCAACAGGCCCGCAATGGCGTTGAGAATGGTGGACTTTCCGCATCCCGTAGGCCCAACGATGGAGAGAAACTCGCCATCGCCGACCTTGAGATTTACGTTTTGTACGGCAACAAACGAACCGAACGCCATGGTCACATCATCGATTGCTACCATCGGCGGGGGCTTCAGTTCCGTCACGGGTTCTAGCTTTCTGGCTGGCGAAGACATGGCGGCCTCTCAGTTTGCGGCCTTCGAGGCAGCAGCCTCGACGAACTTGTTGGTGTAGGTGGTGTTGAGATCGATCGTCGCCTTGGCAACCGCATCATTGAAGCTTTTCAGAACGGAAAGCGGCGTTTCGAGATCGGCAGGCTCGAACTTGCCGTCTTCGGAGAAGATCGCCTTGGCTGCTTCGACAGCCTTGATGTAGGTCTGCTTGTCGCCGGACACGAAATCATCGGGAAGCTTCGCGACGATTTCTTCCGCAGAATGCTGCTTCATCCAGTGCAGCGCCCGAACCGTCGCGTTGGTGACTTTCTGAACCACTTCTGGATTGGCATCGATATAATCCTGCGTCGCGTAAAGGACCGATGTCGGATAGATGCCGCCATAGACATCCTTAGCGCCCTGATCGCTACGGGCATCGATGAGGATCTTGCCCAGTCCGCGTTCCACGACGATGGTCGCGGCAGGATCGTAATTGACGAGCAGGTCGATCTTGCCCTGCTGAAGAGCGGCAACGGCTGCAGCACCCGAACCGACGCCGATGATGGAGATGTCGTTGTCGCTGAGATCATGCTGCTTCATGTAATAGCGAATGAAGAAGTCCGAGGAGGAGCCGGGCGACGTGATGCCGACCTTCTTGCCCTTGATCGTCTCGGGCTTGGCCGGATCGAAGTCCGTGTCGTTCTTGCCGGCGAGAACCAGGCCCGAGTTACGGGCAAGCTGCACGAAGCCGACCACATGCTTGTTCTGCGACTGCATCTGGATCGTATGATCGTAGAAGCCCACGGCAACGTCCGTGGAACCCGCGACAAGCGCCTGCAGGACCTTCGACCCGCCTTGGGCAAAGTTCTCGGTCGTTACATCAAGGCCTTCCTCCTTGTAGAAGCCGAGACTGGCGGCCACGGGGAAAGGCAGGTTGTTGAGGTTGTACGAGCCAACGCTCATCCT
Source organism: Agrobacterium sp. B1(2019) (assembly GCF_008274755.1). NCBI lineage: Bacteria > Pseudomonadati > Pseudomonadota > Alphaproteobacteria > Hyphomicrobiales > Rhizobiaceae > Agrobacterium > Agrobacterium sp. B1(2019). Next base: position 243,456 of record NZ_VTPB01000005.1, on the reverse strand, counting down.
GACGGATTCGGCATTGGCAGATGCTGCCAGCGCACAGAGCGCGGCGGTTGCAAGCAGATATTTACGCATAAGGGTCTCCTCCCGGTTTAACTATATTTTGCGCCACTATGGCCGCGTCTAGGCTGCGTCTTCAATCGCAGCGGTTGGTTTGGCAAAGGCGAAGCCTTCGAAAAGCCTGCGCGCCGTTCTTACAAGTCCGGCCGTTATTGCTCCGTTTCGCATCTCCAGCTGCACGTCGAGGCAGCCTGCGGGATGTTCGATGCGGATCTGGGTTGGCACCGAAAGGCCTCCAATCATATCATAAGCGACCGAGCCTTTGGTGACAGCCGCGGTTGCGATGCCAACAGCACCGGTCGTTGCCAGTGCAGGATGACACTCGTTGGGCATGAAATACCGTACCGAGAGAGTGCCGCCTCTGCGGGCGGGCGCAACGAGCACCGGTTTCGGAATGACCATGTCTTTGACATCACCCATTCCCATCAACTTTCCAGCCTCGATGCGGATGCGGGTCATCCGTGCGATGAGGTCCTTGTGAGCGCTCAGGGTTTGCGGATCCTCGTACCCCGTCACGCCGAGATCGGGTGCGCGGATGAGAACCATCGGAATGGCACAGTCTATGGCCGTCACGTTGACGCCATCGATCAGATCAACCGGCTTTCCAGTTGGTAGCAGCTTGCCGGTCTTCGCACCTGCTGCATCCATGAATGTCAATGCGATTGGCGCCGCCAGACCCGGAACGCCGTCGATCGAGGCGTCGCCGAGATAAATAACCTCACGACCGCGTGTCGGAACTTTCGCCTCGATCAGCTTGCCGGTATTCACGTTATGGATTCTCACAAGAGTATCCTTGCCCCGTGCTTCGACAAGTCCCGCTTCGATGGCAAAAGGGCCGACAGCGGCCAGCATGTTTCCGCAGTTTGGCGAATAGTCCACATACTGCCTGTCGGTGCGAACCTGTGCGAACAGATAATCAATGTCGGCGCCTCCGACCGTGGAAGGGCCGATGATCGCAACTTTGGACGTGACTGGATTGCCCCCGCCAATACCGTCGATCTGCAACGGATGACCTGACCCCATGATGGAAAGAAGGGCCGCGTCCCGGTCTGCTCGATCACGGGGAAGATCGGATGCGAGAAAGAACGGTCCACGCGACGTTCCACCGCGCATCAGCACACAGGGTATCTTCAGCAGATCGTTCATGGGTTGCCTCAATATTGCATTTGGCGGATCAATGCGCCGTGTTGTTGCAATATGAGCAAAAGAGTCTAATCTGTTAAATGCAATGTTTTGGAGTTTTATTGCGATATGAGCATCAATTGTGAAATTCTGGATCTGCGCGCATTTCAAGCGGTGGTTGAACTCGCAAGTTTCCACAGGGCCGCCGAGGCGCTTCACATCTCGCAACCGGCGCTCACCCGCCGTATCCAGAAACTGGAGCAGGCGATCGGGGCGCCCCTTCTGGAAAGAACGACACGCCACGTTGCCCCCACCGCCATGGGACAGGAAGTCATGCCGCTCGTTCGGCGTATGCTCGAGGAATTTGACGGATCGCTTTTTGCCATGAAGGACGGCGCGCAACGGCGCGGGCTTATCACCATGGCCTGTGTTCCGACCGCCGCCTTTTACTTTCTTCCCACCGTCATCAAGACCTTCAGCCAGCAATATCCCCACATAAGGCTGCGGATCAGGGATTTGACAGCCAATGAAGGTCTTCAGGCGGTCGCCAGAGGCGAGGTGGAATTCGGCATCAACCTGATGGGCAATTCCGATCCCGAGCTTTCATTCGAGCCCCTTATCGATGACCCCTTCGTGCTGGCGATGAGGAAAGACCACCCTCTGGCAGCTTTCGAGACAATCGAGTGGGACCAGCTGGAGGCCTTTCCGCTGGTTGTCGTGGACCGCTCAAGTGGCAACAGGACGCTTCTCGACAGCGCGCTTGCGCGATGCAATCTAAAATTGAACTGGTTTTATGAGGTGACGCACCTGAACACATCGCTCGGTCTCGTAGAAGCTGGACTTGGGATTTCCGTCCTGCCGCGGTTGGCAACGCCGCAGGGCGATCACCCATTCCTTATCACCCGGCCGATCGTCAACCCGGTGGTTTCCCGTACGATCGGCATCGTGCGGAGAAGGAGTAACGCGCTGTCTCCGGCGGCGGAAAAATTCGTGGAAATGCTGTTGAGAACATGGAAAACACATTAATTTTACAGCCTCGTGCGGTCTAAACCTCAGGCCCTGATGCGGGAGATTGTTCGCGAGCATCCGGCCACTTTGGAGTAGTGTCGAGCTATTGCTGTTGGTTCTAAGCACGAGATCGCCCGCGGTCGTTCCGCGACCAGCGCTCGCCAATTTAGCGCGGTGACTATCTGATCATTTGCCTCGCAGCGAGGATACCCCCTCTTGAAGTGGAGGGTGCCGACGGGGCAACTGCCCTGTCAATGTCGTGGCCGAGAGCTTCTTCAATCTGTTGAAGCGGGAGCAGGTATGCCGAAAGGTTTATCGCTCAAGAGACGAAGCCAGTCAGGACGTGTTCGACTACATCGAGATGTTCTACAACCCGAAGCGCAAACATGTCAGAAACGGGATGCTGTCGCCCGTCGAGTTCGAAAAACAGCAGATTGCGCTCGTTTGTGCGGTTCAAGGATCATTCGGGCCGTGACCGGACAAAGCGCTGTTCCAGAACCTCGCTTCCCCACTGGCTGCCCGGATTTTCCTCGGCGCATTTGAAGCCATGGGCTTCGTAAAGGTGCCGTGCAGCCAAGAGGCCTTTGAATGTCCAGAGATTGGTTTCGGCAAAGTTCCTTTCGTCGACGAAAGCCAGCGCGGTTTCCAGCAGCCTGCGTCCGACACCGCCGCCGCGCATGCCGTCGTCAACGATGAACCAGCGCAGATGCGCAATATCCGCTTCGAGATCTTCGCCATCGATAGCGACGGAGCCGATGATCTCATGTCCGCGCATTGCGACCCAGATCGCATTTCTCGGTTTTTCGAGCCGGTTGCAAAAAGCGGCGAGGTCTTCGGCCACGACGGATTCGAAACGCTGGCCGAAGCCGGATGTCCGGGCGTAATAAAGCGCGTGCATCTGTGTTATCCGGGCGATGATGCCGGGCCTGTATCCCTCCAGTATCTCTATGGAGGGAGCAACGGTATCGGTCCTGTCTCCCAGCGCATCGGCGTAAAGGCGAAGCCCTTGGAGGATCGTGTGAGCATTCGCCGGCGTAAGCTGCGTCAGGGCGGCGGAGACCTGCCTGTTGGCGAAGCCATGAATGGCGCCCGCCTGTTCTTGCCCCTGTCCCGTAAGGCGCAGCCGCTTGATGCGACTGTCCCCTCCATCCGCTTCTTCGCGGACATCGCCCGAAAGGACGAGCTTGCGCAGCATGCGGCTGACGCTCGATTTTTCAAGCCGCAGATGTTTTCCCAGATCCCGTGCCGTGATGCCGGGGCGCGCCTCGATCTCGATCAGGGCGTGCACGGCTGAGGGCGACAGATCGGTGCCGGCAAAGTCTCCCCCCAAGAAGCCGAGTTCGCGGACGAGCCGGCGGGAGGCTGAACGGATGTCGCTTATGGGGAAGGGTTGTTGGGACACGTTCAATCCATTATGGTTGCATAATGCAACCATAATCATAATCCGCCTGATTTGCCAAGATTGCCCCCGACGTAAAAGGCTGGCTTTCTCAACAAAAGCGGGCAATCTGCTCTTCCGGTCGCCGACAATGGCGGCTAAACCGATATTATCGGCAAGGTGGATATTCGCTGAGATCGCGCGGTAGGACTTCACCTGCGCCGCTTGCGGCAGGTGATTATCCGGCTAGGCTAGGAGCAGGCATGCCCGACACGCCCCGATTTTTCCGTTATGCAGTTTTAGCCGCCATGTTTCCCGTTGCCGCCCTCGGCCTGGTGACAACCTCGAACGAATATCGCGCCATTGGCGTCGCGGCCGTCGATTGCGATGGCCCTATAACCGTTCTGATTACCGGGGTGCCGGTGCTTGCGGTTTATGCAATTATCGGCTGGATGTTTCTCTCCGGAGCCAAGCGTCATCGCTCGCTGATTTCAGCCTGCTTTTGCGGGCTTGTTTGTCTGGCGCTCGTTTGGAACATCAGTATGGCGCTTCAGGAGCAGCGACGAAACGCGGCTGAAATGACATGCGGTTTCACGTAGTCGGTTGCGACCGCGCTTCGCCCAGCTCTTTTCTAACGTCCAGCTTGTTCAGCGAAACCGAAGGTTCCGGCGTGTCAGCTGATCGACGGAGGTGCAGCCCATCAGTTTCATGCCGCGCTCGATTTCGATGCGCATCAACTCGAGCGCTCTTTCCACGCCCGGTTGCCCGGCAGCAGCCAAGGGGAAAAGGTAATAGCGGCCGAGCCCCACGGCTTTTGCGCCGAGAGACAGTGCTTTCAGAACATGGGTGCCGCGCTGCACGCCACCATCCATCATCACATCAATCCGGTCGCCGACCGCATCGACGATCTCGGCAAGCTGATCGAAGGCGCTGCGGGAGCCGTCGAGCTGGCGGCCGCCGTGATTGGAAAGCACGATGCCGCTGCAGCCGATCTCGACGGCGCGTCTGGCGTCATCCACCGACATGATGCCTTTTAGGCAGAAAGGCCCACCCCATTCGCGCACCATCTGCGCCACATCGTCCCAGTTCATCGAAGGGTCGAGCATGTCGGTGAAATAGCGGCTGATGGAAAGAGCGCCGCCGTCCATTTTAATGTGGTCGTCGAGCTGCGGCAGGCTGAAGCGCTCATGCGTCAGGTAATTGATGCCCCAGGCCGGTTTGATGGCAAATTGCGCGATGCCGGAAAGATTGAGCTTGAATGGAATGGCAAAGCCGGTGCGCTTGTCGCGTTCGCGGTTGCCGCCGGTAATACTGTCCACCGTCAGCATCATCGTCTCGACACCGGCGCTCTTGGCGCGCGCCATCATATCGCGGTTGAGGCCTCGGTCCTTGTGGAAATAGAACTGATAGACCTGCGGGCCGCCGCTGATCCGGCGCGCTTCTTCCAGGCTCGTGGTGCCGAGCGAAGAAACGCCGAACATCGTGCCATATTTTCCCGCCGCTGCCGCAACCGCCCGTTCCCCCTGATGGTGGAAGAGGCGTTGCAGCGCCGTCGGCGAACAATAGACCGGCATGGACAGCTTCTGCCCCATGACGGTGACCGACATATCCACATCGGCCACGCCCCGCAGCACATCGGGAACGAGATCGCATTTTTCGAAGGCGGCCGTGTTTCGCCGATACGTCACCTCGTCATCGGCGGCGCCGTCTATATAATTGAAGATCGGTCCGGGCAGACGCTGTTTTGCCATGCGGCGAAAATCGTGGAAATTATAGCAGTCTTTGAGTTGCATCTTTTACTCGACCGGTCCGGTTTGAAAGCTTTCAAAAGAGTGTCGGAAACCTATACCGGAGATTTGGAGCGGGCAATCAGGCCACGGACGATTTCCGCAGGCTCGAAGCGATGGATGCCGCGAGGTCGGAACGGCAGGAGATGTTCCGCGCCGAGAAGCTTCGCTGAAAGCCAGAGAACCGACATCCACATTTCCGTGCCCTGCAGCCCGGCCGGATGCCCCTCGGCAAAGGCAAATCCTCTGTTCCTTTGCCAGCGTCCCTCATTTCGGCGCAGAATCTCGCGGGCTATCTCCTTCGCCTCGTCCTGCCGGTGATCCGTCTGTTTCAGGCACAAAAGAAGCGGATGGATCGTATCGAGCAGGTTGCAGGCATTAAAATCCGCGCCATGGAAACCGCCATAGGCACGATAATTGGCGATAACGGAGTCTATTGCTGCGTCCGGATAGGGAAGGGGCAGGCCGAACTGCGCGTAAGAGCCGCGGGTAAGCCGGTAAAAACCGTTGACCGGTTGCAGCAGGCCCTGCGCGGCAGTCGGCTCACCCCAAAGCCCGGTGGTTTTATCCGCATTCATCGCCAGCCAGCCGGAGAGAACGGTGAGGTTGTCGCCGGATGTGAAATAGCGCCTGTTGAAATAAAGCGCGGTCGCGATGGCGTCTATTGTGGCGCCGCAATGCCATGCCCGGCTTTGCCACGGCAATTCTTCCAGCAGGAGGATGAGTTCTTCAGCGCGCAAACGCTCCACGAAAGCGATCGGCTGTTTTGGCGCAGCTCCGAAACATTCAAGCGCATATCCGACAGCCAGAATATTATAGAGGACGGCAGGGTCCTTCTCGGGAGATGTAGAAGAGCGGTGGTGACGGTTAAGAAAAAGCCCCGTTTCTTGATCCTGCAAGGCCTGAAGATTGGCCACGGTTTTTCCGGTATCGAAAGCGATCTTTTCCTGTCCGAAGGCTGCTGCGATCTCGATGGCATCGCACAGATGCCTGACGCTTTCGACCTCATCGCCGGATGCATCGGCGGAATGATAGACGCCATCCTCGCCATAGGAGCGGATGGCCGCAAGCCAGTCGTCCGCAATCTCCTTGCCGAGTTCTCGCAGCGGGCTATCGGGTTCCATCAGCGTCGGCGCGGCCGCTTTTTCTCCGCGATATCGCAGAACCCGGGCGGGAACGCCGCCTGCAATGGCCATGGCGGGAATGTCCTTCGCCACTACCGCGCCTGCGGCGACAACAGCGCCGCGCCCTATCTTCACACCGTCAAGCACAACCGCATTGGCGCCGATCCAGACGTCGTCGCCGATCTCTATCCCGAGTGAGGTCAGCGGCTGGCGATAGATTGGAGTTTCAATGTCGTCGAAGCCATGGTTGAAGCCGACGATGCTGACATGTGAGGCGATGCGCACGCCGTTGCCGATCCTCACTTTGCCGGAAAGACAGGCATAGGGGTTGATCGAGACATTTTCGCCGAGTTCGATATCGCCGCGCACGATTGCGTAACCGGCGATCCACGAATGCGCACCCATAAGGAGTCTATCCGTATGCACCTCGGCCCTGGCGGCGATGTAGACGCCCTGCCCGAAACCGGCGTTTGCAGAGCGCTCGAGGCTACGCAGCCGCGCCTGATGGTCGGGGCCGTCGATATCCTCCTGCTTCCGCTCCCAGGTCAGGATGTTCAGCCGATCCGACCTTTGCGCAAAGCTCGATACTTCGTCTGTCATCTCCGTCAGCCTGCGCGGTTCTCATCGAGAGCATAGGCGGGAACGCGGCGCCCCTGCCGCCTGAACATCTCTTCCAGCCTCGGGAGATCTGGACTTTCGGGGAGGACAGCCAATGCGGCCTCCGCTTCTTTACCGGCCGGTAGTGCCATGGCCGCCGTCACCAACAGCGTTTCGCCGGATGCGATGGCGCCGCGCAATTGCGGAACAAGGGTTCTGGCATGGATGAGGTTGGTATTGGCGATTGCCTGATGGCACACGCCTTCGCGCCGAATGCCAGCCGAAAGATCGACGATGAGGCTGGTGTCAGTCTGTCCGTAACAGACGGCGCGACCTTCACCCGCCTCGGTGCGGTCGCGATTGAAATCGGCCCGCTCTATGGCAAATCCGCCTTCCGATGTTTGCAAGGGGCGCGGGGTGCGGATGCGGTGCAGCCTTATGTGCCAGGGGTTTTGTGGCACGAGCCAGGTCTCGATCTCGACATCCGCCCATGGCCGCCAGCGGGAATAGAGGCAGTCTTGGGCGATCAACGCCTCTTCCATCGTCTCGCGGGTGCGCAAATGCACGCCATCGTCGGAAAGGCCGAGCATGCCGTCGAAACTCGCGGCAGCGAAATGCCGGTCATCCGCCTCGACATTGAAGGCATAACGGGTGGAATAGACGAATTTCGAGTATTTTTCCTGCGCGCCGCGCATCCTGTCGTGCTGCTGCCCGCAGGACAGGACCACGATATTGCCCGGCGTATGAAAGGCCACCATACCCGGCTCCGCCAAGGGAACCGGTTCGGCAAATTCCTGCGGTTCGGCCTCTTCCGCGGTCCAGAATGGGTGATCGGCGGGCAGCGCCAGCGGCAGGAAAAATTTGAGCGCCCAATAGGGCGAGCAGGGAGAATTGTAGCTCTCGCTCATCAGTAGATTTGGGTAGCCATATCCGACCGACAGGACGCCGTCGCGGTCCGCGATAGGCCGCTTCGACCACCAGCGGATATGGCGCATGTAATAGCCCTTGATCTCCGGCCACGGCAGCGCCTTGAGACCGGAAAAGGCAAGAGCGCCCCAGAAACCGCCCGCCGCAAAACGGTAGGTCTGGCTGCGTCCGAAAGCGAGCGAGGCCCCGTCAGGCCCGAACCAGTGGCGTATGTCACGGGTGAAAATGCGCGAGCGTTCGAGGAGCCGCATTTTTCGCACGTCGTCGCCTTTCGCCAGCACCGTATAGATCAGGCCGTAAAAATGCATGGCGAAGGGAATATAGTGGTCGACCCGGCGCACCGGCCCGTCGCGATACCAGCCGTTGCCGATATCGAAAGCCTCGAGTTCATCGAGATAGGTTTGGGTCTTGGCGCGGTCGAATTCCACACCGACCCGTTCCAGCCCGAGATCGATCAAAACCCGGAAGAATTTCCAGTTATTGTCGACGAATTCCCGCTCGCGGGCGGCAAGAAGATAGGCGGCGACAGCCTGCCTGTCCGTTTGGGCAAGCGGCTCCCAGATATGTTCGGGAACCATGGCGAGCGCAAACCCTATCGCCGCCAGCTCGACCAGCCGCTGGTGCCGATCAGCCGTGTCGCCCCAATATTCGGGGTGGGCGGGGTTGGCGCCATTGGCCAGTCCACGCCTGTAGAGATCCCAGTGGGGAAAGTCATAACCGCCGGCGACAAGTGGAACGATGCCCCATAGTGGCCGGGCAAAGCCCTCCAGTTCCGCCGCAGGAAAATCGAAAATCGCCCCCGTTGCTCCAAGTCGGACACGCGCGCCGCCGGGTGAAAAGCAGGCAAGCAGCGGGTTGAAGAGATCGATCACCGCCTTTGCGAGATCGTCCCTGCCGAGAAGCGGATTGTGAAAGAGCGGATTGGCTGTGGCGGTCTCGTGAGGCACGGTGACGAATGTCCGGAATTCATGATCGAAGGAAGGGCCGCAGGCTCATCGCCCGCGGCCCTGTGGCAATTATTTGATGGCCTTGACGCCGTCATTCATGTCCCTGATGCCGTCATCGATGGAGATATTGTCGGTCATCAGCGCGTCATGCACGCGGTTCAGGACGACTTCGATCTTGGCCGCATTCGGGTTGACCGCCATTTCCAGATAAGCCTTGCCCGCCTGCAGCGCGTCCTTGCTGTTCTGATCCTGCGGGAAGCCCGGCAGCGCTGCGATCTTCTCGGCCACATCATCGGTTCTGAGCGCAGGGAAAGTGCCGGTGGAGGCGATGATCGCCGCACCCTCAGGTCCGGTAACGAAGTGGATGAAATCCAGCGCCGCTTCCTTGTGGTCGGAATTGGCATTGACCGACAATCCTGCAATCTGCGCGGCCGTCGCCCCTGCCGGCACACCATCCGGATGGGGGAACTTCACGATGCCCCAGTTGGCGCTTTTCGACTCGCCGGATTTCACCTTGGCAATCTGGGTGCCGACAAACCATGTGCCCATGGGCAGCATGCCGATCGTTCCGTTGAAGAACAGAGCGGAATAATGGGTATTCGAGGTTTTCAGCGAGGCGTAGGACGGTATCGCGCCGCTCTTTTGCAGGGCAAGCGCACGCTCATACCAGGGTTTCAGGAATTCATAATTACCGTCCACCAGCGTGTGCTTGCCGTCCTGAATACCGGGCAGCTGCACCGTCGAACGCCAGGTGTGCAGCAGCGCGCCATAGGTGCGGTTGGCGCCCATGCCGCCCTTCAGCTTGCCGGCGATTTCATCGAACTGCGCCCAGCTCATGTCATTGGTGGGGTAGGGCACGCCGGCCTTGTCGAAAATATCCTTGTTGTAATAGACCACCCAGAAATCCGAGCGGAACGGCAGGGCGTAAATCTTGCCGTCGATGGTCAGTTCCTCGATCAGGCCGCCATAGGGCGCCGTCTCGATCTTCTGGTCCTTGATGAAGCCGCTGAGATCGGTGATGTTGCCGGCGCGCACCAGATTGGCGTAGCCGGGCACGTCCTTGATGGTGACGACGTCGATATCCTTGGAGCCGCCGGTCAGCTGCGTGGATATCATCTGCGTATAGTCCTGTGAGCCGAGGTCGACCACCTCGAACGTCACATTCGGATGTTTCTGCTTGTAGGCCTCCATCAAGGGTTTGAAATAAGCGCCCTTGTCCAAATCCCAAAGCGCCCATTTAAGCGTGACGGGCGCATCGCCCGCAGCAAGCGCCGTTCCTCCCATGCCGATCGCAATGCCGAGACCGGCGGTTGCGAGAGCAAATGCACGTCTGGTTGTCTTAAACTCCATAGCCCGTTTCTCCTTCCCTGACTGATGTCGTTTTGATTTTAGTCTGCCTTAAGCGCCGCTCCCCGCCGGTTCGGGTTTCGGCGCGCGTGTTTTCGCTGCAGCGTTTCTCGCTGCGAATCACAGGGTGAACATGCCGAGCGAAAAATTGATGGTGGCCGGCATGAACACCGACACCGGATAAAAGAGGATGTGTGCGATCCACAGCGCTGTGACGAAGCCGAGCGCCGCCAGCATCGGCAACGGTCTGATGAGCGCGGAAAATGCCGCCTGCCGCAGCGTTTCTCCAAGCGGCAGGTCCTGTCTCGCCATGAGAACAATGGCGTAGGCGCTGAGAAGGATGAGAAGCAGCGTCACTGCCAGACTGATCGTAAAGGGCAGGCTATAAACGAGCTGAAGCCGGGCGGCCCCGGCATAGCTGACAGTCGCGTAAACACCGGCGCTCACCAGCAGCGCGCTCAAAACCACAAGTGCGGTGCCGCGAAGGGCGAACTTCCGCAAGGCCTCGAGAAAGTCGCGCAGCAGATAGGTATTCTCGTCATTTGCGAAGGAAACTGAGATGCGGGCCGTGGCCAGCATCGCCGCTGGCATCGTCACCACCGGCAGGCTGGCGATGATGAAGAGGAGGTTGAGCTTCACCATCTCCCACCATTCGCGCTTGACGATATCGAGGAACAGGGCAAGGCCGGTCAGCGGCGGGGCGTTCTTGTCGATCCCGGCCCCTTCCCTTGTCCATAAGCCTTCCAGCCATTGCATCGCGTTTCTCCCCGTCGCCTCAATAAAGGATCGATCGCTCGGTGGCGGGATCGAAAAGCTGTGCATTCGTCAGATCCGCCACCAGTTCGACGGGATCGCCGATCTTCGCCCTGAAACGCGGTGAGACGCGCGCGACGAGGTTTCGCCCGCCGGAGACGAGGTTGAGATGCACCTCCGATCCCATCGGCTCCGCCAGTTCCACCGTCGCCCGGAAGGGTGCGACATTGGCGGCGTCGATATCCGCCGGGGCGAATTCGTGGAAGTTTTCCGGGCGGATGCCGAGAACGATGTCCTTTCCTTCATAGGGGAGCAGGCGCGCGGTATCGATGCCTGCCGGCAGAGGCAGGGAAGCGCCGTCGAACAGGGCGGTGAAGCGGTCGCCGTCGCGGCGCAGCGTTACCGGCAGCATGTTCATCTGCGGCGCGCCGATGAAGCCCGCGACGAACATGTTGATCGGCCGGTCGTAGAGGTTTTGCGGCGTATCCACTTGCTGGATATGGCCATCTTTCATCACCACGATGCGGTCCGCCATGGTCATGGCTTCCACCTGATCGTGGGTGACGTAAATGAAGGTGGCGTCCAGCCGCTTGTGCAATTTGGAGATTTCCGACCGCATCGTTCCGCGCAGCTTGGCGTCGAGATTGGAAAGCGGCTCATCGAGCAGAAAGACTTCCGGATTGCGCACCATGGCGCGGCCAAGCGCGACACGCTGGCGCTGGCCGCCGGAAAGCGCTTTCGGCTTTCGGTTCAAGAGATGGCCGATGTCGAGAATTTTCGCCGCATCCTTGACCTTGGTGTCGATGAGATGGCGCGGCGCCTTTCTGAGTTCCAGACCGAAGGCCATGTTCTTGTAGACCGTCATATGCGGGTAAAGCGCATAGTTCTGGAACACCATGGCGATGTCGCGGTCCTTGGAGGGCACATCGTTCATCAGGTCCTCGCCGATGCGCAACTCACCGCCGGAGATTTCCTCCAGCCCGGCGATCATCCTGAGCGTCGTGGATTTTCCGCACCCGGAAGGGCCGACCAGAATGATGAATTCCTTGTCGGCAATATCCAGATCGATATCGTGAACGACCTTGAGCGCGCCGAAGGTCTTGTTGAGTTTTTTCAGGGAAATGCTAGCCATCTGTGCCTCGCGCTCACCAATAGGAAGACCAGTTGCGCGAAAGCCGGATCAGCGCTTCCAGATAATAATAATCGCCCCAGGAGACGCACTCATCGACGCCTTCGCCCCGGCAGGTGTTGTGGGGCGTCTTCTTGGAATAGGTGCCGTGCAGAAGCTGCCCGTTGGAGATCGCGGGATCGCGAACCGAATAGACATCGGCGAGGCTTTTCACCATGCGCCTTGCCAGGTCGCGATATTCCGCGGCCTTTTCCGGCGTTTCCAGCTCCGCCATTTCCAGGAGGCCGCAGGCGACGATGGCCGCCGCCGAGCTGTCGCGCGGTTCGCCATCGCCATCCGCAAAAATCAGGTCCCAATAGGGTACGAGATCATCGGGCAGGCGTTTAAGATAGAAGGCGAGAAGCCGCTCGAAGGTGTCGCGATAGGCGGGCAGACGCTCATAACGATAGGAAATGGCCATGCCGGCGATACCCCAGGCCTGTCCACGGGCCCAGTAACTCTCGTCGCTGTAACCCTGCTTGGTCACACCGCGCACCGGCGCGCCGGTCTCCGGGTCCATGTAAAATGTATGATAGGTGGAATCGTCCGGCCGGACGGAATGGGCAAGTGTGGTGCGGGCATGGGCAAGCGCCACGGTGCGGTAGTCTTCCCGGCCCGTTTCACGGCTCGCCCAATAAAGCAGCGGCAGGTTCAAAAGGCAGTCGATAATGTAGCGATATTCGTTGGGATTGTCCCTGCGGCCCCAGGCCTGGATGAATTGCCCGACCGGCTGGAACCGTTCCATCAACTGGTCCGCCGCCATCAGCGCCGCGCGCCTTCCATCCTCGTCTCCCACCAGTTTCCATGCTGCGATGCAGGAGGGCGAATAGAGAAAACCCATATCGTGATGGTCGGTCTCGATGCGGCTTTCGATACGGTGCAGGAAACTCTGCACCTGTATTTGCGCCGCATGCTGAAAGGTCCTGTCGCCGGTATGTTCGAAGGCGAGCCATATCTGGCCGGGCCAGAAACCGGCGGTCCACTGGTCGTTTGCCACTGCGGGGTAAAAATTCTTCACGCTCGAATGGTTCTGCGCGGCATAGGTGAACTCAGGCAGATTGCGCCTGACCTGCGCGACGGCGGCCGTCAGCGCTACGTCGATTTCCGCTGCGGTGATCGGGGTTGGAAGGGACGTGGTCAAATCGAGCATGAAATCAACCCTTGAGGCCGGTGGAGGCGACGCCTTCGACGAAGAAGCGCTGCAATGCCAGGAAAACGACGAGAACCGGGATGAGCGCCACGACCGAGGCGGCCATGATCAACCCGTATTCCGCCGAATATTGCGAAATGAACATGCGAAGACCGATCTGGATGGTCTTCAGCTCGGTCTTGGTGAGATAGATCATCGGCCCGAGAAAATCATTCCAGGTCGTGACGAAGGTGAAGATCGTCAAGGTGGAAAGCGCCGGTTTGGAAAGCGGCAGCATGATCTTCGCCCAGATCTGGTACTCGTTCATGCCGTCGATGCGCGCCGCCTCGCAAAGCTCGTTCGGGATCGACATGTAGAACTGCCGCATCAGGAAGACGCCGAAGGCGGTGAAGGCCTGCAGGAAAATCAGCGCGAGATGGGTGTTGTTGAGCCCGAATTCGCGCATCAGCAGAAACTGCGGCACCATATAGACCTGCCAGGGCATGGCGATGGTGGCGATATAGCCGAGAAACAACGTATTCTTGTAGGGAAAATGCAGCTTGGCGAAGGCATAGGCCGCGAAGCTTGAGGTCAGCAATTGCAGTAGCGTGACGATGATCGTCAGCTTCGACGTGTTGTAGATGAACAGCGCCAGCGGTATTTTCGTCCAGATTTCCACATAGTTTTCCCAACGGGGCCGAGAGGGTATCCACTCGATCGGGAACGCGAAGACATCGCGGCTGAGTTTCAGCGACGCCGACAGCATCCATGCGAAGGGCAAAAGCATGACGATGGTGACGACGATGACGGTCAGATAGATACCGATCGTGGCGGCGGGGATTTTGCGGCCCATGATGCGCATGGATCAATCCTCCCGCTGCCGTTTGAACTGGACGATGGTGACCAGCAGGACCAGGAAGAACAGGACGAGCGCGATCATGCTGGAATAGCCGAGATCCCAGGAGATGAAGGCCTCATTGTAGATGTGATAGACGAGAACCAGCGTCGAGGTGCCGGGGCCGCCCTGCGTGATCATATAGACCTGATCGAAAACCTTGAAGGACTGGATCGTCAGCATGACGGTGACGAAAAAGGTCGTCGGCGCAAGCTGTGGCAGGGTGACGTGGATGAATTTCTGCCAGGCATTGGCCCCATCCAGCCCTGCGGCTTCATAAAGCTCCGAATTGATGCCCTGCAGCCCGGCAAGATAGATGACCATGTAATAACCCATGCTCTTCCACACGCCGAAGAGAATGACCGTGACCATGGCCCAGTGCCGGTCCGCCGCCCATCCCGGTATGTCGGCGGGATCGAGGCCGAGCGTATAGAGCAGCATGTTGACCGGACCCATCTCCGGATTGAAAATCATGTTCCAGACGACGGCCACGGCAACCAGCGATGCGACATAGGGAAAGAACATGGCCGTGCGGAAGAAATTGCGACCGAGGATTTTCTGGTTGAGCAGGATCGCAAGCCCGAGTGCGCAGGCGAGCGTGGCCGGCACTGACGCGACTGTGTAGATGACCGTGTTCCAGAAGGCCGCGATGAAGGCCTTATCCTCGAAAAGCCGCCAGAAATTATCGAGACCGGCAAAACGCATGGCATTGGAGCCGTCCCAATGCATGAAGGCCAACGCAAAGGCAAAGAGGATCGGTCCGAGCGTGAAAATCGCAAAGCCGAGAAAGTTGGGAGCAATGAAGGAATAGGCGACGAGCGCATTTTCTATTCCGCGCCGCCGTTTGGAGACGATGCGGCGTTTTTTCCTGCGATACGGAGTCGCCTGCTTGTCGGACATGGTCGCGGTTGCGATTGCCACAGCATATCTCCCATTGCCGCCGTTTCACCGCTTAATCGGTGGCGGCTGCCTGCATGTTCCATTGCGGTCCAGGTCTTTGCCCTGCCGCCTCCCGCGCTCTGGATAACACAATATCGATATTGGTCAAACAACTTTGCATAAAGTCAGACAAATTTTCTGGTTTTTCGAAAATACGTATGATAGGAGGCCTGTATCGGATTGCGGAACGCGCGGGAGGTTTGAGGGCGTGTTTGTCGAAATGATGCGTTCTCTGCCAGAGCGGTTCGCCGATTTCGGCGCGGAACTGACGGCGCAGAAAATACGGTCTTCAGCGCCGGGCGCGGTTTCCCGTGGTCTCATCGAGGCGGCGGAGCAGACGCTTGACGAACCTTGGTCCACAATTCTGGCGGGCGACTACCGGGAATATAGCCGCACCGGCAATCGCGATCGTTTCGAGGCGCTTTATTTTTCCCGAAGACTGAAGCTGAACGCGCTGGTTCTTGGAGAATGCGCCGAAGGGCAGGGTCGCTTTCTCGATGTCATCATCGATGGTCTTTGGCTGATATGCGAGGAGAGCGGCTGGCAATTGCCCGCCCATAATTCCCATATTCGCGGCGGCCCGCGAGATTCTCTTCCCGATCCGCAGAACCCGGTGATCGACCTGTTCGCCGCCGAAACGGGCGCCAATCTCGCTTTGTGCCTGCATTTGCTGGCACCGGAACTGGAAAGAGCGAATGCAAACCTTGTTTCCCGCATCCGCGCCGAGATCGACAGACGCATTACGAAGCCCTATCTCGCCCGGCATTTCTGGTGGATGGGAAATGGCGACGAGCGGATGAACAACTGGACGGCCTGGATCACCCAAAACGTCCTTCTCTCGACCCTGCTATTGCCCACAGACCAGTCGACGAGGCGTGCGGTCGTGGAAAAGGCGCTCAAGAGTCTCGATGCGTTTCAGAAAGATTATGCGGAGGACGGCGCCTGCGAAGAGGGCGTTCTTTATTATGGCCATGCGGCGCTTTGCCTGTTCGGGGCGATGAGCATTCTCGAAGCCTCTGCGCCTGGCTTCATGGCGCCGCTCTTTCGTGCGCCGAAGCTGCGCAGCATGGCTGAATTCATTCTCCACATGCACGTGGCGGAAGACCGGTTCTTCAACTTCGCCGATGCGCCGGCGAAGGTCGAGACATCCGGCGTGCGGGAATATCTTTTCGGCAAGGCCGTTTCTTCGCTACCGCTTCAGGCTTTCGCTACCGCCTGCTGGAACCGCTCACCGGACCGGATGATCTGCAGGGAGTGGAACCTCTGGTATCGGATCCAGGCGGTCCTTGCCATCCCGGAGTTGTCCGCGCCTGTTCCAGCGGAACCGGCAAAGATCGATATCGCCTATCCCGGTATCGGCCTGGCGATCATGCGCGACGGGGTTTTCGATATCGCCGTGAAGGCGGGCAATAATGGCGAGAGCCATAACCACAACGATGTCGGCAGTTTCACGCTTTATAAGAACGGCCGGCCGTTCATCATCGATGTCGGGGTGGAAACCTACACCGCAAAAACCTTCTCGCCGCAGCGCTACGAGATATGGACGATGCAATCGGCCTTTCACAATCTGCCGACTTTCGGCGGCGTCATGCAGGCTGCCGGGGCAGAGTTTGCCGCGAGAGATTTTGCGACCGAATTTTCCGAAGAGCAGGCGGAAGTCTCCTTTGACATAGCCGGGGCCTATCCCGCCATGGCGCGTGTTGAACACTATCGTCGCCGCGTCCGATTGCTGCGTGGCAGCCATGTGGAAGTCGTTGACGACTATCACGGCGGGCAGGAGGCGGTTCTGTCGCTGATGGTTGCCGAAAAGCCCGCTGTCACGCCGGGTGTCCTGAACTTTGCGGGGTTGGGAGAGATAGCCTGCGAAGGCGCGGGAGAGCCCGCAATCGAAGCCATAACAATCAACGATGCCCGCCTTCGCCAGTCCTGGCCGCCGGTGATCTATCGCATTCTCATCCCCATCGCAGCCCAGCGCCTGTGTCTGACGATCAGTTAAGGAAGTGCCGATGAAACTTACACTCAAGGTCGTCAATGCGCTGGGTGATGTTCTGGCGGAGGCCGGAGCGGAGGACGAAGCTCTGCTCGTCTATCGCGCGGAATATTGCGAGGGCGACAGGCTTGTCGTTGAGATTTCGCAGCCCGGTCATATCTGGCTTGCGCTCGACGCCGGCATGCAGCCGACGCTGGTTTTCCTGCACGGAAATGAATTCACCCTGCCCATTCCTTCGGCGGCGAAACGCAAATCCTATCCGCCGCAGGCGTTCAGCGGTAATCTTCACAGGATCGCCGCGCGCCGCACACTTGCCGGTGAAATTGGAGTTCGCAGGAATCTGGCGCTCAACCCGTTTGACGATCATGAGAACACCTCGCTGTTTCCGCACGTTTATGCGAGCACGGAAACGCGTGGGGAGGCGGCCTTCGCAGCCCGCAATGTTATCGATGGTGAAAAGGCGAGCGCGGGCCACGGCTTCTGGCCCTATACAAGCTGGGGCATCAACCGCGATCCCGAAGCTTCGCTGACCCTCGTATTCGGCCGCGCAGTCTTTATCGACCAGCTGACTTTTTACCTGCGGGCGGACTTCCCACACGATGCCTGGTGGGAAAAAGCGAGCGTCACTTTTTCCGACGGCGAAAGTGCGAGCTTTTCCTTGCAGAAAACCGGTGCGGCCCAAACCTTCCCGGTTGTGCCGCGCCGGGTGGAGTGGATCCGTCTGCATGATCTTAAAAAAGCGGACGACCCTTCGCCCTTTCCAGCGCTGACGCAAATCGAGGTCTGGGGGGCGGATCTGCGCGAAACGCCGTAGCTCCTGATCGAGCCTTTCAGAGCACAAAGCTACGACCCCGGTTTGCTGGAAATCCTTTAGCTGTGTGCGATGCCGCGCAGGTCGCGCATCATGTCGCGGTAGCGGTGCTGGCTGCCGCGCAGATGCGCCTGCATCGCCAGCTTCGCGGCCTGTTCGTTCCGGTCCGATATGGCGATGACGATTGCCTCGTGCTCCTTGTGGATCAATCGCCGGTAAGCTGTCTGGTCGTTCTCGCCGGTTTCGGAAACCACGCGCGATTGTGGAATCACGGTCTGGCCGTGCAGTTCGAGGAACTGTGTGAAAAGCGGATTGTTGGTGGCGGCCGCAATGGCGAGATGCAGCGCCAGATCCGCCTCACGAATGGAGCGGTTCTCCTCGATACATTGCAGAAGCCGGGCGTGACAGTCGAAAATCGCTTCCTCCTGCGATGGCGAACGGCGGAGGGCGGCGAGCCCCGCCGCTTCGATTTCGAGCGGCGTCCTGATTTCCAGCACCTCCAGATCGGAAGAAAGCCGGGCGCGGTCAACACCGGGTGTGGGTGACGCGTCCTTTTCATGCTTCAGTACGAAAATGCCCGCTCCCTGACGCACCTCCACCAGCCCGTCGCAGCGTAGCGCCGTCACCGCCTCGCGCACGACGGTGCGGCTGACGCCATGGGTTTCCGTCATCTCGATCTCGCTGGGCAGGCGGTCGCCAGGCCCATATTGCCCGGAGGCAATCGCGTTTCTCAGGCTGAGGCTAACTCTGCTCACCAGAGAACCGGAGGATTTGCTGCGCTGTTTTTGCTGTTCAGGCACGTCGGTCACCATGCATTGAGATCGAGGCAGGCGTGGAGCCTTTCAAATATGTATGATGAATTTCATTAAAACTCAATGATCATACCAATTTTACCCGCCTTCATGCAGAGTAGGCGCAGAATGGTACTAAAAATCTTCCCGATTCTGACCGGAGACACTAGGCCGGGCCAGTAAACTGTTCCGTGGAAACTGCATGCAACGCCCTGCCGGTCCTGAAAAAGCTCTCGATATTGCCGATCGTGGTGTCCGCGATATTTTTTAGCGCCTCCTGCGTGAAGAAGCCCTGATGACCGGTGACCAGAACATTTGGAAAGGTCAGCAGTCGCGCGAAAACATCGTCGCGCAGCACCTCGTTGGAAAGATCCTCGAAAAAGAGATCGGCCTCTTCTTCATAGACATCGATGCCGAGACTGCCGATCGTGCCGTCTTTCAGGCCTGCAATTGCCGCCTGCGTGTCGATGATGGCGCCGCGGCTGGTATTGACGAGCATCACGCCCTTTTTCAGAAGTGGCAGCGTCTCTCCACGAATAAGGTGACGGGTCTCCGGTGTGAGCGGGCACATCAGCGCCAGAATGTCCGATGTTCGGAACAGCTCCTCGCGCGTGACGTAGACCATGCCCAGCGCCTCGCAATCCGGATTTGGCCGTAGATCGTGGCCGACGAGACGGCAGCCGAAGCCGGCCGCAATGCGCGCGAAAATCGCCCCGATCTTGCCCGTGCCGACAATGCCGACGGTCTTCCCGTGAAGATCGAAGCCAAGCAGGCCATCGAGGGCGAAGTTTCCTTCGCGGACACGGTTATAGGCGCGGTGGATCTTGCGGTTGAGCGACAGGATGAGCGCCATGGTGTGTTCGGCGACCGCATAGGGCGAATAGGCCGGCACGCGCGCAACGGTCAGGCCGAGCTTTTCGGCGGCGGCGAGATCGACCTGATTGAAACCGGCGCAGCGCAGGGCGATGAGCCGGACACCCATTTCCGCAAGTTTTTCAAGCACCGGCCGCGACAGGTCGTCATTAACAAAGGCGCAGATCGCCGCCGCTCCCGCCGCCAGCGCCACTGTCTCTGGAGACAGACGTGCTTCGCAATATTGCATCCGCATGCCAGCGTGGGCTGCAGCGTCAAGGAATTGCCTGTCATAGGGTTTGGCGCTGTAGACCACGATCCGCATCTGTTTCTCCAGTCTCCAAACGAAAGCTGCCGTGACAGGGCGATGCGTCCGGCAGATATCTTAGCTGCGAAGACCCGGTGCCTCCTGTCCCGTGCTTTCGACATATTCGGTATAGCCGCCGCCATATTGGTGGATACCGTCAGGCGTCAGTTCCAGCACCCGGTTCGAAAGTGCGGCCAGGAAATGGCGGTCGTGCGAAACGAACAGCATCGTGCCTTCGTAATTTGACAGAGCCTTGATCAGCATTTCCTTGGTGTCGAGATCGAGATGGTTGGTCGGCTCGTCCAGCACGAGGAAGTTCGGGGGATCGAACAGCATGGCGGCCATGACGAGGCGGGCCTTTTCTCCGCCGGAAAGAACACGGCAACGTTTTTCCACGTCGTCGCCGGAAAAGCCGAAACAGCCGGCAAGGGCGCGCAGCGGCGCCTGCCCCGCCTTCGGAAAACGCTCCTCCAGCCATTCGAGTATGGTGCTGTCGCCATCAAGCACATCCATGGCATGCTGGGCGAAATAGCCGAGCTTGACGCTGGCGCCGAGGGTGACATTGCCGGAATCCGGTTCCGCCGTGCGGGTCACCAGCTTCAGCAGCGTCGATTTTCCAGCGCCGTTGACGCCCATGATGCACCAGCGTTCCTTGCGCCGCACCATGAAATCGAGCTCGCCGTAGATCGTGCGGCTGCCATAGGCCTTGTTGACCTTCTTCAACGCCACGACATCCTCGCCTGAGCGAGGAGCGGGTGCAAATTCGAAAGCAACCGTCTGACGCCGTTTTGGCGGCTCGACGCGGTCAATCTTCTCGAGTTTCTTCACACGGCTCTGCACCTGCGAGGCGTGCGAAGCGCGGGCCTTGAAGCGTTCGATGAACTTGATTTCCTTGGCGAGCATAGCCTGCTGGCGCTCGAACTGCGCCTGCTGCTGCTTTTCGTTCTGCGCGCGCTGCTGCTCGTAAAAGCCGTAGTCACCGGAATAGGTGGTGAGATTGCCGGCATCGATTTCGATGATCTTGGTGACGATGCGGTTCATGAATTCGCGGTCATGCGAGGTCATAAGCAGCGCGCCGTCGTAGTTCTTCAGGAAATCTTCGAGCCAGATCAGGCTTTCGAGATCGAGATGGTTCGACGGTTCGTCGAGCAGCATCACGTCAGGGCGCATGAGAAGAATACGGGCAAGCGCCACGCGCATCTTCCAGCCGCCGGAAAGCTTGGAAACATCGCCGTCCATCATTTCCTGGCTGAAGCTCAAGCCATCCAACACCTCACGCGCACGGCCTTCCAACGCGTAGCCGTCCAGTTCCTCATAACGCGCCTGCACTTCGCCGTAACGTTCGATGATAGTGTCCATCTCGTCCATCCGGTCGGGGTCAGACATGGCGGCTTCCAGTTCCCGAAGCTCCGCCGCCACTTCGCTGACGGGGCCTGCGCCTTCCATGACTTCCGCGACGGCCGAGCGGCCGGACATTTCACCGACATCCTGATCGAAATAACCGACCGTCATGCCCTTTTCAACGACGACCTGGCCCTCGTCGGGCTGCTCTTCGCCGGTAATCATCCGGAACAGCGTGGTCTTGCCGGCGCCGTTCGGGCCGACAAGGCCGATCTTCTCGCCGCGATTGAGCGCGGCGGAGGCCTCGATATAGAGAATGCGGTGACTGTTCGACTTGCTGATGTTTTCGATGCGGATCATGACAGGGCCTGTGAATGGGAGCGGCCCTCCTATGCCACGGGCCGCCGCCGCTGTCACCTGCCGGACGTGTTGTGTCAGTCATGCAGCCAACAAGACGCTCCAGAGCTGCAACTCCGGAAACAGAATCAGTTGGTGAGCGTGGCCATGCTGCCGGCAGCCTTGCGGGCGATTTCGCCAAAGGCTGTGACGATCTGCTCCATGTTTTCCGGCGCGTAATAATTGTCAGCGCTCGATGCACAATATTGCAACAGCGACTTGCCCCTGTCCGGCGCCATGAAGGCGACGCTGAAAATCTTGATCCCGTCTTTCTTGGCGGTCTCGCAGGTAGTGCGTACCGACTGGTCGATGCTGGAGTTCCACGAGGCGCTGTTGCCCGTCATTTCGCCGTCGGTCATGAGAACAATGTAGCGCTCGAACGATTCACTGCCTTTGTCTTTATGTGCTTTCGCTTCGGTGGTGTTGGATTTTTTAAGGGCGTTATAGGCGGCGTTCAGGCTGCTGCGGGCATCCGTGCCGCCGGTGGGGAATTCCGGGATTTGCTTGTCAACGTAGCTGACAACGCTGCCCGTACCCCAGCTTATGGGCTGGGCCGCATAGGTCTCATGCGTATAGACCGAGGCGCCTGTTCGGACGAGCTCTGAACCGCCGTTAGCCGTGTAGGTCGGGTCAGCCTTGTTCAATGTTGCGACGAGGAACCCAACGGCCGTTTTGAGCGAGGTGGCCTTGTTGATGTAGCAAGGGCTGGATGTGGCCCTCGCTTCGCTGCTACCCCAATTGTCTGCCGTATAAACCGGGCACGATTTTTTTGCGGTATTGATGGTATCCGTCTTGAATGACATCGAACCGGAACGGTCAAGTGCCAGATACATGGAGATCGGTGCGCCCTTGTTGACGGTGCTTTTTGCAGTGCCGGTTACCGAAAGATCGAGCGTTTTTGCGCCAATGAATCCCAGCAGCGGATTGAGTTCTATCCGACGGTTGATCGTGGTCTCGACGGTGTAGGTCTTGCCGCGGGCATTCTCCGTTGTCGCAATGCTGGTCGGAGAATTCTGCTCCAGTTCCTTTTTCTCTTCCTCGGTCAGGTTCTTTTCCATCTGGGCGGCGATGAAGTTCTTGGCGATTTCCTTGATCTGCTCGTCCGTCAGATCGCCCATTTTCAAACGGGCCTCGGTCGCCGCCGCAAGGGCCGCCGAATCGGCGGTATTCTGCATATCCGCTTTCACCTGCATCACATTCGCCAACTCCATGCCGGCGCCGGCAAAACCCAGCAGGACCGGCAGCAGGATGGCCGTCATCATGCCGAAATTGCCGCCGGTATCGGCAAGAAAACGGCGCTTGGGTTTTTGATGTGCAGAGGCGGTCATGACGGGCTCACAGATTAGAATATTCGACTGAGCACAGAAAAGCCGCAAACGATGTAAAATCCGCTAACGTGATCGGTTCAATTTTACACAGTGTTCACATTGGAGCAGTTTTCGAAGTATTTTCAAGAATTGTCTGACGCGATGGCCGCAATAATACACATCGTGTCATTATTGGACGGGGATGACGTCGACGGCCTGTTTTATTTGCTGGTTCCCATAGCTCTTCAAGACGCCGATGACCGGGGCGACATCAGAATAGTCCCGGCCGTAACCGACAACGATATGGTCGCTTCCGGCGACGATATCGTTGGTGGGATCGAGTTCCAGATAACCGGCTGCTTCTCCGCACCAGACGCGAACCCAGGCATGCATTGCATCGGCGCCTTCAAGCCGTTCCTTTCCCGGTGGCGGAATGGTGCGCAGGAAACCGCTGACATAACCGGCGGGAATGCCGAGGCTGCGCAGCGCCATGATCATGATATGCGAAAAGTCCTGGCACACGCCGCGCTTCAGCTTGAAGGCTTCCGATGGCGTCGTATCGACGGTCGTCGCCTCGCCGTCATAGGTAAAGTCCTTGTGGATGCGTTTGCACAGCGCGCGCGCGATTTCGCGAATGGTCATTCCGGGTTTCAGCAATTCCCGGGCATAGGCGGATATTGCCGCATCCATTCCGATCCTCGGGCTCGCACCGATGAAGTGGTGCGGCGACTGGAAATCGAGCGACCAGACATCGGCCAGATCCTGCGGCAGGCGGGAAAGCTCGGGCGAGAAATCCGCCGTCAGCGCCGGCGCCTCCACTATCACGCGGGCCTGCATGCGGATATCCAGCTTTTCATGCGGCGCGCGCAGATGCACTGACGTGGCCGATTGATGAAAGAAGTCCTCGAAGGTGGCACGTTCTTCCGGCACCGGCGAAACATCGATGGAGCCGGCGACAAGCCGCTGCCGGCCGGGGATGGAGAGCGGCAGGACGCGGATGATGTGGCGCGCGCCGTGGGCCGGCGTGTCGTAGGTGTAACCCATATGCAGGGAAAGATCGTAAAGCATAGGATTATCCGAGATAGGTCCGGGCCAGAACATCGGAGAGATGTTCCATGTCGGTTTCGAGCTGGCGATAGATCGCGCCGTTCATGTTTTCCGGCGTCATGACCGCGAGCCCGGAATGCAGACGCATCGCCTCGCGGTAGAAGGGCGACATCTGACCGTTGACGAAGGCGTTCGGAAGCTGTTCCACTTCGGTGCGGATCTCGTTCAGCTGGAACAGGATCGAGCGGGGATTGAGCGGGTCGAGCGCCAGAAGATCGGTCACGGTCAGGCCGGCCGTGTTGACGTTGTAGCGGCGGCGATGAGTCATGACGCTGTCGCCGATTTCAAGCAGCATGTCATAGGAGCCGTCAGGCGCATCCGGGCCGGTCATATGGCCGAGAAGACGCGTCATATGCAGGCCGCGTTCCAGGTAACGGCCGATCGACAGGAAACGCCAGCCGGTGAAGCGATACATGTTTTCGTGCACGAGACCGGCAAAGCCTGCAAGCTTGCGCAAAAGGATCGTCATGGCATGGGTAGCGTCGTCGCCGGGGGCCACTTTCGCGTGGAAACGGCGGGCGGTCTTGGCAAGGTCGTTCAGCGCCAGCCACCCGTCAGGCGAAAAGCGGTCGCGGATATTGCTGGCGGAATAAAGCGCGCTGTTGATGTTGTTCAGCAGGCTTTCCGGCACGGCATCGTTCATCTCCACATCGAGCGTTTCTAGATAGCGTGTCACATGCGCGAGCAGCGGCTGGCGCGGATCGGCGGATTCGGCATAACGCCCGTGCCAGGCGCGCAGGATGCGCAGGGCGCCTTCCGAACGCTCGATATAACGCCCGAGCCAGAACAGATTGTCGGCTGCGCGGCTCGGCAGGCTGCCCGGCATGTTGCGGGTGAAGCTCTCTTCCGCCGGCAGAAGCGTGGTGCGCTCCACAGGTCTGTCGCTGACGATCCAGACATCGGCGGCGCTGCCGCCCGATTGCATGGCGATGGCGGAGACATCGTCACCGCTGCCGATCCGTGCGAAGCCGCCCGGCATGATCTGCCAGCCGTCCTGGGTGCGCGCAGCAAAAACGCGAAGGCTCATCGGGCGCGGCACGAGCTTGTTATTGATATAGGCCGGGGTGGTTGAAAGCTTCACCACTTCCTGGCCCACCAGCCTGTGGCCGTCGGAGGTAAGCCAGTCGCTGATCGATTCCTTTGCAGTTTCTCTCAGGGAAGAGCCGAGCACGGACTGGCCGTTGTCGTCGAAGAAAGGAAGCCGGGAATAGGCAGGCCCGATGACCATGCCTTCGATATTGCCGGCGACGTGACGGCGTTCGGCTTCCTGTCCGCACCACCAGGTGGCGATGGATGGCAGTTTCAGTTCCTCGCCCAGAATGTGGCGGCAGATACGCGGCATGAAGGCGAGCAGCGCCCGGGTTTCGAGAATGCCGCTACCGAGCGCATTGACGACGGTGAGCGCTTCATTGCGCAGCGCCTGCACCATGCCCGGCGTGCCGATGTGGGAGTGCTGGTTGAGTTCCAGAGGGTCGGAATAGGAGGCGTCGAGACGTCGCCACAGCACGCCGATCGGTTTTAGCCCGGCCACGGTTCTGACCATGACTCGACCGTTGACGACGGTGAGGTCCTCGCCCTCCAGCAACATGAAGCCGAGATAACGGGCGATATAGGCGTGTTCGAAATAGGTTTCGTTGGCGGGACCGGGCGTCAGCACGGCGATCCGGTCATCGGGGTGCTTTCTTTGCGCCTGCAGCGCGTCGCGGAAAGCACCGAAAAACGAGGCGAGACGGTGGACATGGGTTTCCGCATAGATATCGGAAAGCGCGCGAGTGGTCGCCACCCGGTTTTCGAGAGCAAAACCGGCGCCGGACGGTGCCTGCGTGCGGTCAGCCAGTACCCACCAGTTGCCGTCAGGTCCGCGGCCGATCTCGAAGGAACAGAAATGCAGATAGTGGCCGGTTGCCGGTTTCACGCCGACCATAGGCCTTAGAAATTCCGGATTGGAGGCAATCAGCGCTGGCGGCACGTAACCTTCCTTCACCAGCCGGTTCTCGCCGTAAAAATCGGCAACCATGGCTTCCAGAAGATTGGCGCGCTGTTTCAGCCCCTCGGAAAGTACCGTCCATTCCCTGTCGTCGATCAGGACCGGAATATGCGAGATCGGCCAGTTTCTTTCGCTGCTGCCCTTGCCGTAGTCGCGGTAGAACACGCCGGCGTCGCGCAGATAGCGGTCGGTGCGGGCAAAGCGTTCGTGCAATTCCCGTTCCGACATGCGCGACAGGGCGTCGAGCAGGGTCTTCCAGACCGGCCTGACCTTGCCATTGGTATCGAGCATTTCGTCGGCAACGCCCGGCAAGGGGGAATATTCAAGCCCACGCGGTTGCGCGCCTGTTTCCGTCTTGCGTTCCGTTGCCGGGGCTTTGGACAATTTACACTCCGTAAGGCCGACGCAGATCGAGCGTCAGCGGAAATTCTGGCGACATGGTTTCCGCTTGTAGCGGATATTGCCCGGCCGTATGCCCCCATGGTTCGAAACGGGCGAGGCGGCGTGCCTCGGCCTCATTGCCGTTGACGGGAAACGTCTCGTAATTGCGCCCGCCCGGATGAGCAACATGATAGATGCATCCGCCGATCGATCGCCTCGACCATGTATCATAAATGTCAAAGGTCAAGGGTGAATTGACGGGCAGGACGGGATGCAGGCCGGAGGAGGGCTGCCACGCCTTGAAGCGCACGCCGGCCACCGCGACACCGCGGTTTTCCGTTGGTGTCATCGGCACAGCGCGTCCGTTGCAGGCGACGGTGTAACGGGAAGGGTTGGAGGTTTCCAGCCGCACCTGCAGGCGCTCCACGGAGCTGTCGACAAAACGCACGGTTCCGCCGATGGCACCCTGTTCGCCCATCACATGCCAGGGCTCCAGCGCCTGGCGCAGCTCAAGCTTCGCACCCTCGTATTCCACCTCGCCGAAGAAGGGGAAACGGAATTCCTGCTGGGCGGTGAACCATTCCGGCTTGAGGTCGAAACCGTTTTCTCTGAGGTCCGCAAGCACATCGAGAAAATCCGCCCAGATATAATGCGGCAGCATGAAGCGGTCGGCGAGCGCCGTACCCCAGCGCACGAATTTGCCGGCGGCCGGATTTTTCCAGAAACGGGCGATGAGGGCGCGCACCAGCAATTGCTGGGCAAGCGACATGCGCGCGTTCGGCGGCATTTCGAAACCGCGGAATTCCACAAGGCCGAGGCGCCCGGTCGGCCCGTCGGGTGAAAACAGCTTGTCGATGCAGATTTCGGCCCGGTGGGTGTTACCCGTCACATCCGTCAGCAGATTGCGGAACAGCCGGTCGACCAGCCATGGCAGAGGCGGAACGCCCTCACCGGGGGCAGGCACCTGCGCCAGCGCAATTTCCAGTTCGTAGAGACTGTCGTGGCGGGCTTCGTCGATACGCGGCGCCTGGCTTGTCGGGCCGATGAAGAGACCTGAGAAGAGATAGGATAGCGAGGGATGCCGCTGCCAGTGCAGAACGAGGCTTTTGAGAAGATCGGGCCGGCGCAGGAAGGGGCTGTCATTGGGGTTGGCGCCGCCCACGACCACATGGTTGCCGCCGCCGGTGCCGGTGTGGCGGCCGTCGATCATGAACTTGTCGGCGCCGAGACGCGACTGGCGCGCCTCCTCATAAACAGCCGTGGTGATATCAACGCAATCCTTCCAGCCCGCCGCGGGGTGGATGTTGACCTCGATGACGCCGGGATCGGGTGCGACGCGGATGACATTGACGCGCTCGTCATGCGGCGGTGCATAACCCTCGATATGGACGGGCAGTCCAAGCTCTGTGGCAGCCGCTTCCGCTGCCGCGATCAGTTCGAGATAATCCTCGATGCGCTCGACCGGCGGCATGAAGACGCAAAGCCTTCCGTCACGCGGTTCCACTGACATGGCGGTGCGCACCGCGCCGCCGATTTCACCAAGCGTCTGCTCTATGCGCTCCTGCCCGGCCACTTCGCTTGCCTGGAACGAGGCTTCGGGCATAGCGCGACCGTAGGGCGTCAAGACATCGGGAAGCGGCCCCCTGGGTATAGAAGGGTCGGCCTCATGGATATAAGGGTAGGCCGACGGCGGCACATAGGGCAGGGTGCCGAGCGGCAGGCGGTAACCGACCGGGCTGTCGCCCGGAACGAGAAAAATCTTGCCGCGCCGCGTCTTCCATTTTTCGCTGATCCAGCGTTCGCCGGCGGCGCGCGCATTCCATGCCTGTACCGGCAGGATGTAGCCGGTGGGCGTCGTCAAACCGCGTTCGAAGACGCGGGCGATACGGTTGCGCTCTTCCGGATCCTTCAGTCTGGAATTGGACGGGTCGACATTGTCGGGCAGGCTGCCTTCCTTGATGATCCATTCGGCCGGATCCTCATAGGCTGGCAGCACCAGATCAGGCTCAATGCCGAGCTGGGTGGCTATACCACCCAATAGCTTCTGTGCATCTTCGGCCTTGACGCCCGTATCTGCGCCTTCCTCCGCAATCAGGGCCGGGTTCTGCCAGATCGGCAGGCCGTCCTTGCGCCAGTAGAGCGAAAAGGTCCAGCGCGGCAGGGTTTCGCCCGGATACCATTTCCCCTGTCCGTAATGCAGAAAACCGCCCGGTGCGAAACGCTCACGCAGGCGGCGGATCAGGGCGTCGGCCTTTTCACGCTTTGTCGGCCCGACTGCGCCGGTGTTCCATTCGTCGGATTCGAAATCGTCGATGGAAACGAAGGTCGGCTCGCCGCCCATGGTCAGCCGGACGTCATGGCTGTTCAGAACGCCGTCGACCGCTTCACCGAGCGCGTTGAGCTCCTCCCAGCTTTCATCCGAAAAGGGTTTGGTGATACGCGGTGTCTCGGCAACACGCCGGACCTGCATGTCGAAGGCGAATTCGGTATTGGCGTGGCCGAAATAACCGCCGGAAATCGGTGCGGCATTGCGATAATGCGGCGTTGCGGCCAGCGGAATATGGCTTTCACCTGTCAGAAGCCCGGAGGTCGGGTCAAGCCCGATCCAGCCGGCGCCGGGCATATAGACCTCGGCCCAGGCGTGAAGATCGGTGAAGTCCACTTCGGTGCCGGATGGGCCATCCAGCGCCTTGAGATCGGGAGTGAGCTGAATGAGATATCCCGACACGAAGCGGGCGGCGAGGCCAAGATGCCGCAGAACCTGCACGAGCAGCCAGCTCGTATCGCGGCAGGAGCCCTTGCCGGAAGCGAGCGTTTCCTCAGGCGTCTGGACGCCGGGTTCCATGCGGATGACGTAACCGATCTCCTGTTGCAGGCGGGCATTGAGGCCAACGACCATGTCCACAGTCGGTTGCCCCGGCGTGCGGTCGACAGTGGCCATGAAGGCGGCAAGCAGCGGGCCTGTCGGTTCCGGCTTCATGTAGATGGAGAGATCGTCCCGCAATTCCTGCGGATAATCGAACGGCCACTTTGTCGCCTCTTCCTCCACAAAGAAATCGAACGGATTGTAAACCGTCATATCGGCGACAAGATCGACCTCGATCTTAAATTCCGTCGCCGGCTCGGGAAAAACGAAGCGGGCGAGGTAATTGCCGTAAGGATCTTGCTGAAGGTTCACGAAGTGATTGGAGGGCGAAACCTTGAGCGAATGGCTGATGACACGGGTTCTGGAGTGCGAGGCGGGCTTTAATCTTATGATCTGTGGTCCAAGGCGAACAGGATTGTCGTATTTATAATGCGTCAGATGATAGATGCTCGCTTTGATCGCCATTAATCTGCCTTGCCCGGTTTTCCGGCTTATGCGGTTTGTCCGCCCCTCTGAAATTATCCGGATTTTGTGCAATGCAGGAAAAGAAAGCAAGGATCATTTCCGGGGGCGACAGCATTGTTGGGTTAAGCCGCGATATTTGCCCGTGGGAAGAATTATCTGGGCTTTTCAATCATCGCAGCTGAGATTTCGCCGGGATTGTGGACAAGGTTGAACGGCGTGTTATTGCTTGGCAACGAAAGGCGCAGAATCGCGCCCCGCTTTCTTTGCCGACTGACGTTTCGGAATGGAATGAATGGCAACAACGGTGACCGACGATCAGCGCAAAAGCGCGGCTAATCTTTCGGGTTTCGATCTCGATTTTCCCGCGCAACTGCGCATGATGGGGCGCGCCTTCTGGACCTCGCCGGTGCGTAATCGGCTGATCTTGCTGTCGATGGCGTTGCTCACGGTAATATTGCTCACCGCTTACGGCCAGATCAGGCTCAATGAATGGAACGCGCCGTTTTACAATGCGCTGGAGCGGCGCGATCTTGCCGCCTTCATTCACCAGCTGGAGGTCTTCGCCATCATCGGGGGGGCGTTGCTTCTCCTCAACGTCATCCAGACCTGGCTGAACCAGATGACGGCGCTGAACATGCGCGAAGGTCTTGCCAAGGATATGGTGGATCAATGGCTGAAACCCGGGCGCGCCGCCCGTCTTGCCGGTTTCGGCACGATTGCGATCAACCCCGACCAGCGCCTGCATGACGATGTCCGCAATCTCGCTGAAAGCAGTACGGCTCTTTCCATCGGGCTCGTCAATGCGACGATCCTGCTCATCAGCTTTATCGGCGTCCTCTGGTCGCTCTCGGCGGGCTTTGCTGTCACCATCGGCGGCGATACCTATGCTATCCCCGGCTACATGGTCTGGGCGGCGATATTTTACGCTGGTTCAGCCTCCCTGCTCAGCAATCTCGTCGGTTATCGGCTCGTTGGACTGAATGCCGAGCGTTACTCCAAAGAGGCGGAGCTTCGCTTCTCGCTGATGCGGGCCAGCGAAAATCTTGCCGCGATTGCCCTTGCGCGCGGTGAAAAGAACGAAAGGCGGCGGATCGGTATCGATGTTGATGCGGTGATTGGCGTCATTCGAGGGCTGGCGATGGCCCTGACAAATCTAACATGGGTTTCGGCGGGATATGGCTGGCTGGCGGTGGTGGCGCCGATTCTGATCGCAGCTCCCGTTTATTTTTCCGGCAATCTGACATTCGGCGGGTTGATGATGGCCGTGGGTGCGTTCAACCAGGTCAACACGGCGCTGCGCTGGTACATCGACAATTTCGGACCGATTGCCAGCTGGAAGGCCACGTTACAGCGCGTTTCGGTGTTCCGTAACGCCCTTATCGAGATGGACAGCGTCGAACAGCACGGCTTGGCGATCGATCTGCAACGCAGCGCGGAGAATGAAAAAATCCGCCTCCAGTCGGTGGTGATCTGTCGTGATGCGGGCGGACAGGATTTGGATCGCGGCTTCCAGCTGCGCGAGAGCGAAGTCACGATCGGGCCGGGCGAACGACTGATGATCAATGGCGAGCAGGGCGTGAACCGAAGGCTGCTGTTTGCGGCCATGGCGGGCCTGTGGCCCTGGGGACAGGGCAGGATAGAGATGCCCGAACAGTCCGACACGCTTTTCATCGCCCAGCACGGCTATCTGCCGGCGGGGTCGCTGCGTGAAATCCTCGCCTATCCGCGCGCTCCCCAGCGTTTTGCCGATGCCGATTATATCTCGGCGCTCGCTGCCTGCGGGCTTGGCGAGATGGCGCCTCGTCTCGACGAAAACATTCGCTGGGATAAAAAACTGGATTCAGACGAGCAGGCCAGCATCCGGGTTGCAAACGCCCTGCTGCTGAAGCCGAAATTCCTCGTTATCGATGATTTGCTCGAAGGGTTGGAAAAACAGACGCAGGATACGCTGGCGGAAGTTCTGAACGGGATCGACAGTGCGGCGATCATCTATATCGGCCGCTCCGAAACATTTCTGTCGGTTCTCGCCCCGGCCGTGGCGCATCTCGACCATACCGCGCAGAGGGAAAATATCTCCCCGGCAGACAGCGCTCCGCTATAGGCCGTCGGGCTGTGGAGCTGTTCGGAGCGGGCTAGAGCCGAAGATGCCATTGATCCGAAGCGAGCCGCGGCTGTTTGACAAGGCTTAGGGTGGTGTCCGGCTCCACCTGCGAACGCAGGGCAAATGTGCCGGTCGCCAGGCTGATGGCGACGACGCTGGTGACCACCAGGACAATACGGTCGTAGCGCTGCTGTATTGCGTTGTTTCCACTCCAGTCATAGGCCATTCGCACGCCCTCGCGTTTTTTGGAATCGTGCCTCATCATGGTTAACCGAAGCTTACGACGGCTCTATGATTCCTTGCTGTTTTGGAAGGGCTGCCGCGACAAATCGGCTATTGGCGGATGGGGTGCGGTTGTTTAAGTCCGGCAGCGGGAGGCTTGTGAAAGGACTTTGAGACATGGACCAGCAACCGCCCGCCGATATGGAACTCACGCTCAGAACGCTTGCGATGCCCGCCGATGCCAACCCGGCCGGCGATATTTTCGGCGGCTGGGTCATGTCGCAGATGGACCTTGCCGCTTTCGTCCGCGCCAATGATGTGGCCGGCGGCCGCACTGTTACCGTCGCAGTCAATGAGATCGTCTTCAAGAAGCCGGTCAAGATCGGCGATACATTGTGTGTCTATACCAAAATCGAAAAGATCGGCCGTACCTCCGTCACATTGAAGATCGAGGCCTGGACCCGCAGGCACTATCAGGATTCACGCGAAAAGGTGACGGAGGCCGTCTTCATCATGGTCGCGGTGGACGACAACGGCGATCCGCGTCCTGTCCGCAAGGAGGCGTGAGGCGGCCTCAGCTTTTTTTTCAAAGCAATTCCGAAGCGCCTGCAAAAGACTGGAAGCATAGGCGTTTCGGATTTTTCGCAATTCGATATCCGTCCGCTCAATACTTTAGAAATATCCAATTTATTTATCAATTTTTGCGATCAAGATGTGGAATAGGACGGGGATCAGGCTTTGACCATTCCAGGTGTTGTTATTGTCGGCGGCGCTCACGGCACGCTCGCCCTTGCGCGCAGCCTCGGCGCCCTGAATGTGCCTGTCTATTATCTCACCCATGATTCACCGTTGCCAGGCTGGTCGCGCTTCGTGCGGGAAACAATCCGCTGGGATGGCCCGCACGACGCCGGCGCAATGGAGTTCCTGCGTCAGATGGCGGCGAAACGTGGTTTGAAGGGCTGTCTGCTGGTGCCATCCGGTGACGGAGAGGTCCAGCTCGTTGCACAGCATCGTGAGGAGCTTTCCGCTCTTTACAAGATCGTTTTGCCGGATTGGACGGCCCTGCAATGGCTCTGCGAAAAACCGCTGCTTTATCAGCGCGCCGCAGAACTCGGCGTCGATATTCCGCGAACCTATGCACTGGCATCGGCCGCTGACATCGATACGCTGGACATAATGTTTCCCGTCATTCTCAAGCCGAATATGGGCGGTGGCGATACCACCATCGCCCGGGCAAAAGTCATTTGCGCCGATGACCGCCATGCTTTGAAAGCTGCTTTTGCCGATGCGAGTGAAGAGATTGGCGTCGGCAATGTCGTCGTACAGGAACGCATTCCAGGTGGGGGAGAAAGCCAGTTCTCCTACGCGGCGCTCTGGCTGAACGGAGAGCCGGTAGCGGAATTCACTGCCCGGCGCGTCCGGCAATATCCTGTCGATTTCGGCTATACCAGCACCCGCGTCGAGGTCGTCGACAACGGGAAAGCGGTGGAGGCGGCCCGAAAAATACTGAAATCGGCCGGCCATAGCGGGCTGGTCGAGGCGGAATTCAAGCTCGATCACCGGGACGGGAAACTCAAGCTTCTCGATGTCAATCCGCGCCCATGGTCATGGTTTGGCCTTTGCTCGGCGGCGGGCGTCGACCTTGGCGCCCTGCTATGGCGGGTCGCCAACGGTGAGCCGGTCGGTCCGCTCGGCGATGCGCGGCAGGGTGTTTCCTGGTCCTATCTTGTCCGCGACGTCGTTGCCGCTTTCACATTGGCCCGGAGGGGGCAGGCGAAAATTGGTGACTACCTTGCTTCTCTGGGCAAGATCCGCAGCTGGGCCGCCTTTGCGCCTAAGGATCCCTTGCCGGGCCTGATCGACCTGCCGCTGACGGTCTCGAGAGTCGTGAGAAAACGCCTTCTTCCCGGCCTGACATCAGGACAATCGCGGAGAAATTTCTTTCAGCCGATAAAACGCCTTGTGAAATATGGAGTCATAAGGGCGGGGCTGGAGGTGAGTTCTCTCCCGGCCCTCCGTTCGGCATTTCCGTCTTTTGCGGGGCGCGGCGTGATCTTTACGCTTCATCATGTGCGCCCCGGTGGGGTTGTTTCGGCTTTCGCACCCAATGTGCAATTGTCCGTCACGCCGCAGTTTCTGGAAGAGGCGATACAGGCCGCACTCGAATGCGGTCTTGTTCCGGTCCATCTGCACGATCTGCCGGCTCTCCTTGCCGATAATTACGAGGGCCGGTCCTTCTGCGCCTTCACGCTTGATGACGGCTATCGAAACAATGCCGACTATGCCGCACCGATCTTCCGTAAATATGCCGTTCCCTACACGATTTTCATCACGCCGGGTTTTGTGGAGCGAACACGCAGCCTCTGGTGGGAAACCGCTGCCGCCTTGACGCAGAAAGCCGCGTCTTTCGAATTCGATTTCGGGGCGGGGCCGGAACAGGTAGCGTGCGCCAGCCCTTCACAGAAAGCTAAGGCATTCACGCGGCTTGAAGATTTCGTCCAGAATTTTTCGGAAGACGAGGCGGTGGAAAGGATCGATCGTGTCGCGAGGCAGCATGGCGTCGATCCCATCGCGATCGTGGACGAACTTGTCATGGATGAAGACGAGCTCAAGGCGCTGGCGCAGGACCCTCTGGTGCATTTCGGCGCACATACCGTGACGCATGTGAATATGCGCAAGGTCGATGCGACGCGTCTGGCTTATGAGATCGCGGAATCGACGCGCCGGGTGGAAGCTTATGTCGACCGCCGGCCACAGTCCTTTTCTTATCCCTATGGCTGGGTTAAGGCCGTGGGAGAACGGGAAGCGAAAGCGGTTCACGACGCAGGATTTTCCGCAGCCGTGACCACGCAGGCTGGCGTTATCGATCCCCGTTGCCTTGAAAAACCGACGCAGCTGCCGCGTGTATCGCTGAATGGTCGCTTTCAGAAAAAGCGTTTCGTCAAGGCGCTCATTTCAGGTCTGCCCTTCCGGTTCATCTAGCGACCTTGTTCGTTCGCCATCTCTCGGCCGTCTTGCCAGATGTTTCTGCGGCTCGTGTTGGGCGTTCTCTTTTGCCGTTTCCGATTTTTCTCTCGCCCTGTGAGCCTGTTTGCGGTTGATTGGTCAGTGCGAAAAGCTGTGTCGTAAATTTTGTTATTCACATCTATTTATCTATTGATTATAAATAAATTTATCGACGTAAAACATTACAACTTTTATGAAGACATCGCCCTTGCTATTAATTTTTGCCGATGATCTGACCGGAGCGCTCGACGCCGCCGCCCCTTTTGCCGGTCGCGGGCTGGCGACCGAGGTTGCCATCGGGCTTGACGGTGCGCGTGCGGCGTTGGCGAATGCGCCTGCCGTCGTTAGCGTCAATCTCGGCTGCCGCGACGGCGAGGCGGATGAAGCCAGCCGCCGCACGCAGGAACTGCTGGGGCTGCTTCCGGTCGATACCATCCTTTTCAAGAAGATCGATTCCCGCCTGAAGGGGCATATTGCGGCGGAAATGGATGCGATTTCCTATCGCCACGCGCTTGTCGCGCCCGCGATTCCGGAGTTCGGACGCGTCGTTATTGGCGGAGCCGTTTCCGGCTTTGGCGTCGACGCTGCCATTCCGGTTCATGAAAGGCTGCGCGGGCATGCCGACCGTTGCACGATACCCGATACGCGATCAAAGGGCGAAATCGCGGAGGCTCTCGCCGCCGCGCAGGCGCAAGGGGCCGATCTTCTGGTCGGCGCACGCGGGCTTGCCGAGGCGCTGGCTGAGGCGATGACGGCGCAGGCTGTTCCTGAGGCCGCGATCATTCCGGCCGGAAAGGGGCTTTTTGTCATCGGGTCTCGCGATCCGATCACGGTGGAGCAGATTGACGTTCTCAAAAGCGTTGGACCTGTTTCGATCATTGAGGCGCCGAATGGCGTCATGCCCCGCCACACCGATGACGGTGCCGGTCTGATGCTGGTTCAAGCGACGCAGGGTGCGGAAAATGTGTCGCCGCTTGCGGTTTCAGACCGGTTGGCGCAAGGCGTCGTGCCGCATTTTACTGCCGGAGCGGCAAGACTGCTGTTGTCGGGTGGAGCCACGGCGGAGGCGGTGCTGCGGGCCATGGGCGTTTCGCGCTTGCGTCTTGCCGGCGAATGCCTGCCGGGTCTCGGCGTGGGCTGGTCCGGCGATCAATGCATCATTGCGAAGTCCGGCGGTTTTGGGCAAGCTGACACGTTGAAACGGATCGCGAAAATGATGCTTGGCGACAATGACGCTGGAGAGAGCTGACCAGATGGGGCTGATGAAAGAAACGGCGCGCAAGGCACTTCCGGACATTATTTTCGAGAGAATGCACCGGGCGATCAAATCCGGCGCCTACAAGCCGGATGAGCGGCTGCCGACCGAGCATGAACTCGCCATGGAATTCGAAGTATCGCGGCCGGTGGTGCGCGAGGCGTTACGGCGGCTGCGCGAGCAGGGGTTCATCTATTCCCGCAGAGGCTCCGGCAGCTATGTCAGGGCCTTCGGCCTGCGCGAGCCGCTCGGCTTCGGACAGCTTGAAAACGTCGCGGACCTTCTCAACTGTTACGAATTCAGGCTGACGCTGGAGCCGGCAGCGGCGGCGGCCGCGGCTCTGCGGCACGATGGCGAGAGACTTGCGGCGATCCGGAAGGCGCTCGAACTGATGCGGGATGCGACCAATCGCCAGTCCCACCGCGAGGATGCCGATTATCAGTTTCACCTCGCCATCGCACGGGCGGCGCGGAACAGTTATTTCTCCACTGCGATGGAAGCGCTGAAGGACCATATTGCCGTGGGAATGAAGTTCCACGGCATGTCAGTGAAGCGGGAGGCATCCGGTCTGACGCGTGTTTTTGCCGAGCATGAGGCAATCGCAAAGGCGATTGCCGATGGGGATGCAGAGGCGGCACGCCAGCTGATGCTCCAGCACCTGACCGGATCGCGCGATCGCCTGTTTGAGTCTTCGCACACGGATTAAGCGGGTGACTGAAGACCGATGCGCGCGTTCGCGCACCGGATTTTTGCTTAGAAGGCGTGGCGGTAAACGCCGAGCACATCCTCGAGGCTCATGTCGACGGGGTTATTGTCCATCAGCCGGCGGATGGCATGCGCATCCTCAGCGTAGCGGGTAAGATCGGCTTCAGTCGCGCCGTGCCGTGCGAGCGACATTTCGATGCCGAGCCCGGCACAAAAATCCGTCGCGGCCTTGCGCAAATCATCAGGCGAAAGATGTTCGCGAAGCCCGAGCGCTCCCGCCACTTCCGCCGTCTTCGCAGAAACGGCGGGCTGGTTGAAGGCCAGAACATGCGGGAAGACGATGGCGTTCGCCAGCCCGTGCGGCAGGTTAAGAAGCGTGCCGAGCGGATAGGCGATGGCATGGCCGGCGGCCGTATTGACCGGACCAAGGCAGATGCCGCCATAATAGGAGGCAAGCATCATGCCTTCCCGCGCTTCAGTATCCGCACCGTCGCGGACGGCGCGCGCCAGATATTTACCGACCAGTGCAAAGCCCATGCGTGCGAAACCGTCGATCATCGGATGGGCCTTGCGATTGGTGAAGGCTTCGACGCAATGGGCCATGGCGTCCACACCCGTTGCCGCTGTAACGGCTGGTGGGACCGAATAGGTGAGTTCCGGATCGAGCACGGCGAAATCCGCAATCAGATGAGGGCTTTCGACCGCGATCTTGCTGCCTTTCACCGGGTCTGTGATAAGCGAACGGATGCCGGCTTCGGAGCCGGTTCCGGCGGTGGTGGCGATCTGCACCAGCCGCGTGTTGCGCCCGGCAACCCTGTTCGGTCCAGCCACATCCTCAAGCGTCTGGCCGGAATTCCAGACCGCCGCGACCAGCTTCGCCACATCCATTACCGAACCGCCGCCGAGGCCGATGACGAGATCCGGCTTGGCGGCGCGTGCCGCGGCAAGGGCGGCTTCGAGCGTTGTGGTGTCCGGCTCGCCGGGAATGGCGTCGAAGACAGTGAAAGGACCCGGCAATTGCAGCCGTTCGGCAAATTTGGCCGTCAGCGGTGTGGCGATAACGAGGGTCGATGCGGTTTTCCCCGCCCAGACGCCGACCTGTGAAACGGTGCCAGCGCCAACGGCGAGCCGGCGTGGCTGGTGGATGAGAATGGGAGCTGTCGACATGGTGCTCATCCCTTTCGGTCCTTGCCCGCCACCAGCTTGCGCGCATAGGCGATGGCCGCATTCATGTTGCCGTGATTGGCGATGCCCTTGCCGGCGATATCGAAAGCCGTGCCGTGATCGACGGAGGTGCGGTCTATCGGCAGATCGACGGAGACATTGACGGCGGTGTCGAAAGCGACAAGTTTGATCGGGATATGGCCCTGATCGTGATATTGCGCGACGACGAGATCGAAAGCGCCGGAGTAAGCCCGGTGGAACACGGTGTCGGCGGAAATCGGTCCCTGCACCTCGATGCCTTCGGCGCGTGCGGCGACGACCGCCGGTGCGATCTGATTGTCATCCTCGTTGCCGAACAGGCCGTTTTCACCGCAATGCGGGTTGATGCCGGCAACCGCGATGCGCGGTTGACCATAACCGATGCGTTTCAGATGCGCGTTGCCGGCTCGGATGGTTGCCAGCACCCGCTCCGTCGTCGCCCGGCGAATGGCTTCCTGCAGGGAGACATGGGTGGAAACGTGAATGACCTTCAACCGCTCTGAAGCAAGCAGCATATAGGCGGCCGAGGAGCCGGTGAGGCTTCGCAACATGCCGGTGTGCCCGTCATAATGGTGACCGGCGAGATTCAGGGCTTCCTTGTTGATCGGCGCGGTGACGATGCAGCCGATTGCGCCCGCTTCGGCATCGCGAACAGCCTTTTCGATAAAGCGGAACGCGGCGTCTCCGGCAACAGGCGACAATGTACCCCAGGGCAGCGGCGCGTTCTCCACTGGCAGGTCGACCACGTGCTGAGAAAGATCGATATCAACGCCGAGCGCATCCCGCGCCGCTTCCAGCGTGGCGAGGTTGCCGTAAATACGCGTCGCTGCACGATCCGAACCGGACATTTCGGCGAGCGCCCGCACCGTGATCTCCGGGCCGACACCACAGGGATCGCCCATGGTGATGCCAATAATATTGCTCATCTTTGTCTCCCGTCGTTCTCGTCAGCCCAGCCGGGCGCCAGCCGGACATATTTGATTGCACGGCGATGATAGGTGTAGCTTGCATGCAGCGTACCGTCCGGCGCTTCCAGAAGCCACGGATAGGACATTTCCAGATTGCGCCCATCGGTCGAATCGTTCGAAAGGCAGGTGCCTGGCCCGTCTTCGATCAGGATTCTGGTGGCAAAACTGCGCCCGTCATCGTCGGACAGGCAGATTGAAACAGGCGCGCGCGGCACGCCCCAGACGGGAACGCACCCGCCGCTCGGATCGGCATCCGGCCTGTCGTCGTCCTCTCCCAGTTCGTCGTAAAGCGAGGCGCGGCGATCGCTCGACTGCGCGGCATTGACGGGGTTGCAGATCATAGCCAACCTGCCATCGTTGAGCTTGATGACCGCAATGGAGGAATTATTGTTGGGCACATCGGTCGGCTCCGGCTTTGACCACGAGCGGCCGCCATCGGCGCTTTGCGTGCGGTAGACGAAGTCAGCCTGACGGCGGCGGAAGAAGGCGGCGTAGTCCCCATTCGTCACCGCAACCGGGCTCATATGCACGCAGCCGGTCGATTCCTCGAGATCCTGCAATCGCCAGGTCGCACCATTGTCCGTGGATATGCCGAGCGCTGCCGTATCGTGGCTACCGTTCCATTTCTGGCCGGGACGCTGGATGCA
Organism: Agrobacterium sp. B1(2019); assembly: GCF_008274755.1. Taxonomy (NCBI): domain Bacteria; kingdom Pseudomonadati; phylum Pseudomonadota; class Alphaproteobacteria; order Hyphomicrobiales; family Rhizobiaceae; genus Agrobacterium; species Agrobacterium sp. B1(2019). The sequence goes on along the minus strand of NZ_VTPB01000005.1, from coordinate 203,573 downwards.
GCGGAAGATCGGCAGCAGCCAGGCACCGTCATCTCGGATGCGCAGCGGCGCGCGGATGAAGCAGCCCTGCGGGAGATCGAGAAAACGTCCTTCCTCGGAAACAAGCTTTTCCGGCGCAGTCGCGTCGCGGTGGATCCGCGCCATGCGAATGCGGCATTCATCCTGATTACCGGAGGGCTGAGCGGTATGAAACAGCCACAGAACGCCATCCGGCGCGGTGAAGACAACCGGGTTCTGTTCGGAATGGGAGGGGTCGTGGCTCAGTCGCTGCGGCGGTCCCCACCGGGTTGCACCCGCCGTCAGTACGGATGCGAAAATCGAAATATCCGATTTTCCTTCCAGCGTGCCGCCGAACCATGCGCAGAGCAGGGCGCCATCGTCCAGAAGGTGCAGGAAGCTCGCATGGTTCTGGATCATGGGCGACGGCAGAAAGGCTTCCTGCCGGTTTTCCGATACGGCATGCATGGTTCCGGTCATGGCGCGAGCGATGTCATCAGGGGTCATCGTGGTCTCCTCTTGTCTCGATGAAAATGACATATTCAAAAAGTTGTCAAGTTTATTTGATAAAAAAGAAGATCGAAATTTTTTGATTTTTATAATTAAATCGCTGTTTATTAATGATAAAATATAGGATCGAAACTCAGATGAAAGCCGCAATAGAAAAATAAATTGACAAAAAATATGATAGCGTCGATGCTTCGCTAACGGGTGGAGGAGACAATCATCCGCATGCCATGCTCCTTAATGCAGGAGACGGGGATTTTTTCAGATGCCCCTTGCGGCGCGCCGCCATGTTGCTGAATTTCTGAATCTGGGAGGAGAACGGAATGAAGAAGTCATTGATTGCGGGCGCCCTTGTCTTGGGTTCCTTCAGCGCTGCGGTTTCGCCGGCGCTCGCGGCATCGGGTCCGATCAAGATCGTGCTGGCGGAAGAGGCGGACCTGCTGGAGCCCTGCATGGCCACCCGCTCCAACATCGGTCGCATCATCATGGAAAATGTCAGCGAGACGCTGACCGAGCTTGATGTGCGCGGCAAAAAGGATGTTCAGCCGCGCCTTGCCGAGAAGTGGGAGCAGAATGCCGATGGAAGCTGGCGTTTCCACCTGCGCGAAGGCGTAAAGTTTTCCGACGGCACGGCGTTCGATGCCAAGGACGTCAAGCACAGCTTCGAACGCATTATGAGCGACAAGAACGCCTGCGAGTCCCGTCGTTATTTCGGTGGCATGACGGTGACCCCATCGATCGTTGATGATTACACGATCGACTTCAAGGCCGAACCGGCGCAGCCTATTCTGCCGCTCTTGATGTCGTTGGTCACCATCGTTCCCGAAGAAACCAAGATGGAATTCATCCGAGAGCCTGTCGGCACCGGGCCCTACAAGCTGACCGACTGGACGCCGGGCCAGCAGATTGTCCTCACCGCACGCGACGACTATTGGGGCGCCAAGCCGCAGGTGACGGAAGCGACCTATCTTTTCCGTGCCGATCCTTCGGTTCGCGCGGCCATGGTGCAGACCGGCGAAGCCGATCTCTCGCCTTCGATTTCCCAGCTAGACGCCACCAATGCGAAGACCGACTTTTCCTACCTCGACAGCGAGACGGTCTATATGCGTCTCGATCACAATATAGAGCCGCTGAACGATGTGCGGGTGCGCCGCGCGCTCAACCTCGCCATCGACCGGCAGGCCTTCCTCGGCACGCTGGTTCCAGAAGGCGCCGTGCTGGCCACGGCGCTCGTTCCGCCGACCACGCTTGGCTGGAACCCCGACGTCAAGGTCTTTCCCTATGACCCCGAGGGCGCAAAAAAGCTGCTCGAGGAAGCAAAGGCTGCCGGTGTGAAGGTGGATGCGCCGATCACCATCATCGCGCGTACCGCGAATTTCCCCAACGTCACCGAGATCATGGAGGCGATCCAGCAGCAATTACAGGATGTCGGTTTCAAGATCGACCTGAAATTCGTGGAAGTGGCCGAGCACGAAAGCTATTATTCCAAGCCCTTCAAGGAAGGCAGGGGACCGCAGATCGTCGCCGCCATGCACGACAATTCCAAGGGCGACCCGTCCTTCACCATGTTCTTCAAATATGCCACCAAGGGCACGCAGTCCGGCTTCTCGGACAAGAAGGTTGACGATCTGATTGAACGTGCATCCGCAGCGGTCGGTGACGAGCGCGCCAAGCTCTGGTCGGAACTCATCGCTTATCTGCACGACGATGTGGTGGCCGACGTGCTGCTGTTCCACATGGTCGGCTTCTCCCGCGTCTCGGAACGGCTGGACTTCAAGCCCACCATCTCCACGAACTCGATGCTGCAGCTTTCGGAAATCGGCATCAAATAAGACCCCGCGTCTTGTCAATTGAGAAGCGGCGGCGCAGCGAAAGCTTCGCCGCCGAATTGAAAAACCGGAGGCAACCATGCTGAGTTTCATCCGAAAACGTTCCGTTGCGAGCCTGATCTCCCTGATCGGCCTCATCGTGATGGTTTTCTTCCTGTCGCGCCTGACGGGGGACCCGGCCGCATTGTTTCTGCCGGTGGAGGCTTCGGAGGAGTTGAAGCAGCAGTTTCGGGCGCTGCACGGGCTGAACGATCCGCTGACGGTGCAGTTCCTGCGCTATGCGGGCGATGTGATGACGGGTGATCTCGGAGAATCACTGAGAAAAGCGCGCCCGGCGCTGGATGTGGTGCTGGAGGCTTTTGTCTGGACGCTCTGGCTCGCTGTCATCACCATGTCGCTTGTTACCTCCGCCGCCATCGTCATCGGTTCGCTTGCGGCTTTCCGCTCTGGTGGCTTCTTCGACCGCATGGCTTCCAGTATCTCGCTCATCGGTGCATCCGTGCCGGATTTCTGGTTGGCAATCGTCGCCATCGTCATCTTCTCTGTCAATCTCGCCTGGTTGCCCACGTCGGGAACGGGCTCCGTGCTGCACTGGATATTGCCGATCGCAGTCCTTTTTGTTCGCCCCTTCGGCATTATCGTGCAGGTGGTGCGCGGCTCGATGATCGGTGCTTTGTCCTCGGCCTATGTCAAGACGGCGCGCGCCAAGGGCGTGAAGTCGGGTCCGATCATTTTCATCCACGCTTTGCGAAACGCCATGCTGCCGGTCATCACCGTCATTGGCGATCAGGCGGCAAGCCTTCTGAACGGCGCCGTCATCGTCGAGACCATTTTCGGTTTTCCCGGCGTTGGCAAGCTGATGATCGATTCCATTCTTCAGCGCGATTTCAACGTTGTGCTGGCCGCCATTCTCGTGACCGCGCTGGCGATCTTCCTGATGAATCTTCTGATCGATATCGCCTATGCGCTCCTCGATCCGCGTATCCGGCACTGAGGATGCCTTTCAGCCATGAGCCTTTCCAGCGCCGACACCGAGATCACCGCCGAGCCGTCCTTCGCAACACGTATGCTGCGCATGTTGTGGGCGGATAAATTCGCGCTCTGCGCCGCGATCTTCCTGGTCATCGTCGTTATCCTCGCTTTTGTCGGCCCGGCATGGCTCGGCGATCTGGCGACGAAACAGAACCTGCGCGGACGCAACCTCGCCCCGTTCGACTGGCAGCGCGAGTGGTATTTCTGGCTGGGGGCGGATGCGCTCGGCCGTTCGCTTCTCGCGCGCATTGTCGCCGCAACGCAAAACACGATGATGATCGCCGCCGGCGCGGTGCTTCTTTCTGCCATCACCGGCACCGTGCTCGGGCTGATTGCCGGTTTTTCCTCCGACCGTGTCGGCCAGATCATCATGCGGCTTGCTGATGTGATCATGTCGTTCCCGTCGCTCTTGATTGCGGTCATCGTGCTTTATCTGCTCGGCTCCTCCATCCTCAACCTGATGCTGGTTCTCGCCATCACCCGCATTCCCGTTTACATCCGGACGACAAGGGCGGAGGTGCTTGAGGTGCGCGAGCGTATGTTTGTGCAGGCGGCGCGCGTGATGGGCGCATCCGGCAAGCGCATCCTGTTCCGCCACATCCTGCCCGTCGTGTTGCCGACGCTGACGACGCTTGCCACGCTTGATTTCGCCTATGTGATGCTGGCGGAAAGCGCGCTGTCCTTCCTCGGTATCGGCATTCAGCCGCCGGAAATCACCTGGGGCCTGATGATTTCGCAGGGGCGGCAATATCTCACCAATGCCTGGTGGCTGTCCTTCTGGCCGGGACTTGCCATCATCCTCACAACCCTGTCGCTCAACCTGCTTTCCAACTGGCTGCGCATCGCGCTTGATCCCGTGCAGCGCTGGCGCCTGGAAATGAAAGGCCGCAAGCATGGCTGACCGTCTTCTCGACGTGCGCAACCTTTCCGTGGAGTTCCACACCGCAAACGGTGTCGTCCATGCGGTAAAGGATGTCTCCTACCATATCGACCGTGGCGAAACGCTGGCCATCCTCGGCGAAAGCGGTTCGGGCAAGTCGGTATCGTCCTCGGCCATCATGAACCTCATCGACATGCCGCCCGGACATATCAGCAGCGGTCAGATATTGCTCGACGGTCAGGACCTTCTGACCATGCCGACCGAGGCGCGCCGCGAGATCAACGGCCGGCGCATCGCCATGATCTTTCAGGACCCGCTCAGCCACCTCAATCCGGTCTATACCGTCGGTTGGCAGATCCGCGAGGCGATGACCACCCATGGCATGAGCAATGCGGCAGCGGAAACGGAGGCGAGGCGGCTTGTCGCCCGCGTCGGCATTCCTGACCCGGACGGGGCCTTGAAGAAATATCCGCATGAATTTTCCGGCGGTCAGCGCCAGCGCGTCATGATCGCCATGGCGCTGGCGCTTCGGCCCGATCTCCTGATCGCCGATGAGCCGACCACCGCGCTTGACGTGACGGTGCAGGCTGAGGTGCTTTCGCTGCTCAAGGAATTGCAGCGGGAAACCGGCATGGCCGTGCTCATCATTACTCACGATCTCGGCGTCGTCGCCGAAATCGCCGATCGCGTGGTTGTGATGGAAAAGGGTGTTCTGGTCGAGGCCGGCACGGTTCGCGAGGTCTATCGAAATCCGCAACACCCCTATACCCGCAAGCTCATCAGCGCAGCACCCGGCAAGGGCGACATGCATGAGCCGCAGGGGGTGGGCGAAGCGCTGCTCAGCGTGCGTGACGTGCGCAAGCGTTACGGCGCCTTCGAGGCGCTGAAGGGCATTTCCTTCGACCTCATGCCCGGAGAAACCATTGCCGTCGTCGGTGAAAGCGGTTCTGGCAAATCGACGCTGGCGCGTATTCTCTTGCGGCTGGACGAGCCGGATGCGGGCAGCGCCTTGTGGAAGGGCCGCGACCTTTTCAAGCTCTCGCCTGCTGAACTTTTTGCGCTCCGGCGCGATTTGCAGATGGTGTTTCAGGACCCCACCCAGTCGCTCAATCCGCGCATGACCGTGTTTCAATTAATTTCCGAGGCCTGGGTCATCCATCCGGAGATATTGCCCAAGGCAAGATGGCGTGAACGGGTTGCCGAATTGCTGCATCAGGTGGGTCTCTCGCCGGAACATATGCGCCGTTATCCGCACCAGTTCTCCGGCGGTCAGCGGCAGCGGATCGCGATTGCCCGCGCATTGGCGCTGGAACCCAAGCTCATCATCTGCGACGAAGCGGTCTCGGCTCTCGATGTCTCGGTTCAGGCGCAGGTCATCGCACTTCTGGACAAGCTGCGCCGCGAAATGGGCCTCTCTTTCATCTTCATCGCGCATGATTTGCCGGTTGTTCGGGATTTTGCCGATCACGTCATGGTCATGCAGCGCGGAGAGGTTGTAGAGTTGGGCACTGTACGCCAGGTGTTCGAAGCGCCGCGCGAGGCCTATACCCGTGCGCTTTTATCCGCCAGCCTCAATCCCGACCCCGATATACAATCTCAGCGTCATGCCGCCGTCACCGGTGACGCCGTCGCAAATTCACGCGGAGTTTTTTCATGAGCAAACAAGCTTTCGTCGCGCTCGTTACCTGTTTCAACGAGGACGAAACCATCAACTATGAGGCAACCCGCGCGCAGGTGCGCCGCCAGGTGGCCGCCGGCAACAACATCATGTGCGCCGGCACCAATGGCGATTTTACCGCGCTGACGCATGCGGAAAAAATCCGGCTGACCGAAGAGGTGGTGGACCAAGTTGCAGGCCGTGCCAAGGTCATCGTGAATGCGGGCATGCCCGCCACATTCGAAACCCTGCAACTTGCCAAAGCCTTCGACCGCATCGGCGTCGACGGCATCGCCGTCATCACGCCCTTCTTCATCGCCTGTACGCAGGATGGCCTGATCCGCCATTTCTCGACAGTGGCCGATGCCGTTGAAACGCCGGTCTATCTCTATGACATTCCCGCCCGCACCCAGAACCACATAGAGCCTGAAACCGCACGCAAACTCGCCATCCATGACAATATCGCAGGCATCAAGGATTCCGGCGGCGCGCAGCAGACGCTCGAAGCCTATCTTCAGGTGGCAAAGGAGATGCCGGGTTTCGATGTCTATTCCGGCCCGGATCACCTCGTTCTCTGGTCGTTACAGAACGGCGCGGCAGGCTGCATTTCCGGCCTCGGCAACGCACTGCCGGATGTTCTGGCCGGCATTCTCAATGCTTTCAACGCCGGCGATATCACCGAGGCCGAACGCCAGCAGGCAATCTACACTGACTTCCGCACCGATCTCTACGCCCTCGGCTTCGCACCCGCCATGGTCAAGCGCTCGCTTTATCTCCAGGACCCTTCCGTTGGCGCCAGTCGCCAACCGGCCCTTCTGCCGGATAAAGCGCAGGATGAAAAAATCCTGGAAATCTTGCGGCGTTATCAACGGCTCTGACGCCGTGATCGACTGTAACGCGCACCGCAGCGGATCGTTTGTGTCACCTTAAAAATATCTGCCAAAACGGCCAGAAGCCGATGCATTTCCCGAGCCTCATCCATGGCGAATAATTTGTGACATAAACACGAAATTCCCCTTGTCAGCCCCGCCATTGATGTTTAAGAGGAGCGCGCAACGCAAGCGTTCGCGCATGCGGAGAGGTGGCAGAGTGGTCGAATGCACCGCACTCGAAATGCGGCATACCTGCAAGGGTATCGTGGGTTCGAATCCCACCCTCTCCGCCAAGTTGTAACCCCCCCCCCCCCACCAGATTACCTGTAAACCCTTGGATTGCCGCGCAAAACCTCTGATCGCTAGCGGCTCTTGAGGAGTGAAATCATGCAGGTATCGCGCCCGGTACACCTTCCGGTACACGTCGGGGTATCGCCCGAGCCGTCGAATCAGATGCCGTCTGCGAAGCCCAAAGGCAGGGGACCCGGTCCCTACCTCGCCAAATCCGGCTCCGTCTACATCTTCCAGATCAAGGTATCAAAGACGGGCGGCGGCACATGTGCTATTCCTCCGTTGCGGCTAAGCCTCGGCGCCTGCTCCCACAGGCGCGCCAGGCTGTTAGCCGACCTTCTGGCGGCGAAGGCCAGATTGATGTTCGATGAGATGAGGCACGGTAGAGGCATGCAAGATGACGACGACGGCGAGATGCGGGCTCTTGAAGCCGTCATCGAGATGAAAGGCGCGCTGAAGGCCTATCTCCGGATGATCGACCGCTCGGACGCGCGGATCCCTATTGGCGAACTGCAGGCATCCGCGACCTCGTCAGCCTCAATAGGGGACTGGAGCAGCAGGCCCGCGGCGAGCCGTTCAACGAACTTGTTGTCGGCCATTCAGAGATTCTGAAGCAGTCCGCCGCAAAACTCTCGGCATCGTCCGCGCTCTCGAACGCTGTGTCGAAACAGGTCCCGACCATTCCCCCGTCTACGGCATCGTCGTTGCCGCAACGGGAGACGGATAAAGGACACGCACCTCCTCAGCCCCTGCCGGATGACGAAGGCACCCGTCGCGATGGTCATGGGAGGCTCATTCCGGCCTTCGAGCTGGATCGACGAACGGTTAAGCGTCCGAAGTCGCCTCAGCCGACACTGACCGATGTGATCCCGACATATATCGCCGCGCGACGCCTCGGAGGCGGAGCTAACATCGAACGCGATCTTTCGACAGAACAGAGTCGCCTCGCGTTGTTCATCGAACTGATTGGCGACCGCCCCGTTGACACGTACCGGGACCGCAGTTGATGAGAGCGGCCGGGACGCGTGCCCGCCAATAGAAGATATTTCCGCGGCGGATCAGATTCTCGACTTCGTGGCGCAGAGCCATGACGAATGCCCTGCTTTGCCCCTCGCGCTTGAACGGCGTGGGCATCACCTTTGGGCATCAGTTCTGGGCATCAGGTCGCCAATGATGCCAAAACACTATCCGGCACGACTGGAAAATCAAGGAATTTAGGGCTTTTAGGGAGAATTGGCTGGGGAACCTGGATTCTCACATGATTTCAGAGGCTTAACAAAACCGCCTTTGATTTTTCTCTGTTTTCCTGCCGAAAGCGACCGTGGATGCCATCTTTGTGCCCTGGTGTTGATTTCCGCGCAGAAGTGAGCCGGACATGGGACTTTTGAATATCATCCGTCGGATGGCACTGCGCGAGAAGTTGTCGGTGCGCGAGATCAGCCGACGAACCGGATTGTCACGCAACACCATCTCCAAATATTTGAATGCCGGCACGATCGAGCCGACATTCACGGTCCCCGAACGACCGAGCAAGCTCGATCCATTTGCCGACAAACTGGCGGGTTGGCTGAAGAGCGAGGCTGGAAAATCGCGCAAGCAGCGGCGTACGTTGAAGCAGATTCATGCTGATCTGGTTGCCCTTGGTTTTACCGGCTCCTATGGCCGGGTGGCTGCCTTTGCCCGTGAATGGCGACTTGATCGGCAACGTGAGCAGCAAACGACGGGGCGTGGCATATTCGTTCCGCTGTCTTTCCGTCCTGGCGAAGCATTCCAATTCGATTGGAGTGAGTACTACGCTGTCATAGCCGGTGAGCGTACGAAGCTTCAGGTCGCACACATCAAGCTGGCGCACAGCCGGGCGTTCCTCTTGCGTGCCTATCTTTTGCAGACACACGAGATGCTCTTCGACGCCCACTGGCACGGCTTCCGTGTGTTCGGCGGCGTGCCTGGTCGCGGCATCTACGATAACATGAAGACGGCGGTCGATCGTGTCGGTCGCGGCAAAGAGCGGCAGGTCAACATCCGTTTCCTCGCGATGACGAACCATTACGTCTTTGCGCCTGAGTTCTGCAATCCATCGGCAGGCTGGGAGAAGGGACAGGTCGAGAAGAACGTCCAGGATGCCCGTCCGCGGTTGTGGCAACAGATGCCCGCCTTCGCAGATCTGGCGGCACTGAACGTCTGGCTGGAACAGCACTGCCAGGATCTATGGCGTGAGACACCGCACGGCACTTTGCCCGGTACGATCGCCGACGTTTGGGCCGAAGAGAAGGCGGCATTAATGACGTTGCCTGCCGCCTTTGACGGCTTCGTCGAGCAAAGCAAGCGCGTCTCACCGACATGCCTGATCACCTTCGAACGGAACCGCTACAGCGTGCCTGCGTCTTTTGCGAACCGGCCCGTCAGCCTGCGGATTTATCCCGAGCGACTGGTCGTTGCGTAGCGGCAATCTAGGTGAGATTCTCATCCTGATCGCCGCGCTATAGGTCGTTGCAGCCGAGGGCAATATCCTCTGCGAACATACGCGGATCATTGAACGCAGTCACGACAAGCCGCCGCGAACGATTTACGACTGGCGGCATTACCTTGCCGTCATCCAGCGCAAACCCGGTGCGTTGCGTAATGGTGCGCCCTTCCTGGAATTGCCTTCGGCCTTTCGGCAACTACAGGACCAGATGCTTCGCCGTCCCGGCGGTGATCGTGAGATGGCCGATATCCTCGCCCTTGTCCTTCATCACGACGAAGAGGCCGTCCTGCAAGCCGTGGAACTCGCCCTGGAGGCGGGCGTGGCGACCAAAACGCATGTGCTGAATCTGCAGCACATGCTGATCGACGGCAAGACGACCGACGGTCCCGGTATCGATACGCCGCCGGCGCTGACCTTACGGCGTGAACCTGAGGCAAATGTTGAACGCTATGATGGCCTGCGCGTCCGGATCGCAGGAGGTCGCCATGCGTCATGATCCTGCAAGTGCCGCCGTTGTCATCATGCTGCGAAGCCTGAAGATGTACGGTATGGCCCAGGCCGTCACAGACCTGATCGAACAAGGGGCCCCGGCTTTCGATGCGGCGGTGCCCATTCTGTCGCAGTTGCTGAAAGCCGAAATGGCCGAGCGCGAGGTTCGCTCCATCGCCTATCATATGAAGGCGGCTCGCTTCCCGGCTTACAAGGATCTTTCCGGCTTTGACTTCGCCGCCAGCGAGATCAACGAAGCGACAGTGCGGCAATTGCATCGATGTGAGTTCATGGATGGAGCGCACAATGTCGTGCTTGTCGGCGGCCCAGGAACAGGCAAAACCCATGTCGCGACAGCCCTCGGCATCCAGGCCATCGAGCATCATCGCAGAAAAGTTCGCTTCTTCTCGACGATCGAACTGGTCAATGCGCTTGAGCAGGAAAAGGCCAAGGGCAAGGCGGGACAAATCGCCGAGACCCTGGTCCGTCTTGACCTGGTCATCCTCGACGAGCTTGGATATCTGCCATTCAGCGCCTCAGGTGGAGCATTGCTCTTCCACCTGCTGAGCAAGCTTTATGAACGGACCAGCGTCGTCATCACCACCAACCTGAGTTTCAGCGAATGGGCATCTGTCTTCGGCGATGCCAAAATGACCACCGCGCTCCTCGATCGCCTGACCCATCGTTGCCATATCCTGGAAACAGGAAACGACAGCTTCCGCTTCAAAGCCAGTTCCGCCGCCGCAGCACACAAGAGAGGAGAAAAGCCAAGCCCTTGACCAAAACCTGATCAGAAAACCATACTCAGAGGTGGCTCACTTCTCGGTGGAAAAACCGGCTCACTTCTGCGCGGAAATCAACAGCTCAGGCCTTCGTCGCGTGGCGCGATAACGTTTGGCGGTACGCATACGGCGAGCTTGCCAAGTTTCAGGCTGGTCAGCGACCACAGCCAACCGTCGAGCAATTTCTTGCCGAGATTGCTCCAATTGCGTGGCCGGTAGCGTAACCCGGAAACCGTCCTGAATGCCGGCTAGTCCGCGTTTCGATACAATATGTGGGGGCGTATGACGCGTTTGCCGCCTTGCGACTGCGGTTGGCGTGGCTGTTCGCTACGCCACTCCCTACGATCCTCGCGTCTGTCTCTCGATTCCCTCCGATCGCGCCAATCGCGACGGTCATAGTCGCGGCGGTACCGGTCTCCATAATAGCGGTCTCGATCGTATGAACGGTAGGAAACGCCGGACGAATAATAGCCGCCAGTACGGTAGCCTCCATCTTCAACGCATCCACTAAGAATGCCGACCGATAAGAGCGCAATTGCTGCGGTCAGAAGCTTCATAATCTCATCTCCCATTGAGGCACTCAAACGTGTGTCGGCGCCTTCAGTTCCATGATTGCGAGAATGCGGTGGCAGGGATGAACCGGGGCTGAACGGGTCGAGGCCCGCAGTGGCTGGGGTTGCTGCGGGCCTCTGTCGGGTCGCTGGGCGGAGCGACCGCGCGCAAGGTGGCCTTTGGTGCATGAACGCCAGATGAATAAGGCGCCCACGTGGTGGGCGAGAAACAACCCGTAAAAATCAGGAAAACCAAATGCCAATCACCAAAATCTCCACACGGGGGAGGGCTTTCGTGCGCCTGCATGAGGGCAATCCGCTCACCGCCTATCTTGACCCCGTCGGCGTTCCGACGATCGGTACGGGCTTCACTATGCGCAGCGATTCCGTGCGCCGCGAGCTTGCAAAGATCGGCATCACAAAGCTCGTGCCAGGCAAGACCAAGATCACCGCCGCGCAGAGCGATGCGATCCTCGGCGCCGTGCTTGCCGCTGAATACGTTCCTGCCGTCGTTGCCGGTTCTCCCTCCGACCGCAAGCAGCACGAGCTCGACGCGGCCACTTCTGTCACGTTCAATCTCGGCGTTGGCGCCATGAAATGGACGTGGGCCGACTACTGGCGCAAAGGCCAGATCAAGAAGGCCGCCGCTCATCTCGCCGCCAACTACAACACGGCGAAAGGCAAGAAACTGCCGGGTCTCGTGCGTCGCCGTAAGGAAGAGGCCTTGCTCTTCGAGAAAGGTATCTACACCGGTGTGACCAGCGCAACGAAGGAGGTGACGGCAGAGCCGCCTTCCCAGCCGGATCCGGTTGTGAAGGAAGCGCAGGAGCTGCTGACTGCAGCCGGTCTCAATCCCGGCGCGATCGACGGCTGGATGGGCGAGAAGACAAAGGCCGCGGTCATTGCCTACCAGAAGGCGCATCCGCACCTGCTCGCCGACGGCATCATTGGACCGGCCACTCTCGCACAGCTTCGGCGCGTTGCGTCGGCAGCAAAGGAAGCCGTTACCAAGGGTGTCGGCTCAGCTGCAAGCTCAGGCTTGCTCGCTTTCATCGCCGGCCTTCCTTGGGGCTGGATTGTTGCCGGTGTCGCTGTGGCTGTCGTGGTCTACGTTGCGTACCGCAATCGTGATGTGATCGCCCGCCGCTGGAATAGCTGGCGCGGCAAGGAGGTGGTAGTTTGATCCTCCTGTGGGCAAAACTCAAAGGCTACCTAGCAGCAATCGGTACGGCGCTCGCGATCCTCGCGGGCGTCTTTTTGTATGGCCAGAGAGCAGGGCGCTCCGCGGCAAAGGATGAACAGGCCGCAGCGAATGCCAAGGCCATCAAGAAGGCCGGGGATGTTGAAAATGAAATCAGGAATCTGGATGACGCTGGCGTTGATGACGCTCTTGGCAAGTGGATGCACGACAAGCGGTAGCTACTGCGACATAGCGCGTCCGGTGCGGCCGTCTGTCGATGATCAGATGACGCCAGAGACAAAGCGGCAAATCCTCACTGAAAATGAGAAGCTGCAGAAGCTGTGCGGGGTGAAGCCATGACCGGCGCTGAGATCATGGGCGCCGTCGGCTTCTTCGTGCTGGTCTTCGGCTTCATCTTCGGCCTGTGGAAGTACGTTGACGCGAAGATCGGTGCTGCAAAGACCGAAGCGTCAGCGGCGGCGTCTGCGGCCTCGGCAATGGCTTCGCTGGCAAGGGAAGAGCTTGCCCAACACAAAACCCACGTCGCCGAAACGTACGCGACCAAGGCGGGAATGCAGGAGCAGACGGCGCAGTTGTTGCGCGCTATCGAGGGGATCGGCAACCGCATCGAAAGCATGAACGAACGACTCGATAGAGCTTTCGAAAATCAACCACGCCCTCGCAGTAGGGCTATCTGAGTTAACCCGCTTGCCGAGAGGTGTTGATGCAGACTTAAGAGACCTGCCCACCACTGGAGGTAGCGAGCAGGTCCATGTAGAGCCCCTCCCACAGGAGCATGTGCATTCAAACACTACCTTTTCGCGAAATCAAGGCAGGGGAGAGCTGTTTGTAAGATCGTGGTTTAAGGTGTCCCGTCCTCCTCGACCCAGGGCCGGGCCGAGGAGGGTGACTGGGATCACTAGCGAAAGCCTTTCGGCTGTGGATCTTCGCCAGAACATCGAGGAAGATAATACAATCTTTTGATGTGCGTGTCTTGGGGATTTTTCAAGCAAAAAAGCCCCGGCATTTCTGCCGAGGCTTCCATCACTGACAATGTCAGATCAGATTAGAACGAACGCTGCAGACGGATGAAGCCGTTCCACTCTTCGTCAACGTTGTCGACGTCGAGGTAGTTAGCTGCAACCTTCATGGAGAGGCCGTTGGTGATCTTGTAATCAACCGTCAGGCCCGCCTGCCAAGCGTCGTCGTTGGTGAAGTCAGGACCGCCAACGTAGTAGTTGCCGAAGTACTGTGCACCGGGGGTGATGGTCAGCTTGTCGGTTGCCTTGATGGCGTATTCACCAGCAATCGCCCACTCAGATTCGGTGTAGTAAGCGTTCGGGCCAGAAGCCCATACGCCTGCCAGGCCGAGGGTGCCCGGACCTACATCAGCCGTTGCGATCAGGCGAACTGCGCCTTCTTCGCGGTCGGTGTCGTAGCCGCCGATGAGCTGCAGCGATGCAGCGCCGAGCTTCGCGCCGAGACCGAGAGCAACGCCAACGTTGTTGTCGGGCTCGTCCCAACCAACAGTGATGCCTTCGAGCTCGTCAACCGAAACGCCTGCCCAGAAGGAACCAGCGTCGTAGGTGTAACGTACCGAGTTGAAGAGAGCGTTCGTGGAGAGAACGTCAGACTCGCCAGAGAGGCCATCGTCCCACCAGCTGTAGAACTTACCGACCTTCAGGCCGCCGAGTTCGATGAAGGCCTGGTCAACGTGAACGCCAGACGAAGAGGACGAGCCGTTGTCAGCGTTGCCGCGGAAGCCGATGAAGCCACGCAGAGCACCGAGCTCGGTGTCGGTGCGGGTGTCAATTTCGAACTGAGCGCGGGTGAAGGAGTCCCAGTCAGAAGTGCCACGGCCAGAGTTGAACTCGTCACGGCCGATGTTCGTCTGGAAACGGATGTAACCGCCGAACTTCAGGCAGGTTTCGGTGCCGGGGATGTAGAAGAAGCCGGTGCCGAATGCGTCGCAAACGCGAACGTATTCCATGGGCTCAGGCTCAGCAGCGACGATAGCGTCAGCGGCCTGTGCGCCGGATACTGCTGCGAGAGCCGCAGCGGAGCCGATGAGAAGGCTCTTGATGTTCATGGTTGACCTCCAGTCAAAGTTTTTATCCACCAACGCAGAAGTCCCGAAACTGGTTGTCCCCGCCTCATTGGCCCTGCGTTGATTCACAAAAGACAGAAAGTCGCCCAATTCCGCAATCCGGATTCGCTGTTTTAGTGTGATTGAATGGAGATGAAGCGCAGAAGGTGTGTCCAATAAGTAACAGAATCGCGTTTGCCCTGTTGAAAACGTTAATGTCTCATTAGGAAATTCAAGCGGTTCGGCGAAAGAGCGCACTTGCTGGGAGGACGTCTGGATGGAATCGATCGGCAATATCCCGCCGCCATCCAACGAACGAACCCTTACTCTCCTACCACCTTTAAATCCGGCGGCGCGCCTTCTGCTCTAAACGTCCTGATATCGAACTGCTTCATGTCACCGTGTGACGTTAACATTGTCAGCTCCATGATTTCCACGTCGAGGCCACTCTTATGAAGGTCTCTTACAGCGTCATGAGCTGTCGCAGAGCCATGGACAGACGCTGCTTTGCGTCTTTCTGTCGAGCGATACGGGTTATCATCGAGGTGGCTCCTTGTGCAGATAATGCTCCCAGCAATGCCAGGATGACTCTTCGATTTTGTTGCGGCTAAAGCCGATGCCACCCCATTTACGACAGCCTTGATGCTCGCACCAGTGGTTCTCATGAATGCCGTCGCCGGCCTTGTTGGTCTGGTCGCTCATGCTCACCTCGGCATCTTGGCTATCGTGATCTTCACATCACCCTTGACGTTGCACCGTTTGCATTTTAGCCGCTTGGCAATATCGTCCACAGTGGTGTCGGCCCTGGCCGCGCGGTTCAGTTGCCAGTGCGGGATATTCGAAACGTGGCCGCAGTAGTTGCACTTGGCAACGACAATCTCCCAGTTTCGCATCTCCTTGACCTTAACGGCCGGCGGCTTCGCATTGTTTCAATGCGTCGATCTGACTGCCGGATCGCACGTGGTAATGAAGCATGCAGCGCCCCGAATAACCATCCATCGGCCTCGCGCATTTGATCACTTCTTGGGAAATGCGCCGCAGCATCGTCGGCATCGACAGGTCGCCAAACTCGATCATAAGCTCCGCAGAGCTGATGAACTTCAGCAGTTCGCAATCTTCACACAACACCCCCACAGGCTCACCGCAGTAGTCCGACACCAAATATGCACCTTCACCTGGCATCTCGATCTGCGCCCGGCTTCCAACCCCGTGTAAAACCTCTTCCCATCGCTGCGGTAGCCAGCGCAAGCTGCATCCGAAGATGCTGAATGTCTTCCATCAGCGTTTCGATAGCGGCGCGGCTGTCGCCGTCGTGCCATGCAATTATGTGGTCAACCGGATCGGCTTCCGGTTCTCTTGGTTGTGGGCGCACGTTCTCATTCTCCTGTCTCAGAGTCTCAAATTTCTCCCTGTGTTGAAAAGGCGCGCGCCCCCGCGCCGATAATTCAGTCTGGCATCAAGTCGGCAATTTGCCCGTGCGAGACAAGCAAACGCGGGTTCGCCATGCTGCCGCTTTCCTCGTCCACGGTGACGGCGTATGCAGCAACGCCAACATGGCGCGACGCCATGGCGCTCGCCATTTTCTCCGCGGATGCGGCGTTTGAGGCTGGCCGCATTTCTCCGGGCACGACACCGCTACGGCTGTTTTTGAACTGCACGACAATGATTTTCTCAGCGTCTGCCATTTTGCGCACTCCTCATTTGTTCTACAAATGTTCTTATTTCGGAAAAGAGTCAAGGAGGGAGATGGCGAGACTTTTTTGTGGCGCTTCTAACCGGCGACTATTGAATTCATTCCACGCTACCTTACCCTCCCCAGTCAAAAACCCAGTTATTGTATGTGTCGTCGCGGTCGATCTCGGCGCGCCCTTCGTCGGTGATGTGCCACTCGCGAAAACCGCGGTGATCCTTGCCGCCGGGCCGAACACATCCAACCTTGGATAACGCTTCCATCGTCTTCTCACCGCATTGCGGGATTAGGTCCACGGTCATAATCTCGGGATGTGCGGCCAGAAATCGGAGAGCTCGCATTTGCGGCTTGTCCAGCCGATGTTTCGGACCTTGCTTCTGGCGCTCATCATCCTGCTCCATCCACCGTTTAAAATGGTTTGTTTTTCCGTCGACAGGAGTCGGGTCTGAATTCGATACCCGTTTGCGCTTGAGCGCCGAGCGTCCTTTGATGAACCTATTGTAGGTTTCGGATATTAGATCAAATAAATCATCTGCTTCTGGTAGATCGACGGACTCCACGATAACGAACCAAACGAGCCATTCCTTGTTCGAATTCTCATCAATGTGTCGCACGAAATACCGCCCGACGACCTCCATGAATGACCAGCCGGTGTCGTGAATGGTAGAGGCGATGCGGTCCCCGAAGCCTGGAACGTTACCTCCTATGTCCGACAGCAAGTGTTCTGCGTCTATCTCATATTTCCCGTCGGGTTGCCGCTCCAGGAAGTAGACGACGTCATCGACGAAATTTGTGGAGGTCATTCCCAGCCGCCAGGCCCTTTGCCGTTTTTGCGGCGCTGCTCGATCCATTTATCAAGTTTCGCTATGACGGCTCGCCCCTCGTCACTGATCTTGACGAGCGGCCGCCCTGCATCGTCGCGCGACACCAACGAAACAAGGTCTTTTTCGATGAACTTCTCGAAAGTGCGCGGCCCAGCCCGATCGATCTGGACGTAGGAGCACGGTAGCCGTTTAGCTTTTATCTCTCGCAGGACTTTCGCCTCCCGGCCATCAAGGCCGACAGCTGGCCTGAACATCCATGCGAGATCCTTCAAGTCCGGCGTCGGCTTGAAGCCGACTTGGTGGAAAACTGATTTAGGTCGCGTCTGGGGCTCCCGCAGCACCTCCCATATGGCCAACACGTCAGGCTTTGAAAAAAGGTAAGAACGACCATAGCGAGAGCAACAGCCATGCGCCTTGGCAAGTTTGATCACCGCTCTGTTTGTAAGTCGGAGCAAATCCGCAACTTCATCTGCGGTGTAAATTCTGTCTTCGAGATCTAGGATCATACCACCGACCTGATACGCACAAGGCGCGTTGAACATTTTCCCGTTCGGTGGTGGCAGGTGGGTGGCCTGCGGTTGGTAGCCGCTTCTAAAAGTTAGTCTGCGGTTGCTGTTGTGGTCAAGCCTTAATGGTGACGCCGGAACCTTGGGCGGTCTCTCCGGTGTCGATGAAAATCACGCCACCGTTTTCGAACGCCCCTTGAATTGATGCGAGGTTGTTAGCAATCGGCGTGCGCTTTCCCGATTCGAAATCGCGGATGGTGGATGGTGACACGCCGGCAGCGGCAGCCAACATAGGCTGGTTCCATTCCAATAAAGCCCTTGCGGCGCGGCATTGAGCAGGGCGGCTCGTTATAACGTAAAAGCCAGCCCGCAACTGGAGGCTGCGAACTGGCTTCAATCTATCCCCCTTCCCACAAAGGGATGGTTGTACAGTGCCACAAATCCAATGAAAATCAACATGCCTGAAGTCGTCAGACACAAGCCTGTACTTGAGCCTTTCTGCTTATGCCGACTGTCCGGTCGAAATGGCGTGTGTAGTTTAAGCTGAGCCATCTTAGTCAAGACTGATACCAATTGCCTCGAAATCGATGCGTTGCTATCGTTGGCTTCAAGGGGGAATTGATATGTCTTTTTCTATGCTGATTGCACTCGCGGCATCCGCGTACAGCGTTGTCGGCAATCCCGATCAGGAGCAGGTCGTGCCGGTTGCGGCGGAGATCGTCGATTGCAACCGGATTGTCGATGACGTCTTATCAGAAACGGGAGGGCGGCTACTTTCTGTACGTCAACACCCGGATCGTTGCATGGTGACTGTCCTCTTCCCCAAAACCGGAGAAAGACCTGCGCGGAAAGTCTTCAGGGTTCCCGTTGGTGGCAGCACGGGGAAGTGATGCCTGGGACTTTCAGACGCACTATGAGAAGCATCGTTTATTGGGCGATTTGCTGCCTTTTGGTTATAGTTGGAGGCATGTCGGCGATCACATTTGGGTTGCGCAATTATGCTCCTGTAATCACCGCCAAATATTATCTCGAGAGGCGCGAAGGACAACATATTGTCCGGAAATGGCACTCGCGTGATCTTCCGGTCCAACTGGTCAGCGATAGGATAAAACCTGCAAGATTACCGCACCAATGAGAACCCCTACCAATGCGCCAAGTGCTTTCATCAGGGCTTTTTGAATTTTGGGGTGCCGATCTGAAGTCAGGATCGGAAGAAGTTCTGAAGCGATTGCGCCCAAGATACAGAAAATAGCAACGGCGCGACGGTCTTCAGGGTAGGAGAGCACGAAGAGCATTGCTAGAACGGCGAAGATAGCCAAGCGATCTATGTTGGCGGTGATTGCGGGATGTGCGCGCCAGGTTGCAGGCGCCAACGCTGCCGCCCCTGCCGTTAGCAGCAAAATCCAAGAGATGGTGCGAATTATCTCTGTACTCATCCTTACAAGGTAGCACATTTTTCTAGGGTGGCAATTTGGTGGCTTGCCTGTTCGGTCAGCAAGCTGTTTCGGCGTCGCGTGCCGTTCAAGGGCGATCGCGCAATCGAACGCCAGGGCCGTTGCCGTTAGACGGGATGAAGATAATTCCGAAGTCGAGCAAGGCCTGCACTACAGCAGCGACGTTGTTGGTCATACCGCTGATGGTGCCTTCACTCGCTTCCATTCTCTTTAGGGTGGGAATCGATATTCTTGCTGCCGCCGCAATCTCAGCCTGCGTCTTTCCAATTAGCGTTCTTGCTGCCGCCAACTGTCGGCCGGACAAACTACCATGATCCATTTGTATCATTCTAATCTTTTAGTGTTGACAGACATAGTTAACTGATCTAAAGGTATCACCAGGATACGAAAAACACAACACGGAACCGAAACAATGGCTAACGTAACGTTAATGCCTGCCGCCGAAGGCAGCTTCATTTCGCGCATGTCCGCCCTCTTCGCGGAACTGCACACTGCCGGCGAGCGCCACGGGGAGATGCCGGACGCGGCTTGCGACAAGCTGTCCGAAGCCGCATGGATTATCTCGGATGCCATAATAAACGCACCTGTTAACTGCGAAGCCGACATCGCCGGTAAGCTTCGGCACGCCGCCATGCTGGTTGAATGTCCCCACGGCGAATACACGAGCGAACAGCCCGCCATAGCTGCCGCTCTGAACGATCTGCAGCGTCTTCGCAAGGACGAGTGGGCCGAGGCCGTTAAGGCGGCGCAGCAGCGCTCGTGACGCACTACGGCCCGCTAGCTCAACTGGATAGAGTACCGGTTTTCTACCCTGGAGGTTCCACGTTCGAATCGTGGGCGGGCCACCAGTTTTTATGCCAGCCTTGTTCATGCGGCTGGCCACCTAGCCGGTGTGCGCTTCTTAGCGACCCGGTCTTTTATTCCCTCGGCGCAAGCATGAGGGCGGAGCGGGCGGAAGCCTGTAGGAGCGCGAACGCTGTAAGATGCAGATGCGCCCGCTCCACATAAGTTCACCACTGGCCAGTCGGGATTTTCCGACACCAAAGGTACCGAGCACCTAGTCATGCGCTCGCCCGCTGGCCGTTAATTCCATGAGCACAATTTCGTGTCGTTTAAAATCAACCACATGAGGAGAGATAAGATGTTTGAAGACATGACCTTTACAGAGATTGAGCCGATAGTGGCGCTTTCCAATACCACGGCCATTCCGCAGGACGAGTACACTCGGCGCGCCTCGGCCTGGCTCAACCGAGCCGCCGAGATGCTGACCGAGAAGCGTGATGAAGCATACAGGGAAGCCGTGCGCGAGGAGAACGATTTGACCTTCACACAGCGAGAAATCGATTTCCTGATTGATGGGCTTGAGCGGCTCGGACGGAAGCTTGAAAAGGCCGCCGATATTGGCGCAACCGAGGCCGAGAATCGCGGTTAGCAAACCTTACGGCCCGCGAGGTCGTACACGACCTGCCAATATTCCCGTCTGAAATGTTGCCACCACCTCGACCACAAAACCCGCCAGCCTCACCAGTTGGCGGGTTTTGTCGCAAACCATGTCGCAGTAAACTGCCTTGCAATGGTTTGTAATCGTTGTGAAATTGGTTGTAAGTGTTTGAAATTGCTTAGCACTGTGTCGCAACAATTCAAAATGGACTGCGACAAGGAATATCAGGCGCACCAGCGGGCAAGCTATTGATTTTGTTTGGAGATAATTGGCTGGGGAACCTGGATTCGAACCAAGATCGACGGAGTCAGAGTCCGCTGTTCTACCATTGAACTATTCCCCAAAAGCCGTAAGGCGCGTGGCGCGTTCGCTTTGGTGGGTCGTCATATAGATGATTTATTCCGGGGCGCAAGTCGAAAAAATCGAAAAATGCGTTTTATCCCTGTTTTGCGTTTGCCCGTGGCTCAGAGCCGTGCGCGGGTGGAACGCGGGGTGGAGAGCAAGAGGCTGGTCTCACTGCCGGTAATGCCGGGCACCAAGCGGATGCGGCGCAGTACCGCGTCGAAATCGCTGAGCGTGGCGGCGTTGAGTTCCACGATAAGATCCCAGCGGCCGTTGGTGCTGTGGATTTCGGAGATTTCCGGAAAACCGCCGAGTGTGCGGATGACGCGGTCCGTCACATGGCCTTCAATCTCGATCATCATGATGCCGCGGATCGCCGCCTCCACTGCATCGGCGCGCAAAATGACGGTGTAACCGATGATGGCGCCGTCATTCTCCATTCTTTCGATGCGCGAACGCACCGTCGCGCGCGAGGTTCCCGTCTCGATTGCGAGATCGGAAATGCTGCGCCGGCCATTGTGGCGCAAAAGGGTTATGAGCCGCTCGTCGAGATTGTCCATATGACCAATTCGATAAATCAATTTTACCATATCGATAGCTTATTTCGATAATATTGCCAATATTTTATGTTCATTTCGCCGGATCGCTGTGGTGAACTTGGGCTTGTTGGCAGGAAAGTGAGGACGGGAATGGAAATCAGGCTTGTTGGTGCGCCGTTGCAGATCGGGGCCGGGCAACTGGGATGCGAAATGGGGCCGAGCGCCTATCGCGTTGCGGGGCTTGCCTATGCTCTCGAAGAACTGGGGCATCGCGTTGTCGATACCGGCAATGTGACGCCGGCGACCTTCCGCGAATTTAACCATCCCAATCCCGCCGTGCATCATCTGCCTGAAACCGTGGCCTGGACCGAGGCGCTGACGGAGGCTGCCTATCGTGAGAGCGCGGATGCCGTACCGATCTTTCTCGGCGGCGACCATGCGATTTCCGCAGGGACGGTCGCCGGCATGGCGCGCCGGGTGGCTGAAAAGGGCCGTCCGTTTTTTGTGCTCTGGCTCGACGCCCATACCGATTATCACACGCTGGAGACGACGCGCAGCGGTAATCTGCACGGTACGCCGGTTGCCTATTTCAGCGGGCGAAAGGGTTTTGACGGTTATTTCCCGCCGCTTTCCCATGCGGTGCCTGAGGAAAATATCGGCATGATCGGCATCCGCAGCGTTGATCCGGCCGAAAGGGCCGCTTTGGAAAAAAGCGGCATCACCGTTCACGACATGCGCTCGATTGACGAGCACGGTGTTGCCGTCCTGCTGCGCGAATTCCTCGCTCGGGTTCAGGCGGCGAACGGGCTTTTGCATGTCAGTCTGGATGTCGATTTTCTCGAGCCCTCCATCGCGCCCGCCGTCGGCACCACGGTTCCGGGCGGCGCGACGTTCCGTGAGGCGCATCTCGTCATGGAAATGCTGCATGATAGCGGGCTGGTCTGCAGTCTCGATCTCGTGGAACTCAACCCGTTTCTCGACGAGCGCGGCAGAACCGCGACGTTGATGGTGGATCTCGCCGCCAGCCTGATGGGCAAGCGGGTTATGGACCGCCCGACGCGGGCCGGCTGAAAGGGGTGATATGATGACCGTGATACCGAACCTCAATATCGTCCCCTTCGTCAGCGTGGATCACATGATGAAACTTGTGCTGCGCGTGGGCATCGATACGTTTCTGCGCGAGCTTGCCGGGGTGGTGGAAGAGGATTTCCGCCGCTGGGAAAGCTTCGACAAGACGCCGCGCATCGCATCGCATTCGAAGGAAGGTGTCATCGAGCTGATGCCGACCAGCGATGGTACGCTTTACGGCTTCAAATATGTCAACGGCCATCCGAAGAACATGAAGGAAGGCCGCCAGACGGTGACGGCCTTCGGTGTGCTTTCCGATGTCGGCAATGGTTATCCGCTGCTGCTGACCGAGATGACCATCCTGACGGCGCTGCGAACCGCCGCTACCTCCGCTGTTGCCGCAAAATATCTTGCCCGCAAAAATTCCCGCTCCATGGCCATCATCGGCAATGGCGCCCAGAGCGAATTCCAGGCGCGCGCCTTCAAGGCCATTCTCGGCATCGATACGCTGCGGCTGTTTGATATCGACCCTTCCGCCAGCGAAAAATGCGCCCGCAATCTCGCCGGGCAGGGTTTTGCCATCAAGATTTGTGAAAGCTCGCAGGAAGCGGTCGAAGGGGCGGATATCATCACCACCGTCACCGCTGACAAGCAATATGCGACGATCCTGACCGACAACATGGTCGGGCCCGGCATTCACATCAACGCCGTGGGCGGCGATTGCCCCGGCAAGACGGAGTTGCACCGGGACATTCTGCTGCGATCGGATATCTTTGTCGAATATCCACCGCAGACGCGCATTGAAGGTGAAATCCAGCAATTGCCGGCGGATTATCCCGTAACCGAGCTTTGGCAGGTCATAACCGGTGAAAAGCAGGGGCGGGCAAGCGACCGGCAGATCACGCTGTTCGACAGCGTCGGCTTCGCGACGGAAGATTTTTCGGCGCTGCGTTACGTGCGCTCAAAGCTGTCATCCACCGGGCTTTATACCGAGCTTGATCTGCTGGCCGACCCGGATGAGCCGCGTGACCTGTTTGGGATGCTGCTGCGGTGTGAGGAGGCCCTCGTCTAGGGATTTCCAGCGCTGGCCGTCTGTCTCGTTTCCCGGCGGTTCCTGCGGGCAACCACATGCTCCCGCCAGATGGTGAAGAGGCCGGCGGCAATGACGATCGCCGCACCGATGACCATGTTGGACGTCACCACTTCGCCATAGACGGTGACGCCGATGATGGAGACGAGCACCAGCTGATAATAGGAAAAGGGCTGCACGGAGGCCGCATCCGCCAGTTCGAACGCCTTTATAAGGCAATAATGGCCGCTCATGCCGGTAATGCACAGCGCCAGCATCCAGCCCCAATCCTGCGGCTCGATACTGACCCAATAAAACGGACCGACCAGCGTCAGGGCCGCCGCACCGGCCACGCCGGTGTAGAAGAAGCTTGTCATCGCCGAATCGCTTTTGCTGCCGAGGCGGGTCAGGACGCTATAGAGCGCCAGCATGAAGGTGGCCACGAAGGTAATCATCAGCCGGTTGTCGAAACCGTCTCCCTCCGGCTTGAGGATGACGAGAACGCCGATGAAGCCGACAAAAATGGCGCTCCAGCGCCGCCAGCCCACATGTTCTCCCAGCAAAGGCATGGACAGCGCCGCAACGATCAGCGGTGCGGAGGCGAGGATGGAATGGCTGTGCGCCAGCCCGACGACCGCAAAGGAGAAGATGGAAAAGACGATCTGCACGGCAAGAAGCACGCCGCGGCCGATCTGCAGCCAGGGGCGGTTGGCCATGACGGCGCCCCTGATGCCGCCGGCGGATTTTGCAGCCATCAACAGAACAAAAACGGCGAAGGCCCAATATCGCAGCATGGCGATAAAAACCGGCGGATAGGCGCTGCCCAGATGTTTCGATATGCCATCCTGCGCCGCAAAGATCGTGAAGGCGACAAGCGCATAAAGAAAGCCGGTTCTGGGTGATGGCATAAGAAAACCGCTATCCGACTGCCGCCGGCAAAAGAGTATTCGGGATGAATGAGGTGGGTGTCGGCCATATGTTATGATGGCACCTTGTCAGACAACCTTATTTTCCGAATAGCTGCCATGCAAGTGTGGAAGCTGCCATTTAAAGGGCCGATTGCTGGAACATGCTTTTGCTGCATTCTTTCCTCATCCCCTGTGCCTGTCACAGTTGCTAGCCAGCCCAAGTCCTTGGGTTGAAAGGAGTTTTTCTCGCCGCGTAGACACGCGTCGGCTGGATTCCTGTGACAAGCACAGGAATTGTCTGTCGAAAATGTGCTTTATTGTTCGGGACGCTGGATGACCTCCGAGGCGGCCACCTCGGAGGCCATGCGGTTGTACGCCCGAACAGGAATGGGTCTTCTCGACCGGCCTCATCCTGGGCTGCAATCGCACCAGCTTCGCATCGCTTGTTGACTTGAATGGGCCGGCTTTCACCGCGCCCGCAGACAATGCCAAGCATGGAGCCCCATCATGGACCCGAACACCGCACAAATCCAGTTCGCTTTGGGATTTGACGTCTCCAAAGCAACAATCACATTCTTCGATACCCGTACCGGAAAGATCGGCACCGTCGAAAACAGCAAGGTCGCGCTCAGGGCCGCCTTGAAGCCATATGCCGGACGTGGCGATATGCTCGCCATCTGCGAAGCCACCGGTGGCTACGAGGACGATCTGCTGGATGTCCTTGAAGACCTTGCCATCCCCGCCCACCGCGCAGACGCGGTCAGGGTCAAAGCCTTCATCCGCGCCTGCGGCGCAAATGCCAAGACAGACCCCATCGATGCACGCCATATCGCACAATATGGTCTGTCACGGGCGCAATCCCTCCCACGCTGGCGGCCAAGCCCTCCACATGAAGCCAAGGTCAAACTGCTGGTCTTGCGCCGCACCGATCTCGTATCCATGCGCGTGCAAGAGGAAAACCGGTTGAAGGAGCCGCGCAATAAGCCGATCGCTCGCGAGATTGCCGGCCATATTGCCGAAATCAAGCGCCGTATCGAGGCCATCGACAAACAGATCGAAACGATCATCAGCCTCGATAAACGCCTGAAAGATCGCAAGGCCATCCTGCAAACCGTTCCGGGCATTGGCAAGGTGATCGCGCCGATGCTGTTGGCGCTCATGCCGGAACTCGGACACATCGATCGCAAGCAGGCAGCAAGCCTCGCCGGATGCGCCCCTCACCCCCGGGACAGCGGCGCGCACAAAGGCCGTCGCTTTACCACGGGCGGACGACGGCAGTTACGACCGCTGCTCTTTACCGCAGCTATGGCTGCAAGCCACAGCAAGAGCCACCTTGCTGCGACGTATAGGCGATTACTCCATGCCGGAAAGTCAAAGCTAACAGCTCTTGGTGCAATCATGCGACACATAATCGTCATCGCAAACGCAAGATTGAAAGAATATCAAAACGAGAAAATACGACTGACTTGATGAGGGCGGTGGGGTGTGCCGACCTATCATGGAATCTTAGGGGCGCGACTTGTGGGATCTGAAAGGTGCGACGCGCTTCGAATCGACGTGAAGCCTTGAGGATATTGGCCCGCTGCCGAGGGCTTTGGGACAGGCGCGGCTGTCCGCCGTCAACGAATTCACGGCGGACAGTGGGTTCAGCAAGACGCTCCGCGTCCCGGTTGTGGTTTCAGCCGATCTTCACGGCCGTCTTCGAAGTCGCGGATTTCAGCGCGGCGTCGGCCAGCTTCAGCGCGACCAGACCGTCCTTGATGGAAGGCGAGGGCGCGACATTGTTTTCGATGCTGTCGATAAAGGCGGTGATTTCCGCAGCATAGGCCGCCGTGTAACGCGTCATGAAGAAATCATGCAGCGGCGGGCGGGTGTAGCCATCCGCATTGGCGATTTCGATGGAAACCGGACGCTGGTTTTCGGCCGCTGCCGAGCCGAGCGAACCGTGCACTTCGATGCGCTGGTCATAACCATAGGTCGCGCGACGTGAATTCGAAATGATCGCCTGCCTGCCGCTTTTCGTCGTCAGGATGATGCTGGCGCTGTCGAAATCACCCAGCGCGCCGATCTCCGGATTGACAAGAACGGAACCCGTGGCGAACACGCTTTCCACTTCCTCGCCGAGCAGGAAACGGGCCATATCGAAATCATGAATGGTCATGTCGCGGAAAATGCCGCCGGAGACCTTGATATAGTCGGCCGGCGGCGGCCCGGGGTCGCGGCTGGTGATGGTGACCATTTCCACCTTGCCGATGCGGCCATCGTCGATTGCCTTGTGGACGGCCTGGAAATGCGGGTCGAAACGGCGGTTGAAACCGAGCATCACCTTCGCACCGGTTTCCTCGACCACCTTGGCGCAGGCTTCCGCGCGGGCGACATCGAGATCGACGGGCTTTTCGCAGAAGATCGCCTTGCCAGCGCGGGCGAAACGCTCGATCAGGTCGGCATGGGTGTTGGTCGGCGTGCAGATGATGACGGCGTCGATGGTCTTGTCGGCCAGAACCTCATCGATCGTGCTGACCTTGCACTGCGCTTCGCGGGCGATTGCTTCCGCAGCGCCCGCCATGGCGTCGACAACGGCCGCCAGCTGCGCACGGCTGTCGGTGGTGATCGCCTTGGCGTGGACCTTGCCGATCCGTCCAGCGCCGAGCAGCGCCAATTTCGTAACCATCTTTCCTCCGGTTTCTCACACCCGTCCCTCACTCCCGGAAGGACAGAATATGAATACAAGCAATATTTCGATATGGAATATATGTTCTATTTTGCTAGATCGACATCGCAGATGTGTCAAGCGTTTTGACGATGATCCAGGGGGCCGAAATCACGCCTTCAGGAAGATTGTGCGGCGCGGATGGCTGGTGTCGAGAAAAGCCCCGCGCAACAATCAATCAGCCGAAGCTGTCAGGGCCGTATTATGGGGCAGGGCGTATACCTCAACGGGGGTTTCGAGGCCGCGCAGCAGCCATGGGCCGAGATTTTCCAGCTTTCCCTGATATCCGGCGGTGCGCACGAATTCTTCTGAGAAAAGTACGTTGCGCCCGGTCTCCTTGGTCAGCGTTTCCAGCCGCGAGGCGATATTGACGGCAGGGCCGATGACGGTGAAATCGAGGCGGGTTTTCGAGCCGATATTGCCATACATGACATCGCCGACATGCACGCCGATGCCGTAGCCGAGAGGATCGTGTCCCTTGCGGCGATTGATTTCATTCAGCGCAACGAGGCTCTTCTGCGCGCTGGCAATGGCTTTCAGCAGGTTTTCGCAGGCCTGCGGGTCGCTGAGCGGGAAAATCGCCAGCAGCCCGTCGCCCATGAATTTCAGGATTTCGCCACCGAATTCCTCGATTGGATCGCACATGGCGTCGAAATAGCCGTTCAGAAGCTCGATGACATCGTCGCGCGGCCAAAGGTCGGAAATATGGGTGAAATTGCGCAGGTCGCAGATCAGGATCGCCGCACCCACCGTCATGCCGCTGCCGCGTGTCGTTGCGCCGTTGAGGATTTTTTCGCCCGCATGCGGCCCCACATAGGTCTCCAGAAGGGTGCGCGTCATGCGGTTCTTCAGGCGTATTTCGCTGACAAGCGCCAGTGCCGGAAGCAGGTTTTTCAGGGCGAGGATTTCGCTGTCGGAAAAACCGCCGGGCCGGTCGCTGGAGAATGTGGCGACATGGCGCTTGCCGAAGGTATGCTCGATCGGCCAGGCGCAATAATCCGTCAGCCCCTCGGCCCGCAGGTCTTCGTAGATCGTATAGCCGGGCTCATCGATGTCTTCTCCGTTCAGCCGGTGGCGGACTTCGGTGGCGCCCTGATGAATGTCGTTGATGGGGCTATTGAGATATTCAGGCGTATTTTCAGATCCGTAGCCATAGGTGGCGATCTCGGCGGAGGACTGGCCGGCTTTCCACAGAATGCGCGCGCCAAGCCATTGCGGATGGCGAATGCGGAAAGCGAGCACGCCCCGCGCCACGGAAACTCCGCTCACCCGAAGCCTGTTGCAGAGTTCGACGAATATCTCGTCGATAAAGCGTTCGTCCTTGGTGCCCGTGATCAGCCAGTCAAGAATTTCCGTCTTCTCCGCCGGCCACAATTCATCCAGTGCTGAAGAAACCCGTTCTTCGGTGTCGAGACTTAGTGTCATGGCAGGATTCCGGAGGTTGTTGCTGCTCTCGCGCAAGCGGGGCATATGTCGCAAAGGCGAAACATGGTCGCTCGCGAACCCCATGTGGTGCCGGATAACGAAAATGTTAAGAGAGGAGCGCGGAAAATGTTCCGGAAGGGATTGGCTTAATCAGGCCACGCGCGCCGCCCGGATGTTCCCGGGAACATCGTCCCCGGCGGCGCTGAGATTTTTAATGATCGCCACGTGGATCAGATAACGGTTTCAACGGGAATATGAAGTGCTGCGGCAACGCGTCTGATGCGCAGCGGATCGCTGTCCGTGCCGTCTTCCAGCGCGCGTATTTCGCTGGTGGTCAGGCCGCAGGTCACGGCAAGCTGTTCGACCGTATATCCGGCGAGATTGCGCGCGGTGAGGACCTTTTTGGCAAATGGAGCATCGGTTTCGTGATCGGAATCGGGTTGCGAGATTGAAATTGTCATTATTGCATCTCCCTCAGAATGGACACTTAAATGCGGGCGGCACAGAAAAGTTGCCGGGGCCGAATGCGACCGCGTTGCCGGAGAAGAATATCGGTGCTGCAACGCAGCGAGGAACATAGCGGCTTCATCCACCTACGCAATAGTTAAATTTTGTTAAGATTCGTGATCGCCGCATTCCTGCGGCACGCCCTGCCCGAAAATGGCCGAAAACCCCACTTTTTCAGGGCTCTCGCGAGGACGGGCGGCTTTCGCTACAGTATGCCCCAGGCGCGAAACCGGCCACGGCCGGTCACTTCCCGCAATTCCAGTTGGTTGGCGAGGCCTATAGCGCCCTGCGGCGTGGTGCCGAGTTCCTTGACAATCATCGCCGCCGAAACCACCGGTCGGGAGACAACAAGCTCCACCAGTTCCGGCAGGCGAGAGGAAGAGCGTCGGCCGGCCAGTTTGCGCATCATGCGTTCTCGCGCATGGGTCAGGCGGTCATGTTCCTTCATGCCGGCCTGCGCCGCTTCGTAAAAGCTGTCGAGAAGCGCGGCAATGCGCTGCGTCTGGTTTCGGGCGTGCCGGCGCTCCCGTGGGATCGCACGCAGACCGGCGCTGAGGGCCGGCAGGTGAGCGGGTGTGACGGCGCCGTCGCGCAGAAAGGCGGAGGCCAGAAGTCGGCCGAGCCAGGGGCTGCGTTGCAGCACCTCGATCATGTTCCACGCGTCGAGCAGGATGGCGGTGCGAAGGATTGCCGGCAGTTCTTCCGTCAGCGCAAGGACAGCCCACCATTCTTTTAACCGTTCGTCTTCGTCCCAGTCGGGCTCGTTGATGATCGCATGGCTTTCCTCCCTGTGCATTGGCTGAAGCGCGCCGCCGGTGGTGATCGCATCGAGCGTTGCGGCGCTTCGCGCCAGAAGCGCGTCCAGCTCGGAAAAAGCGCCGTCCAGCGATGTTTCCTCCTCTGCGTCGGCATCTTCATCGCGGGAATGGTCGAGTGTTTGCCGTGGAGGTGCTGGCTCTTCGGCAAGCGCGGCCCTGCCGCGTAGCCTCGAAAGGCCCGGCGCGGTAAAGGCCCAGCCGGAGGCATTGGAAAAGATCAGCCGTCGCGAGCGGAGAACCCGGTGCGCCGCAGTCATTTCATGGGTTGGCGCACGCACATCCATATGGGCGTCATGCAGCACAAGATCTTCCATGTGAACGAGTTCGCCATCCACCCACATGGATGAAATCGCATCGGTGAAATCCTGTCTTTCGATGAAACCGTGTTTCATCGGTGACCGGTCGATCCGCTCGTCCAGCCGCGCCAGCGCCTCGCCGGCGCGGGCGGCGGCAATGAGGAGCTTTTCGATCTGGACGTCCGATATATCGTAAATCATTGATATTTTTTAGTTTGAGCACGGGCGGCTTACAAGGCGGATCACAGTCGGGCGCCTCCGCTTTCGCGGTTTTCACCCAAAATCCCGACGAAAAGCCGTGTGGTTACAGAAATGGTGCGACGAGGGTTTTGCTCGCCTTTGCTGTTTTCTCGTCAATATTGCAGCGCGGTATAAACTTGCGCGCTGCAACATGACGGGTATATACCCCCACCGAGAGCGACAAATTATCACACCTTCCGTTCGCCCTTCCATCTCCAGACGAAGATGAATTGGAGTTTACCCGTGAATATTATGGCAAATGGTCCCGCCACCGCGCTGGATCAGAAAACCCGTTTGAAATCCATCATCGGCGGATCGGCGGGCAATCTCGTCGAATGGTACGACTGGTATGTTTATTCGGCCTTCACCCTTTATTTTGCGCCGGTGTTTTTCCCTTCCGGAAACCAGACCGCCGAGCTTCTGAGTGCAGCCGCCGTTTTCGCAGTCGGATTTCTGATGCGGCCCATCGGGGCCTGGTTCATGGGCACCTATGCCGACCGCAAGGGCCGTAAGGCCGGCCTGACCTTATCTGTCACGCTGATGTGTCTCGGTTCGCTGCTGATCGCGATTACGCCCGGCCACGAGGCGATCGGCATCGCCGCACCGGCCATTCTGGTTTTCGCAAGGCTTCTGCAGGGTATCAGCGTCGGCGGTGAATATGGCGCGAGCGCGACCTATCTCAGCGAAATGGCCGGCAAGAACCGCCGTGGTTTCTTCTCCAGTTTCCAGTATGTGACGCTCATTTCCGGTCAGCTTCTGGCGCTGGCTGTGCTTCTGGTGTTGCAGCGGGTTCTGACGCCGGAACAACTCGGCTCCTGGGGCTGGCGCATTCCCTTCTTCATCGGCGGCATCCTGGCGATTGCGGTATTTTATATCCGCCGGGGCCTTGTCGAGACGC
Organism: Agrobacterium sp. B1(2019); assembly: GCF_008274755.1. Lineage (NCBI taxonomy): Bacteria > Pseudomonadati > Pseudomonadota > Alphaproteobacteria > Hyphomicrobiales > Rhizobiaceae > Agrobacterium > Agrobacterium sp. B1(2019). Next base: position 172,218 of record NZ_VTPB01000005.1, on the reverse strand, counting down.
AGTCCTTCGAAAACGCCAAGACCGGTGCTGTCGACAAGCCGAAGTCCAGCGGATGGGCGCTGTTCAAACACTATCCAAGGGAAGCGCTGATGGTCATGGCGCTCACCTCCGGCGGCACGCTCGCCTTTTACGCCTATACGACCTATCTGCAGAAATTCCTCGTCAACACCTCCGGCTTCAGCAAGGAAAGCGCCACGGAGATCACCACGGCGGCGCTCTTCGTCTTCATGCTGTGCCAGCCGCTTGCCGGCGCGCTGTCCGACAAGATCGGCCGCAAGCTGCTGATGGTCGGCTTCGGTATTCTCGGAACGCTGTGCACCTATGCGATCTTCAGCACGCTTTCGACGACGACCGATCCCATCATGGCTTTCGCCCTCGTTCTGATCGGTCTGTTGATCGTTACCGGCTATACTTCCATCAATGCGGTGGTGAAGGCGGAAATGTTCCCAGCCCATATCCGCGCGCTTGGCGTGGCTCTGCCCTATGCGCTGGCGAACACCATATTCGGCGGAACGGCGGAATTCGTGGCCCTGAAGTTCAAGCAAATCGGCCACGAAAGCTGGTTCTTCTGGTATGTGACGATCATGATCGCCCTGTCGCTGGTGGTTTATGTGAAGATGCGCGACACGCGCGATCACAGCCATATTCACGAGGATTGAGCGACCCGCATCCAGACCGGCAAAAGTCCCGCCCTTCCGGCGGGGCTTGTTCCTTTCAGCGTTCAGGCGGGTTCGACAGGAAGGACAATGCGGGCCTCAAAACCATCCTGCCGGCCCGGTACCGGAGAGGAAAGCACCAGCTCTCCGCCGGCTTGCTCAATCAGGCTTTTGACGATGGCCAGACCAAGCCCGGTTCCATCCGCCGTGGTCTGGCCCCTGGTAAAACGCGTCGTCAGCTTGGGTAAGAGCGCCGCGTCGATAGCCGCCCCGGAGTTGACGACGTGGATCGTGCCGTCTGCTGCGGCGACGACCTGCACCGGGCTTTCCGCCGGACTGTGGATCAGCGCGTTTTCGAGAAGGTTACGGATGACGATGCCGAAGGCGTCCGCACCGATCCTGCAGGACAGACCGCCTTCACAGCGATTGGTGAAGCGGATGCGGGATGAGCCGATGGCCGTTCTCATCATGTCGTCGATAACGAGTTCGAGAACGGGAATGAGATCGTTTGCCGTGTCGGTGACCCCGATCCTCGCTTCAGCGCGCGACATCTGAAGCAGTCTTTCGGCCAGGTGGGCAAGATGCTGCAGGGATTTTTCGATGTTTTCCACACGCGGCGCAAGCTCCGGCGGAATGTCGGCATGCAGCCGTTGTGCCTGCGCCAGCGCGCCGGCAATCGGCGTGCGCAATTCATGAGCGCTGTTGGCGGTGAATTCCCGTTCCGCCTCGATTGCCGATCGCAATCGTCCGAGTAGCAGATTGACCGAACGGGCAATGGGATGGAGTTCGCCCGGAAATGGTTGCGTCGGCAGCGGCGCGAGATTGCCGCCGTCCTTTTTGCTGATGTCGTCGCGCAGGGTCTGTATCGGTCGCAACGTTCTGCGTACCACGACAATGACAGCAAAAATGCTGGCGGGAATGAGGATGAGAACGGGGAGAAGCAGCGCGGCGCCCGCCTCTTCGATCGCCTCGCGGCGATTGGCGAAGGCGTCGGCGACCTGCAGGAAATAATTGTCGTCCGGCGAAGCGATCGTGAAGATACGTTGCGACGATGTCTCTGAAAAACCGGGATCAAGCGGTACCTCGAAAGGTTCCGTCGAACTGTCATGTGAATGCAGCACGACTTGCCCTTCACGGTCGCGAACCTGGTAGGTCAGATATTCCGCCCCTTCCGCCGACTTGTTGAGTTTCTGCGCGGCGGGGGCGATATTGTTTTCGCGAAGGTCGTCCAGCAACAGCGGCAGAAGCCTTTCTGCGGTCTCCTCAAGGCCCGCGTCGAAAATCTCGGCGAACTCATCCTGCATCACCATGACGCCCAGTCCGCAGGCAAGTAGCCAGGATATGGCGACAACGCTGGTCAGCGCCGTCACGAGCTTGCGGGTCATGCTGGTCGGTCTGGCCATTTCTGCCTGCTTGTAATTCTGACTATCGGATGGTGTAGCCGACGCCGCGCACGGTTTCGACGCGGTCATGGCCGATTTTCTTGCGCAGCCGGCTGATATAGACCTCGACCGTGTTGCTTTCTATTTCCGCGCCGAATTCATAAAGCGTGTCGTGCAATTGCGCTTTGGAAACGACCGCGCCTGGATGTTCGACGAGTTTTTCCAGCACGGCCCATTCCCGGGCGCTCAGCGTCTGCGCCGTCCCATCGACCGTGATGTTGCGCGCCACCTGGTTGATCTCGATGCCGGGCAGGCGGATCACGGGAGCAGAACGCCCTTCGTAACGGCGTGAGACGGCCAGCATGCGGGCCGAAAGCTCGTTGAGATCGAAGGGCTTGACCAGATAATCGTCCGCACCGGCGTTCAGCCCGGCAATCCGGTCGGAGACCTGGTCATGAGCCGTCAGAATGATGACCGGCGTCGCATCATCGCGCTGGCGCAGGCCTTGCAGAAGGGTGATGCCCTCGCCGTCCGGCAGGCGCATGTCGAGCAGGATGAGGCCGTAACCCATCGTCAGCGTCGCGGCCATGGCGTCACCCAGCGTCTTGAACCAGTCGACAGCGTGACCCGCCGCTGCGACATGGTCCCGCAGCGCTTCGCCCAGCACATGATCGTCTTCAACAAGCAGAACCCGCAAGACAGCTCCCTCTATCGCTTCGTCTTGCGTATCTCTTTCTCCGGATAAGCGTCAAGCACAGTGTTTCAGCTGTTCTGACGCTGGGTGCAGCCGCCGAACACATCGAGCGAGGGATCGTAGACCGATGTGGAGACGTTCATCATGCCGAGGATGCTGTGGAAATAATTGTCGTGCGAGCGCCCGCCCTCCGCCGCGGTTTTCGCGAGGCAGGCTTTGTTGAGCCCCATGGATTTGGCAAAATCGTCATCGAACCAGACGAGAAACGGCACATGGGTCTGCTGATCGGGCGCCAGCAGATACGGCGCGCCATGCAGGTAGACGCCGCTCTCGCCAAGCGATTCGCCGTGGTCCGATGCATAGATCATGCTCGTCGCCAGCCTGTCGGAACGGGCCTTCAGCTTGTCGATCACGGTGGAGAGGAAATGGTCGGTGTAAAGAAGCGTGTTGTCGTAGGAATTGACGATCTCCGCGTCGGAGCAGTTGCCGAGCTCGGCCGTGCGGCAATCCGGGGTGAATTTGCGGAATTCGTCGGTATAGCGCAGATAATAGGTCGGCCCGTGGCTGCCCATCTGGTGCAGCACGATCACGCTGTCTCTGGTGACGTTGTTGAGCCAGGAATCGAGCTTGTCGAAGAAGATATCGTCGCGGCATTCTCCGCCAGTGCAGAAGCGGCTGTCATTGGTCGAGGGCAGATCGAAATAAGGGATACGGTCGGCCACGTTCTTGCTGCCGGTATTGTTGTCCAGCCATGTGGCGCTGACACCGGCATGGACGAGAACATCCATGACGTTTTCATTGGCGAGCGCCTTGTTGTGGCTATATTGCGAACGCGGGAACTTCGAGAACATGCAGGGAATGGAAATCGCCGTCGCGGTGCCGCAACTGGTCGTGTTTGGAAAATAAATCACGCCGCGTTTTGCGAGTTCGGGATTGGTCTCGCGCCCATAACCGTTCAGGGAAAAGTTCGCGGCCCGCGCGGTCTCGCCCGCCACGATGACGGTGATGCGGGGTTTGCGAACGCCGCCCAATGAAGGCAGGATTTTAGCATCCCTGCCGACCGGGCTGACCTGAATATCGACTTCCTTGCCGGCCAGCGTGAAATAATGAATGGCCGACATGATCGGCGACAGGGGATTGACGCTTTTGACAATGTCCTTGTGCTGGCGCACGGCGGTGGTGAAGGTCTTGGAATTGGCGAAGCTGATGATGCCGGCGATGGTAAGACAGATCAGGATGCTGATCGTGTTCCATAAAAGCTTGTCGAGGATCGTCCGGTGCCGCACACGCACGGCGACGATGAGGAGGGACGGCACCAGCCCGTAAATCGCCATGTGCCAGAGAAAGCCGGGCGTGATCAGATTGCCGGCTTCCGCCTGCGTCGTCTCCATGGCGTTGCGGATCATGTCGCTGTCGATGACGATGCCGTAGCGATCCATGAACCAGGAAGCGGCCGCCGCCGCGAAGATCAGGAAGATCAAGAACGGTTTGATGAGATATTTGGCGGAAAAAATAATGATAAGCGCGCCGAAAAGGGCGGCCATGGCGCCATAAAGCGCGACGATGGCGACCGGATAGGCCGAAAGATATGTTTGAACCTTCGACCAGAATGTCCGGTTGGTGAAAAACAGCAGATAGGCCGCCGTCAGCAGGCTGAGCGGTACGCTGCCGATTTCCGGACGATATGTTACTGTTCCCGTCGCTTTCGCGGTAAAAAGAGCCACTGTCAGATCCACCAGATTTCCAATAGGCCGGCGGCAACGGAGACGGGGCGAAAACGCCGCCGTCCAGGCTGCCGCATGGGCCGATCAATGGCGGATGCGTCATTTTGCTGACATCAACCTGAAAGCTTGTCATGAAAGTGTCACACTTCGTGTTGGCCGTTTGGCGGATGACGATAGAGCCCTTAATTGAGGCCCATGATGCCTGTGGCGGTGGTGCGCGTTGCAAATATGCGCATGGCCCTGACCGGCAGCAGGCTGCCCGCGGGCAGGTTCTGGAAGGTCACCGTCGCCCCGGAAAGCAGGGTCAGGCAGAGATGGCCGCCATTGCCCACATAGATGGCGCGGGTGGGGGAAGGAAGCGGGCTCGTATCGTCCGGAACGACGTCGAAAGCGTGGGATGCCGGGGATTCGAGGCCGGCGGCGTGGTGTTCGTAAGTCTCAGCCATTGCTGTCTCCCGTGAATCGAAATCTGGCGCGATTATGGGGTGCGCTGCGGCTGCGGGGAAAAGCGGGTACAGGAAATATCCGGACAGGATTTCGGTCTCGTGTTGGGCCTGCCCGCAAGAGCGTCATTCTTTTCGCAATCCCATGCGGTTACGGCGCCCCCGCCTGTTGCCGCCAATGCAGCGCAAACGGATGATGACGGATTTTTCGTCCACGGGATCGACAGGCGGGCGGATGCTGCCCCGCTTCAATTGCGCATGTGGAGAATGAAGGCCCTGACGGCGGGAGAGGCTTCCGTTTTCCGGTGGGCGATGGCGAGGTCCGAGGTCGTGGAACTGGCGGCAAGCGGCAGGTAGCGCACACCGGGCAACCTCAGGCAATTAAGCGAGCGCGGCACCAGTGCGACGCCGAGGCCGATGGCCACCATGCTGGCGATCGTGGTGTAGTCCCTGCCTTCCGGGGTGATCGCCGGCTGGAACCCGGCTTCATTGCAGGCCTCTATCGTATTGTAGTGAAACCCGACATCCGGCGGCTGTCGCGGGGTAATGAAGGTCTCGCCGCCAAGGTTTTTCAGATCGACCTGCATCGCAAAGGCCAGGGGATGGTTCTCAGGAAGCGCGGCCATCAGCGGTTCGCGCAGCACCACGTGGGTTGTTACACCCTCTGGAACGGGCGCGGGCGGGCGGATGAAGGCGAAATCCAGATTGCCGTCGGCAATCTTGGCCAGTTGCAGCCGCATCTCCATCTCGATCAATTGCATCTCCACATCGGGATGGGAAACACGGAAACCGGCGATGGACCGGATCATCTGGCCGGAATAGGCGGCCGAGGCGACATAACCGATGGAAATGCGCCCGGTTTCGCCGCGGTCGACGCGTTTGAGCGCCGCAAGCGTCGCCTCGGCATTGGCGAGGATCTTCCGGGCGTCCTCATAGAGAAGCTGCCCGGGCGTGGTCAGCTTCACCGAGCGGCGCGTCCGGTCGAGAAGGGGCATGCCGACAATCTGTTCGAGCGCCATGATCTGTTGGCTCAGGCCCGGCTGGGCAATGCCGAGGCGGGCGGCGGCGCGCTCGAAATTGCGCTCATCTACCAGCGTGGTGAAATAGCGCAGGTGGCGTAATTCGAATGTCTCCGCCCGGCTTGCCGGTTTCCTGCCCATCGTCACGGCCTTTCCCGGCAGATTTGAATAATTCAAAGCTATTATCGATGTGAGTTTTCATAATCAACAGTTCTGAAAAAAACCGGCTGCGCTTATTGGATCACAATCCGTCCCTTGCGTAATAAGATGACTTAAATTCTCCAGAAAATACCGTCTTGTGGTGGTGCGGGTGATGAAGGGTCTTGGCGTGCAGGGAAAAACCAAACACATTTCCATTCTGGCTGGCGGTTGCGCCGTCATCGCTTATGCGGCGTTTTTTGCCCCGGCTTCCGCCTTTGCGCAGGAGGCCGGTACGACGGTGCTGCAGACCATCACAGTGGACAGCGCCAAAAATCAGGATCCCAAAGCTCCGGTGAAAGGCTATGTGGCGAAAACGAGCGCCAGCGCCACCAAGACGGGGCGATCCCTGATCGAGACGCCGCAATCCGTCTCCGTCATCACCAAGGACCAGATGGATGTGCAGAACGTCCGCACTCTCGGCGAGGCGTTGAACTATGTTCCCGGTGTGGTTGCGCAGCCGTTCGGCGCCGATCCGCGTTTCGATGCGCCGCGTATCCGCGGCTTTCAGGGGAACCAGTTGCAGTTTCTAAACGGTCTGCGGTTGATGCGCACTGCCGGTGCGCCGTCCTATGAAGTTTATGGTCTGGAGCGGGTGGAAGTCATTCGCGGGCCGGCCTCGGTGCTTTATGGTCAGGGCAATCCCGGTGGCCTCATCAATCTCATCAGCAAGCGACCGATCTTCGAGCGTTTCGGCGAAGTGGGCGCGCAGATCGGCAGCTTCGATTATTACCAGTCGATGTTCGATATCGGTGGACCGGTCGCGGGCGCCGACAGTTTCGCCTATCGCCTGACAGGTCTTGCGCGCAACGCCCACCTTCAGACGGACAATCTGCAGAACGACCGCTATTTCATCGCACCGGCGCTCACCTGGCAGCCGGACGAGGATACGAAGCTGACGGTTCTTGCCTCCTATCAGCGTGATAATCCGAGTTCGCCCTCCGGCCTGCCGGCGGCGCTGAGCTATCTCAGACCCGGCAATATGCTGGACCGCAGCTTTTATGTCGGCGATCCGTCCTTCGATACGTCGAACCGTAAATTCACCAATATCGGCTATGAGTTCGAGCACCGTTTCGACGAGACCTTCACCTTCCGGCAGAATGCGCGTTATTCCAATTTCGACTGGTCCTACCGCGCGCTCGGCATGTCGTCGGCCAACAGCGGCATGATCGGCAATCTCATCCGTCGCAATGCGACGTTCCAGGACGAGCTGCTGAACACCTTCAACATCGACAACAGCCTGCAGGCGGATTTCCCCACGGGGCCAATCGACCACACCCTGCTTGTCGGGCTGGACTACCGTTATTTCGACAATAACGTCAAAACCGAGTTCTGGGCCGCGACGCCGCTCAATCCCGTCAATCCGGTCTATGGCGGGCCGATCAGCCTCACGTCGCGCACGCTCTATGCCGATGTGAAGACGGATATTTCCCAGATCGGCCTTTATGCGCAGGACGAGATGGCCTTCGAGAACTGGCGGGTCACCGCTGGCCTGCGGCAGGACTGGGCAAGCACCAGCGGCACGACCTTCAACGGTGCCACCTACCGCTCGCTCGACAAGGACGATCACAAGCTGACCGGCCGCGTCGGCGTCAGCTATCTGTTCGATGGCGGCATCGCGCCCTATGTCAGCTATGCGACCTCCTTCGAACCGGTGCCGCAGCCGGCTGTCGGCGATGCGCCGAAACCGACCACCGGCGAACAATGGGAAGCGGGCGTCAAATACCAGCCCGAGGGTTTCGATGGGTTCTTCTCCGCCGCGGTCTACGATCTGACACAGAAAAACGTCACGACGACTGTGGGCGGCGTGACGCAGCAGATGGACGAGGCGCATGTGAAAGGCCTTGAACTCGAGGGCGTCGCAAGCCTTGCCGACGGGCTCGACCTGCGCGCTGCCTATACCTACATGGACAGCGAGGTCTCCGGACGCGTGAATGACGGCAAGGAGTTGGACAGCACGCCCCGCCACGCCGCAAGCCTCTGGCTGGATTACACTTTCCCGGAAGATACCGCCCTTGAGGGTTTCGGCATCGGCGGCGGTGTGCGTTATGTCGGAAAACGCTATGGCGATGCCGCCAATACCTTCGAGATGAAGGGCCTCGCCCTGCTCGATCTCGGCGTGCATTACGAGAAGAACGGCTACCGCGCCTCGCTTCTGGTGCAAAACTTGACTGATAAAGAATATATTTCTAGTTGCTCCACTTTCGGATGTTATTACGGTGACGGAAGAACGGTCATGGGCAAGCTGACCTATCGTTGGTGACGCCATATCAAAGTGAAGCAGCAGGGGCATGACGCGCAAGGATCGATGGATGTCCCCCCTTTGGGGACGACGGGAATTTTTAGGCCTGGTCGCTGCTTCGGCTCTTGCCGGCAAGGCGCGCGCGGCGGTCACGCCACGCCTTGCCGCCATCGACTGGGCCATGCTGGAGACCTCTGTGGCGCTCGGCGTCATGCCGGTGGCGGCGACCGAGCTCATCCAGTTCCGGGTGGACGCGGTCGAGCCGGAAATCCCTGCAACCGTCGCCGATCTCGGCCTGCGCGGTGCGCCGAACTTCGAGCTTCTGCAACTGACCCGGCCCGATCTCATTCTGATTTCGCCCTTCTACACCCGCTATATCGGCAGGCTGGAAGCGATTGCCCCGGTCTTCTCGCTGCCCTTTTACGTGAAGGGCGAACCGCCTTTCGCAAAGGCGCTGGCGGCGGTCTCAGCCCTTGGCGACAAGCTCGGCAGGGCAGACGAGGCGCGCAGGGTGCTGGGCGAAACGGAAGCGGCACTGCAGGCCATGCGGGCCCGCCTTGCCGGTTTTGCGGCGCGGCCGACCTATGTGATCAACATCGGCGACGCCCGGCATTTTCGCGCTTTCGGTGCGGACAGCATGTTCGGGGATGTTCTTGGCCGGCTGGGGCTCTCCAATGCCTGGGTGGATCGTTCGCAATTCACCTTCGCGGCCCCGGTGCCGCTTGAAAACCTCGCCGCGTCGCCCGATGCGCGCATCGTCATCGTCTCCGACATTCCGGTCGAGGCGCGGGAGACGTTGCGCAGCAGCGCCATATGGCGCGCGCTGCCTGCCGTGCGGGAAAACCGGGTGGTCACGCTCGGCAATGTCGGTCCCTATGGCGGCATCACCGCCGGCATGCGCTTTGCGCGGCTTCTGACCGAAGCGCTCTCGGCGCAGGGAGAAGCCCTGTGACGGCGCGGCCTCTTCAGTTTTTCTTCGGGCTGCTGTTCGTTCTGGCCTGCGGCTTTTCCCTGCATGCCGGGCTGTTGCGGCTGCCTTTCGGCGCATGGCCCGGCCTGCCGTTCGATACTGCCACCATGTCGATGGATCAGGTGATTTTCGCCTTCAGCCTGATGCCGCGCGTGGCGGTCGCCATTCTGGCGGGCGCGATGCTGGGACTGTCGGGTGCGTTGTTCCAGCAATTGCTGCGCAATCCGATTGCCGATCCTTCGACGCTCGGCATCTCGGCCGGCGCGCAACTGGCCATCGTCATCGCCACCCTGTTCTTTCCCTCGGTGCTGGATGGCAACCGCGCCCTGGTCGCGCTCGCCGGCGCGGCCGCTGCGGCCGGGATTGTGTTTCTTCTCGGCTGGCGACGCTCCTTCGAGCCGGTGACCATGGTGGTGTCGGGGCTGCTGGTCGGCATCACCGCCGCGTCCGTTTCCGCCGCGCTGACTTTGGCGCAGGGCGAATATCTGATGTCGCTGGTCGTCTGGAACGGCGGCTCGCTCAGCCAGCAGGACTGGTCGAACGCCTTGTCTCTTGCGTTTCAGCTTCTTGCCGGGCTCGTTCTGACCGGCCTGCTGATTAAGCCGCTGACGGTCCTCGGTCTCGGCGATGCCGGTGCGCGATCGCTCGGCGTCTCGCTGTTTTCGATCAGGCTGGCGGTCGCCGCCGTCGCGGTCATGCTCGCCGCCTTCGTTGCTTCGGCGGTCGGTCTCGTCAGCTTCATTGGTCTTGCCGCCCCTGCGCTCACCCGAGCGCTCGGTGTGCGGCGTTCTTCTTCGGTGCTCCTGGTTTCCCCGCTTCTGGGCGGTCTGCTGCTGTGGTTCTGCGACGGTCTCGTGCAGCTTCTGGCAAGTACGACGGCTGAAGTTTTCCCGACTGGCGCGGTAACGGCCCTGATCGGCGGTCCGCTGCTTCTGTGGCTGCTGCCGAAAATCCGGCCGACCGATGTGCATCGCGGTGAAGGTGTCGAGCTGGCGACAAGACGCCGGTTTACGGCCCTGCTGCCGGTACTTGCCGTCATGGCGGGGCTGATCTTTGCAGCGCTCGCCATCGGCAAGGGGCCTGATGGCTGGACGGTGCTGAAGGCTGACGATCTGCAAAGCCTGCTGCCCTTCCGCTGGCCGCGGCTGGTGGCGGCCGTGGCCGCGGGCGGTCTTCTGGCCATGGCGGGCGCGCTTCTCCAGCGGCTTACCGGCAATCCCATGGCAAGCCCGGAAGTGATCGGCGTCAGCGGCGGTGCGGGCCTCGGTTTTGCCGTCGCCATCACGATTTTTCCGGCCGCCGGTCTTTTCGAACTGTTTTGCGGCGCCGGCATCGGCTCTGCGGCCGTCATGATCCTCGTCCTGTTGTTTTCCATGCGCCGGCACCTCGCGCCGGAAAAAATCCTGCTCGCGGGCATCGCCATCAGTTCGCTCTGCTCGGCCGTTCTCTCGGCGCTGCTTGCCATTGGCGACCAGCGGGCGTGGCAAATCCTCGCCTGGCTCAGCGGCTCGGGTTCGACCGCGACGCCGGCTTCGGCGATCTTTCTCGTTATTCTTTCCGTCGTGCTCTTGGCGGCGGCCCTTTCGGTGACACGGTGGCTGACGATCCTGCCGCTTGGGCGGGACGTGCCGTTATCGCTTGGCCTGCCGCTCAGCACCGGGCGTATCGCCGTTATCGCGGTGGCGGGCATCGCCACCGGTGCCGCCTCGCTGCTCGTTGGCCCCTTGAGTTTCGTTGGGTTGATGGCGCCGCATATTGCGCTGCGCGCCGGTTTCACCACGCCGCGCGATCATCTGTTCGCCTCTTTCCTGTTCGGTGCGGTTCTGATGGCACTTTCCGATTTCGGTGCGCGAACGGTGACCTTTCCCTATGAGCTGCCACTCGGGCTTTTTGCGGCTCTGGCCGGCGCGCCTTACCTGATCTGGCTTTCAGGCAGGCGATCATGATGTTTCAGTCGATCTACGGAGATACGAACCATGGGTAAGGCAGTGCTGGCCGTCGACAACGATGACGCCCCGCTTTTTTCTCTTGATGGCGTCACCATGGAAGTGCCGGGCAGGATATTGTTGCAGCCGCTGACGGCCAGTTTTGCGACCGGCAAGACCATTGGCCTGATCGGCCATAACGGTTCGGGGAAATCCACGCTGCTGAAGATTCTCGCGCGGATTCAGGAGCCAACGGGGGGCAGGGTTTCATTCGAGGGTAGGACGCTCGGCGCCTGGGGTAACCGCGAATTTGCGCGAAAGCTTGCCTATCTGCCGCAGTATACGCCGGCCGCCTCCGGCATGCTGGCTAAGGAACTGGTGGCTCTTGGCCGTTATCCCTGGCACGGCGCCCTTGGGCAGTTCACCAAAGCCGATCAGGAGAAGGTGGACGAAGCCATCGAACTCACCGACACCGTCGCCTTCCGCGACCGGCTGGTGGATACGCTTTCCGGCGGCGAGCGCCAGCGCGTGTGGCTTGCCATGCTGGTGGCCCAGAACGCCGAAAGCCTGCTTCTCGACGAACCCATCTCCGCGCTCGACATGGCGCACCAGCTCGAGGTGCTGTCTCTGGTGCAGAGACTGTCGCGTGAAAAGGGCCTCGGCGTCATCGTGGTGCTTCACGACGTCAACATGGCGGCACGTTTCTGCGACGAAATCGTCGCGCTGCATTCCGGCCAACTGATTGCCCGCGGAACGCCGCAGGAGATCATGACGCCGGAGACGCTGGAGCGCATCTACGGCGTTCGCATGGATGTCATGACCCACGCCGCCACCGGCTTTCCCGTCGCCCTGCCACTTTGAGGTTGTTGCAGCAAAACAACGGCGGGCAACGCTGGCTGTTGATGGCGATTCCGCGCGCATTTCCCGCCCTAACAATGTCTTAATGGCATCCTACCGCCATCAGACATTGTTAACTGTTCCGCTTTCATCGCCTCCAAATAAGTTGTTTTGGATCGATTTCAGGGAACAAACGTTAACAGTGCGGAATTCAATATCCGGAGAGGGCAAGACGGGCTGCTGCGGGTAGGAATAAAACAGGAGAAAATCAGATGAAAAAGGCTGTTGCCGTAACTTTTGCCGCATTGACCATGGGCCTCGGCGGAACCGCATCCGCGCTCGCTGCCGACCTTGCAAGATATGAGCCGGCTCCGCAGGAGCAGGACGATCGCAACGGCGTCAAGATCGGGTACCTCACCTGCGATATCGGCGGCGGCGTCGGTTACGTGATCGGCTCGGCCAAGGAACTGGATTGCACCTTCCAGTCCACCATGGGCGCGCGTCGCACGGACCATTACACCGGCGCGATCCGCAAGATGGGCGTTGACCTCGGTTTCACTACGCAGGGCCGTCTTGTCTGGGCCGTTTTCGCCCCGACCGCCGGTTATCACCGCGGTTCGCTGGGCGGCCTCTATCAGGGCGCAACGGCTGAAGTCACCGTCGGTCTCGGCGTCGGCACCAACGTTCTCGTTGGCGGCACGTCCGGTTCCATCCAGCTGCAGACGGTCAGCGTGACGGGCCAGGTTGGCCTTAACCTCGCCGCCACCGGCACCTCCGTGACGCTCACGGCCATGAACTGATCGGCAACGTGCCCGGCCCCGGCCGGGCATTCTGTCGCATGTCAAAAAACGCCCTCTTCGTTGTCAGACGGAGAGGGCGTTGTATTATCCGGGCCATGATGTCCACATTCAGAAGCATCGCGGCAGCGACCGCCTGTTCTTTCCTTCTTGCGACAACCGCTTTTGCCGAGGGGGAGGCGGCTCATGGGGAGAAAGTCTTCAGTCGCTGTTCCACATGTCACAGCATCGACACGCCACGCACCCGCATGGGGCCGCATCTGATGGGTGTCGTCGGCAGGCCGATAGCTTCCGTAACCGATTACGGCCACTATTCGCAGGCGCTGAAAGATGCTGGCGCGGCTGGCCGGGTGTGGTCGGAAGAGGAACTGCAAAAATTCATCGCCAGCCCGAAAAAGGCGATACCGGGAAATGCCATGCGCTTTTTCGGGCTGTGGAGCGAAACCGATATTGCGGATCTGATCGCCTATCTGAAAACGCACCCCATGCCGCAATAGCCGTCAGAGCGGCGCTTCAGCGATAATCTCTTGCGCTTCTTCGAAGGTCATCGCCATGACTTTCGCGCCGATCTCGAAGCCAAAGCCATTGCGGGCAAAGGCGGAAAATTCCTTGGCCTTGCGCTTCTCGTCCAGTTCGACACGGCGAAACGGCCCGAAGGCGCGTTTGCGTGCAAAAATGACGGCCGCGACCAGATCATCGGTCTCCTGAAGCGCAACGGCGGCCGTTTCCCGTGCGATACCCTTGACCTGAAGTTTCTGCGCGAGTCCGCGTCTCGATTTGCCGCTGCGCTGGCCGCTCCGCACGGCAATTTCCGCGAAAGCGGTGTCATCAAGCGCCTTGATGCCATAAGCGAAAGTGACGGCAAATTCCCCGAGCGCCCTGACCTGCGCCGGGCTGATATCCTCGAATTTTTCCCGCGCCTTGCGCATGATCGCGTCGCGCAGCTGTTTTTCAGTCATCATGCGCTGCTCGAGCCGGTAGAGAGCGGAATTGCGCGCCCAGGACAGCATGCGGCTGGTGGGTTCAACGGCCGGCGTTTCACCATCCAGGGCCATATCGTCGGTCAGGAAGGGGCTGGAATCATCGTTCATTCCGCTTTTATAGCGCGGCGAAGCCGTCTTGCCAGTTCCCGCCCGGCCGGTCTCCTCCGGTTTTTCAGCACCTCAAGGCGTTTGCGCGCCGGTTGCGGCGACATAGACCGAATAAAGCGATTTCGTCGCGGTGATGAACAGGCGGTTCTTTTTCGGGCCGCCGAAAGTGAGGTTTGCAACGGTCTGCGGCACCTTGATTTTGCCGATAAGCGCGCCATCCGGCGCAAAGCAGTGAACGCCGTCACCGGCGCTGGTCCAGAGATTGCCGGCCGTATCCAGACGGAAACCGTCTGGCAAACCATTGTCGAGATTGCAGAATTCCCGGCCGTTGGCGAGCTTCGCGCCGTCCACCACATCGAACACGCGGATATGGCGCGGGCGGGAGGTGTCGTGGCTGTAGGAACTGTCGGCGATATAAAGCTTCGTCTCATCAGGCGAAAATGCAAGCCCGTTCGGCTGCACGAAGTCGTCAATGACGATGTCGATCTGTCCCGTTGCGGGATCGAGCCGGTAGACATTACGCGTCTTCTGTTCCGGCTCGGCCTTGTAGCCCTCGTAATCGGAAAGAATGCCGTATGTGGGATCGGTGAACCAGACGCTGCCATCGGATTTCACTACCACGTCATTGGGTGAGTTCAGCCGCTTGCCGCCGTAGCTGTCGGCAAGAACCGTGATCGAGCCATCGACCTCGGTGCGGGTGACGCGGCGGCCGCCATGTTCGCAGGAGACAAGTCGCCCCTGCCGGTCGCGCGTGTTGCCGTTGGCGAAGTTAGAGGGCTGGCGAAATACCGATATCCCGCCATCCGGCACCCACCGCAGCATGCGCTCATTGGGAATATCGCTAAACAACAGGCAGTTCAGATCGGCGAACCAGACGGGGCCTTCGGCCCAGCGGCAGCCGGAATAAAGCTCTTCCAGCTCGGCATTACCGACGATCAGGTGACGGAAGCGGTCATCGTGGATTTCGTAAGGGGAGGTCGTGTCTGTAGTCATGAGCGTGGTCCGCTTTTAGCCTTGTCGTTCGGGGTTCAGCGCGTGGCCTTGGGGCCGCTTGCCAGAAGAATGACGGAGATGATGATGAGGCCGGTGAGGATGAGACGGATGCCGGCGCCGAAACCGTAGGTATTCAGCATCGACACCACCAGGAACATGAAGAGCGAAGCGCCCCAGATGCCGGGAACATTGGAATCCCCACCCGCCACCGCCGTGCCGCCGATGACGACGACAGCGATGGACATCAGCAGATATTCCGAGCCCATGTTGAGCGCAGCACCGCCGGAGAAGCTGGCGAGCAGATAACCGGCAATCGCCGCCAGCACCGCGCAGAGCACATAGGTGACGAAACGTGCGCCGTCCACGGGAATGCCGGTCATACGGGCGGCAAAGGTGCTCTGGCCGATGGCGGAAATCCAGCGTCCGTAAAATGTGCGGTCGAGAAGCAGCCAGGCGATGACGGAAAGCAGCAGGGCCACGAGGGCGACATTGGGAATGCCGAAGAAGCTCGATGTGGCGAATGTGGCCAAAGTGTCCGGCGGCTTGATGCGCAGGCCGCGGTTCGACCAGATGGCGATGGACTGCACGATGAAGCTCATGGAGAGCGTCGCGATGATCGGCGGAATGCGCAGGAGCTTGATTAGCGCATAATTGCCGATGCCGATAGCGATGCCGATCAGGATGGCGATCAGCAGTCCGGGCAGGATGAGGCTGTCGGATACATCCATGAATTTCAGGGCGAGTGTGCCTGACAGTGTCATCGTTGCGGGAACGCAGAGGTCGATATTGCCAGGCCCGAGCGTGATGACGAACATCTGGCCGATGCCGACGATGACCGAAAAGGCCGCGAAGGTGAGTGCCGCATGCGACAGCCCGAAGGAGCTTGCGCCGCCGGTGAAGAGCACGGTGACGATCCACACCGCAACGGTTGCGGCAAAGGACCAGATCCATGGTTTTCTGGTGAGGGAAGAGAGCCCGTTCATTGGTTTTTCTCCCGCTTTTCAAGACGGTTGAGCAGGATGCGCAGCGCCAGCACGATGATGAGGATCGCCCCTTGAGCGCCGATCTGCCAGTCTGGCGAAATGCGCATGAAGGAGAGGAACGAACCGGCGAGCGTCAGCGTCAGCGCGCCGATAACCGCGCCTATGGGCGATACCCGGCCGCCGACGAATTCGCCGCCGCCGAGGATGACGCCGGCGATCGACAGCAGCGTGTAACGCAGCGCGATATTGGCGTCGGCCGATGTTGTCAGACCCACAAGGGCGATACCGGACAGCACCGCAAAGAAACCGGCCAGCGCAAAGGTGGCGGCGCGTATGCCGACGACAGACCAGCCGGAACGCTCGACGGAACGGAAATTGCCGCCGACGCCGCGCATCAGCACACCGAAGGAAGAGCGCATGACGATGTAATGGGCGACCGCCGCGATCAGGATGCTGGCGACGATGGCGATCGGCACGAGCGGCGGTTTCGCCGTCATCAGCGTGCGGATGAAGGCAGGCGCCTGTCCGCCGGGCGAGGGGAGGATGAGAACGGCGAGGCCGCCCCAGACGAAGCTCATGCCGAGTGTGACCACGATGGAGGGCAGGTTGCGGATATGGATGATGGCGCCGAGCAATGCATAAACCGCAATCGCACCGGCAAAAATCGCAATTCCGAGGATGGGCGTGGTTTGCAGGAAAGTGGCGGTCACACAGGCGCAGAAACTGACGAAGGCGCCCATCGACAGATCGAGATCGTTGACCGACATGATCAGCATCTGCGCAATGGTGGCGAGCGCAATTGGCACCGCCAGATTGAACAGCAGGTTCATGCCGGTATAGCTCATGGCGCGCGGCTGCATGTAGAAGACAGCGGCAAGCAGGAAGGCGAGCGAGGCGGCGGGAATGATGAGGCGGAGCGCGTTTGCCGAGAGTTTCATGCGTGGTCTTCTCCGGCAAAGGAGGCCGCCAGCACATTCTGCTCGGTAATATCGTCGCCGACGAGTTCCGCCTGGATAGCGCCGTCACGGAACACATAGACCCGGTCACAGAGACGGATTTCATCCATTTCGGTGGAGTACCATATGAAGGTGCGGCCGTTCGAGGCTTCGGTTCTCAAGATGTCGTAGACCTCCTGTTTGGTGCCGATATCAACGCCGCGCATCGGGTCGTCCATCAGAACGGTGCTGGCGGTGGTGGCGAGCGCGCGGGCGAAAAGCACCTTCTGCTGGTTGCCGCCGGAGAGGGAGAGGATCTTGTTGCCCATATCGGGCGTGCGGATTTCGATGCGCTTTTTCCATTGCGCGCCGAGGTCGGTTTCCTTGGCTCTGTCCACCATACCTGCTGTTGAAATATCCCTAAGCGAGGCGATGGACAGGTTTTTTAGGATGCTCCAAAGCGCAAAAGTACCGTTAAGGCTGCGGTCGCCCGCCACGAAGGCGAGATCGGTCTTGCGCGCGGGCAGCCAGCTATTGTTGCGGGCAAGGTAAAGATCGAGCAGCGCTTCGGTCTGGCCATGGCCGCCGAGACCGGCAAGGCCGACGATCTCGCCGCGAAAGGCCTCGAAGGCAAGGCCTTCTCCCCGGCGTGCCGGCATGGAAAGCACCTTCTCGCCTGCCTTGCGGCTTTCACCCCGTCGCCTGTCCTGTTCCTTGATGACACTACCCATCGCCTCAACCAGCGAGCGGGTGGTGAAGTCGGCGGCCTTCCGGTCGGCCACCACCCGGCCATCCTTCATCACCACGATACGGGTGGCCGTCGAAAGAATTTCGCCGAGAATATGCGAGATCAGCAGAACCGAGCCGCCCTCACGCACGAAACGGCGGACATAATCCATCAGCTGCTCGGCAAGACCGGCATCGAGGGAGGACGTCGGCTCATCGAGGATCACCAGTCTCGGCGCGTGCGGTATGCGGCAGAAATTGATGGCGATTTCTACCATCTGCCGTTCGGCGATGGAAAGCTCGGCCACGGTCAGCTCGCAATCGACGCCGTGGCCGGGAAAAATCTCGTCCAGTGTCTGCCGGATCGTCGTCAGCGCACGGCCGCGCCAGTTTCGCCCACCCGCGGCGGCATGCATGATGCGGACATTTTCGCTGATCGTCAGGTTCGGACAGAGCGACAGTTCCTGAAACACGCAGCGAACGCCGTTCGCGCGCGCGGCGGCAATGCCGTGGCGGTTTTCGTCGCCGCCATAGGAAACGGAACCCTCATGCGGCGTCAGCCCGCCATTGATGACGTTGACGATGGTGGACTTTCCAGCGCCGTTATGGCCAACGAGCCCGAGGCATTCCCCCGTGCGGATGACGAGATCGGCCCCATCCAGCGCTCTTACCGCGCCGAACACGACCTTCACGCCGCGCGCGGCGACGACTTCTTGCGCCTCGATGATGTCATTCATGAGCAATTACGCCAGTGATCTGAAATTGAATATGGGGGTCACTGCGGCGCTTCTTTCTAAAGCGCCGCAGGAGAAGTTTGTGAATGCGCGACTTATTTTGTCGACGAAATCACCTTCTGGGCATCCTCAAGCGAATATTCCACATTCGCCACGCCACCCTTCTGGGTGTTCTTGAGGTTCTCCTCAAGATTGGCCTGGTCGATGCGCAGGAACGGAACCGTCAGGTCCTTCTTCACATCCTTGCCATCAAGAATCTGCTGCGCCACCCAGAAAGCCAGCGTCGAAACACCGGGGGCGATGGAAACGGACATGGTCTCGTAACCGCTCGCGTCCTTTTGCTGTTTCCACCATTGCAGCTCGTCTTCGCGGTTGCCCATGACGATGGTGGGGGTCGGACGCTTGGCGGCGGCGAAAGCCTGCGCCGCACCGTAACCGTCACCGCCCTGCGTGACGACAGCGGCGATTTCGGGAAGGCTCGGCAGAATGCCGGCGACGGCGCGCTGAGCGACATCCTGCGCCCAGTCGCCGTTGACCGAACCGACGATCTTGAACTGCGGGTTCTTGGCGACGGCGTCGACGATGCCGGCATGGATTTCGTCATCGACCGAAACGCCGGCGAGGCCGCGAATTTCGAGCAGGTTTCCACCCTTCGGCATCGCCTTGGCGAGGTAGTCGATCTGGCTTGCGCCCATCGCCTTGAAGTCGACAGCGATGCGCCAGGCGCAAGGCTCTGTGACGATGCCGTCGAACGACACGACGGTGATGCCGGCATCACAGGCTTCCTTCACCGCGCCGTTCAGTGCGGTGGGGGAGGCGGCATTGATGACGATGGCGTCATAACCCTGCAGGATGAGGTTCTGAATCTGCGCGGCCTGTTCGGTCGCCTGGTTTTCGGCTGTGGTGAAGGCGTCAGCGGCGGCGACCTGCTTGTCGGCGACCGCCTGCTTGGTGATCTTGTCCCAGCTCGTCAGCATCGCCTGACGCCAGGAGTTACCGGCATAATTGTTTGAAAGCGCGATTTTTTTGGCCGACGTATCGGCATGAGCGGTGATCGGCAAAGCTGCGCATGCGACAGCGGCCGATGCCATAAGCATCTTCCTGAAAGCCATTTGATTTCCTCCCTCGTGGCTTGCCCTTTTCGAGCCGGGAATTCTCGCAACACCGCAAATCTCCTCGGCGGCAGGCGGAATTCCTTTGCACTGGAGCTCCTTTCCCCAGTAGAAGTGAGAATGACCAAGAAGATTTGGCTTGTATAGGCGGATCGCGGCAATCTTCCTGCGGGTTTCCGCAGAAAGCATGCGGGAACCCGCAGGACGAAACGCCGCAGCCGGGCGCAGAATGAACGGTGCGGCGCCCAAGGGATTGAATCTTCGCCGCGATGTTTGAAGGCAGGCGCTTGGGAGGGCGTCCGCACATGCTGGATACGCCGAAAAGCGCTCTTTTTCATCATTATATGGGCATTTCGCGGCTGCTTGCCGGGCAGCTCGAATTCAACGCCATCATCCAGGCGGTCGCCACCGAGATCAGCCATATCATCCCGCATGACCATATGGATGTCTGCATCAAGCAGCTGGATGACAAATATCACATCGCTTATGAGAGCGGCCTCGTCAGCGCCTGGAGCCGGCAGCCGCCCGCCCTTCTGACCGGCAGTCCGATCCGGACACTGCTGTCAGGCGAGGTGGAATACCTCTTGAGCGGCGATGCCTGCTCCGATCCGCGCTTTCATTTCGAAGGGTCGTTTTCGAGCCCGATCATCGAACTTAACCTGCATAGCCGGCTGCATGTGCCGATGAAGGTGCATGGCGACATTATCGGCGCGCTGAGTTGCTCCTCCCACCAGTCGGACGCCTATACGATGGAGGATGTGGCGAATGCCCGTGCCGTCGCGGATTTGCTGGCCCCTTATTTTTACGCCATCCGCGCCGCCGAGCAGGCCAAACGCTCCGCCATCGAGGAGGCGCGCGCCAATGCCCGCGAAGAGGGCCTGCGGCTGGGCGCGCTGCAATTGACGGAGGCGCTGGAGGCCGAACGACAGCGTATCGGCATGGATCTGCACGACCAGACGCTGGCGGACCTGACGCGGCTGGCGCGGCGCATCGAGCGCATGAGCCATACCCCCGACCTGTCAGGCGAGATGCTGGAACCGGTGGTGCGCAGCCTGCAGCATTGCATGCAGGATTTGCGCGAGATCATCGAGGAGGCGAAGCCCTCAATCCTGCAACTGTTTGGCGTGGTTGAGGCCATCGAGACCTATGTGGGCCGCTCCGTGCGTGATAGCGGATCGGCAATCGACTGGTCGGTGACGGATGAGACGGACGGGCTGGTGGAAAGGCTGGACAAGACGGTGGCCATATCGCTGTTCCGCATCGTGCAGGAGGCCGTGAACAATGCCATTCGCCATGCCCAGCCAGAAGCGATTGCCGTGAAACTGACCGCAATCGACGGCGGCTTGCGGGTCACGGTCAGCGACGACGGCAGCGGCGGCGGCGAAGGCGGGGCCTCCGGCGGCCTCGGCATCGGCAATATGAAGACGCGGGCGCGGCTGATTTCAGCCAGATTCGATATTGGCGGCAATGGGGTGGGCGCGGGAACCCGCATCACCGTGACCTTGCCGGCAGGCGCTTTCGACCGGCGGGAGGAGTTGTGACATGGACGTGCTGATCGTCGAGGACGATGCGCTGCACCGCGCTTATCTGAACGAGGCGGTGCGTGCCGCGCTGCCGGAATGCGACAATGTGCTGGAGGCGGCGAACGGCAGGACCGGCGAGAAGCTTGCGCGGGAAAACCGGGCCGCCCATATCGTCATGGATTTGCAGATGAACGAGCGCAACGGCATCGAGGCGGCGCGCGCCATCTGGAAGGAAAGGCCGGATACCCGCATCCTGTTCTGGTCCAACTATTCCGACGAGGCCTATGTGCGTGGGGTCTCGCGCATCGTGCCGGAAGGCGCCGCCTATGGCTACGTGCTGAAATCGGCCTCCGATGACCGCCTGCGCCTGGCGCTGCGCAGCATCTTCATCGAGGCGCAATGCGTGATCGACCGGGAGGTGCGCGGGCTGCAGGAAAAGAGCCTCGGCAAGGCCCATGGCTTTACCGATTCCGAATATGAAATCCTGATCGATGTCGCGCTCGGCCTCACCGACAAGGCGATTGCCCGCCGCCGCAACCTGTCGCTGCGCAGCGTGCAGAACCGGCTGCAAAGCCTCTACGAGAAGCTGAACGTGCATCAGGCAGTCGGCGACGACGAGGCGGAGGGGCGATATAATCTCCGCACCCGCGCGGTTACCGTCGCTTTCCTGCGCAAGCTGTTGAATTACAGCGCGCTGGAAAGAGCCGAACGGGAACTGGCGGAATGGGCCGGCGGCCGCTGAGCCCTAGAGCACATCCGCTCTAAACGGAAGCGGCGGATGTGCTCTATCTTTTCGTTTTATCGCATTATCCGGACCTAAAACCGCTACGCACTTTTACTGGAAATGCTCAAGG
The DNA here is from genome assembly GCF_008274755.1 of Agrobacterium sp. B1(2019). Classification (NCBI taxonomy): domain Bacteria; kingdom Pseudomonadati; phylum Pseudomonadota; class Alphaproteobacteria; order Hyphomicrobiales; family Rhizobiaceae; genus Agrobacterium; species Agrobacterium sp. B1(2019). Next base: position 150,380 of record NZ_VTPB01000005.1, on the reverse strand, counting down.
CAGGAAGGCCAGCAGCCGTCTTTCATCCGCCCTGAGGCCGGAGACGGGCTTTGCCCCGACCTTCAAGATGCGGCCAAGTTTTTTCTGCGCTTTTTCTTCTGTGGCGATATCGAGGACGACCGGGTGCACATAGCTCTTGCGGCAGATGGCGGGCGTGTTGGAAAGCTCGGCCGCCGCTGCCTGGCACATGCCCTTTATGCTCGGCTTGTCACCCGCCGCCACATGTTCCATTGCGTTGCAGAAGGCCGCCAATGTTCCGCCCCAGGTGCGAAAGGTCTTGGCGGAAATGCCTTGTCCGCCGATGCGGGAGAGGTAGGCGTTGAGGTCGCTGGAATCGACCGAATGCACGCGGTTTTCGCTGTCCTGCCACACGAAGAGTTCCTTGCCGGGTAGGTCGGAGATCTCCTCGAGGATTTTCTGAAGGCGCGGGTGGCGCAATTGCCGTTTTACCTTCTGCCCGCCCTTGGCGGCAAATCGCAACTCGATAGTTTCACCGAAGGAGACGTGCCGCTTGAGCAGTGTCGTTGCGCCATAGGTGCCGTTGGTTTCGAGATAGGAGCGGTTGCCGACGCGCAGATAGGCGGCGTCGAGCAGCAGTGTGAGCGCCGCGAGCGTCATTTCCTGCCCGTGGTCCTGTTTTTCTATATCAGCGATGGCGCGGCGGCGGATGGCGGGCAGCGCCTTGCCGAAGCTTTTGAGCTGAAAAAATTTCGTCTCGCCCCGGAACGCGTGCCAGTCGGGATGATAGCGATATTGTTTTCGCCCCCGGGAATCGAAACCCGTAGCCTGCAGATGGCCGGCGGGGTCGATGCATATCCAGACGTCTCTATAGGCGGGCGGCACGCCGAGCGCTTTGATGCGCTTCAGTTCGAGGCTGTCGGAGAGAAGCTCGCCGCCCGGCAGGCGGTAACAGAAACCGCGCCCGCGTTTCTCCCGGGCAATACCCGGCTCCTGATCGTTGACATAGGCAAGTCCGATTTTGGCAAGAAGGCGGGCGGGCGGTTGTGGCATTGTTTTTTCCGGCAGGTTTCACGCTGCGGCAAACGAAAAACAGGCCGACTTCGTTCCGGCGGCCTGTCGCTCCAATCGTGAGTTTTCTCAGCCGGTCTTTTTAATCAGCCGGCCTTGGCGATCCGCAGAATCTGCGAGTTCCCGCCGCCGCGCTCTTCGGTCACGGCATAGATCGCGCCATCCGGCCCGACCTTCACGTCGCGAATGCGCGCCTCCAGTGGCAACCGGCTTTCGGTCGCGACCCTGTCGCCATCGATATGCAGGATGATGAGACCCTGACTTACCAGGCCGCCGACGATGAAAGCGCCCTTCCATTCGGGAATCTGGTCGCCGTCATAATAGGCCATGCCGGAGGGGCCGATGACCGGGTCCCAATAATAGACCGGCTGTTCCATGCCTTCCTTTGCGGTAACACCTTTGCCGACCGACCTTCCGCTATATTCGACGCCATAGGTGATGGTCGGCCAGCCGTAGTTCAGGCCGGCTTTCGGCATGTTCAGCTCATCGCCGCCGCGCGGGCCGTGTTCCACGGTCCAGAGCCTACCTTCTCCGTCCAGTGCCGCCGCCTGCAGGTTGCGGTGGCCATAGCTCCAGATTTCGGGCAGGGCGTTCTGTTGGCTGGCGAAAGGATTGCCTTCAAAGGCCTTGCCCTGTGTGTCGATGCGGAAGACCTTGCCAAGCCCGCTCGACAGGTCCTGCGCCTGCACGCGCGGCTTTGCGTCCGAACGTTCTCCGACAGTGACATAAAGCTCGCTGTTTGGCCCGAAAACGAGGCGGGAGCCGAAATGCTTGTCGCCGTCATAGGTCGGCATCTGACGGAAAATAACCGAGACATCGTCCAGCTTTGCCGCGCCGCTTTCCTCGGTCAGTTTTGCCGAGGCTACCGACGTGCCATTGCCGCCATCGCGCGGTTCGGAGAAGGAGAAGAAGATCGTGCGCGATGTTTCGAAATCGGGAGCCAGCGCGATGTCGAGAAGTCCGCCCTGTCCGTCGGACGCCACCTCCGGTACACCTTCTATCGCCGGGCCGGCCTTGCCGTCGGCGACGATATGGATCGCGCCTTCCTTGGCCGCGACGATCATGCGGCCATCGGGCAGAAACTCCATCGACCAGAGATGCGGCAGGCCGTCAGCGATCACGGTTTTTTCAACGCTTGGCTGCGCGGCGGCCTGCGGCGCGCGGGTCTGCCCCTCAAAAGCCGGTTTCTGATCCGGCGCGTTCGGCCGTTTCGTTTCGGCAGCCGGGGCCTGGGCCTGCGCAATCCCGGCAAGCGGCACGGTGAGCAGCGCACACAGGATCGTCGAACTCAGAAATCGGTTGTTGTGGAACATGGGTCTCCCTTCCATCGTTTACGTCAGGTCGAGAACCATTTGGTGAGCATTTCGTTTCCTGCGATAGTTTCAAGAAAACTTGATCATTGCGTGTGCAGACGGCACGCTCTTTTCTCATCCATGCGAATTCATAAGGAACCGCCGGCCTGCGGTCACGTTTTCCTCTTTGTTACACGGAGGGCGACATGCAGATCATTGACAACAAGACCATAGACGGGAACAGAACCAAGCCGATCCTCAACGTCGCGGAATTCTGCCGGCGTTACCGGCTGGACAAGGCCGAGGAAACCCGGCTCAGAAAGCTGTTCGGCGAATTTGCTTCGCGGCACGAGCTTCTGATGAATGCGCAGCGCAAGCCGAGCTTTCGCTGATCATTCTTGCCGGTCGATAGATTTTCCGAAGATCATGAAGACATCATAGCGGGTGTTCTTGCCCATTATCTGATGCGAAGGTTTGCGAATGCCCGGCATCGGATCGGCGCGGAGCGGCCATTTCAGAACCACCCGCTTTGTCGCATTCTCCAGTGCGGCCTCCATCAGCTCCACCTGGTCCGGGTCGGAGCCAACCAGTTCCCTCAACGCTCGCATCTCCTTTTTCACCAGCGCCGTGTTATGGCGCGGCGGATGCATGGGGTCGACGATCACCACCTCCGGTGAAAGTTCTTTCAGCAACTGGCGTGAATCTCCGAGAAGCAGCGTCATGCGCGCCGCCGCCTCGGCATAAGCGCCGCCCGCCTCTAGCGCGCGGCGAATGCCATCGGCGAGGTGAGCATGCATGTCCGGCGAGCGTTCGATGAGGGTCACTTCCGCGCCGAGTGAGGCAAGCAGAAAGGCATCCCGCCCGAGCCCGGCCGTGGCATCGACGATTTTTGGCATGCGCCCTTTGGTGAAACCGGCGGCTTTCGGCAGGGCCTGCCCGCGCCCTTCGCCGGAGCGGAAACGGTGCCCGACCGCGCCGCCGACAAAATCCACCACGAAGCTTTCGTTTTGTTCCTTCATCTGGACCTCAGAACGGGCAGGGTACGGTATAGGTGACGTCACGGCCATCCGGATGGCGAAAGCCCACCTCCTGCGCATGCAGCATCAGCCGCGGCGCAGCGGCAAGCGCTTCGCCTTCGGCATAAAATTCGTCACCGAGGATCGGATGGCCGAGCGCCTTCATATGCACCCGCAATTGGTGGGTGCGGCCGGTAAGCGGGGTCAGCGCAAGTCTGGTTGCGGGAAGCGGCAGTCGCTCCAGCACCCGCCAAAGGCTCTGCGCCGGTTTGCCGTTTTCACGGTCGACCCGGTGGCGAGGCTTGTTTTCGGGATCGATGGCCAGCGGCAAATCCACCTCGCCCTCTTCGCCCGCGACATCTCCCCAGACAATGGCCACATAAGATTTGCGTGTCTCACGGTTTTCGAACTGGGATGCAATCGCCGCATGCGCCTTGCGGTTCAGGGACATCAGCACGATACCTGATGTGTCCTTGTCCAGCCGGTTGATCATCAGCGCTTTCGGGAACTGTTTTTGCACCCGCGTCATGAGGCTGTCCGAAAGCGCCGGATCGCGCCCCGGCACGGAGAGAAGCCCGCTTGGCTTGTCGAGCACCAGAAGATCGTCGTCGCGGTGCACGATGGTGAGCCAGGGGTCGAGCGGCGGATGATAGACCGGGTTGGAAAGCTTGGATGACATGTCGCTTCCTTAGCACGAATTGCGCATTCGGACAGGCACTAGAGCATTTCCAGGAAAAGCGAAAAAACTCTAGTCGGGAATACGGAGATTGACCCGCCCGCTGGTCAGGTCGCTGAGAAGGCGGGTGAGCCGTTCGGCTTCCTCGGCCGGAACCGAGAGCAGCATATCCGCACCGGCGCCGGTGAAATCTTCCCTTTCCAGACGCAGGTTCGGTGTGGCGGAGAGGCGCGATTTCACCAGCGCCAGATCGGAGAAAGGGCAGCTGAGCGTCGCAATGACATAGGCGATGACCGGTGATGTCTCGCCAAGTCGCAGGCAGGCAGCCGCGGTGCCGCCATAAGCGCGCATCAGGCCGCCGCTGCCAAGGAGTATGCCGCCGAACCAGCGGATGACGAGAACGGCGACATTATCGAGTGTCTGGCCGTCGATGGCCTGAAGGATCGGTTTTCCGGCCGTTCCCGAGGGTTCGCCGTCATCGCTGAAACGATAGGCCTGGCCGCTTCGCCATGCCCAGCAATTATGGTTCGCATCCGGATCGGAATGCGCCGCAAGAAAGTTCTTCGCGTCCTCTTCACCCGTCACCGGCGCGGCAAAGGCGATGAAGCGGCTTTTCTTGATATCCTGCGAAAAGGTGACGGGTCGGTCGAGCGTGAACATGGGCGTTTCAATATCGCATATATTCGCATGCGGAAATCGGTATAAGGCTCGGAATGGCGAAGATGGCGATGGAGAGGGTTTTGGCAAAGGCGAAGCAGGTCGCGATTATCGGCGGCGGACCGGCGGGGCTGATGGCGGCCGAGATGCTTTCGGCCGCAGGCCATGCCGTGACGGTGTTCGAGGCGATGCCGACCGTGGCGCGCAAATTGCTGATGGCCGGAAAATCCGGCCTCAACATCACCCATGCCGAAGACTATGACAGCTTTTGTCACCGGTTCGGTGATGCGGAACCGAGGCTGCGTGCCGCTCTCGATGATTTTACACCGGATAGGCTGCGCGACTGGGCGCAGGGGCTGGGGCAGGAAACTTTCGTCGGCACTTCGGGCCGGGTGTTTCCGACCGTCATGAAGGCCTCGCCGCTGCTGCGGGCATGGCTCGCCCGGCTGGAGGCGCAGGGGGTGACGATCAGGACGCGGCATCGCTGGACGGGTTTTTCCGGCAGGCACCTGGTTTTCGCGACACCGGAGGGCGAGATCACCATCAAGGCCGATGCCGTTCTTCTGGCGCTCGGCGGCGCAAGCTGGCCGCGTCTCGGCTCCGATGCCGCATGGGTTCCGGCGCTGGCGGAGAAAGGCGTGGCGCTTTCCCCGTTCCGCCCCGCCAATTGCGGTTTTGACGTCGACTGGAGCGATGTCTTCCGCACGCGTTTTGCGGGTGAAGCGGTGAAATCCACGATCACCATTTCGCCGGCAGGGGCCTTTCAGGGCGAATTCGTCATCACGAAGCATGGTATTGAGGGCAGCGTTATCTACGCCCATTCCGCTGCGCTGCGCGACCGGCTGGAAGAGGCGGGCAAAGTGTCCCTCGCAACCGATCTTGCGCCCGGACGTACGGTGGAACGCCTCAGCCGCGATCTGGCGAAGCTCGGGCGGAAGGAGAGTTTTGCAAACCGCATGCGCAAGACGGCCGGCTTATCGGCGGTGAAAGTCGGGCTTCTGCGGGAAATTTTTCCCGACATCGCCGCCATGCCGGATGAGTTCGTCGCCGCGAGAATAAAACATGCCGAGATACCGCTCTTGCGGACGAGACCGATCGCCGAGGCGATTTCATCGGCCGGCGGCGTCGCGTGGAGCGGTCTCGATGAGAATTACATGCTGGAAATGCTCCCCGGCATATTTGCTGCCGGGGAAATGCTGGACTGGGAGGCGCCGACCGGCGGTTATCTTTTGACCGCCTGTTTCGCCACCGGCAAGGCCGCTGCAAAGGGCATGGCCGCGTGGCTTGAAGGCTTAGCCTGACAGCCGTTCCGCCATGCCTGCATCGTCGCCGGAAGCGGTTCTGACAAGGCAGCGCATGATGGCGTCGGTGGTGACGGCGCCGAGCGCCTTGCCGTTTTCTCCCACGACCGTGGCGCTGCTGACATTTTCCCGGACCAGCGCACGCAGGCCCTCTTCAACCGTCATGTCCGCATCGAGCTGAAGCCGCGACTGGCCGGAAAATTCCGGCTGGACGACGGCGCCGAGACGGATGACCCGGCCGCGATTGACCTCCTCCACGAAGGCCTCGATATAGCTGTCGGCAGGCGACATGACGATTTCGGCGGCGGTGCCCTGCTGGATGATCTCGCCGTCGCGCAGGATGGCGATCTTGTCGCCGAGCCGCAGCGCCTCATCGAGATCGTGGGTGATGAAGACGACGGTCTTTTTCAGTTCCTTTTGCAGTTCCAGCAGCACCGTCTGCATGTCGACGCGGATCAGTGGATCGAGCGCCGAATAGGCTTCGTCCATCAACAGGATTTCGGCATTGTTGGTCAGCGCCCGCGCAAGGCCCACACGCTGCTGCATGCCGCCCGAAAGCTGGTTCGGATAATGGCTGGAGAAGCCTTCCAGCCCCACGCGCCTGATCCAGACTTCCGCCCTTTCCTCCCGCTCGCGCTTGTCGACGCCCTGCACCTCGAGGCCGTAGACGACATTCTGCAGCACGTTGCGGTGTGGGAGCAGCCCGAACTTCTGGAACACCATCGCCGTCTTGTGGCGACGAAACTCAAGAAGGTCCGCTTCGTTGAGGCGACAGACATCGGTGCCGCCATAGAGGATTTCACCGGCTGTCGGGTCGATCAGCCGGTTGACGTGGCGGATCAGTGTCGATTTGCCCGAGCCGGAAAGGCCCATGATAACGGTGATCTGTCCGCCCGGCATAGTGATGTTGATATCACGCAGGCCGAGCACGTGGCCATGTTTGGCATTGAGATCCGCCTTGGACATGCCGGTCTGGACCGGTCCGACATAGTCGGCCGCCTTGGGTCCGAAAATCTTGTAAAGGCTGCGAATTTCGATCGATTGACTAGCCATGCGCCACTTCCCGGTGTTTTTGCAGGCGAAGGCCATAGGCCTGGCTGATGCGGTCGAAGATGATGGCGATGCCGACAATGGCAAGCCCGTTGAACACGCCGAGCGTGAAATACTGGTTGGCGATTGCCTTCAGCACCGGTTGGCCAAGACCCTGCACGCCGATCATGGAGGCGATGACGACCATGGCGAGCGCCATCATGATGGTCTGGTTGATGCCGGCCATGATGGTGGGCAGTGCGAGCGGCAGCTGCACCTTGAAAAGCTTCTGGCGCTTCGAAGAACCGAAGGCGTCCGCTGCTTCCAGCACATCGCTGTCGACCATGCGGATGCCGAGATTGGTGAGCCGGATCATCGGCGGAATGGCGTAGATAACAACGGCTATGACGCCGGGCACGCGGCCGATGCCGAGCAGCATGACGACAGGAATGAGATAGACGAAACTCGGCATCGTCTGCATGACGTCGAGAATGGGATTGACCACGCTCTGCAGGCGGTTGGAGCGTGCCATGGCTATACCGATCGGCAGGCCGACAATGATGGACAGCACGGCGCAGACGAAGATCATCGAGACCGTCTTCATCGTGTCTTCCCACATGCCGAACCAGCCGATGGCGAAAAGAATGCCGCAACACAGCGAAACAATGGTGGCGCTGCGGCTGCCGAACCAGGCTAGCACCCCGACAATAAGAATAACGATCGGCCAGGGGGTACCGATCAAAAGCCTTTCCGCCCAGATGAGAAAGCTCTGGAGGGGAGTGAAGAGCCCCTCTATCGCGCCGCCATAGGTTCGGGTGAAGCCCCGGAACCCTTCGTCGATGATTTTTTTCAGCGCGCGCAGAGCATCGTCATTCATGCTCGGAAATTTGAAAAGCCATTCCATATCCTGTTCTCCATGACGAACCGGAGGCGGGGATCGATATCCTCCGCGCTCCGGGAGTAAAATCGCAAGAGCGCCGCGCGTCCATCGGAACGAAAGGGCGGAACGCTCTGTTGAGCCGACGCATCGTCACCGGAAAGCCGGAAGGCGCTCCAGAGCCGATGCGGATGCGGCGTCGCCGCTGGCGGACGCCGTTTCCCAGGCAGATATGCAGGAACCAACTTTTAAAGGGCGGCCTTGACCTTTTCCGCGACGTCGGGAGATACCCAGCCTGTCCACAGTGCTTCGTTTTCCTTCAGGAAGTGCTTGGCACCGTCTTCACCGGTCGCCTGGTTGTCGGTCATCCAGGCGATCAGCTTGTTGACGGTGTCGTTGGTCCAGGCGCGCTTGTTCAGATAGTCCATGGCTGGGCCGGCGCGGTCGGCAAAGTCCTTGCTGACAAGTGTCTGTACGTCATCCACCTGCCATGCGTTCGGCTTCGGGTCCGCGCAATCGGCAACCGAGGTGCAGCGCTTCCATTCGGCGGCATCATAGTCGGTGCCGAAGCCGAGCTTCACCATCTCGTATTTGCCGAGGAGCGAAGTGGGCGCCCAATAATAACCGACCCATGGCTGCTTGGCTTCATACGCCTTGGCTATGGAGCCATCGAGACCTGCGGCCGAACCGGTGTCGACGAGGGTGAAGCCGGCTTTTTCGCCACCGAAAGCCTTGAAAAGCTGTGCGGTGACAACCGTGCCGCCCCAACCCTGCGGACCGTTGAAAACGGCGCCCTTTGACTTGTCTTCCGGCGCGGGGAACAGTTCAGGGTGCTTGAAGAGGTCGGGGATGGTCTTGAGATCCGGATTGGCGTCGGCGACATATTTCGGAATCCACCAGCCCTGTACCGCGCCGTCCGAAAGGATCTTGGCTGCTGCGACGACCTTGCCGCCTTCCAGTCCGCGCTTGACGATTTCCGGCTGTAGGCTGACCCAGGCTTCCGGGGCGATATCCGGCTGGCCTTTTTCGGCCATGGAGGTCAATGTCGGCACAGTGTCGCCTGTCACGATTTCGGCGGAACAACCATAGCCGTTGTCAAGAATGAATTTATCGAGGCTGGCGGCGACTTCGGCGGATTGCCAGTTCATGCTGGCAATCGTCACGTTTCCGCAGTCGGCGGCATAGGCGGCGGCCCCTGAAAAGGCGAAGCCGGCTGAAAGAATTGTGGCACCCAAAAGTATTTTCATTTTTGTTCCCTCTGGTCGCGGTGTGGCGAAGACCCGGGTGCTGACGACACCGCGACCGCCAGCACTCTTATTGAGGCTTAATAATTTCTTTGTGGCCATTCCGTTTGCGGCAATTTCTGGCGTATTGAGGATGCCAATTCTCAGGCTACCCGCTTTCCCCGGGGGGATATGAGTAAATTTTCCGGTGCGAAGGCCCTGAATTTTCATGCTCTTTAGCGGATGCGACAGGAAATTTCCGGCACCGTGGAACTTTTTCGATTTTTTGAAAAAACTTCTGGAACAATCAGCGGAAGTTTCTGTTTTCGTGGACTTTTCTCTCGTCATATATTACGGGAGATTTCCTCTCGACTTGTGGTGATGTTGAATGACCAATCTTCGTGCTGCCCCGGTATGGCCGATCGGCGGCGGTGAAACGGGTGAGCTTGTGCGCCGCTTCGACTGGTCGAAGACATCGCTCGGTCCTATTTGCGACTGGCCGCAAAATCTGAGGCAAAAAGCCAACTCCGTCGTCAATTCCCCTATTCCGCAGGTGCTGATGTGGGGCAGGGATCATGTGATGATCTATAATGACGGTTATGCGGAGATCGCCGGCAATTATCACCCGCAGGCGCTGGGCGGAACCGTGCCCGGCATCTGGCCGGAAATATGGGACTGGAACAGCCGCATTCTCGAAGCCGGTTTTCGCGGCGAGGTCATGTCCTATCGCGACCAGCCGATGACGCTGAAGCGGCATGGCGTGCCGGAAGAGGTGATCTTCGATCTGTTCTACACGCCGATCTATAATGAAGGCGGCACGGTGGACGGCGTTTTATGCACTGTGCTTGAAAATACCGACAAGGTGAAGGCCTTGGAGGCGCTGGAGCAGAGCCGCAGGGAGCTGAGCCGGCTTACCAATGCCCTGCCCATTCTGGTCGGATATGTCGACCGTGATTATGTTTATAAATTCGCCAATGACGGCTATCTGGAATGGTTTGGCCGCCGCGCCGACGAGGTGATAGGCCGCAGCGTTCCCGAAATCGTCGGCGAGGCGTTTTTCGAGGCCCGCAGGGCCTATCTCGACCGCGCACTTAGCGGTGAGAGGATCGTTTCGGATACCGTGATCAGCAGACCGGACGGCACAGCGCGCGCCGCCGAAATCCGTTATGTTCCACGTTACATCGCCGACGGCTCCATCGACGGCATTTATGTGCTGATCATCGATATCGAGGATCGCAAGCGCTCGGAGCGGGAAATTCTCATCAGCAACAATCGCTTCCGCGCCGCGGTGGACGCCGTTCATGGCGTGCTGTGGACCAATAGCGCCGAAGGAAAGATGCTGGGCGAGCAACCCGCCTGGAGCGCTTTAACGGGCCAGACTCCGGAAGAGTATCAGGGTTTTGGCTGGGCGGACGCGGTCCATCCCGAGGACAGGCAGGGGTCTGTCGACAGCTGGAACAAAGCGGTCGCCGAAAAGTCGACCTATATCTGGGAGCATAGGGTGCGCCGCCACGACGGCGTCTACCGCACGTTTGCGATCCGTGGCGTGCCGATTTTCGACAAGGCCGGCGCGATCGCCGAATGGGTCGGCGTCCATACGGATGTCACCGAACAGCGGCGGGCCGAAAATACCCTCAAGGAACATGCGAGCAATCTCGAGCGTGAAATTCGCCACCGCATCCGTGCGGAAGAGCAGCTTCGCCAATTGAACGAAAGCCTAGAGGCGCGTGTCGAGGCGGAAATAGCGGAGCGCCGCCAGGCCGAAAAGGCCCTGCAGCAGGCGCAGAAGATGGAGTCCATTGGCCAACTCACCGGCGGTGTGGCGCATGATTTCAATAATCTTCTTCAAGTGATCGCCGGCAATCTGCAATTGCTCTCCAAGGATGTGATCGGCAATGAACGTGCGGAGCGGCGGCTGGAAAATGCGCTTGCCGGTGTCCATCGCGGCGCAAAACTGGCCAGCCAGCTTCTGGCCTTCGGCCGCAGGCAGGCATTGGAGCCGCGTGTCATCAATATCGCCCGTTTCGTAACCGGCATGGACGATCTGCTTCGCCGCTCGCTTGGCGAGGCGATTGAGGTGGAAGTGATCACCTCGGGCGGTCTGTGGAACACCTATGCCGACCCCAACCAGGTGGAGAACGCTCTTCTCAATCTGGCCATCAATGCGCGCGACGCCATGGAAGGGCAGGGCAAGCTGACCATCGAGGTCGGAAATGCGGTTCTCGACCGCGATTATGCCCGCAAGCACTCGGAAGTCTCGGCGGGGCAATATGTGATGCTCGCGGTCACCGATACGGGGTCGGGCATGTCGCCGGAGATTCTCGAAAAGGTCTTCGAACCATTCTTTTCGACCAAACCGGAAGGCAAGGGCACCGGGCTGGGGCTTTCGATGGTTTATGGTTTTGCGAAGCAGTCCAGCGGCCATGTCAACATCTATAGCGAGGTGGGGCAGGGCACGACAGTGAAGATGTATCTGCCCCGCTCCGCCGCCGATGAGGACAGGGAGGTGGTGACGCCGAACGGTCCCGTTGAGGGCGGAACCGAAACAATTCTTGTGGTGGAAGATGACGAGGAAGTGCGCAACACCGTTGTCGAAACATTGGGCGATCTCGGCTACCGCGTGCTCACCGCCCGTGATGCGCAGGCCGGTTTGACCGTGGTGGAAAGCGGCATTCCAATCGATGTCATCTTCACCGACGTAGTAATGCCCGGACCATTGAAAAGCCGGGAAATGGCGCGCCGCGCGCAGGAACGGCTGCCCAATCTCGCCGTCCTCTTCACCTCGGGTTATACGGAAAATTCCATCGTGCACGGCGGCAAGCTGGATGCCGGGGTGGAGCTTCTCTCCAAACCTTATACGCGCGAGGCGCTGGCGCGGCGCATTCGCCACGTCATCGCCAACCGCAAACAGGTGTCGTTGTCGAGAGCGCAGCCGACGTCTGCGCCGGGGTCTTCGAAACCTTCCGAGCCGGTCAGGCCGGTCGAAAGTAAAAACCGGTCTATACGCGTTCTTCTGGTTGAGGATGACGAGCTGATACGGATGAATTCGATGGAGATGCTGTCAGAGAGCGGCTTTGCCGTCGTCGAGGCCGGAAATGCGGCGCAGGCGCTAAAGGTTATTGAAGCGGATCAGGTCGACGTTCTCGTCACCGATATCGGCTTGCCGGACATGAAGGGCGGCGAACTGGCGGTGGAGGCCCTGCGCCGAAAGCCAGGGCTTGCCATTGTTTTTGCGACGGGGGATAGCCATTTGCCGGAAGGAGCGCCGGCAAGCGCGGTTCTCCTCACCAAGCCCTATGACGAACAGCAGATTGTCGCGGCGGTCGAACAGGCCCACACGGCAAAGAGCGCGGCGACGCAATAGGCTCGTCGCCGCTTTGCCGGCTCAGTAACCACGGGCCATGTCGACCGTTTCCGGCAGCCCGCCAGTCTCGCGCCATGTGCGCACATTGCCGGCCACGATGCGGGCCGAACTTTCCCGGCTTGTCGGCGCGGAAATATGCGGCAGGACGGTCACTTTGGGGTGTTGCCAGAAGGCGGAAGCAGCGGGCAAGGGCTCCTGCTCGAAGACATCGAGAACGGCGTGCGAAAGCCTGCCGGAATCAAGAGCTGCAATCAGGTCATTGGCGACTATCACTGCGCCGCGGGCGAAATTGACGAGTGCCGCGCCCTGCTTCATTGCGGCGAGACGCTCGGCGTTCAAAAGACCGCGCGTCGCATCGGTAAGCGGCACGAGGCAGACAAGAATGTCGCTCTTTTCCAGCAATGCCTGCAGCCCGTCATCGCCGGTCAGCGTTTCCACGCCATCGACCGCCTTGGCCGAACGGCTCCAGCCGGCGACGTTGAATCCGGCATGGGTGAGGCGCTCCGCCGCAGCCGTGCCGAGCGCCCCGAGGCCGAGGAGACCGATGGTCATTTCGCCGGGGTGGCGGTAGTCCAGCTCCTGCCAGAGCGCCTTTTTTTGGTTTTCGCGATAGGCGGGCATGTCGCGTTGCAGATAATAGGTCCATGCCAGCACGGCTTCGGCCATCACACGCGAAAGCTCAGGATCTTTCAGCCGAACGATGGGAGGAGCCTTTTCGCCCAGCTCCAGCATCAGCCGCTCGACACCTGCCCACAGGCTGTGGATCCATTTGAGGCCCGGAAGCGCCGCGATATCGGCAGGATCCGGATTGGCGACGATGGCGAAATCCACCTGGTCTTTCTGTTCCGCGCTCAGTTCGGAAAAGGAAAGAATGTTCTCTTCCGGCATGGCGGCGCGCAGCGCCTGCTTCCAGACGGTCTCCGTTTCCGCATTCATCCGCGAAACAAAGGCTATGGGTGATGGCATGAGATTGATCCTGCTTGCGATTTTAGCGTCACGCCATCAATGCGCAATTTCGGCGGGCAATACCATGGGATTGTCGTTCGTATCGTCAACATAATAAACGGCCCGGTTTTCACCGAGCCGTTATACGATTACGCGTCTTCCTTCACCGGCGGCTTTGCATCGCCGTAATAGGCCGCGAATTTCTCGTGATAATGCTCCGAACCGCCGGGGCCGGCATAACGCTGCAATTCCGTCATGTCGGTCTTGTTCAGCACGATGCCAAGCGTCTTGTTGGCGATCTGCGGTTCGTTGGCCATCAGGTTCTGCACCATCTGGATCGGCGTCTTGCCCCATTCGGTAACGAAGACGAAACCGTCTACCTGCGGCGCAAAGGCCTTGGCGTCGATGACGGGAACGACAGGCGCGAGGTCGACGATGATGTAATCGCAGGCCTCCCGGGCCGAGTCGATGAATTTGCGCATGCCGGGGGAGGAGAGCAGCTCGCTCGAATGGGCGAACTGGTTGCTGGTGGAAACCGGCAGGATGCCCATTTTCGTGCGCGTATCCACCTTCACCGCCTGCGTCCACGGAACTTCATCGAGCACCACTTCCACCAGACCGGCGGATTGCCGTGTGGTCAGCATGCGGCTGAGGCCGGGATTGCGGATATCGGCATCCACGACAAGCGTTCGTTTGCCCGTGGAGGCGATGAGGCCGGCGAGGTTGAGCGCCACGACCGACTTGCCTTCGTTCGGCAAGCAGGAAATGACGCCGATGACCCGGCAGGGTCGCTCCTGAATGACGACGTCGGCCGTCAACTTCACATTGCGGAGCGTTTCCGCAAAGCTGGAACGCGGGCTGTCGACGGCAAGGCGCAGCATCTTCTGGAACGAGACCTGGCCGCTGTCATCAAGCGTGGCGTTCTCGCCGCCGGGGGTGGCGGCGCTGTCGCCGGTCTTGGCGTTTTCCACGCCCCTTTCCCCGATAAAGGGAAGGTAACCGAGAAAGCGCATGCGCAGATTGTCGCGTACATCGTTGCCGGTGTGGAAAAAGCGATCCCGGAATTCGAGAAGCGCTGCAATGCCGCCGCCCAGCATCAGGCCGAGAACGACCGAAAGTGCCATGGTCATGGTCTTTTTCGGGCTGGAAGGCGAGGTCGGCAGTCCCGCCTCGGAGATGATGCGGGCTTTGGCGATCGGCAATGACTGTTTCTGCGACGCCTCCTCGAAGCGGCCGAGATAGGACTGGTAGAGCGTGCGCAGAGCGGTTGCCCGCTGCTCGAGTTCGCGCAGCTGGACCATGGTGATATTGGCTTGTGAATTGCGGCCCGCCACCCGGTCGATATTGTCGCGGAGCGACTGCACACGGGAGTTGGCGACGTCATATTCGTTCTTGAAGCTGCCGGTCAGCTGCTGCAATTCCTGGAAGATCTGCTGCGATACTTCTTTCTTCTCGGTCTCAAGCGCGGTCGCCTGCGGATGGTCGGCGCCGAATTGCTGGATGATACCCCGCTGCCGGTCGGAGATGGTGATGTAGCGCTTTCGCAGATCCTGAATGACCGAATTGTCGGTATCGCGGGCCGAGACAACGGCGTTATCGACCGCCGTTTCCGGTCCACGGTCGATGATTGATTTATACTGGTTGTAACGGGCGGAGGCCGTCGCCGCATCCGCCTGCGCGGCAATCAGCTGGCCGTTGAGGTCGGCAAGCTGGCTTTCCGACATCAGTTCGCCGCGCGAGGAGACGATGTTGTTGTCCGACTTGAATTTCTGTACCGCCAGTTCAGCGGCCTGGGCGCGCTGGTTGAGGTCGGTCATGCGTTCCTGCAACCATACCGAAGCGCGCTCGCTGGCGTCGAAATTGGCGTTCAGCTGTTCGGTAAGATAGGCCTGCGCATAAGTCTTGGCGATCTGCGCTGCAAGCTGGCGGTCGGTCGAGCGGGTGGAGATGGCGATGACCGAGCTGCGGCCGACACGTTCCACCGTCAGCGACTGCTGCAGCACCGCGGCGGCCTTTTCGCGGCGTCCGGCGCGGATTGCGGCCTCGGAAACCGGCGGATCGCCCGGCAGGACGAGATCGAGAATGCCGCGGACGGAGGATTTGACGAGCTGGACCGGCGACATCGGCGGATTGACGATGGTGTCGTTCTCATCGAGCTTGGCCTTGTCGACTACTGTCAGCGCCATTTCCTTGGATTTCAGAATTTCCACGGCGCTGGCGATGCGGTTGTCGACGATCTGTGCGGCGGGCACCGGTGATTCCTCTTCCGCATAGCGGGAAAGGCTTTCATCCAGGAGCACCTGCGTCATCGCGGTGTAAACGGGGGTCGCAAGCACCAGATAGAGGCCGGCCAGAACCACGGCGGCGATGACGGAGGCGGCAATGACATTGGCGCGGCGCACCACGGCGGCCCACAGGCGGTCGAGGTCGATGAACGTGTCGGAATCCTTGCCGGACTCCGGAAAACCGATATTGGATTTAAAGGTCTTGTGGTGCATGGACCTACCTTGTGAACTAAAAATGGTACGCGGGAAGCCGAGCAAACTCGCCTTCCCGCCTCCCGTTATTGGTGCGCCGGCCGCCTCCCCCGGCGGCGCGATGAAAGTCAGGCCGCCTGGACGCGGCTTTCGTGGTTCGCCACCAGTTCCTTCACCGAAGCGAGAACCTGGGCTTCCATGTCCGCGCGCATCAGCGAAAAGGCGACGTTGGCGGCAATGAAGCCCTGCTTGCTGCCGCAATCAAAGGTGCGGCCAGAATATTTCTGCGCATGGAAAGACTGCTTTTCGGCGAGCCGCTTCATGCCGTCGGTCAGCTGGATTTCATTGCCCGCGCCACGCTCCTGCTTGGCGAGAATATCGAAGATTTCCGGCTGCAGGATGTAACGGCCATTGAGGTAATAATTCGAAGGCGCCCTCGAAGGTTCCGGCTTTTCAACCATTTCGGTGACGGCGAAGCCGTGATTGACCTTCTGGCCGACGCCAACGACGCCATAGGACGAGACTTCTTCAGGCAGGCATTCCTCGACGCCGAGAATATTGCCGCCGACTTCATCGTAAAGCTCCATCAGCCCGGCGATACAGCCGCGTGCGCCGTAAGAAACCATGTCCGGCAGAAGCAGCGCGAAAGGCTCCTTGCCTACCAGCTCGCGCGCGCACCAGACGGCGTGGCCGAGACCGAGCGGCACCTGCTGGCGCGTATAGCTGACGGTGCCGGCAACCGGCAGCATCTTTTCCAGCTGCAGCACCTGCACGGTCTTGCCGGAGCGGGTCAGCGTATTGATGAGTTCCGGCGCGCTGTCGAAATAGTCTTCGATGGCGGTCTTGTTGCGGCTCGTCACGAAAATAATGTGTTCGATGCCGGCCTGCATGGCCTCATCGACGGCATATTGCACGACGGGACGATCCACGATCGTCAGCATTTCCTTCGGCATCGCCTTGGTGGCGGGCAGAAACCGTGTGCCGTTGCCAGCTACGGGAATGACGGCTTTTCTGACAGTTTTGTTCAGGTCCATCGCGTTCTCCTTTATCAAGGTTTGATCTGTCCCCAGTCCCCGCGCAGATTTCGTCCACGCGTCAATTTTACGAAATCTGTCTTTTCACCCCTGTATTCGCCGCGGGCGCAAACATGGCGTCCCGCAACCTCCTCAGCCGCACTGCAATCGGCATTCGCAAATGCCCCAGCACGGCAGGATCCCTTATCGTGGTCTTCAAGGCGCCAAGTACCGAGCGGCTCTTGATGTTTTCCACCAATGTCAGAAAATTATGCGCCAGCCGCAGGCTGCGGCTTCTCGCCTGCTGCGCATCCATGGCTGCGGGCAGCAAAGTGTAATGGCTGAGGAACTCCTGATCCGCCCGCATCATCGCTTCGACGTGATGAAGTTCGAGCACGCGCGAAATCGAGCCTTCGCGAATGTTGTAGATATAGCCCGGCTTCGGTTCGATGACGCAGAGACCGCCGGCGGCGAGCGCCGAGGCGAGCAGGATATAATCCTCGCCGATGCGTATATCCTCGCGGAAGCGTAGCGCCTCGTTATTGAGGAAATCGCGCCGGAACATCGGTTTCATGTAGCCGAAATTGAAGGTGGAGCGGAACAGGATGTTGGAGGAGATGAAGTCCTCGAGCGTGAGGGCGGATCGTTCCTCCAGAAATTCTTCCGGAAACATCGTCTCCACCGGCCTGCCGTCGGTATAGACGACATCGAGATTATCGACAGCGATCTCAGCATTCGCGGCCTCCGCCCGGCACATCATGCAGGCGGAGCGCTCCGGACGGATGACATCGTCGGAATCGAGCACGGCGATCCAGCGCCCGGTCGCGGCTTCTATGCCGGCATTGCGTGCCCCGCCAGGGCCGAGATTTTCGGCAAGAGCGAGCAGGCGGACGCGCGGATCGATGATGGCGATACCTTCCACGCGCGCAATGGTGTCATCGGCGGAACGGTCGTCGACAATGATAACTTCCAGCGTCACACCCCGCTGGTCGAGCGCGCTTTGGATGGCGGCTTCGATCGTATCGGCGGCATTATAGGCGGCGATGACGAAGCTGATATCGGGCGGTGAGGCAAGGTTTTCCATCAGGTCGCCTCCACCGCGCCATACTGGCGGATTTCACGCACGCCGAAAGCGCCGCTCATCGAGCCCATATGCAGCGTGCCACGCAGCGCATAACGGTTGCGGCGCACGGGGTTGAAACCGTTCAAGGCGGCGAAGAGCGCGCAATAAAGCACTTTCGAACCTGCCTTCAGCACCTGTACCACGCGACGTAGACCGGGTTTCCTGTCCGCCAGCACGCGGCCATGGGTCTGGCCGGAGCGGAAGCGGCGTTTGGCAAGCCATAGGAAGCTTGCGCGGTTTTCCGGCACGGGTTCGGACAACATGGCATCTTCCGCAAAGACGATGCGGCCGCCGGCGGCGTGAAGATGCGAGAAGAAATGGGTGTCTTCGCCGCCGCTCTGGCCGAGCGCCAGCGCGAAGCGCCGGCCCTTCACCGAAGGCGCATCCATCTTGAGCAGCGTGTTGCAGGTGTAGCCGGTGATGATCTCGCCATTCACCCAGACCGGAACGGTCGAGTGGAAATCGCCGCGTTTCATCCATTCCGGCGCATTATCCCGGTAAACAGCCGTCACCGGGCCGAGAACCGCTTCCGCACCGGTCTCGTCGGCTTTTTCCAGAAGGGCGGAGAGCCAGTGCGGCGGGGCGGTCTCGTCATCATCGATGAAGGCCAGATAATCCGCCCGGCATTCCGACAGGCACGCATTGCGGGCAATCGAAATATTCGATTTTGGGCAATGTACATAGGTAATCTCGAAGGGCGCGGTTTCGCGCAGGCGATCGACGCTCGCCCTAGCGCTTGGCTCCTCGTCATTATCTGCAACGATCAGCCGAACTTTCACGCCTTCCGGCACATCCACCTCGAAGAGTGACAGAAGTGTGGCGACGAGTGCGGGGCGTCTGTAGGTGCAGATGCCGATATCGACGCTCTTGAAATTTTGCGTGCCGGTGACGGTGTTGTCGGTCATGAGACAGCCTTTCTTCCCCGGAATTTCAGGAGTTCCAGCCAGAAGCCGGTGGACCAGGCCAGATGCATCACCATCGCCGAAAAGGCGGCGAGCGGGCCGTATGGGTTTTTCTGACCTATTGCCATCCACACGCCATAGCCCAAACATGCGGCGATCCAGAGGCCGAGCGGAATAAGCGCCGCCCAATGCACAAGCGACAGCAATGCGAAGATGAACACCGGCAGCACGGCGAGCGGAATCATCTGGCGGATTTTCGGGATCGAGCGATGCTTCAACAGGTTTTTCGCCCGGCCGCGGCCATAGGCGAGATATTGCCGGAACAGCGGCATGACGCTGGCGCGCGGATAATAGGTCATGCGGGTCTTGTCGGTCATCCAGATGCGGAACCCGGATTTGCGCAGGCGGAAATCCAGTTCGGCATCCTCATTGTGGCTGAAGCTCTCGTCATAACCGCCGACCGCGTCGAAGGCGGCAATCCGCATCAAGGCGTGATGGCCATGGTCGATCCAGTGGCCTTTGGCACCCTCGCGGTGCTTGGAACCGCCATTGCCGAGCTTGGAATTCTGGGCGATCGCTGTCGCCTTCTGGAAGAGGCCGTGGCCGACCGTATCCATGGCGACGACGACGGAATCCGCACCCGTCCGTTCGGCGTCGTCGATCAGTCGCTGGCAATAATCATCGGGATAATCGCCATGGGCGTCGATGCGGATGAGATAATCGAAATCCTCGCCGAAGGTGGCAACGGCAAGGTTGATGCCAGCGCTCTGGATGCGCTTCGCATTGGCGAGAAGTGTGACGCGGTCATCCGTCGCCGCAAAGGCGGAAACGATATCGCGGGTTCCATCCGTGCTGCCGCCATCGGCAACTACGATACGGAAGAGACGCCCCTGCATTGCATTGGTGAATTTGACAAGCAGTCCCTCGATCGTCTTCGCCTCATTGAGGCAGGGAATGACGATCAGCGTTCTGATGCCGGGATGACCAAGACCTTCCATAATTTGCCCCCTACGCACTACACGGGTGAAAACTGCGCTTGCCGGGCGTGGCCGGAAGCGGATTTGGCAAGCGAGGACAAGTGCTGGACCAGCTGACGGCAATCGTCGCGGTCGGTCAGCCATTGTTTCCTGTCTGTTGCCGACAGGGTGTGGAAGGCGTCCGCATAGGTTTGCGGGATCATCTGGTTGAAGAGGGCGGCAAGATCGTCAGCGCCTGCCTGTTGCAGGACGAAGCCGATATTGCGTTTTTCAATGAAGCGAGCCGTTTCCGTGCCGGAAAGCGCAATCGGCAGGGTGCCATAAAGGCCGCCTTCATAAAGCCGATTGGGCAGCAGCCAGCTGGAATTCTGGCCTTCTTCGAAAAAGTCGATCGCCCAGGTGAACTGCACCTCGTTGTAGATCGCGGCTAGATCCTCGGGGTTTTTGTAAGGTCCGTGGAAGTGCAAATGCGGGGCAGCGGCCACGAAGCCATCGAAATCGGCAAACTCCGAATAGGCCGGCCGGCCACGCAGGATGATTTCGACCCGGCCTTCCATGCGACGGGCAAAGTCAGCGAGGATTTCAAGGGACCTGCGGCAGCGAAGCGCACCGAACCAGCCGATTTTCCATGGTTCGCCGGGCTTGGGGGGGCGGGGTTGCGGCGCGGCGGCAACGGTGCTGTCGAGCGCCAGCACCTTGTTTTCCTGCAACAGGACGGGAAGGTCGAGGCCCGACACGGGCTTGAAGTAATGCTCCACGAATGCCGGAGAACTCGTGACCAGCAGTTCGGCGTCGCGTGCGAAATAACGTTGCGCGGCATTCAGCAACTGTCCGGGCTTGCCCTCGTTGAGAAGCAGGCGGTGAATATCGAGACATTCGTAAACCAGTGCTGGCTGGCCGCCATAGATCGACATGGCGCGCTTTGCCAGAGCCAGCATTTCGAGGTTTCTGGCAAGAATGACGTCGGGTACAGGAATGCCGCGCAGGACCTTTCCAAGTGAAAGGCTGGCTTTTGCCACCGCCGCCATGCGCTGCAGAAACTGCCCGTCGGCGGTCTCCCCGAGCACGACGGGCATGACGCCCTCGATTTCCGCCAGCCGGTTCTGCCCGCGCCGGAAACCCGCCAGCGTCACCCGCGCCCCGCCCGCGAGCAAGGTCAGCACCCGCCGGCGAATGGCGGGGTCCGACAGGTCATGCGCGAGATAGAGGACATGGGTCATGCAAGGGTCCGGTTGGTTTCATGCGTCAGAGACGCTGTGGATTACGTTTTGGTTCAAAAATCAGTTGAGGGCGCAGGCAATGGATTCCGGGAACTGGCATTCGTCGCCGAGCGCCGTGAAGGCGAAGCGGTCGACGACCATTTGCGACGGCCCCGCATAAGCAAACTTGCCCATCCAGTCCTTCAGCGTGTCGGTGCCCCAAAGGCTGAAGAAAATCTTCTGGGCGTTCTGCGGGATTTTCGTTGCGTCCGTGACTTCATGAACGAGCTTGCCGTTGACGTAATAACGCAGGCGCTGCGGTTCCCAGACAAAGGCATAGTCGTTGAAGCCGGCATCGGCCCCGCCTTCCACCGGCACCAGCTTTTCATTGCCGCCCTTGGCGGAGATATACTGGTTGAGCTGCACCTGGCCGGTATTCCTGCCCAGAACCTCGAAGTCGATTTCGTCGTGCGGCTTCTTGTCGGTCGGGCCGATATAGGTGAAGAAGGCGGAGTTGAGGCCCGAGCCGGTGGCGGCCTTCATCCGTGCCTCATAGGTGCCGTAGCGATAACGCCCCTTGGTCTGGATTTCGCCGCAGGCGAATTTGCGGTCTCCGGCCTTGGCTTCTTCGAAACCGAGTGTCAGCTGGCCGTTTTCCACCGTCGCCAGTTTTTTCGACCAGGTGCAGTTCTGATGCGCACCGTTGTTCCAGCCGTCGGAAACATACCAGAAGCTTCTGTCCATCTGGTCGAAATTCTCGATGAAGGACGCGCCATTGCCTTCCTGCGCGTGCATCGGCGTTGCGAAAGCCGTGGCCGAAAGGGCTGCGGCAAGAAGAATGCGTGTCTGAACGCGGGTGACAAATGTTGTCATTGGTTCACCTCTGTCGTTGCGAATAAAGCGTTTCGGATGTGGGCGGGCCGATTATGGAGGCCCGTTTGGTCGCGGAAACAGTTGCCGTCTTGCGTTTGCCGCTGCGGCTCCCGGTGAGCACGGAATAGACGGTGGGCATATATTTGCGTGTCTGCGCGTTGCTGATGATCAGGATGACGAAGGCGGACAATGTCGCGCTGATATAGAAGGCGGGATAAAAGTCCGGCCCGCCCTTGTTCCAGACCATCCACATGATGACAAGCAGCGGGTAATGGGCGCAGAATATCCAGAAGCTGAGGCTGCCGGTCTCGGCAAGCCGCTGGCCAAGCCTGCTGCGGATCAGGATCGATGAAGACACCCAGAAGCCAAGCGCGCCGAAGACCGCGAGCAGATTGCGCGACATGTTCAGCCAGAAGGTGAATTCCGGGCCGGTGAAATAAAGACCCGTAGCAAGAATGGCGGATGCCGTGAAGGTTAGCACCATGATCGGCAGGGCGTAGGGATCGAGCGCCTTGACATCGACCCGGTGCAGCGCAAGCGCAATGCCGAGCGAAAAGCTGAAAAGGATCGATTTCTTCTGCACGATGAAGATCGTCAGGTCCGGCATGGCCGTGATGATCAGAAGAATAGCGAGCGTCGGCAGCGCGAAGCGGCGCATCAGAAATGCGAGCACCGGCGACAGCAGAATGCAGACAAAAAGGTCGCGCAGGAAATAAAGCGGCACGTTCACCGGCAGTTCTTCGAGCGCCGTACCATGGCTGAGGATTTCGCGCGGGCTGGCGTTCCAGAGGTCGGGGAAATACCCCACGCCGACATCGAAGAGCTGGATCAGCAATACGGCGGCAAACAGCGCGCCATTCCACAGAAGGAAGGGCAAAAGCACGGTCTTCGATTTGGAGCGGATTGTTGCCGGATAATTGAATTCACTCATGCCGCGGCGAAACAGCAGGTAACCGGAGATGGCGCTGAGGCAGGGCACGCCGATACGGAACAGCGCATCGCCCAGGAAAACGCGCAGCCAATCGAAGAAGCCGTAAAGGCCAAGAAAGGGACTGGTTTCGGCATCGTGCGGCACATGCACGAACACGATCCCTGAAATCAGCAATATGCGCATCAAATTGATACGGGAGGATAGGTTCTGATCGACAGTCACATCAGTCACCCCTATTGGGCGGCGTCCACCCACGCCGCGTTGCAACCAGAGCGAACTTAAGCCCGCACTGGAAAGTCTGGTTTCGACTTTGGGATAAAATGTGGCGACGCGGGAAAAACACAAGCTTAGATTTTGCGGGTGAATGTCTGGCGTTCCCGTCATTCCTTTCGCTGTAAAAAATCAAATATTTGAAATTACTATACTTTTTATAAATCTGGCCATCGTTAAAAATCGCCATAGAGTGTGAAATTGTCATTTGTCGTGATATTGCGCTGCAAAAAGAACCGCCATCCGGCCATGCCGCGGTGAGGGAAATCACCGCGGAAAAGGCCGGTTAACGGCGGAAATGAGGCGCGTTTTTCTACGGTTGATCTAACCTTGGGTTGCAGTGTCCCGCATGCGCCGCGATTTGACCATTCCGAGAATCTTCCCGAGCAGCGCCCGTTCAGTCAGCAGGATCAGCACCGCATAGATGACGCCACCCACGGCAGCGCCGATGAGAACCTGAAGCGTGGCATTGGGAACGCGCTCAGCCAGAACGTGAAGCAGATAACGCACCGCACCGGCCATGATCAGCGCTGCGATCATCGGCCGGCTGCTGACATAAAGGCCGCGGAAGAAGGGCGTATCGCTTGCCTTGAACACCGCCCAGGAATAGGCGACCAGCGTTACCGCATTGACGATGCAGAGCCAAACCATCGCGTCGATCAGGGTGCCATAAAGCGCGGCAAGCCAGACCGCGACGGTGGTGACGATGGCGCGGATCGTCGCCGACCAGAACAGCACGCGGCCATAACCTGCTCCCTTCAAATACGGGATGAAGGTGCTGCACGGCGTCAGAATGGCCTTCGACAGGGCGAGCAGACCGAGAACGGGCCAGGCATAGGCCCAGTTCTGCCCGAAGATGACAAGCATTGCCGGCTCCGCCACGGCCCAGAGCCCGAACATCATCGGCGCCAGAAGCACGGTCAGCACCTGCGTACTGAACATCAGCGCATCACGACGGCGCTGTGGATCGTCCATCATCCGGCTGAACGCGGGAAACAGAACGCCCATGACGGCAGACAGAACCACCTGGTTGGGAATGCTGGCAAAGCGGTTGGAGGCGGAATAGGCGCCGGCATCTGCCAGACCAAGATGCCGGGCAATGACCACCATCGGTGACTGGAAGGTAACGAAATTGGCGATTTCCGAGCCCATCAGCCCCGAACTGAAGCCGAGAAGCGGCACCAGTCGGCGCGGTTTCATGACGAAGCGCGGGCAATAACGGGAAACGGCATAAAGCCCGACAAGCCGGATGAGGGCCGCGGCAAAAAGCTGGATGATCAGCGCCCAGACGCCGAAACCCATAAAGGCAAGCGCGACCGCGACAATGGCCGCGATGCTTTCCGATGCCATGCTCCACAGCGCGTCCTTGCTGAAATTCATCCGTCGCGCCAGCAGCGAATAGGCGACATCACCGGCAAGCTGCAGCGGGATGAGAAATGCCATGATGCGCAGCAGATAGGCGCTTTCCACCGCACCCAGCAGTTCGCCGAAAAATTCCGCGAAGATGTATAGGGCGGCGGCCATGGTGCAGGAGATGGCGAGATTGGCCCAGAAGACGGTATGGATCGTTTCCATATCCTCTTCCTTCTCAACGATAAGGGCGGACGTCAGGCCCGCCCCGGCGATCATGGTCAGGAACTGTACAACCGTAAGTCCTACCGCCACCACCCCGAATTCTTCCGGCGTGAGGAGACGAGCGAGAATTGGGACCGTGACAAATTTAAGCCCGAATGTCCCTGTTTTTGATAAAACGCTCCAGCCGACATTCGTGGTGATGGTCTTTACATTTGGCGCTGGGGGCATACAAGCATCCTGTTTCTGGAGGCCGGCGGGAGGAAGCCGGTTGGGAGTTGCCGATACCATCGGGGCCGTTTCTAGGATCGGGCCCGACACTTCTTGATCAACGCAAGGGGCGAAACAATGGCAAGATTTACTGTCGTCATTCCCTACTACCAAAAGCAGCACGGTGTCCTGGGACGTGCACTCGCATCGGTTTTTGCGCAGACCTACCAGGACTTCGATCTTGTCATCGTCGATGACGAATCGCCATACCCGATCGATCAGGAACTTGCGGAACTTTCGCAGGGTGAGAAAGACCGGGTTCTTGTCATTAAGCAGGCCAATGCCGGCCCGGGCGGCGCGCGCAACACCGGTCTCGACCATGTGCCTGACGGCACCGACTACGTTGCCTTTCTCGATTCCGACGATATCTGGACGCCAGATCATCTGCAGAATGCGGCCTTCGCGCTAGAGACTTACGACGGCGAGTGCTACTGGGCATCGATGCAGGCAAGTGACGAATTTTATTATCATTTCGCCATTTCCGAGCTGGAGAAAAATGAGGGCGCGGCACGGCTTTCCGAGAAGCCGCTGGTGATCGAACTGCCGGATCTGGCAAGTGTGATGCTGCGCAACTGGAGCTTCCTGCATCTCTCCTGCATGGTGATTGGCCGTCCTCTTTTTGAGAAAATCCGCTTCGATCCGGCGCTCAGACTGGCGGCGGAAGACGTGCTGTTTTTCTGCGATTCCATCCTCGCATCGAAGCGGACGCTGCTCTGTGACGATGCCGGTGCGATGCGCGGAATGGGCGTCAATATCTTCCACAGCATCGACAATACCTCGCCGGAATTCCTGCGCCAGCAGTTCAATACCTGGGTGGCGCTCGATACGCTGGAGGGGCGTTTTTCACGCCGGCCGGACGATGTCGCCTCCATTGCGTCCTATAAAAACACGGCGCGCAAACAGGCGCTGTGGAGCCAGGCGGGCAACTTGAAACGGCGAAAGGCGCCCGAATTCGGACTGTTGTTGAAGTGGGCGATGCGTGATCCGGCACTGCTGCGTGCCGCTTTCGAACTCGGCGCCGGAAAAATCGTCCGCTCGCGATGAGCGAATTCTCGCCTGCAAGAATCTATATGTTTTTTCACCCAGGAGTGACCTCATGAAACCTTACCACTGGGAATCTCATCACGGAAATTTCGGCGACGATCTCAACCTGTGGCTGTGGGACTTTTTGCTTCCGGGCCTGCGCGATGTGCATGACGATGTCATGCTCGTCGGCGTCGGCACTGTCCTGAACGATGTTCTTTTGCCGGGAAAACAGCGCAAGCTGGTGATCGGCAGCGGTTATGGTTACGGCGCGGTGCCGGATACCAGCACCGAATTCTGGGACATTCGCTGTGTGCGCGGCGAAAAAACCGCCGCCAAGCTCGGGCTCGCTCCCGAAAAAGGCATTGTCGATCCGGCCGTTATGGTCACCGAGATGCCCGATTTCAAAGGCCTGCCGAAACTCTACAAGAAGACCTTCGTTCCGCACTGGGAATCGGCGGAATTCGGTATGTGGGAAACGGTCTGCGAGCCGGCAGGGCTCACCTATCTCGACCCGCGCGGCGAGGCGAAAGCGGTCATCCGCGCCATTGCCCAATCGGAATTCATCGTGGCTGAATCCATGCATGGTGCAATCCTTGCCGATGCCTTCCGCGTGCCATGGGTCGCGGTTAGCACCTCGCCGTCGATCAACAGCTTCAAATGGAGCGACTGGGCCGGCAGCGTCGGTGTCGACTATCAGCCGCGCTATGTGCCGGTTTCGACCCGCGCCGAGGCGGCGAAAAAGGGCTCGCGCTTCTGGGGTATGAGCTTCCCGCCGCCGCCCGGCCCCGTCATTGCCGAGGCCGGTTCCGTTCCGGTGCATGAAGGTCCGGCGCATGAGGGTGACGTGCTGGTGCGGCCGCAGGAAACGCAGTCCCGGTCATTGCGCAAATTGGCCAAGCAGGTGCTGGCCGCGCCTTCCACGCTGGCGCTGTGGCAGGCAAGCCGCGCGGAGCCGCGTCTCAGCCCGGATGGCCGGCTGGAAGAGCGCAAGGAGCGTTTCGCCGCCGTTCTGGAAACGGTGAAGCGGGATTATCTCTGAGGGCGAAGAGTGGATGCGGCAGAGAATTTTCTGCCGCCTTCGCTTGAGGATGCCATCCTCTAGGGTCTCTATCGTCATGCTCGGGCCTGTCCCGAGCATCTGCAACCGACCGACCATACGATACGTGAGTAGATCCTCGGGACAAGCCCGAGGATGACGGCGAGAAATTGGCGGAGGTCGCCTTTTCCCTTACGAAACCGGCGTACCGTCCAGCAGATAACGCACATCACGCACCGGCGGCGATTTGCGGAATCGGGCAGTCTTGTCGCTCCATATTCCGCGCGTGATGGCGGGCAGGGCGGGGAGGCGCGCAAGGGCGTGGCTTAACGCGCCGCCCATGCCTTTCTGCTTTTTTGTATCGAGAAAATGGCGAAGCTCGAATTTCGCGCGGATATGTTTTTCATGTTCGCGCAGGATCGCCGTTTCCTCCGCCGAAAGCCGGCAGCCAGCGAGGATGGCTTTATCCGCCTCGTATAAGCGGCGAAGATCTTCGGTCCGATGCCGACCGCTCAGCGAGTTGCCGCGCACGATCGCGCCGTAACCGCAATGGCGGATGACCTTGTAACGCGCGCCGGCGGCCAGCGCGCGCACGTAAAGCTCGTAATCTTCGCCAAGCCTCAGAGCCTCGTCATAACGCAGCGCATGTTTGTCGAGAAAAGAGCGGCGTATCACCGGTTTTAGAAACCCGGTTTCCCCGCGCTCCACGCCGGGCCTGGAAATATTGCCCTCCACGAATTCTGTGAGCGACAAAAACCGCGCCTGCGGCTCGAAACGGTCCGGCTGCATGGAGGAAGCGCCGGGAACCGATTGCTGGATGAAGGCGATATTGTCGGCCACAAGATCCCAGTCGTCATCGGCCAGCATCACAGTGAAGCGACCCCTGAAAAAGAAGTCGTCCGCATCAAGAATGCTGATGAGCGGGGCAGATGAAATCGAAATCGCGTGGTTGCGCGCGGCCGAAGGACCGCGATTCACATCGAACCGCACGACCCGCAAACGGCCCGTGCCATCATCTGCCGCATTCGCCACGTCGCTTGTCGTGTCGGTGGAGCCATCGTCGATAACCACGACTTCCCCGACCTCGGGCTCCACAAGAGCGGAGCGAATGGCGGTATCGATGGTTTCAGATGCGTTTTTCGCAGCGATGATGACGCAAATGGGCTGTGAACCGCTCACCATGTGGTGTCCTTCTGCTTTGACCAACCGTCAGGATTTGGCCAGCAGAAAGTGTCAGGCGTATGGATGCAAGCGATTTTTTGCGGCGCAATAAAAGAAGCTGCGTAAAAGCTTACATATCGGTGAGTTTGGCGCCGTGCGGCGGGGCGCTTTTTGCCGGTTCCGCCGTCATGGTCTCGGCGCTGCGATCCCGCGAAAAGGTTTCCCGCATCCGCCGTTTTTCTCGGGCGACGAGAACCAGAATTCCAATAAAATAGCCGATTTGCAGAATGACTGCACAGATGAGCGTCTGGATGAATGCGGTATAGAATGATCCGTGGATGAAATACGTGCCAACCGCAAAGGCAAGCAATGCACCGATCATGCTGAAAAAGACACGAGGTGCATACATGGTGCTCTCCTCCCGAGAACGATTTCTCCATTTTTGACTGCGCTGCGGCATTTTTTTTCTTTGCAAGAAATATACGATGAGACCGGTGCTGTTTCAACACACATATACTTCTTCTAACGGTTGCGGCATGAAATTTCGGTAATCTTGATTGGTAAATTCCTCCATAACTGCCGATTCGCGCCGATCAGGCCTGCCTGGCGACACCGGTTCCTGCGTCTGGATGCGCCAGAACCGTGCTGCTGGCGGCCCTTGCGGGTTGTCTGTCCCGCTCTGCAGACTTCGTTAACCATCTCGCCTTTAAAAAGTCGGTATTGATTCCTCGAAGAGCAGGGTGCCCGCGTGACGACGAGTTCAGAAGTAATCGCCTTTCCGGCAAAGAACCGCATTGCCGACGTAAAACGATGTGCAACCATGCTCGACCGGCTGCATGGTGTGGAGGCGAATGATTTCTGGCGCAGGGAGTGCCGTGAACTGGCCGCCCGTCTGACGGCGCTTGGCTATGAGGACGCCGCCATGCGGCGCGAGGTCATGGAATTTCAAAACGCCGTGCAGGCTGAATTGTGGGCGGGGGACGCCGCGCCCGAGGCCCGCCGCGACAGCCATTGATGGTTCTTTTTCTTCAATAAAAGAAGCCGGCGGGTTATAAACCAGCCGGCTTTTTATTGGTTCCGGACGCCTCAGGAAGCGCCGGCCCCGCGTGTGCGTGCAACGCCGTCGAGCGCGGGCTTGTATTTCGGGTCAAGCCGGGCCGCATGCGCATAGGACTTGGCCGCCTTGGCCATCTCACCGCGGCGCTCATAAACGAGCGCTTGGTTGGCCCAGGATTCCGCCACATTGCCATCCAGCGAAATGGCGTGGTTAAAATCGGCGAAGGCGTTTTCATCGTCGTTCAGGGCGACATAGGAAAGTCCGCGGCCGTTATAAGGTTCCGGCGAGGTCGATGACAGCGAGATCGCCTTGGAGAAGTCCTCGATGGCCTGGGCATGCTGGTTGCGCAGCTGGTAAATCAGGCCACGATTGTGCCAGGCGCGTCCGTCGGTTGTTTCCAGCTCGATGGCGCGGGAGAAATCGTTGAAAGCTTCGTTCACGCGTCCGGACTGACGGTAGAGATTGCCACGTCCGATCAGCGCTACGTCGTAGCTCGGATTGATCTGCAGGGCGGCGTTGTAGTCCTGAAGGGCCTGCTGCTGCTGTCCGCTATTGCGGTAAACCAGCGCGCGGTTGGCATAGGCCTGGTAAAAGCGCGGGTTCAGCTGCAGCGCCTTGTTGAAATCTTCAATGGCGCGGCGCGAATCGCCGGCGCGGCCGTAGGCCGAACCGCGGACATTGTAACCTTCAGGGTCCTGCGGATTGGCGTTGATGACCGAGGTGAGCGAGGCGATGTTTTCCTGCGAGCCCTGGGCGCGGTCGATCCTGAACACATCTTCCGTCTGATTGGACGTCGCGCAGCCGGAAAGACCGGCAAGGATGGTGCAGATGACCAGAGAAGCGCGGAACCCTCTGTTGTTTTTCAGTGGCAACCGGCGCGCGGAGGCATCGGCGTTTTTCACAACACAGGCGTCGACAGCGATCATTCGGTGTGGGTTCCCTCGCAGGCCGGTCTCAAGAACATTCTCCGGCCACAAACACAAAGAGCGGCGGCGAATTGATCGCCCCCGCCCAACAAGCATTCAAAAACGTCCAAAAGACGGCCTATTAACGGCCTGCGCGGGGGCCTGCAACCAGACCTTCGCGCTGTGCACGCTTGCGTGCCAGCTTGCGAACGCGGCGAACGGCTTCAGCCTTTTCGCGGGCGCGCTTCTGGGAGGGCTTTTCGTAATAATCACGCATTTTCATTTCACGGAAAATGCCTTCGCGCTGCATCTTTTTCTTGAGGGCGCGAAGCGCCTGATCAACGTTATTGTCGCGGACTAGTACCTGCACGTTAAACCCGTTCCTTTAGTTTGGTTATCTTGCTGTGAGAATAAAGGCATTCGCACGCAAACGAAAAATGGTTCGTCCGGCTGTCCAGCTGGGCGATTGGTGACGTGCAATAACAGATCATTTGCGCCAAGTCCAGCCGGTAGCGCATAATCCGCCTGCAAAATACGGGCTGTCCCGCAATGTCGAAACAAAATCATCGCGACGTCGCAAAATGAATATTGCCTCCCCTCCCGATTTGCCATGTGTATGATACGGGCCGGGACTATCTTTACGGCCTCTGGCCGGTTCTTGAGGAGCAGATTGCGAATGCGCAAATATTCCGTTTTTGCCGTGGCGCGTGAGGCGTTGCGGGGCCATAAGGGGTGGGATGCGCAATGGGCCTCACCCGAGCCGCGCAAGGACTATGATGTCATCATCATCGGCGGCGGCGGCCATGGGCTCGGAGCGGCCTATTACCTTGCCAAGGAACACGGCATTACCAATGTCGCAGTTCTGGAAAAGGGCTGGCTCGGTGGCGGCAATACGGGCCGCAACACCACCATCATCCGCTCCAACTATCTCTATGAAGAGAGCATGGATATTTACGAGCATTCCCTGAAACTGTGGGAAGGCTTGAGCCAGGATCTCAATTACAATGTCATGTATTCGGCGCGCGGCGTGATGATGCTGTCGCACAATATTCATGACCGGCAGTCCTTCAGCCGCCATATCAATGCCAACCGTCTTTATGGCATCGACAATGAATGGCTGACGCCGGAACAGGCGAAGGCCTATTGCCCGCCTCTCGATATCTCAGGCAATGCGCGGTATCCGATCAATGGCGCAGCGCTCCAGCGCCGCGGCGGCACGGCTCGCCACGATGCGGTGGCGTGGGGTTATGCACGTGCGGCGTCCGACCGCGGCGTGCACATCATCCAGAACTGCGAGGTCACGGGCATTCGCCGTGGGCCGGACGGAGCGGTGACGGGCGTGGAGACCAATCGCGGTTTCATCGGCGCGAAAAAAATCGGGGTTTCCGCCGCCGGTCATTCCTCTATCATCATGAAGATGGCGGATGTGAGGGTTCCGCTGCATTCCAACCCGCTGCAGGCGCTGGTGTCGGAGCCGCTGAAGCCGATCTTCCCTTGCGTGGTGATGTCCAACACGGTCCACGCCTATATTTCGCAATCCGACAAGGGCGAACTGGTCATCGGCGCAGGCACCGATCAATATAACTCTTATTCCCAAACCGGCGGCCTGCAGATTATCACGCATACGCTCGATGCCATCTGCGAGCTTTTCCCGATCTTCCGCCGGGTCAAGATGATGCGCCAATGGGGCGGTATCACCGACAACACACCCGACCGCTCCGCCATCCAGAGCGTGACGCCTGTGCCGAACCTCTTCGTCAATTGCGGTTGGGGCACGGGTGGTTTTAAGGCAACGCCGGGTTCGGCCAATCTTTTCGCGCATCTCATTGCGCGGGGTGAACCGCATCGTCTGGCGGCGGGGTTGACGCTCGACCGGTTCCGCACCGGCCGTCTTATCGATGAGGCTGCCGCTGCCGCGGTGGCGCATTGATGCTGGCGGCTGCCATGCTTGCGATCAATATATCAGGCGTGGCCGACGCCATGCCCGTCGGCGCCGTCATTCCCGAGGCCAGGGATTTTCGTAGTCAGAAGATTGCGAAGATGCAGGGTGAGAAAGACTGGCCGTTCAAGGCGGAAAAAGGCCTGCTTCTCTGTGCTCCCAGTCTCGCAAACAAGATGGTTTATTTTGTTGGCGAGAAGGAGGATGGCGAGCAGGATTACCCTTTCGCGATCGATACCGACATGATGGCGGTCGCCATCGTCAATATGGGCCGGGCCTCGGCGTTGCGCCCCTTTGATAATTTCGAGCAGCTTTTAAAGCGGCTTTCCCCTTTCGTAGCCATGGGAAAGCGGCTGTGTGACCAACCCGCCGGAACCATACTTCCGGAAAATTCTCTCTAGGTGGAGCGACGATGCTTCTGATCCATTGCCCCTATTGCGGGGAAGACCGTTCCGAACTGGAATTCCGCTGGGCGGGCGAAGCCCATATCGCGCGTCCGACAAATATTGCCGATATCTCCGATGAGGCCTTCGCGGAATATTTCTTCATCCGCGACAATGACAAGGGCCTCGTTTTCGAGCGCTGGCGTCACATTCACGGCTGCGGCCGCTTCTTCAACGCCGCCCGCGATTCAGTCAGCGACAAGTTCTTGATGACCTACAAGGCGGGTGAACCGAAACCCGATGCTGAAACGGTCCTTTCCGCAGAAAAGGGAGCCGGGAAATGAGCGGCGATTATCGTATCAAGGGCGCGGGCCGTCTCACTCCGGCGAGAACCGCGCGCTTCACCTTCGACGGCAAGATCTATCCGGCGCTAGAGGGCGACACTGTCGCATCGGCGCTTCTGGCCAATGGCGTGCATCTGGTCGGCCGCTCGTTCAAATATCACCGTCCGCGCGGTTTCCTGTCCGCCGGCCCTGAAGAGCCGAATGCGCTGATCGACGTGTCGCGCGACAGCCTGCGCAAGCAGCCGAACGTGCGTGCCACTGTGCAGGAAGTCTTCGACGGCGCGATCATCGCCTCGCAGAACCGTTTCCCGTCGCTGTCCTTCGATTTGAGCGCTATCAACGATCTTCTGTCGCCGATGTTCGCCGCGGGTTTCTACTATAAGACGTTCATGTGGCCGAAGGCCGCCTGGCACAAGATTTACGAACCGCTGATCCGCCGCGCCGCCGGTCTCGGCAAGGCACCGAGCGAGCCGGATGCGGATCATTATTCCGGTCGTTATGCCCATTGCGACGTGCTGGTGGCCGGCGCCGGCGTCGCCGGCCTGACGGCGGCGCTTGCTGCCGCGAAAACCGGAGCCAGCGTCATTCTGGTGGATGAAAATGCCGAAGTTGGCGGCGCGCTGCGTTTCGATACCGGTGCGGTCATCGATGGTCTGCCCGGTTACGAATGGGCGCAAAAGGTTCTCGCCGAGTTGCAGTCGATGCCGAATGTGCGGGTTCTGACGCGCACGACGGCCTTTGGTTATTATAACCATAATTTCGTCGCGCTGGCGGAGCGGGTGACCGATCACCTTGCCACGCCTGCCAGGCATCAGCCGCGCGAGCGGCTGTGGCAGGTGCGCGCCAAAAAGGTGGTGTTGGCCGCTGGCGCAATCGAGCGCCATATGGTCTTCGCTAACAATGACCGCCCCGGCATCATGCTGGCTGCGGCTGCCCGTACCTATCTCAACCAGTATGGTGTATCCGTCGGCCACAATGTTGGTGTCTACACCGCCCATGATTCGGCCTATGAGACAGCGTTCGACCTGAAAAAGGCCGGGGTGAAGATCGCCGCCATCGTCGATTGCCGCGAGAACCCGGATCAACGCCTGCTGGACGAGGCGCGCGCTCTCGGTATCGAAGTGCTGGCGGGTCACAGCGTTTACAACACCGCGGGCCGCCTGCGCGTATCCTCGATGACCGTTGGCCGCAATGGCGGTTCCAACAAACGCAAGATCGCCATCGATGCGCTGGTCGTTTCGGCGGGCTGGACGCCTTCGGTGCATCTCTTCTCGCAATCGCGCGGCAAGCTGAAGTTTGACGCGGCGAACCAGCGTTTCCTTCCAGATATCCATGTGCAGAACTGCGTTTCCATCGGCGCGTGCAACGGCACGGATGATCTTGCCGCGATCATTGCCGAGGCAGCAGCTGCTGGCGGCGGTTCGGTGGCGTTTTCCGGCGAGAATGCCCGGGCCTGGACAGGCGGCATGATCGGTGCGGCCGAAGGTGCTGGCGAGGGCGCCGGCGTCAAGGCCTTCATCGATTTCCAGCACGATGTCTGCGCCAAGGATATTCGCCTTGCCGTGCGCGAAGGCATGCATTCGGTCGAACACATCAAGCGCTTCACCACCAATGGCATGGCGTCCGACCAGGGCAAGATGTCGAACATGCATGGCCTTGCCATCGCATCGGAAGCGCTCGGCCGGGATTTGCCCAAGGTCGGTCTCACCACCTTCCGCCAGCCTTATACGCCGGTCACCTTTGGCACGCTCATCAACCATTCGCGCGGCGCGCTGTTCGATCCCACCCGCAAGACGCCGATGCACGAGGAAGAGCTTGCGGCGGGTGCGGTGTTTGAGGATGTGGGCAACTGGAAGCGCGCCTGGTTCTTCCCGCGTGCGGGCGAGGACATGCATGAGGCGATCAATCGCGAATGTAAGACGGTGCGTGACAGCGTCGGCGTGTTCGACGCCTCCACACTCGGCAAGATCGAAGTGGTCGGCCCGGATGCGGCGAAGTTTCTGAACCTCATCTATACCAATGCCTGGGATACGCTGAAACCCGGCCGTTGCCGTTACGGCATCATGACCCGCGAAGACGGTTTCGTCTACGATGACGGTGTCGTCGGGCGTCTTGCGGAGGACCGTTTCCATGTGACGACGACCACGGGCGGCGCACCGCGCGTTCTCCAGCATATGGAAGATTATCTCCAGACCGAATTCCCCGATCTCAATGTCTGGCTCACCTCTGCCACCGAACAATGGGCAGTCATTGCAGTGCAGGGACCGAAGGCGCGCGAGGTTATCGCGCCCTTCGTTGAGGGCATCGACCTGTCGCCGGAAGCCTTTCCGCATATGGCGGTGGCCGAAGGCACATTCTGCGGCGTGCCGACGCGTCTGTTCCGCGTGTCATTCACCGGCGAACTGGGTTTCGAAATCAACGTTCCGGCAGATTACGGCGCAGCGGTCTGGTCGGCGATCCGCGAAAGGGCGGAAGCCGTGGGCGGCTGCCTTTATGGCACTGAGACCATGCACATTCTGCGTGCGGAAAAGGGCTATATCATCGTCGGGCAGGATACGGACGGCACGGTGACCCCTGACGATGCCGGGCTTGCCTGGGCCGTCTCCAAGAAGAAAACGGATTTCGTCGGCATTCGCGGCCTGAAACGCATTGATCTGACACGAAGCGGCCGCAAGCAGCTCGTCGGTCTGAAAACGAAGGACCGGTTGACCGTTCCGGACGAGGGCGGCCAGATCGTTGTCGATCCGAACCAGCCGAAGCCCATGACCATGCTCGGTCACGTCACCTCCGCTTACTGGTCGGAAAATCTCGGCCATTCCATTGCTTTTGCGCTGGTGGCGGATGGCAGAGCGCGCATGGGCGAAACGCTTTATATTCCGCTTGCCGATAAAACCATTGCCGTCGAAGTGACCGACATGGTCTTCCTCGACAAGGAAGGAACCCGTCTCAATGGCTGACATGCTGCACGCAAAACGCACATCCGTGCTTGAGGATTTTCACGGCGGCTCGCCCATCGTGTCATTGAAACCTGCCGCTTCCGCCTCGCGGCTGTCATTGCGGGCGCGGGAAAGCGCCGTCCCGGCGCTCTCGGAAGCGCTCGGTCTCACCCTGCCTGGCCGCCCGAAAAGCTCCGTTACCTCGGGTCTGCGGTCCGCGCTGTGGCTCGGCCCGGATGAATGGCTGGTGATCGATCAGGGCGAGAGCGACCTGATGGCGGCGCTTGCCGGCGTTTCCGGCCTGTTTTCGGCAACCGATATTTCCCACCGCAACACCGCCGTCATCGTCTCCGGCGCCGGTGCGGAAGCGGCACTCAATGCCGGCTGTCCGCAGGATCTTTCTCTCGCAAACTTCCCGGTCGGTGCATGCTCGCGCACTGTTTTTGGCAAGGCGGAAGTGGTGCTGCTGCGCACGGCGGACGATACGTTCCGGGTGGAATGCTGGCGTTCCTTTGCCGAATATGTCGGCGGGCTGTTGCAGGAAGCGGCCGAGGACGTGGCGGTTTAACCCGCCATCCACCCCCGCCATTCCAGCCATCGCCCATGGAAATCGGCCCGGCCGATTTCCTGCTTCTCACCGGTCGGCCAGATCTGAAGGGTAATGGCGGCGCTGCCCGGCGTCGCGTCTGCCTCCATTTGCAGCCGGGCAAGCGGGGCATCCGGCGTAGCGCGGGTTCCAGCTTCGCTAATTACAGCCTCGCCGGCCTCCTTCAACGCATCGGGCAGATATTGCCAGGCGACTGAGTGATAGACGACATGGGCAGCACCCGGATATTGCCTGGCAAGGCGGTGTTTCAGCCAGTCGGTGGCATCGGCCTTTTCGACATGCAGGTCGTTCTCCACCGCTATCCGCAGGGCGGCGGCGGTTCTCTCCAGCCTGTCGCTCTGGTCGGCCCAGACGTACGACATCAGCCGCAGACGATCTTCGGCGGATGACGGATCGAGAGGGTTGAGATCGCAGCCGGCGCGCTCGATAACCTCGATCCGCTCATGGGCGGGTGTGTCGCCGCGCCATTCCGGCGACAGGAAAACATCGGATTGTTCACCCCAGGTGAGGCTGCCCAGGCGATATCGGTAACGGTCGAATTGCAGGTTGAGGCCAGCGCTGCTTCCAACTTCGGAAAGCACCAGCGGCTTGCCGGTCAGCGCCGCGATCGAAAGAAAGCCCGGCAGCAGAACGGCGGAACGGCGAACCTCGTTGGTCTGCGGCGGTGATTTCAACCTTTCTAGGATGAAGGGCGAATGAAAACGCAGAGCGCTGGCGCAGGCCTGCCAGAGCGCTTCTTCGTCTTCCGGCGCGATATCGGCAGGCGGCGCGATCTTTTCCTCGATGGCCAGCGCATGCAGGGCGCCCGCCAGCCGCAGGGGGACGGAATCGCCCGAGGGGCCGACATCACCGGGCCAGGATAAAATACGCTCGCCCACCTCGGTTTGCCTGTCGAGCCTTGCTGCCATGGCGCGGCAGAGCCGTGCGGTAAAGGGCGAGCCGAGGCTGTCGCAGGCTCTTGCCTGCGACAGAAAGGCATTCCTTACGGCTTCGTCATGCATGCAGTCTCTCCGTTGCAGCGGTTTCAGGCGTCTTGCGGCCTGTCCTCCGGGTTGAACTGGCTGATGGTGGTCCAGCGGGCGGTAAGCGCCGGCTTTTTCTCGTTTTCGATTTCCACCGTCACGTCATAGGTTGTCATCAACATGGCCGCGCCGCGAAAACGCGCTTCCGCCAGCGTGAAGCGGCCGCGCACCCGCGCACCGCTTTTGACCGGCGTCACGAAACGGACGGTATCGAAGCCGTAATTGATGCCCATGGTCTGTTCGCGAATACGGGGCAGGGCGTCGTAATTCAGCGCCGAAAGCAGCGACAGCGTCAGGAACCCATGTGCGATGGTGCCGCCAAAGGGGCTTTCCACCTTGGCGCGTTCCGGGTCTGTGTGGATGAACTGCTCGTCCAGCGTCGCTTTACCGAAGGCGTCAATCATAGCCTGGTCGACGGTGATCCAGTCGGAAACGCCCATTTCCGTGCCGACCAGACTTTTCATCTCCGCCAGCGCAATTTCTTTTGTCATGTTACCTCGTCCGCATTGTTTTCAGGGACTTATAGGGCTGGCGACGCGAAGGGATCAACTGCGCAGATAAAACACCACGGAACGGGCGGGCAGGAAGGCGGGATTGCCGAAATCCGTGCCGATGGCGCACCAGCCATGGCCAGGCAGTGTGAAAGGAACAACCTCGCGACCGCGATTGACGAGAACCGCAAGCTCGGCCTCGTCGCCCGTTTCCCGGTCCAACGTTGAAAGCACCATGGCGAAGGCCGGTCCACTCGCGTCTTCCCAGTCCGCAACCGTCATTGGTTTCCCGCTCGGGGCAAGCCATGTCACATCGCCGCTGCCGGAAAGGAAGCCGGTCTGCGAAAAGACGCCGAAGCGTTTGCGAAGCGCTGCGAGAAATGCGGTGTGATCGATCAACTCAGGGACAAGCGATGACCAGTCGACCCAGTTGATGTCATTGTCCTGGCAATAGGCGTTGTTGTTGCCCTGCTGACTGCGGCCGCCCTCGTCGCCCGCCGTCAACATCAGGGTGCCTCGGCTGACAAAAAGCGTGGAAAGCAGCGCTTTTACATCCGCAATGCGGGCGGCGGTAATGTCAGGGTCATCCGTCAGGCCCTCGAAACCATTGTTCCAGGAATGGTTTTCATTGTGGCCGTCGCGATTGTTCTCGCCGTTTTTTTCATTGTGCTTGTGTTCGTGGCTGACGAGATCGAAAAGGGTGAAGCCATCATGGGCGGCAAGGAAATTGACGCTGCGGCTTTTCAGGCGGCCATGCCTGGAAAAGATCGGCGAGGAGCCGGACAGGGCATTGGCCAGCGCACCCGTCGTGCCGGCATCTCCACGCCAGAAACGGCGCATGTCATCGCGGGCGCGGTCGTTCCATTCCAGGAAACTTTCTGGGAAATTGCCGAGCTGATAACCGCCGGGGCCGATATCCCAGGGTTCGGCGATCAGCAGGCGGTCGTAAAGCACCGAGTCCGAATGCATGGCGGCCAGCGTCTCGCTCGCCATGTCAAAGCCGTTGGCGGTTCGCCCGAGCACGGGCGCAAGATCAAAACGGAAGCCGTCCACACCGGCATTCAGAACGAAATGCCTCAGCGAATCGACGATGAGCTGGCAAATATAGGGATGGTCGCAGGCGACCGTATTGCCGGTGCCGGTATCGTTGACCAGTACGCCTGGCTTTCCCGGCGGGTGGCGGAAGGCGGTGAGGTTATCGAGCCCGCGCAACGACAGGATCGAACCTTCGATATCGCTTTCGCCGGTATGGTTGAAGACCAGGTCGAGAATGACGCCGATGCCTTGCGCATGCAGTGCCGCAATCGTGTCGCGCAATTCCCGCACGCCGCCGGGGCACAGGCGTGGATCGAGCGCCATGAAACCGACGGGATTATAACCCCAGGCATTGGAAAGGCCGAGCGGCGGCAGGTGGCGCTCATCGATCCATGCGGTAATCGGCATCAATTCCACCGCATCGACGCCGATTTTTTTCAGGTGCGCGACAATGGCGGGATGCGCAAGTGCGGCAACGGTGCCCCTGATCTCTTCCGGCACTTCAGGATGCAGCCGGGTGAAGGATTTGACGGCGAGTTCGTAAATCAGCCCGCCTTCGGCAAAAAGCGGCGGTTGACGCCTGACCGGCTCATATTGCGAAAGGATCGCCTTCGGCATGATCCCGCCGGTCTCCGCACCAAAGGCGTAAAGTGCGGGATCGTGCAGGAAGGGTCGGTCGATCGCCGTGGCATAGGGGTCGAGCAGCAGTTTCGCAGGATCGAACCAGAGGCCGTGTTCAGGGGCGTAAATGCCGTGAGCGCGAAAGCCGTATCGCGTGCCGGGGCCCACATCGGAGACGGTCAACCGGTGAACGTCATCTTCACCACGCGTCATTGGCAAACGGGCCGTTTCTTTTTCGCCCTCCGTATCGAAAAGGCAGAGATCGATCTGCGACGCGTGCCGGGAATAGACCGTGAATTCCGTTCCGTTTTCCGTCTGGATTGCGCCTTTGGGAAAAACGGAAGGTGTCTGCATGGTCGGTCTCTCCGGGAAATGGCGTTTCTCTTCCAGAATGGAAAAGGGAGGCAAGGCCGAGTGAGGGACGCTTTCAGTGCGTCCCTCATGAAGCGGGCGGCAAGCCCTTACGTAATAACGCTCGGTGCGTTGCGGCCGGTATGGGCCTTGATGCCGGCGATGGTATCGGCAACGGAAATCAGGTCGGCAAGCGCCTCCTGCGTTTCGATGCCGTGACGGGCTGCATCCGGCTCGTAACGCTCGACATAGAGGCGAAGCGTGGCGCCCGCAGTACCCGTGCCTGAAAGGCGCAGCACGATGCGTGAGCCGCCTTCGAACAGAATGCGGATGCCCTGATTTTTGCTGACCGACTGATCGACCGGATCGTGATAGGCAAAATCATCCGCCGCCGCGACCTTCAGATTGCCATAGCTGGTGCCGGGAAGTGTGGCGAGTTTTTCGCGCAGTGTGGCGACCAGCGTGTTGGCGGCGTCCGAATCCACTTCCTCATAGTCATGGCGGGAATAATAGTTGCGGCCATATTCGGCCCAGTGCTTTGTGACGATGTCCTTCACGCTTTCCTTGCGCGCGGCAACAATGTTCAGCCAGTAGAGCACGGCCCACAGGCCGTCCTTTTCGCGTACATGGTTGGAGCCGGTGCCGAAGCTTTCTTCGCCGCAGATCGTTACCTTGCCGGCATCCATGAGATTGCCGAAGAATTTCCAGCCGGTCGGCGTTTCATACATGCCAAGGCCGAGTTTTTCGGCCACACGGTCCGCTGCAGCACTGGTCGGCATCGAGCGGGCGATGCCGGAAATGCCGGCGGCATAACCGGGGGCCAGTCTTGCATTGGCCGCGATGATGGCGAGACTGTCGGACGGGGTGACGAACATGCCCTTGCCGACCACCATGTTGCGGTCGCCGTCACCGTCGGAGGCCGCGCCGAAATCGGGGCCTTCCGGGCTCATGACGTCGTCATAAAGCTCCTTGGCGTGGACAAGGTTCGGGTCGGGGTGATGGCCGCCGAAATCCGGCAGCGGTGTTGCGTTGCGGACAGAACCCTTGGGAGCGCCGAGGCGTTTCTCGATTATCTCGACGGCATAGGGGCCGGTGACGGCACTCATGGAATCGATGACGACCTTGAAACCGCCGGCGATGAGGGCACGAATGGCGTCGAAATCGAACAGCTCTTCCATCAGGGCGGCGTAATCGGCAACCGGGTCGATCACCTCAACCGTCAGATCGTCCACCTTGAAGCTGCCCACCTTATCGAGATCGATATCGGCGGCATCGGAGATTTTATAGCTGTCGATGACTTTCGAGCGGGCATAGATAGCGTCCGTGATCTTCTCAGGTGCGGGACCACCATTACCGATATTGTATTTGATGCCGAAATCTTCGGTCGGACCGCCGGGATTATGGCTGGCGGAAAGCACGATGCCGCCGAAGGCTTTGTATTTGCGGATGACGTTGGAGGCGGCGGGTGTGGAGAGAATGCCGCCCTGACCGACCAGAACCTTGCCGAAACCGGCGGCGGCGGCCATCTTGATCGCTTTCTGGATGACTTCGCGGTTGTAATAGCGGCCGTCGCCGCCGATCACCAGCGTCTGTCCTTCAAAGCCTTCAAGCGCGTCGAAGATCGACTGGATGAAGTTCTCCGCGTAATTTTCCTGGGCGAAGACCGGCACCTTCTTACGCAGGCCGGATGTGCCCGGCTTCTGGTCCTGATAGGGCTTCGTCTGAACGGTCTTGATCATTGTTTCAATGGCCTTTCGAAATAAGCTGGCTGTAAAGCGCGGCGTAAAGACCGGCGCTCTTTTCCCAGGAAACATCGGATTTCATTCCGAGTTTCTGCATTTGTGTCCACAGTTTGGGGTCGTGGTAATAACGGACGGCCCGGCGGATCGCCTGTTTCAGACCATCGAGCGTGACGGGTGAAAATTGCACGCCGGTCGCCGATTTATTGGCGATGGCGGCATGGTTGGCGTCGATCACGGTGTCGGCAAGACCGCCGGTGCGGGCGACGACCGGAATGCAGCCATAACGCAGCGCGTAAAGCTGGGTGAGGCCGCAGGGTTCGAAACGCGAGGGAATGATGATCGCATCGCAGCCCGCCTGCATCAGATGCGAGAGCGGCTCGTTGTAACCGATGGCGACACCGACGCGGCCATGGTGGCGGGACGCCGCAGCCAGAAGCGCGCCTTCCAGCGCCACTTCGCCCGCGCCCAGCACCACGAGGCGACCGCCAAGGGTAACGATCTCGTCCACGGCTTCCGCCATGAGGTCGATACCCTTTTGCCAGGTGAGGCGGGAGATGATGCAGAAAAGCGGGCTGTCATCACCGTCAATGCGGAAATGTTCGGCGACCGCCTTCTTGTTCAGCGCGCGGTTCTTGAGATTGGCGGCTGAATAATTGTCGTGGATGAGGTGGTCGGTGGCCGGGTTCCAGACGTCGGCATCGATGCCGTTGACGATGCCGTGCAGCACATGGGCGCGGCTGCCGATGACGCCGTGCAGGCCCATGCCGAATTGCGGGGTGAGGATTTCCTCGGCATAGGACGGGCTGACGGTGCTGAGCGCCGTTGCCGTCTGCAGGCCGCCCTTCAGGAAGCTCACATCGTTGTAATATTCGATGCCTTCCATGCCAAAGGCATGGGCGGGAAGGCCAAGCTTGCTGAAGATATTCGCGCCGAACTGGCCCTGAAAGGCGATGTTGTGGATGGTGAGAAGGCTCGGAATCTCGGGCGTTTCGGCATAACGCATATAGACCGGCGCCATTGCGGCCTGCCAGTCATGGGCATGCACCATATCCGGCCGCCAGCCGGGAAGCGCGCCGGCGGCGATGCGGGCGGCGGCCAGGGAAAGCGCCGCGAAGCGTTTCCAGTTGTCAGGATAATCCTTGCCGGTCTGGTCGAGATAGGGGCCACCGGAGCGCTCGTAATAGGCGGGCGCATCGAGAATAAGGAGGTCGAGCCCCTCATGCCGCACTTCGAGCACGTCGGCTTTTTCGCCGAGCAGATCGGTAAATTCGAAGCATTTGGCGGGGTCCGTCACGGCGGCTTTCACCGCCGGATATCCGGGTATCAATGTGCGCGTCGTGACGCCATGGGCTTCCAGCGCGATGGGGAGTGCGCCAACAACGTCGGCGAGCCCTCCGGTCTTGATCAGGGGATAGATTTCGGATGAAACCGAAAGGACATTCATGGGCTCTACAGGTCCAGCTTGTCGATCATCGATTGGGTGATAAGGCAAATGCCGTTTTCAGTGCGGCGGAAACGTTTGGCATCCAGTTCTGGGTCTTCTCCTACAATCAGTCCTTCCGGAATGACCACGCCATGGTCGATAACGACATTGCTGAGCTGGGCGTGGCGCCCGATCTTCACACTTGGCAGTACTACGGCATTCTCAAGGCGGGAATATGAATTGGCCCGCACACCCGTAAAGAGGAGGCTGCGGTTGAGGGCGGCGCC
Source organism: Agrobacterium sp. B1(2019) (assembly GCF_008274755.1). Classification (NCBI taxonomy): domain Bacteria; kingdom Pseudomonadati; phylum Pseudomonadota; class Alphaproteobacteria; order Hyphomicrobiales; family Rhizobiaceae; genus Agrobacterium; species Agrobacterium sp. B1(2019). The sequence continues at coordinate 106,998 of NZ_VTPB01000005.1, read as the reverse complement.
GGAAATGATGCAATCGCCGGAGACGACCGAAGACACGGCCGAGCCGCGGCGGTTCTCGTCATCGTGCACGAATTTCGCCGGCGGTGTGATTTCCGCATAGGTCCAGATCGGCCAGGATTTGTCGTATATATCGAGGTCCGGCACCACATCCGTCAGGTCGATATTGGCCTGCCAGTAAGCATCGATGGTGCCGACGTCGCGCCAGTAGGGACCATGCTCGAAATCGGAACGCACGCAGGAATCCGCGAAGCGATGGGCGACGGCTTTGCCGTGCTCGACGATATAGGGAATGATGTCTTTGCCGAAGTCTCGGCTGGAGCTCGGATCGGCGGCGTCGCGGCGCAGCGCTTCCATCAGGAATTTCGTGTGAAAGACGTAGATGCCCATCGAGGCGAGCGCGAAGCCTTCATTGCCGGGAATGCCCGGCGGATCGGCCGGTTTTTCGATGAAATCAATGATCTCGTCTTTTTCATTCACATGCATCACGCCGAAGCCGGTTGCTTCCATGCGCGGCACTTCAAGGCAGCCGATCGTTACATCGGCGCCGGAATCGACATGCTGCTGCAGCATGTATTCGTAATCCATTTTGTAGATATGGTCGCCGGCGAGAATGACCATATATTCCGGCGCATAGGGCTCGATGATGTCGATGTTCTGGTAGACGGCGTCGGCCGTGCCTTCATACCATTGCGTTTCGGAAACGCGCTGGGAGGCCGGCAGGATATCGAAACTTTCGTTACGCTCGGGACGGAAGAAGTCCCAGCCGCGCTGGAGGTGCCGGATGAGCGAGTGCGCCTTGTATTGCGTGGCGACGCCGATGCGGCGAATGCCGGAATTGAGCGCGTTGGAGAGCGCGAAATCGATGATGCGCGCCTTGCCGCCGAAATAGACGGCGGGTTTTGCCCGGCGGTCCGTCAGCTCCTTCAGGCGGCTTCCTCTGCCGCCTGCGAGGACATAGGCCATTGCATCGCGTGCCAAAGGCTGAACTCTTTTTTCCGACATGGTGTCCTCCCTCTCTGTCTGTCAGTTTTCCGGCTCGAGCATGATCGTGGCGAGCGGCGGCAGGACGAGCATTGTCCCGATGTCTCCCCCGGCATCGACCGCCTGAACGCGTCCGCCATTTCCCTTGCCGCTGCCGCCATAAATTTCGGCGTCGGTGTTGAGGATCTCCCTCCACCGCCCAGCCTGGGGCAGCGGCACATAATAGTTTTCCCGATAGACCGGGGTCAGATTGCAGATGACCGCCACCGGTTTTTCGCCGGGCGCCGTGCGCAGCCAGGCAAAGACGGAGTTCTCGTGATCATCGACCACCAGCCAGCGGAAGCCGTCGGGTTCGCAATCGCGGGCGTGCAGGGCGGCTTTGGATCGATAGGTGAGGTTGAGATCGCGCACGAGGCGGCGCATGCCCTCATGCATCGGATATTGGCGGAGGTTCCAGTCGAGCGAACCCTTCTCGCTCCACTCGCTCCACTGCGCGAATTCCTGCCCCATGAACAGCAGCTTCTTGCCGGGATAACCCCACATGAAGCCGTAATAGGACCGCAGATTGGCGAATTTCTGCCAGTCATCGCCGGACATTTTGGCGATCAGCGATCCCTTGCCGTGCACAACCTCGTCATGGGAAAGCGGCAGCACGAAATTTTCGGTGAAGGCGTAAAGCAGGCCGAAGGTCAGTTCCTGATGGTGGAACTTGCGATGCACCGGCTCGCGCGAGAAATAACTCAGCGTGTCGTGCATGAAACCCATGTTCCACTTGAAGCCGAAACCGAGGCCGCCCTCGTGGACGGGCTGCGATACTTTCGGCCAGGAAGTGGATTCCTCGGCAATGGTCATGACGCCCGGATGGGTGCCATAAACGAGGGAATTCATCTTCTGCAGGAAGCGCACGGATTCCAGGTTCTCGCGCCCGCCATATTCATTGGGTATCCACTCGCCTTCCTTGCGGGAGTAGTCGAGATAAAGCATCGAGGCGACTGCATCGACGCGCAGGCCGTCAAGATGGAATTTTTCGGCCCAGTAAAGCGCGTTGTTGATGAGGTAGGACATGACCTCGACGCGGCCGAAATTATAGATCGCCGTGTTCCAGTCGGGATGGAAACCCTGACGCGGATCGGCATGTTCGTAAAGTGCCGTGCCGTCGAACCAGCGCAACCCGTGCTCGTCGGTTGGAAAATGCGCCGGAACCCAATCAAGCAGAATGCCGATGCCGACCTTGTGTGCGCCGTTGACGAAACGGGCGAAACCTTCCGGATCGCCGAAACGGGCAGTCGGGGCGTAAAGGCCGGTGGTCTGATAACCCCAGGAAGGGTCATAGGGATGTTCGGTGATCGGCAGGAATTCGATGTGGGTGAAGCCCATATCCGTGCAATAGGGAATGAGCTCGGCGGCCAGTTCGTCCCAGCTCAGGAACGTGCCGTCCTCGCGCCGCCGCCAGGAGCCGGCATGCACCTCATAGATACTGATCGGCTGGCGGCGCTGGTCCACCTGCGCCCAATGTTCCCGGTGGGCTTGGTCTTCCCATTCCTGGGTGAGTTCAGGCGCGGTAACGGAGGCGTTCTTCGGCCGCAACTCGGCGCGCCGCGCATAGGGATCCGCCTTCAGCGGCAGAAGCTCGCCGTTTGCGCCGAGGATTTCGAACTTGTAGGCGCAGCCGGCATAGACGTCAGGCGCGAAGATTTCCCAGATGCCGGTATCCTTGCGGAACCGCATGACATGCCGTCGGCCATCCCAATTGTTGAAATCGCCGACGACGGAAACGCGCCGCGCATTGGGAGCCCAGACGGCGAAGTGGAAGCCCTCGACGCCCTCGAGCTTCAGCGGATGCGCGCCCATCCTGTCGAAGAGCCGCAGATGCGATCCTTCGCGGACGAAATAATCGTCCATTGGGCCGAGAACCGGGCCGAAACTGTAAGGGTCGGTCACCGCCCATTCGGCATCGTCGCGGCTGGCGCGATACCGCACCGGCTGGCGCTTTGAAAGATCGATCCGGCCTTCGAAAAAGCCGTCCGGATCGAGCCGCTTTAATTCGCCCACGAAGTTTCCGTCGAGCGTCAGGACGGAAACCTCCTCGGCGCCGGGAATGAAACAGCGGGCGGAAAATCCTTCCGGCGTTTCATGAACGCCGAGAAGGGCAAAGGGATTGGAATGCAAACCGCTCTTGATCGCCTCGATTTCAGCCTTCGTGATATCGCCAGTCTTTTTCTCGTCGGCCGAATTGAGCGGTTTTTTCATCAGGCTCTCCAGATCTCGGTGGCATATTGGCGGATTGTCCGGTCGGACGAGAACCAGCCCATGCGCGCCGTGTTGCGCACTGTCTTGGCATACCAGCTGTCCGGATCGCTCCAGATCGCGTCCACGTCGCGCTGTGCATTGGCATAGGCGTCGAAGTCGGCGGCGACCATGAACCAGTCGCTGTTATAGATACCGTCGATCAGACCGGCGAAACGGGAGCGGTCATCCGGCGAGAAGACGCCGGAGGCGATGGAGGACAGCGCCTGCGACAACTCCGCCGATCCTTCGATGATCGCGCGGGGATTGTGGCCTTCGGCGCGCGCCTTGGCCACTTCATCCGCCGTCATTCCGAAGATGACGATATTGTCGGAACCGACATGCTCCAGCATTTCGACATTCGCGCCATCGAGCGTGCCGATGGTGAGCGCGCCGTTCAGCGCAAATTTCATGTTGCCGGTGCCGGAGGCTTCCATGCCGGCCGTCGATATCTGTTCGGATAGATCGGCGGCGGGAACCATGATTTCCGCCAGCGAGACGTTGTAGTTCGGAATAAACACCACTTTCAGAAGCCCGCGCACGGCCGGATCGTTGTTGATGACCCGGGCAATATCATTGGCAAGCTTGATGATCAGCTTCGCGTTGTGATAACTCGGCGCAGCCTTGCCTGCGAAGAACTTAACGCGCGGCACCCAATCCAGTTCCGGGTGAGAACGGATCTGGTCGTAAAGCGCGACCGTCTCCACGAGGTTCAAAAGCTGGCGCTTATATTCATGGATACGTTTGATCTGGATGTCGAACATGGCGGAAGGGTCGACGCGGATGCCCATGCGCTGCGCTACCGTATTGGCAAGCCGCACCTTGTTCAGACGTTTCACCTCGGCGAATTTTTCGCGGAAACCGGCATCGTCGGCGAAACGGTCGAGTGCTGTCAGCTTTGCCGCATCATCGAGGAAATCGTCGCCGATCGCCTCGCGCAGCAGGCTGGTGAGGCCCGGATTGCACTGCATCAGCCAGCGGCGCGGCGTAATGCCGTTGGTCTTGTTGTTGATACGGTCAGGGTAAAGGCTGTGCAGGTCGGCAAAGACCGTTTCCTTCATCAGGTCGGTATGAAGGGCGGAAACGCCGTTGATGGAATGTGAGCCGATAAAGGCGAGATTGCCCATGCGCACGCGACGCTCGCCGCCTTCGTCAATCAGCGAGATCGAACGGATCTGCTGATCCGCCATCTTCTTTTCCTTGCGGGCAAAGAGCAGCGTGTTGGCGTTGATCGCATAGACGATCTGCATATGTCTTGGCAAAAGACGCTCGAGCAGCGGCACCGGCCAGCTTTCCAGCGCCTCCGGCAGAAGCGTGTGGTTGGTGTAGGAGAAGGTGCCCTGCGTGATCTTCCACGCCTCCTCGAATTCCAGCCCGTGCACATCGCACAGAAGACGCATCATTTCGGCGATGGAGATCGCCGGATGCGTGTCGTTGAGCTGGATCGAGACCTTTTCGGGCAGCGAAGTGAAGTCCGGATATTGCTGCAGGTGACGGCGCAGAATGTCCTGCAGCGAGGCGGAGGAGAAGAAGAACTCCTGTCTGAGGCGCAGTTCCTGACCGGCCGGCGTCGCGTCGGCAGGGTAGAGAACCCGCGTCAGGCTTTCCGCCTTGTTGCTCTCGCGCAATGCGCCGATATGGTCGCCGGCATTGAAGGCGGCCAGCAGAATGGGGTCGATCGGCTGCGCGGACCAGAGGCGGAGCGTATTGACGCGGGTGCCGCGCCAGCCGACGACCGGCGTGTCATAGGCCATGGCGATGACGCGTTCGGCCGGTTTCCAGACGAAACGCTGCGGATCTTCATAACCGCCGATCGTCTCCACCGATCCGCCGAAGCCGATTTCATAAGAGCTTTCGCGTCGCTCGAATTCCCAGGGGTTGCCATGCGCAAGCCACGTTTCCGGCAGTTCCACCTGCCATCCATCCGCCATCTGCTGGCGGAAGAGACCGTGCACGTATCGGATGCCGTAACCATAGGCGGGAATGTCGACGGTCGCCATGGATTCCATGAAACAGGCGGCTAGACGGCCAAGGCCGCCATTGCCGAGTGCGGCATCCGGCTCCAGCCCGGCGATAACGTCAAGATCGACGCCGAGCGAGGACAGTGCATCGCGGATTTCGTGCATCAGCCCGATATTGGAGATGGCGTCGCGCATCAGGCGGCCGATCAGGAATTCCAGCGACAGATAATAAACGCGCTTGGAATTGTTGGCATAGGCCTTGCGGGTGGATTCCATCCACTTGTCGATGATGCGGTCGCGCACGACGAGGATGGTTGCGGTCAGCCAGTCATGCGGCTTGGCGACCTTGACGTCCTTGCCGATGCGGTAGGTGAGGCGTTCGATGATTTCCGCGGCCATGATTTCCGGGTTGGAACTGCGCGGGGCGGGGCGGGGAAGATCGGCGGTGTTGAGGTTATTGATCATTGGTCGGTCAGCACCTTGGTGGGAGGAGAGGGTCTGAGAGGTCGATCCGTGTTGCCTTTGCTGATGCCAGTTTATGCATCGATATGGAGGTGTGGCAACAGCAATTTTCGCGGAAAGTTGAACGGCTTAGGATTATGAAAAATAAGACCTTTTCTTCCGCGCTCCAAGGATCGCCAAAGGCATTGCCGACCCTTTATCCGCCGTTACCGAAAAAGGATTGCGTGGTCATTGCGATGCCGGGCATCGTTCAAAAAAGGGAAAGAGGCTGCAACACTTTTAAATGGTTCACCGGTCCTGAAATCTGTTTCGCTCAACTATCCTGTTTAAACACCGGGCCGAAAACCGCTTAACGGCTTCGGTCTGATACTTAGGATCACACACTAGCCTTCGCGGCTGTAACAATTCAATGAAAATAAATAGGCCTTCGCCGCAGCCGCACCTGTTGGCGGTAGCGGCTGCGTGAAACCGGGCGACATCGCCGTGTTCACCCGAGGCAGAAAGGCTGCGTCATCATTTCCCCGGCGCGGATCGTCACGCGGGTATTGGGTGGAACGGCGCACCATGGGGTGCAATCAAACGAAAAGGGCTCGGAACTCAACGCAATACCCTCTTCCAACCCACGCCAGTAGAGCGTCGGTGGTTTGTCATCGCTAGACCAGCGGAAGGCATGCACGCAATCGCCGTCCATCAGCACGGCGCTGAAGCGCAGGGCGGAGGAGACGCCCGCTGCGATCATCTTTTCCTGACAGAGGCGAAGCGCGGTGGAAATGGCGCGTACCGGATCGGCATCAAGGCCGAGGCCGGCGGCGATGAGGAAAATCGCTTCGCTGTCGCCGGTGCCGCGCCGGGATGCATAGATATCATCGGGAATAAGGGAATCGATATCGCGTCTTATCTGCTCGTAACCGCCGATCTGGCCGTTATGCATGAAGAGATATTGCCCATGCGCAAAGGGGTGGCAATTGGCGCGGGAAACTTCGCCTGACGTGGCGGAGCGGACATGGGCCATGAACATGCCCGAACGAAGCTGGTGGCAGAGTGCCGCGAGGTTGGCATCCGACCAGGCGGGTCTGGTATCGCGAAACACGCCGGGCGTTCCGCGTTCGCCATACCAGCCAAGGCCGCAACCATCGCCATTGACGACGGTTTTCGCTTCCCTTGCGGCCATGGACTGGCTGACCAGCGATGCTTCCGGCTCGATCAGCAGGCTGTCGAGCCAGACGGGTTTACCGGAATAGGCAAAGAGGCGGCACATTCATGCGGCTCTGTTCAGGGCCTTGTTTCCGAGCGCGAAGCCGACGGCGGCCTTGGCGTGAATGGCGGTCGAATCGTAACCCGGCAGCGGCAGGGCATCGGGATCGATCAGCAACGAAATCTCGGTGCAGCCGAGAATGACGGAATCGACGCCAAGTGCGCGGGCCTTCTCGATGACCGCGAGATAGCGCTCGCGCGAGCAGGACTTGATCTCGCCCTGGCACAGTTCGCCGAAGATGATGTCGTGGATCGCAGCCCGGTCTTCCGCATCGGGCACGACCACGTCGACGCCATGGCGGCGCATGCGGTCTGTGTAGAAGCCATGTTCCATCGTGTAGCGGGTGGCGAGCAGAAGCGGCTTGCGGCGTCCGTCCGCCTTCAGGGCTGCGGCGGTTTCGTCTATGATATCGATAAGCGCCACGCCGGACATTTTCGCTACGGTGTCAGCGACAAGATGCATGGTGTTGGTGCAGATCAGCACGCAATCGGCGCCGGCATTGGCAAGGCGCGCACCGGCAGCACCCAGAAGTGCGCCTGCCTCATCCCAGCGATCAGCCTTCTGAAGGGCGACGACCTCGGAAAAATCGAGCGAATGCATGACGATGTCGGCCGAAACCAGCCCGCCGCGGCTGTCGCGCACAGCCTCATTGATCATGCGGTAATAGGTTGCGGTTGATTCCCAGCTCATGCCGCCGATCAGGCCGATCCGTTTCATAAGAGTTCCCTTATCGAGTTTGATTGAAAATAAGAATGCCATCGTCGGGGCGAAAACGGCATGCGTTTTTGCAAGGATTTCACGATATATATGCAAAATCAGGGCGCTCTTTCTATGGAAATCGCAAATTTCTTGCGCTATTGCGTTAACCTGTGCATTCTTTAACGATGATTGATGATCGCGACCGCCGAATCCTTGCGATTCTCCAGGAAAATGCAGAAACGCCGCTCGTCGACATTGCGGAGGAAGTGGCGCTGTCGCTATCCGCCTGTTCGCGGCGTATCACGCGGCTGCGGGCGGAAGGTTATGTAACGGGTACGATGGCGCTGCTCGACCGTCGCAAGATCAACCTGCCGACCACGGTTTTCCTGCTGGTCAGAACCGGCCTGCATGCGGAGGACTGGCTGGACCGGTTCCATGCCGCCGTCAGCACCATACCGGAAATTGTCGAGGTTCACCGGCTGACCGGCAATTTCGACTATATTCTAAAACTGGTGCTGCCGAATGTCGAATATTACGACACGATCTACAAACAGATCCTGCGCCGCGTCGAGCTTTACGACATGTCCGCCTATATCTCCATGGAGACGGTGAAGCTGTCGTCTTCGCTGCCGACGACACATATCTGAGTGCTCGTCGGGCCTTGATCAGCGCGCCGCCACAAAACGAACACCGAAGCGGAAGCTTCGCGCCTCGCCCGGTTGCAGCGTAATCGCATCCGCGAGTTCCGGCTGGTTGAAGGCGTTGGTCGGCGTTTCCACCGGTTCGAGCGCGATGGATTGCCGCCTGCCGCGGGCGAGCGTATCGCCGGTGAAGACATGCATGTGCCCGCGCTCCTGCCAAACCGTCAGGCTCGAACCGTTGTGGCGTTTTTCCAGCCTCGTCTCGTAAAGCCCGTTTTCGGATGCGATGAGATCGGTGAAGCAGACATCGAGTACATGGCCGGACAGCGGCGTATGAAGAAAGCGGGTGTCGTCCCGTTTGACCACCCCGCCCTGTGCGCCGCGACGGGGGATCAGGTCCTCGTTTGTTTCAATCGCCGTTCGCGAGGGCAGCGTGAGGAGAAGATCGTCGATAGACGTCGTGCCGGGCAGGCGGAAATAGGGATGCCAGCCGGCGGCGAAAGGCAGGGGCTGGTCGTCGAGATTGATGCCGCGTATGTCGATGGTGACCTCATGGCCGGCGAAACGATATTCGACCTCGATGGCGAGACGGTAGGGATAACCCTCAAAATCCGCAGGCGCTATTTCGGCGCGGAAGACGAGAGTGTGAGCGCCGTTTTCCTTGAAAGACTGCGCAAGCTCGAAGGGCAGGGCTCTGGCAAATCCGTGGAAGACGAGGGCTTCATGGGCAAGCACCGGCCCAATACGGTGCATCTGCCCGCCAAAACTGAACCGGCCATCCGGGATGCGATTGGTGAAGGGTGCGAGAATGCCGTTTCTCACGCCGTTTTGCGATTGCATTTCGGCAGGCGTCGAATAGCCGTCGACAAGATTTTCGCCTTCGCCGCCATCGGTAGAGACCGGCCGCCAGCTTAGAAGTGTCGCGCCCTCATAAGCGACTTCGGCTGTGAAACCGTTTCCAGAAACGGTCACACCGGCAATCCCCGTGCCTGTCGTGGGGGTGGTCATCGGGAAATTGTCCTTTGCATGCATGCATCTGCGGTCATCGGGGCGACTGCCCTGCCGATTCGCCTGATCATCTTCGCTGAAGGACAATTTCGCAATGGCCGTTAAGGGCCCGCAAGGGCTGTATCAACAGGCTCCTGCCATTCCATGTCTGCCGGGCAAATCAGTCCGGAAAAGTGCGTTTCGCGCCGCTGAAATATTCCATCAGCGCGGCCTGATCCTCCCCACCCAGCCCGGCCGCCGTCAGCATGCGGTGCACCTCGGCGCAAATGGCTGTCAGCGGCATGGCCGTGTTGGTGCGCCGGGCGAGATCCTGCGCGCCGTTCAGGTCTTTCACCATATTGTCGATGCGTCCGGTGCGGCGGTAATCTTTCGCCACATAACGCGGCATGTATTCCTGCAGGATGGCGCTGTCGGCGCGGCCGCCCTTCAGCGCTTGCGGTATCTTGGCGGCATCGACGCCGGCATCCAGCGCCAGCTGTGTTGCTTCCGCCACCGCAAGGAAATTCAGCCCGCACAGAACCTGGTTGATGAGTTTCGTCGTCTGCCCTGCGCCGCAGGGCCCCATGTGGGTAAAATTGCTGGCCACATGCCGCAGCACGCGATGTGCATCGGCGACATCCTTTTCGCTGCCGCCGGCCATCAGTGTCAATTGCCCGATGAGCGCCTTCGGCGCACCGCCCGAAAGCGGGCTGTCCACCCAGCGAAGGCCTTTTTCCGCGGCATCGGCCGCCAGTTCCTTCGTCGCTTCCGGGTCGATGGAGGACATGTCGATGATCAGCGTGCCGGGCTTCGCCCCCGCCGCGACCCCATCCTTGCCAAAGACGGCGACGCGGACGATTTTCGGCGAATTGAGGCTGAGGATTACCACATCGGAAACCGAAGCCGCTTCCGCAGCCGTCCCCGCGCTCTGCGCGCCAAGGCTCGTTAGCGCCGCCACCTTTTCCGCATCCAGATCGAAAACCGTCAGCTGATTTCCGGTCTCGATGAGCCGTGTGCCGATCGCCCCGCCCATGGCGCCAGCGCCGATCAGGGCGACTTTGTTCTTCTCGGTCATGGTGTTCACGGCCTCCTCCCAAAGTGTCGTGGTGTCGTCGGTTCAAAACCGGATAGCCACAGCCGGTCATCCGGTTTCGGTGTTTTTAAAGCGAAGCGGTGATGCCGCCGTCGACGTAGAGAATGTGCCCGTTCACGAAGGACGAGGCATCGGACGACAGGAAGATGCAGGCGCCGACAAGCTCTTCGACCTTGCCCCAGCGACCGGCGGGCGTGCGCTTTTCAAGCCATGCCGAGAAGGTTTCGTCCGCCACCAGAGCCGCGTTGAGCGGCGTGTCGAAATAGCCGGGTGCGATGGCGTTGCATTGCAGGCCGTATTTGGCCCAGTCCGTCGCCATGCCTTTCGTCAGGTTGCCGACGGCCCCCTTGGTGGCGGTGTAGGGCGCGATGCCGGGGCGGGCAAGAGCGGTCTGAACGCTGGCGATGTTGATGATCTTGCCACGGCCACGGCTGATCATATGGCGCGCGGCAGCCTGCCCGGCGTGGAACACCGAGGCGATGTTGGTCTGCAGCAGGCGCTCGAAGGCATCGGCTGGAAAATCCTCCAGCGGCGTGCGGTGCTGCATGCCGGCATTGTTGACCAGAATATCGATGGGGCCGACCTCCGCCTCGAAACCGTCGATGGCCTTGCGCACCGCTTCATGATCGGTCGCATCAAAGGCAAGTGTTTTCGCACCCTTGATACCGGCGGCGGCGGCTTTCAGCTTCGCCTCGTCGCGCCCGTTCAGCACCACTTCCGCGCCCGCTTGCGAAAGCCCTTGCGCCAGCGCGAAGCCAATGCCCTGGGACGAACCCGTGATCAGGGCGCGGCGGCCGGAAAGATCGAACAAATTAAGGCCCACTGTTTCCTCCAGTCTCTCGACATTGCATTCGTACAGAATTATGTTATCGATAACATTCATCCCTTTCGGGCGTGGATGTCAAGGCTTAAACGCCCGCTCTCGGTACGGGTCGGGCGCGTGGGGAAGCCGCACGACGTGTAAATGCGCGGCAGGCGGCGGTGACAGGGATGCGGATTATTCGTCGCGCCATTCAGGCGCGATGTCGAGCGGGAGATATTTATGAGAGCGATTGTCGCCCATGGGGCAAAGGATGTGCGCATCGAGGAGCGGCCCGAGGAAGCGCCGGGGCCGGGAGAACTGCGGCTTCGTCTGGTCCGGGGCGGAATTTGCGGCAGCGATCTGCACTATTACAACCATGGCGGCTTCGGAGCGGTGCGGCTTCGTGAACCCATGGTGCTCGGCCATGAGGTCTCCGCTGTCGTCGAAGAACTGGGCGAGGGCGTGGAAGGGCTGAAGGTCGGCGGTCTGGTCGCCGTTTCGCCGTCCCGCCCGTGCCGAACCTGCCGCTTTTGCCAGGAAGGCCTGCACAACCAGTGCCTCAACATGCGGTTTTATGGCAGCGCCATGCCTTTTCCGCATATTCAGGGCGCTTTCCGTGAGGTTCTGGTGGCCGACGCCCTGCAATGCGTGCCGGCCGATGGCCTGAGCGCCGGCGAGGCCGCCATGGCGGAGCCGCTGGCGGTGACGCTTCACGCCACCCGCCGCGCCGGCGATTTGCTGGGGAAACGCGTGCTTGTCACGGGTTGTGGCCCCATCGGCATCCTGTCCATTCTGGCTGCGCGCCGGGCGGGTGCGGCGGAAATCGTCGCCACCGACCTTTCCGATTTCACGCTTGACAAGGCGCGTGAGGCGGGTGCGGATCGTGTCATCAACAGCAAGGATGAGCCCGATGCACTTGCCGCCTATGGCGCGAGCAAGGGAACCTTCGATGTTCTCTATGAATGCTCTGGCGCCGCCGCGGCGCTTGCCGGCGGTATTACGGCGCTTCGTCCGCGCGGCATCATCGTCCAGCTCGGTCTTGGCGGAGATATGAGCCTGCCGATGATGGCGATTACCGCCAAGGAGCTGGATCTGCGCGGCTCTTTCCGCTTCCACGAAGAATTCGCCACCGGCGTTGAATTGATGCGGAAGGGCCTGATCGACGTTAAGCCTTTCATCACCCAGACCGTCGATCTCGCCGACGCCATCTCGGCCTTCGAATTCGCCTCGGACCGCAGCCGTGCGATGAAGGTGCAGATCGCTTTTTCGTAAGCGTTTGTTCTGCACAAACGTATACGGAGCATTTGACCGGCGGCGGATCATTCCGCCGCCGGTTTTTTATGGATGGATTTTTGCCCGTGGCAACCTGTGGTGATGTTATCGATATCATAGCCTATTTTTGTAAGTCGTTCCTTCTCAAGGCCGGATGGCGAAGGGAGAGTGATAGCCCCAGCAAACGCCCAGCCTGTCATGAAGCCCCAACTCGAGTGCCGGATATTTTGCCCCGGCTGCGCCCATGACCGTCGTCGTCTCTGCCCATGTGCACATTTTGACGCAGGTCAAAAAGGTGATTTGCCGCCTGCCGTTATTTGCGTTATCGAAATTTCAGAAATTACTGAAAATTCAGGAAGTGAAGAAATGCCGTCCAACCTCTCGCCGCTCGTTCAGTCCTTCGTGCTGCATTTCGGTGAGATGGGCAGCCGCTGGGGCATCAACCGCACCGTCGGCCAAGTCTATGCTTTGCTTTATATTTCGCCGCAGCCGCTGTGTGCGGACGATATCGTGGAGGCGCTCGGCATTTCCCGTTCCAACGTGTCGATGAGCCTGAAGGAGCTGCAGGCTTGGAACCTTGCAGTTCTCAAGCATTTTCCCGGCGACCGGCGCGATTTTTTCACGACGCCTGACGATGTCTGGCAAATTCTCCGCACCCTTGCCGAAGAGCGCAAGAAACGCGAGATCGATCCCACGCTCAGCGTGCTGCGCGAAATTCTGATGGAAACGCCCGAAAACGAAGACGAGCGGCATGCGCAACAGCGCATCGATGAGATGAAAACGCTGATCGAGCAGCTGACCGGCTGGTATGACGATGTGAAGCGGCTGGAGACGGAACGGCTGGCTTCGCTTCTGGCGCTCGGTTCGAAGGTCACGAAGTTTCTGGAGGCCAAGGACAGGATCGTCTCCCTCGCTAGACCCCGTGGCGCGAAGAAGGACGGGTGAGGAGATCGGCCGTGAGCATGTCCGTGGAAATCCGCCAGGAGCCTGATGGTGAAGGGGCAGCCTGTCCCGCGCCGGCTGCAGTCTCGCCCGATACGATGGGTCGGCGCAAAGCCAACCACAAAACCTTTCGCGACAGAGCTGACGGGCGGGTGAAAATGACAGGCGCGCCGGTGGTGAGGAGATCCGTTGCGCTGCTGCATGTGCTGGCGGCTTTGCTCTGGTTGCCGCAGGCGGGTCTGCTTGCCTTTTCAGTCGGAAGAATTGCCGATGGCGCGCCGATGATGGCGATCGTGCCGGCCGCGGCTGCGGTTCTCATCCTCGGCCTCATCAAGGCATGGCTGGAAAAGATGGCGGCGCGGCTGTCGTTTCGTGCCGCCCGTGCGGCGCTGTCGCAACGGCGGCTGGAAGCGCTGAAGGCCGTGGCGAAGGTTTCCCCGCTCGATCTGTCACGCCCCGCCTCCGGTGAGGCGGCAGGCGTCGTGGCCGAGGCGGCGGAAGCGCTGGTGCCCTATCTTTCCCGTTTCCAGCCGGCGCGGATGAAGGCGACCATCGTGCCGCTGGTTTTCGTGCTGGCGATCCTGCCATTCACCTGGATTGCGGCGCTGGTGCTGCTGCTCGCCATGCCAACCATCCCGCTTTTCATGGCGCTCATCGGCTGGCAGGCGAAGGCCGCCAGCGAAAAGCAGCTTGCCGAGACCGGCAATATGAATGCCTTCCTGCTTGATCGCCTGCGTGGGCTGGAAACGATCCGCACGCTTAAAGCCGTCGATCTGACTGCAAAGCGTCTTAGCGCCGATGCGCAGAACCTGAAGAAGCGGACGATGGCGGTGCTCAGGATCGCCTTTCTCTCCTCGGCGGTGCTGGAGCTTTTCGCGGCGCTCGGCGTTGCCATGACCGCCGTCTATATCGGTTTTCATCTGCTCGGTTTTCTCAATTTCGGCGCCTGGGGCCACAAGCTGACACTCGCCGAAGGTCTTTTCATCCTGCTTCTGGCGCCGGCCTTTTTCGAGCCGCTGCGGGAACTCGCCGCCGTCTGGCACGACCGCGCAGCCGGCGAAGCGGCGCTTGATGCGCTCGGCAAATTGACGGCCGGCGGTACGGCCATCGCCGGCGAGGGCGCGGATATGGCGTCTGTCGCAGCCCCGAAGTCCGGCTTGGTGGAGATGGACAATCTCTCCTTTGCTTATCCGAACACCCCGCCGGTCATCCAAAATCTCAACCTGAAGGTTCAGCAGGGTGAGAGAGTTGCGATTCTTGGGCCTTCCGGTTGTGGCAAATCCACTGTACTGTCCTTGATTGCCGGGTTGGCCGAGGCTGGAGAGGGCTCGATCAGGATCGGCGGCGTCAAGCTCGATAATGCGACGGCGGATGGGCTGCGCGGGACGATCGGCTGGGTCAGCCAGAAGCCGTTCTTTTTTGCCGGTTCGCTGAAGGCGAACATTCGCTTCGGCCGTTCGGTTGTCAGTGACGGCATGGTGGAACAGACGCTGCGCCGCACAGGGCTCGATGAATTGAGGCATGCACGCCGGCATCTGCAGATCGGTGATGGCGGATATGGCGTTTCGGGTGGGGAGGCGGTGCGGCTTGCCATTGCGCGTGCTTTCGCAGACCCCGCCACGCAGCTAGTTCTGGCCGACGAGCCGACAGCCCATCTCGACCGGGAAACGGCTGCTCTCGTCACGGATAACCTGCTGCAACTGGCAAATGGTAGGACATTGATCGTCGCGACCCATGATCCGGTGCTTGCGGCGCGCATGGACAGGATCGTGGATATGACGGCGATCCATTCGAGGGGGCAGCCATGATCGCGCGTTTTGCGATATTGAGACCCATTATCGGCCTGTTCTGGTCGACCCGGCGCGGCATGCTGCTGGCGGGCGCGGCTCTGGCGGTAACGACGGTGCTGGCGGGCATCGGCCTTCTCGGCGTTTCCGGCTGGTTCATCACCGCAACGGCGATTGCCGGCCTTCTGCCGGCAACGGCCTATGCTTTCGATGTCTTTGCGCCTTCGGCCGCCATTCGTCTTCTGGCGCTGGCGCGCACCGCCGCCCGTTACGGCGAACGCATGACGACCCATGACGCCACGCTTTCCGTGCTTGCAGCACTTCGGGAAAAACTGTTTCGTGGCTTTGCTGCGCCGCAGGCTGCGAAATCCCTGGAGGCGAGGCCTGCGCGCCTGCTGAACCGGCTGACGGCGGATATCGACGCGCTGGATTCGCTTTATCTGCGCGTGCTGGTTCCCGCCGCCGTGGCGATCCTTGCCGCAATCGCGACAGGCCTCGGGCTTGCTTTTCTCCATCCTCTGGCCGGCATTCTGGCGGCGGTTTTCCTCATCGCGGCGGGGCTTGGAATTTCGGTGCGCGCCGCCTTGCGGGCGGAAACATTCTCGCGCCGTCGGGCAATCGGGCTGGAAGCCCTTCGCGCCCGCACGGCCGATCTCGTGAACGGGCAGACGGAGTTCTTGACCGCCGGCCGCCTCTCCGCGCAGGTCGCGGCGGTGAAACGGGCGGATGATTACCTCTCTGCCTGCGATGATACCCTGAACCGCATCGAGACCGGTGCCGGTTTTTCCTTCGGGGTTTCAGCGGCCGTTCTTTTGAGCGCGGCCCTTCTCGGCATGGCCTGGCTTGCGGAACGGGGGGCGGTCACCGCGCCGGCGGCGGCGCTCGGGCTGCTGGTCTGTTTTGCCGCGCTGGAGCCTTTTACGGCGCTGCGCCGCGGGGCTATGGAGCTTGGGCGCACGCTATTTTCCGCGAGGCGCATCGCGCCGCGTCTCTCGGCAACGGTTGAGGGTCGCTGTCCCGTCTTGCCGGCCAGCGGGATGGCGGCAAAATTAGAAGATGTGCATCTGGAGCGGGAGGGGAACGACAATCCTGTCCTGACGAATATCAACCTTGCAATCGCTGTCGGAGAACGGGTTGCGATCGTCGGCCCGAGCGGCGCGGGCAAGACAAGTCTCATCCAGCTTCTGGGGGGTGAATTGCAGCCGGTTGCAGGCACGGTCAGCGCCCTGCCGTCCACTCTTATGACGCAGCGAAGCCAGCTTTTCCGCGACAGTATCGCGGGCAATCTGCGGCTCGCGAAACCCGCCGCAACCGGGGCCGAGCTATGGGACGCGCTTGAGGCGGCAGGCCTTGCCGAACACGTCAAAACCTTGGCCGCCGGCCTGGAGACAAGGCTTGGCGAGGCGGGTCAAGGGCTTTCCGGCGGACAGTCGCGCCGTCTGGCGCTCGCCCGTTTCCTGCTTGCGGATCGTCCGCTCTGGCTTCTCGACGAGGTGACGGAAGGGCTGGACGGGGAGACTGCGCGCGACGTGCTCACCCGGCTGTTTGCGAGGGCAGAGGGGAAGACTGTCGTGATGATCACTCATAATCGCCGCGAAGCGGAATTTGCCGATCGCATCATCGTGCTGAAAGACGGGCGCCAACTTGATCAATGTCAAAGCGGCACCCCGGAATACGGCGTAGTGCTTGAGACACTACGCCCGGACTGAGATTTTTGAGAGCCGGCGTCGTCTTTGAAATGGAAGGCCGGTCTTCCGGAAAAGGTGGGTAAGACTATGGAACTCGACATAGTGGCGCTGTCGCGCCTGCAATTTGCAGTGACGGCTTTATATCACTTTCTGTTCGTCCCCCTGACGATCGGACTATCGGTGGTGATCGCCATCATGGAAACGGTCTATGTCATGACCGGCCGCACGGTCTGGCGGCAGATGACGAAATTCTGGGGCACGTTGTTCGGTATCAACTTCGTGCTCGGCGTTTCCACCGGCATCGTCATGGAATTCCAGTTCGGCATGAACTGGAGTTATTACAGCCATTATGTCGGCGACATCTTCGGTGCGCCGCTGGCCATCGAGGGCATGATGGCCTTCTTCCTGGAAGCCACCTTCGTCGGCCTGTTCTTTTTCGGCTGGGACAAGCTGTCGAAGCTCGGCCATCTCGTCGCGACGTGGTGCGTGGCGCTCGGTTCGAATTTTTCGGCGCTGTGGATATTGATCGCCAATGGCTGGATGCAGAACCCGACGGGCTCAGCCTTCAACCCCCAGACCATGCGGATGGAGGTGACTGACTTCTTCGAGGTTCTGTTCAACCCGGTGGCGCAGGCGAAGTTCGTTCACACGGTTTCCGCCGGCTACGTGACGGCTTCAATCTTCGTGCTCGGCGTTTCGGCCTGGTATGTGCTGAAAGGCCGCCATGTCGATCTCGCCAAGCGCTCGATGACGGTTGCCGCTTCCTTCGGTCTGGCGTCCGCGCTGTCGGTCGTCGTGCTGGGTGATGAAAGCGGTTATCTCTCGACCGAACACCAGAAGATGAAGCTCGCCTCCATCGAGGCCATGTGGGAAACGGAGCCGGCGCCTGCCCCCTTCACGGCCATCGGTTTTCCTGATCAGGAAGCACGCGAAACACATTTTGCCGTGAAGATCCCGTGGGTGATGGGCCTCATCGGCACCCGCTCGCTCGACACGCAAATTCCGGGCATCAACGATCTGGTGGAGCAGGCGAAGAACCGCATCCGCGACGGCATCAAGGCCTATGATGCGCTGATGCAGATACGCGCCACTGGCAAAGGTGCGCAACTGCCGGAAGAGGTGCGCGGCACCTTTGCCGAACTCGGCCATGAGCTTGGTTATGCCCTGCTGCTGAAACGCTACGTCGATGATCCGCGTCAGGCGAGCGAAGAGCAGATCGCCAAGGCGGCAGCCGATACGATCCCCCATGTGCCAACGCTGTTCTGGTCGTTCCGCATCATGGTCGGCCTCGGTATGTTCTTCATTCTGCTGACGGCGACTTTCTTTTATCTCTCGGCCCGCCGCCGGCTGGATCACTATCCGTTGCTGCTGAAAGTGGCGGTCTTCGCCATCCCGCTGCCTTGGATCGCGGCGGAAATGGGCTGGGTGGTGGCCGAATTCGGTCGCCAGCCATGGATCATCGAGGGCGTGCTGCCAACGGCCGCCGCCGTTTCCAGCCTCAGCGCGTCGACCGTCCTCATCACGCTCCTGTGCTTCATCGCCATCTACACGGTGCTGTTCATCGTCGAAATGGGGCTGATGCTGAAGGCGATCCGCAAGGGGCCGGACCCGGACCATGAGCCGGAAGCGCCGCTCGTTCCTGAAAAACTCGTCGCTGCGGAGTAAACCATTATGATTTTGCACGAACTCATCGACTACGAAATCCTCCGCGTCATCTGGTGGCTGCTGCTTGGCGTGGTGCTGATCGGTTTTGCTGTTACCGGTGGTTTTGATCTTGGCACCGGCGCACTGCTGCCATTCGTTGCGAAAACCGACATCGAGCGGCGTGTCGTCATCAATTCCATCGGGCCGGTCTGGGAAGGCAATCAGGTCTGGCTGATCCTTGGTGGAGGCGCGATCTTTGCCGCCTGGCCGCCGCTTTATGCGGTGTCGTTCTCGGGCTTTTATCTGGCGATGTTTGCCACCCTGTTCGCGCTGATCCTGCGGCCGGTCGGCTTCAAATATCGCTCCAAGCGTGAAAGCACCGCGTGGCGCACCGGCTGGGACTGGGCGCTCTTTATTGGCGGCTTCGTCCCGTCGCTGATCTTCGGCGTGGCGGTTGGCAATGTGCTGCAGGGCGTACCCTTCCACCTGAATGACGATCTCAGGATTTTGTACGACGGCACGACGCTGTTTGAGCTTCTGAACCCCTATGCCATCCTCTGCGGCCTCGTATCCGTCGCCATGCTCGTCATGCATGGTGCGGCGTGGCTGGTGCTGAAAACGGATGGTCCGGTTGCCGCCCGTGCCCGCGGTTTTGGCAGCATTGCGGCGCTTGCCACCACCGTTCTTTTTGCGCTCGGCGGCGTCTTTCTGTGGCTCGGTATCGATGGCTATCGCTTCACCTCGGAGGTCGTGAGCGACGGTCCTTCCAATCCGCTGTCAAAGACGGTCGAGGTCGCAAGCGGCGTCTGGTTTTCCAACTATGCGGCGCATCCCTGGATGATGCTGGCGCCGGCGCTCGGTCTTGTCTTCCCGCTCGTGGCCTTCATCCTGTTCCGGGCCCGCAGGGAGGTGCTGGCGTTGCTTTCAAGCTCGCTCGCCATTTTCGGCATCATCTCAACGGTCGGGCTGACGATGTTTCCCTTCATCCTGCCGTCGTCGGTCGATCCCAGATCGAGCCTGACGGTCTGGGATGCATCGTCCAGCCATATGACGCTGTTCATCATGCTGGTCGTCGCCCTCATCTTCATCCCGATCATCGTCGCCTATACGTCGTGGGTCTATCGCGTGCTGTGGGGCAAGGTGGATGAAAAGGCGATCCGCGACGACAGCGGTCATGCCTACTGAGACTCAAGAAAGAAGGAGATCGAACATGTGGTATTTCGCCTGGCTGCTCGGCCTGCCTCTCGCCGCCATCTTCGCCGTCATGAACGCCATGTGGTATGAGTTGATGGAAGAAAACGCGAAAAAGGCGCAAGCGAAGCCGGATAAATAAAGCTTCGAGGTTCGTGGCATAAAAAGGGGGCGGCATCCGGTTGGGATGACGCCCCTTTGTGGACAGCAGCCGTGCCTGCGATGCGCGGCGTCAGTGGATCGCGATGCCGCGCTTGTCCGCTTCTTCCTTGATGATGTCTTCGACGATGGCCCTCTTGAGATTTGGATTTCCCAGAAGATAGTCGTCGGCGATCTCGAAAATCGACTTCGGATTCTCGGTCCTGTGCAGGGTGTCGAGGTCCTGGCCAATCTGCTCTCGAAGGCTGGAGTAGTCGTCCATCGCGGCGCTCCCGTTTATCGTTTCAATCCAGAAGGTCGGCCGGAACCTTGCCGCCGTTTTCGGACAGTTTCCTGATGACGGCCTTGTGCAGCCAGATGTTCATCGTCGCCGAATCCGAGGTATCGCCGGTATAGCCGAGCTCGCTGGCGAGTTCCTTTCTGGCGCTCAGGCTGCTGTCGAGGTCGAGAGCCTTGAGAAGATCGACGATGGAATGTTTCCAGTCGAGCTTCTGCCCGTTTTTCTTGACAGCCTCATCCAGAATGGACGCGACATCGACATTGCCGGTCGGCGCCGGAGCCGCCGTTGTCGGGGCTGGTGCTGCCGGGCTTGCTGCGGTCGGGCTGGCCGTAGTCGGCGGTGTTCCGGCCGGAGCGGATGTCTGCGGCGCGGCCTCAGCCTTGCCGAAAATCGCGTTCTTGATCTTGTTGAAAAAGCTCATTCTGTCCTCCCCTTATCTGCGAAATGCGCGCCCGACGGCAATGAGAATGCAGGCACCGATGAAACCGGCGATGAGATAGCCAATCCAGCCTCCGAGCGAGACGCCGATGAGCCCCAGAAGGAAATTGGCGACGATGGCGCCAACAATGCCGAGGATAATGTTCATGAAAACACCCATATTGCTTTTCATGAACTGTTCGGCGAGCCAACCGGCTACGCCGCCGATGATGATTGCTGCAATCCAGCCAACTTGTGCGTCTTCCATAACAGGCCTTTCCTTTCTAGAGAGAGGTCATAGGCATATGGACCCGCATTTTTTGCGCACGTCCCCCCGCCTTGAATTGACCCCAGGCGATTATTAACGAAGAGGCGGAAGTTTTGTTCCGTGAGACGTGTACGTTAGCGCAAACTCAACTCTGGCTCTCAAAATCCAGCCCGATATCAAGAACCGGCGCGCTATGGGTGATCCAGCCGATGGAGAGGAGATCGACGCCGGTGGCGGCGATGGCTGCCGCTGTTTGCGGATTGATACGGCCGGAGGCTTCGGTGATGGCGCGACCGGCAACGATCTCTACCGCCTCACGCAGCTGTTCCGGTGTCATATTATCGAGAAGAACCGCATCTACGCCCTCGTCCATAACCTCGCGCAGTTGCGCCAGCGTATCGACTTCTACCTCGATCTTGACGAGATGCCCCACGCCCTGCCGGGCCCGGCGGATGGCGTCGCGCACGCCGCCGGCCACGGCGATATGGTTGTCCTTGATAAGAACAGCGTCATAAAGCGCAAAACGGTGGTTCATGCCGCCGCCGGCGCGCACGGCATATTTTTCCAGCGCTCTCAGCCCCGGCGTCGTCTTGCGGGTGCAGGCGACCGAGGCTTTGCTGCCGGCAATGGCGGCGACGATTTTTGCGGTGACGGAGGCGATGCCCGACAGATGGCCGAGGAAATTCAGCGCCGTGCGCTCCGCCGTCAGAAGGCCGCGCGAGGGGCCTTCGATCGTTGCGATGATATCGCCGGGAACCACGGCGGCCCCATCCTGCACATGCCGTTTCATCACGATGGCCGGGTCTACCAGCTGGAAAGCCAGTTCCGCCGCATCGAGACCGGCGATGACGCCCGCCTCGCGTGCGGCCATGACGACGACCGAGCGATGATCGGCGGGAATGACGGCGGCGGACGTGATGTCGCCCGCCAGGCCGAGGTCTTCCAGAAGGGCGTTGCGCACAAGCGGTTCGATGATGAGGCGGGGCAGGGGAGAAAGGGTCATGTCAGGCGCTCCGCGCAAGGCTGGCTGAAGAATGGCTGGAAGAGGAAAATTCGTGGGCGATGGTGAGGACGTCGCTGAGGCTCAGCCTGCGCCTTGTGGCCGTCGCATGTTTTTCAGGGAAATCGTCGCGGAAATGCGCGCCGCGCGATTCCGTGCGCAGCGCCGCAAAGACGGCGACGGCCAGTGCGACAAGGGCGGGATCGGATGCCGGGCCGTTCCGCTCTGCCAATGGCAGGAGGTCATGGATTGCGCCCGTCAGCTCTTCCGCCTGTCTTACGATGCCGAGATGGCGGGAAACGATGGGCCGGACGGAAGAGAGGTCGACTGCCGGGACGCCAGGTGCGGGGAGTGCCGCGATATCCGCTGCCTGTTTTCCCGCATATGCCTGCCGACCGGCAATATCTTCTGCCGCGCGCATGCCCATGGCCGCCGCTTCCAGTAGGGAATTGCTGGCAAGCCTGTTTGCGCCATGCAGCCCCGTGCAGGCGGTTTCGCCGGCAACCCAAAGACCAGGCACCGAGCTTCGGCCTTTGCTATCGGTGGCGACGCCGCCCATATGGTAATGCACCGCCGGGCGCACCGGAACGAGCTCACGGGCGGGGTCTATCCCGGCTTCGCGGCAGAGCAGGTCGATGGAGGGGAAGCGAGTGGAAAAGCCCGTGCCGAGCGCCTTGCGGGCATCGAGAAAGACCTTGCCGCCACGCAATATTTCGCGGTCGATGGCGCGGGCGACAATATCGCGCGAGGCAAGTTCCGCCCCCGGAACTCCCGCCATGAAGCGTTCGCCGTTTTCGTTGAGAAGCACCGCGCCTTCGCCCCGCACCGCCTCGCTCACCAGCGCCAGCGGCCGTCGGGGCGAGGAAAGCGCGGTTGGGTGGAATTGCACGAATTCCATGTCGGCGAGTATGGCGCCGGCGCGGGCGGCGAGCATGATGCCTTGCCCGAAATTGCCGGAGGGATTGGTCGTCGCCTCATAAAGCCCGCCGAGGCCCCCGGTGGCGAGAACGACCTGTGTGGCCGGCAAAGTGAAGCAGCCTTTTGGCCCTATGCAGGCGAGACCGGCGATGACGCCGTCCTCCGTCAGCAGGCGGCGCACTTCCGTACCTTCCAGCATGGTGATGGACGGCGTGCGAAGAACGGCGGCTGCAAGCGCCCTGACGATCGTCGCACCCGACCCGTCGCCTTCTGCATGGAGAATGCGCCGCCGGCTATGGGCGGCTTCCAGCCCGAAGACATAGTTGCCTGAGGCGTCGCGGTCGAACCTCACACCCGCCCCCTCCAGTGCATCGATGACGGCGGGGGCCGCGGA
Organism: Agrobacterium sp. B1(2019); assembly: GCF_008274755.1. Classification (NCBI taxonomy): domain Bacteria; kingdom Pseudomonadati; phylum Pseudomonadota; class Alphaproteobacteria; order Hyphomicrobiales; family Rhizobiaceae; genus Agrobacterium; species Agrobacterium sp. B1(2019). The sequence continues at coordinate 83,871 of NZ_VTPB01000005.1, read as the reverse complement.
TATAATCTCAACGGCCAGATCTTCATCGCAAAGGCCATCGCCCGCAGCGAGCGTATCGGCAAGATGCAGGGCCGCGCGGTCATCAGGGCCGAGACTTGCCGCGATGCCGCCCTGCGCCCAGGCGCTGGAGGTCTCGCCGCCGAGCGCGCCGCGTGTCAGAAGCAGCACGGGCTGCGGCGCAAGCGTCAGCGCCGCCATCAGGCCCGCAATGCCGCTGCCGACGATGACCGTCCAGCCCGTATGCGACGGGAGGCGTTCGCTCATACTTCCAGCATCCTTTCCACGGCGCGGCGGGCGGCGACAGCGATGGCCGGATCGACCGTCACTTCGTGGCGGTTTTCTTCAAGTGCCGCGCGGATATTGCCAAGCGTGATGCGCTTCATATGCGGGCACAGATTGCAGGGGCGGATGAATTCGACATCGGTGTGATGCACGGCGACATTGTCGCTCATCGAGCATTCCGTTAAAAGAACCACGCGGGCGGGGCGCTCGCGGCCGACATAATCCGACATGACGGCGGTGGAGCCGGAAAAATCCGCAGCCTCGACGACATCGGGCGGACATTCCGGATGCGCGAGCACGGTTACGCCCGGATAGTTTTCGCGCAATTCGCGAATATCATCGGCGGTGAACAGTTCATGCACCTCGCAATGGCCGCGCCAGGCGATCAGCTCGACATTGGTTTCCTTGGCCACGTTCTTCGCCAGATATTCATCCGGCAACATCAGCACGCGCGGTACGCCGAGCGATTCCACCACCTGACGGGCGTTGCCTGAGGTGCAGCAGATGTCGGATGCCGCTTTCACCGCGGCGGAGGTGTTCACATAGGTCACGACCGGAACGCCCGGATAAGCCTTGCGCAAAAGCGCGATGTCCTCGGGCGTGATGGAATCGGCCAGCGAACAGCCGGCCGCCATGTCGGGAATGAGCACTGTTTTTTCCGGGTTGAGCAGTTTTGCCGTCTCGGCCATGAAATGCACGCCGGCCAGAACGATGACATCCGCTTCCACCTCCATTGCCTTGCGGGCAAGGGCGAGGCTGTCCCCGACGATATCGGCGACGCCGTGGAAGATTTCCGGTGTCTGGTAATTATGGGCGAGGATGACGGCGTTGCGCTGGCGCTTTAGCGCCAGGATCGCCTCCACATCGTCCTGAAAGCCCATCCATTCGGCCTTGGGAATGACGCGGGCGACGCGATCATAGAGGCTGGCGGCGGAAATCTGCTCGTTCACGGTGGTCTCCCATTTATACTCGTATTGAGTATATCTAGAGCAAAGACATATTCTCATTGTGAGCATATGTCAATTGCGGGAGAGCGGCAGTTTCGTTCCGGAAAGGGCGCGTTCATCGAGAACGGTCTGGCGGAAGCGGAAGAGCTTTGCCGGGCGGCCGCCGGTTTCGGTCGCTATCTCGCCGGTCTCTTCCACCAGCTGCTGCTGTTCGATCAGCCGGCGGAAGTTCTGCTTGTGCAGCGTCAGCCCGGCCAGCGCCTCGATGGCGCGCTGTAGCTGCAGGAGCGTGAAGGCGTCGGCCATCAGTTCGAACACCACCGGCCGGTATTTGATCTTGGCCCGAAGACGCGCGATGCCGGTGGCGAGGATGCGGCGGTGATCGGCAAACATCGGCTTGCCGAAATTGTTCCTCGGTTCGCCCTGCGCCTCCTCGACCAGCCCGGCCTCATAAAGCAGCTCATAACGTTGCAGGGTCAGTTCTTCGTTCCAGCCGCCGCCATCGAGACCGAAGGTAAAGTCGGCCCGCAAATGGCGCTGGTTTTTCGCGGCGGGATCGGAATCCGCCCAGGCGCGCAGCCTGTCGATGATGTTGTCGAGAACATCAGGACGGCCCCGCCGATGGTCTTCCCAAGGAAAATATTCGTACCAGCCGTGCCAGAGGGCGCGTTTGCCGTCGGTGGCTTCCTGTTCGCGAACCAGCCCGAGATAGCCGATGGAGATGGTTCTGCCGCCTAAAATGTCGTTATTGCGGTCGCGATCGGCGAAAGTATAGAGCTGCTCGAGGTAGCCCACGGGGTGATGGGTCTGTTCGTGGATCCATTCCCGCAGTCCGCTCTGGAGGGTTCTGTGCCCGAATTCGAACGGTCCCGACGGAAGTGCTGCACCTTCCCGAACGGTCATGACCCGCGGCTCATCCGTGGTGATGGCGGTGACGACGGCGATGAGTTCGGCATGGGCAAGGCCGATGGTCACGGCGGCTCCTCTGGTCGTTGGCGCAAGATCAATCTTCTTTGGCACAAGAAGGTTGCTTCGCCAACATGACGGCCGAAAAGGGCTGTCGATAAGTAGCCTTACCGAAAACGGGACGCCATCAGACAAAAAGATGAATTCTTGTAGTTAGTCGTCCGTCGTCTGATATGGTACAGACCCGCACGAGCATTTCAGACTGTAGAAGGCCGATGCTGAAAAACATATCTCTCGAAGAGACACTTGTGGGTTACTACACCTGGAATGTCGGGCAAAATCTGGTTTACCTGGATGCCGTGGCCGCCCGTCTGCGCGAATTTTCGCCGGAAGATGCCGCCTGCGGTATCCCGGTCGAAGATTTCATCGCGCAGATCGAAAGCGGCTCGCGGGAGCGTGTCGCCAAGGCGGTTTATAATTCGCTGACAAATGGCGTGTTTTATGATCAGGAATACCGCATTGTGCTTAAATCCGGCGGTTTCCGCTGGCTGCGGACAACGGGAAGAGTGATCCTGGACGGCGACCGGATTCCGATCATGGCCATGGGCACGGTGCGGGATGTCAGTGCAAGCAAGATTTTATTGATGTGATAAGCGGCGGACCTCCTCGCGAGGCGGAGGCCGATCGATTTTAATTCGTTCATCGTTTTGATGTTGCGGTGATATGGTCCGGCAGATCGCAATTTTGCTGTTTCAGATCGTCTTGGCCATTGGCCTCGGCATAGCCGGCATCCGCATCGCCTCGCTTATCAATGGTGAGGCGACGTCGGCGCCAGCAGGCCTTGCGGCCAATACGGAACTGCTTTGGACGACCTCGCCGGTGCGGGTCGATCCGCGTAGCCAAAATTACGAGCGCATTCCGACGCCTCCCGATCTTTATCCGCTGAAAATGCATGCGGACCAGCGTCTGCGCGTCATATCCAGCAGCCGTTTCACTTTCAAGGGTAAGGAATTCCGTCTCGCCGGCGTGGAGGATGTTGAGCGCAACCGCGTCTGCACCCGCGCCGACGGCCGCCGTTACGCCTGCGGCCTCAACGCCTTCAAGGCGCTGGAGAACCGGCTGCGTGGCAGATATCTCGAATGTCGGGTGATTGAGGAGGGTAGTGCCGGCGGTTCCGTGGAGTGCCGGATCAACGGGCAGGATGTGCGGGCGCTGCTGCAATAGGCGATCGGGTCGAACGGCTTACGCGATGCGTGAAAGCGACTGACGAAGAAAGTGTATTTTTTATCTGGGAAGGTTTGGTGGAGCTAAGCGGGATCGAACCGCTGACCTCTTGCATGCCATGCAAGCGCTCTCCCAGCTGAGCTATAGCCCCATAAGGGTTCCGGCATTTCTTCCGGTTCCGGGAACCGAAGCGGTTGTTGTTCCGTTCGGTGGCGGCTTACTACTGCGGCTTTCCGGCGAGTGCAAGCATAAAAAACGGCCCGGCGTCATTTTTTTGTCGTCGGGCCGAATTATCGAGTAAAATCAAGCTTCTTCGTCGTCGCCGGGTACGCCGATGATCCCAGACATATCGTCGTCGTCATCTTCGTCGTCGGTTTCGAGGAAGGTGTCGTCGTCGTCGTCGATTTCGACGTCGTCGTCGTCACCCAGATCAGGGATGTCGTCGCCGCTGTTGTCGCCATCGGCATCTTCCAGCGAGACGAGTTCGACTTCCGTGTTTTCGGTATCGACTTCCGCCACTTCCTCTTCTTCAGCCTGCTCCATCTTGGCCTGGGCGGTGCTTTCCTCGAAGAAGGAGAGCGGCCAGGACTTGCCGGTGTAGGGAGAAACGACCGGGTCACGGTTCAGATCGTAGAACTTCTTGCCGGTATCGGGGTCTGTGCGCTTGGTACCAAGTTCCGCTTTTGCCACTGTCTAAGCCTCAAATTGTCGAATGAGTTTCGGTGTGTACGCCGTAAAACCGGCATAGACGGTAAAATTTATAGCCGGTCCCCTTAATCGTTGCGCTCTTTCGTGTCAAAGACAAACTTCGGGTGCCGCCCGCCTCGGCGCAACCCCTATGCGGGGATGCTGATATAAATAGGAAGGCGTTGCGCACTCTATTATATGAATGACGAATGCACAGGCGGAAAGCTTCATGACCTTCACGATCGCCATAGACGGGCCGGCTGCGGCGGGCAAAGGAACCCTGTCGCGCAGGATCGCGGAAACCTATGGTTTCCACCATCTCGATACCGGACTGACCTACAGGGCGACCGCCAAGGCGCTTTTGGATGCGGGCCTGCCGCTCGATGATGAGGCCGTGGCTGAGAAAATCGCGCTGGAACTCGATCTTGCGGGGTTGGACCGCGCCGTCCTTTCCCGGCACGATATCGGCGAGGCGGCGTCCAAAATCGCGGTGATGACGCCGGTGAGGCGGGCGCTCGTCAAGGCGCAGCAGCGTTTTGCCTTGAAGGAACCGGGCACGGTTCTGGATGGCCGCGACATCGGCACGGTGGTGTGCCCTGAGGCGCCGGTGAAGCTTTACGTGACGGCCTCTGCGGATGTGCGGGCGCGACGCCGTTACGACGAGATTCTGGCCAATGGCGGCAGCGGCGATTACGATGCCATTTTCGCCGAGGTGAAAAAACGCGACGAGCGGGACATGGGCCGCGCCGACAGCCCGTTGAAGCCGGCTGAAGACGCGCACTTGCTAGATACGTCGGAAATGAGTATAGAGGCGGCGTTTCAGGCCGCGCGCACGATTATCGACGCCGCCCTGAAGAGATAGGTTTTTCGCGGAACGGCTTGCCGCCGCCCGCGTTTAGTCCGGAATTGCCCGAAGACATGTCCTTGCGCCGGAAAGCCTTTTGAAGAAGGCGGGCATGGGGTCGGGTATCAACAACACTAGCCCACCGGCGCTTTTGTATTCGCCATTGCGCGGATGCAATCAGGAGATTTCATGTCAGTATCTACCCCCACGCGCGAAGATTTCGCAGCGCTTCTCGAAGAATCCTTTGCCTCCAACGATCTTGCCGAAGGCTATGTTGCCAAGGGTATCGTAACGGCAATCGAGAAGGACGTTGCCATCGTCGACGTCGGCCTCAAGGTTGAAGGCCGCGTACCGTTGAAGGAATTCGGCGCGAAGTCCAAGGACGGCACGCTGAAGGTCGGCGACGAAGTCGAAGTTTACGTCGAGCGCATCGAAAACGCTCTCGGCGAAGCCGTTCTGTCGCGCGAGAAGGCTCGCCGCGAAGAAAGCTGGGTCAAGCTCGAAGCCAAGTTCGAAGCTGGCGAGCGCGTCGAAGGCGTTATCTTCAACCAGGTCAAGGGTGGTTTCACCGTCGATCTGGACGGCGCTGTTGCCTTCCTTCCGCGTTCGCAGGTCGACATCCGTCCGATCCGCGACGTTACCCCGCTGATGCACAACCCGCAGCCCTTCGAAATCCTCAAGATGGACAAGCGTCGCGGCAACATCGTTGTCTCGCGTCGTACGGTTCTCGAAGAGTCGCGCGCCGAGCAGCGTTCTGAAATCGTTCAGAACCTCGAAGAAGGCCAGGTTGTTGACGGCGTCGTCAAGAACATCACCGATTACGGTGCGTTCGTTGACCTCGGCGGCATCGACGGTCTGCTGCACGTCACCGACATGGCATGGCGCCGCGTCAACCATCCTTCGGAAATTCTCAACATTGGCCAGCAGGTCAAGGTTCAGATCATCCGCATCAACCAGGAAACCCACCGTATCTCGCTCGGCATGAAGCAGCTCGAGTCCGATCCGTGGGATGGCATCTCCGCCAAGTACCCGGTTGGCAAGAAGATCTCTGGTACGGTCACGAACATCACCGACTACGGTGCATTCGTTGAGCTGGAGCCGGGCATCGAAGGCCTGATCCACATTTCCGAAATGTCCTGGACCAAGAAGAACGTACATCCCGGCAAGATCCTGTCCACGAGCCAGGAAGTTGACGTTGTCGTTCTCGAAGTCGATCCGTCCAAGCGCCGTATCTCGCTCGGTCTCAAGCAGACGCTTGAAAACCCGTGGCAGGCATTCGCTTACAGCCATCCGGCTGGCACGGAAGTCGAAGGCGAAGTCAAGAACAAGACCGAATTCGGCCTGTTCATTGGCCTCGAAGGCGATGTCGACGGCATGGTTCACCTGTCGGACCTCGACTGGAACCGTCCGGGCGAGCAGGTCATCGAAGAGTACAACAAGGGTGACGTCGTTAAGGCTGTCGTTCTCGACGTTGACGTTGAGAAGGAACGCATCTCGCTCGGCATCAAGCAGCTCGGCAAGGATGCTGTCGGCGAAGCCGCATCTTCCGGCGACCTGCGCAAGAACGCAGTCGTTTCCGCTGAAGTCACCGCGGTCAACGATGGCGGCATCGAAGTGAAGCTCGTCAACCACGAAGACCTCACCTCGTTCATCCGTCGCGCTGACCTCTCCCGTGACCGTGACGAGCAGCGCCCTGAGCGCTTCTCCGTTGGCCAGGTTGTCGACGCCCGCGTCGTCAACTTCTCGAAGAAGGACCGCAAGGTCATGCTTTCGATCAAGGCTCTGGAAATCGCTGAAGAGAAGGAAGCCGTCGCACAGTTCGGTTCTTCCGACTCGGGCGCTTCGCTCGGCGACATCCTCGGCGCGGCTCTGAAGAACCGCGGCGAATAATCGCTCCGATCTTTGAAATGAAGAACCCGCCGGAATTTTCCGGCGGGTTTTTTGTTGCTTTCAGGTCGCGCCGGTGGGCGGGCCATGGTCCGCTTGTCAGAGCATGCCGCTCATCTTGAGATAATAATTTTCCGCGCTGTCATCGGAAGCCGACGCTGCCGCGCTTTCCTGCGTATCGATCCCGTCATTGGCGGCGACGCGTTCTTCTTTTTCATCCTGATCATCGGAGTGATCAGCTTCGGTGTCGTCGTTTGCCTCATCCTCAGAAAACGGGCCGCCTCCGCGTGGCGGTGTTTCCGATTCATAGTCCTCATCCGCCGGAGGATAGGCGACGAGCGGCAATGGTATGCCGTCCTTTGCCAGAGCCGCGGCGATCAACGATTGCGAAACCGATTGCTCCAGCATCGCCATCCGCACTTCCGCGTCCGGCATGACCCGAGACGGGGGCTGGGCCTCGGGGCGAGGCGCCGCCGTCTCCGTTTCCTCACCCGAGGGGCGGGCGGCGGCTGTTGCGAGGGCTGGTTTTTCTGCGGGCTGATCGTTGGAGGGTTGCTGCGCAACATCCTGGGGTGCGGGCAGAGGCTGCTGTGTGCCGGCTGCCTTGGTGGGAAGCTTGCCGGCTGTGGCGGCAAGCAGCAGGGTGTTCATGGTCTCGGCGTCGTCCGCGAGCGGACCGGATGGCGGGGTAAATCCCGTGCGGGATTCTTTCTGCTCCGTCTTCATCATCTCCCGATGCGGAAGGGCGGGGCGGGCCTCGCCCGTTTCGGCGCGGGGCTGATTTGCCGGGCGGACCTCGGCCGATACTTCCTTCGTCACGCTGCCGATTTGTGGCGGAAGCGGACGTGCCGGGTATTCGGCTCTTCCATCCGGCTTTGCGGCATTGGTCGGCATCTCAAGTGTATCGGCAGGCGGGGTGGAAGGCGTGGGCCGGGGGTCCAGTTGCGCCGTTAGCGCGGGCACCGTTGCTTTCATTGCTGTGCCGCTGAGGGCGAGCGGCCCGATGAGCAGCGGCAGGAGGCGACTGACGGTGGCGGAATTTGCCGCCTGTGCTGTGGCGGCCGGAGACGGGCGAGCTTCCGCATTCTGGCTCTGCGCGTTCTGCTGTTTCGGCTGGGCCGATTGCGTGGGGGCGGGATTGGAGGAATTGTTCTGCTGATAGGAGGAAATCACCGCCTTCGCCGCAAGATCCATTCCCCTGTAACGGGAAAGCTCGACCAGTAGCGCGAGGCGGGCGGCATCCGGTCCGGTCGGCTGTTTCAGGATTTCGGCGAGCATCGAAAGGGTCAGACCCTGCAGGGCCTTGCCGACCTGCTGTTCCAACGCCAGGCGTTGTGACGCCGGCAGGGTGCGGAGCGCCTCCGTCAGCCGCGTCACATAAGTCTCTATGGCCTCGCCATCCTGCCGGGGCAGGTTCATCAGCTTGCCGAGCGCTTCCGCGAGAATCGCGGTGCTGCGCGAGAGCTGAAACTCGCTGGTAAGGGAGGCAATTGCTGCGCGGGCAAAAAGGCTGCTGTTTTCAGGGGCGGGAGTGTTCGGTTGCGGCGGCGTAGTCTGTTTCACCTGCTCGCGCGGTGTCAGTGAAACCGTGGTTCCATAGGCGGCATCGGTTGCCGCAATTTTCGGTACAGGCGGTAACATGCTGCGCTCCGTTTCTATCGGTGACCGCCGCTGGCTGCGAAAGGGCCAATCCCCATTGGCTCTGTGATCCGCATCTGGCTTGAATGTTGAAAAATCGCCGCGCCGGTGATGGACAGGTGTCATCTCGCCCGCTCATGCGGGAGCGCCGTATACGCCTCTGGCCGCAATGCCGGTTGCCGCGCATACAGAATCATCAAGCTCAATCTTGGCTTGCAGATATTAAGATTTGGCTAACCAACGAATTGGCGTCCGTCAGGGAGAAACGCCGATGAACATGCGGTAAAGGCCGTTATCGTCGGAATTGACCGAGGAAATATGGTCGGGATCGCTGGGCGCCGTCTCAAAAGCTTCCGGCGGCATGGCGTCGAGCCAGCTTGCCTTGGGAAGTCTTCTTTCGGGTTGAGCGTTCGCGGGGTCGATGCGGCTGGCTTCCTCAGCGGGTGTGAAGCCTGTGTCATCCGGAACGATCGGCGGGGCGGCCATGGAGAGCAGCGCCTGCGCCGCATTGGGTTCCGCATTGGATTCAATGTCGAAAGCGGCGCTGCCGGCCAGGCCGGAAATATCGGTCATGTCTGAACTCACATCATGTTTTGTTCAAGGGAATGATCGGGAGCGGCAATCATGCCGCCTTCTTCTTCAGCAGTTCATAAAGGCCATTGTCGTCGATCGAGATCGGCAAAATGGTTTTGCGGGCGTCTTCGACAAGCGCCTGCGCATCGAGCAGTTTTTGGCCGTCCGTTTCCGTCTCGGCCGGATTGCGGCCGGTGTCTGTCTCCGCGGGCACATTTTCGGTTTCCGCCGGGGCGGCCTGCTCAGCGGGCGCAGCTGCAAGTACGGAGATCAGTGTCGTTTCCGATGACGTGTCGGTCGGCGCCTGCGGGTCGTCGTCTGCCGTTTTTTCGTCGCCGGAAGCATCGATATGCTCCTTGACGACGTCCTGGAGCTCCTTCACGTCGTCAAGCTTGCCCTGCGCATCGCGCGCCTGAATATCCTGTTCCCTTTCGGCCTTCACCTCGGCATCGTTGATTTCGCCGATGCGTTCTTCACCACGTTCGGCCTGCAACTCTTCCTTGGTTTTGGGATCGGCGACATCTTCCAGGCGCTGGATGACCTTCAGAGTTTCACGCGTCATGAAACTGGCGCTCTGCGTCTGGTGGTTCAGGGCGTCCTTAACGGCGCGCGCCTCATCGCCATAGGGGTTGGCGATGGCGGCGATCATCTGCCGAGCGGAGACGCCGAGTTGTTTGATCCCGGTCGATTCTTCCAGATCATCGACTTTTTTCGGCAGGGTCGCGCGCGCCGCCATGATGGCGTTCGACATCTGCTCGCCGAAATCCTCCTCGGCGCCGGTCAGGCCTGCGCCCTTCGCAATGCGGGCGGCAAGGGCGGCCATGGGGGCGGTCTTGGCGTTGGCGCCGTTGTTCAGCACATCCACGACCTGCGCTTCCGAAACGCCAAAGGATATCAGGGAAATTTTCCTGGCATTTCCCAGTGCGTCGGATTTTTCGAACTGGGTCAGCGTCAGCGCGTCCTGGAGCCGGTTTGCGAAGGCAAAGCTCGATTCGTTTGCTTCCTGCGTGACGCCAAGCGCGGAAGCAAACCGGGAGATGAGGGACAAGAAAGCGTCAGGATCGAGTTTCATGGCGCCGAAGAGATAGGCGCTTATCTTCTCGTTGGCGGCGCGCTGGCTTTCGTCCGTGCGCGGGTTTGTCTTGACCGCATCGTCCTTTTTGGTGCCGTTGGCCTTTTCCTGCTCTTCGCGCTGGCGTTCCTCGATGGTTTCGACCATCGAGCGCATCAGGTCGCTGACTGCAATGCCCGCCGTCCGCTGTAACGGAGTAATCATCTGGAAATCCCCGGCCGCCCAAAGTTGCGGCCGAGAATAGGCAATTCTGGTAAATCAGTGCTTAAACGAAGCGGCAGAAGGCTCAGCTATGGGCGAAAATATCGGTTTCTTCCCAGCCGAGGAGATCGAGCTTCGCGCGGGTCGGCAGAAAGGCAAAACAGGCGTCGGCATGGTCGAGGCGGCCGTCACGCACGAGACGCCCCGTCAGCTTGTCGCGCAGCGCGTGCAGGTGCAGCACGTCGGAGGCTGCATATTCGAGCTGCGCCGGCGACAGGGTCTCGGCAGCCCAGTCGGAAGATTGCTGGGCCTTGGAAATATCGACTTCCAGCATTTCCTTGAGATTATCCTTCAGCCCGTGCCGGTCGGTATAGGTGCGGGTCAGCCGCGAGGCGATCTTGGTGCAGAAGACCGGCGTGGTCGTCACGCCGAAGGTGTGGAACAAAACGGCGATATCGAAACGGCCATAGTGAAAGATCTTCTGGCGGGCGGGGTCGGCAAGCATCCGCACCAGGTTAGGGGCTTGCCTCTGGCCGGCGGCGATGCGAATGACGTCCGCGGTGCCGTCGCCCGGCGAAAGCTGAACGACGCAGAGGCGGTCGCGGCGCGGCACCAGTCCCAGCGTTTCCGTATCGATTGCGATGGCGCCGTTGTAACGCGCGGCATCTTCGGCGGAAATATCGCCTTCGTGGTAACGGATGGGTGCTGCCATGTCCTGCTCCAGAAATTCCAGTTTCCTGCTCCGGCTATAACGGAAAGAGCGGCGGGACGATACCGTTTTATCGGCTCGCCGAGTGCATCGCGATCCACCGCCCTTGGTACTTGCCTTTGCGAAAGTCCCCGGGTTAGGGTCGAGACATTCTTTCCTGACAAATCGCATGAATTCCTGATGACAAAGAAAATCTATCTCGCCGGACCGGAAGTCTTCCTGCCGAACGCGCGCGAAATGCTCGATCTCAAGGCCTCTCTGGCGCGGGAAGCCGGTTTCACGCCGCTTTCGCCGGGCGATCTGCAAATTCCGCCGGCGGACACCAGGATCGGCCATGGCTGCAACATCAATGCCATCGATGAGCGGATGATGCTGGAAGCGGATGCGGTGATTGCCAATCTGACGCCGTTCCGCGGCATCGCGGCCGATACGGGAACCAGCTATGAGCTTGGTTTCATGTGCGCGCTGGGCAAGCCGGTTTTCGCCTATACCAATGTTGCGGCCAATCACTTCACCCGCATCAAGGCGCATTATGGCGGCGTCGCTACCCTGGATGAAACGGGCCGTTATCGCGGGCCGGACGGGCTGTCGATCGAGAATTTCGACATGGTCGACAACCTCATGCTGCATGGCGGAATTTTGCGGCGCGGCGGCGTCATCATCATTGGCGATGCTCCCGAAGAGGCCTTGTATACGGATCTCGAGGCCTACAGGCGCTGTCTCGCGGCCGCGGCCGAAAAGTTACTGACACCGATTGACCCTGAAAAAACGAATAGAGTGGAGGCATCATCATGAGCGGAACTATCCTCATCACCGGCGCGACATCCGGCTTCGGACAGGCCACGGCGCGGCGCTTCGTCAAGGAGGGCTGGAAGGTCATCGGCACGGGTCGGCGGGCGGAGCGGCTGGGGGCGCTTTCCGCTGAACTTGGCTCCGCCTTTAATGGCCTCGCCTTCGATATCACCGACGAGGAGGCGACTGGAAAGGCGCTGTCCGGGTTGCCGGAGGGCTTCAGGGATATCGACGTTCTCGTCAACAACGCCGGTCTCGCACTCGGCACCGCGCCCGCACCGCAGGTGCCCTTGAAAGACTGGCAGACCATGGTGGACACCAACATCACCGGTCTCCTCAACATCACCCATCATCTCTTGCCGACGCTGATCGAGCGCAAGGGTATTGTCGTCAACCTCTCGTCCGTGGCGGCACATTACCCCTATACGGGCGGCAATGTGTATGGCGGCACCAAAGCGTTCCTGCGGCAGTTTTCGCTTGGCCTGCGTTCCGACCTGCATGGCAAGGGCGTGCGGGTGACGTCCATCGAGCCCGGCATGTGCGAAACGGAATTTACGCTGGTGCGCACCGGCGGCAATCAGGAAGCCTCAGACAATCTCTACAAGGGCGTCAATCCGATCACGGCGGACGATATTGCCAACACCATCCACTGGGTCGCCTCGCAGCCCAAGCACATCAACATCAACAGCCTCGAACTCATGCCGGTCAACCAGTCCTTCGCCGGTTTCCAGGTCTATCGGGAAAGCTGATTTCCCAGGTTTTTGTGGGATGCTGAAAAACCGGGCAGGAATTTTCGAGCTATGCAGAAATGCAATGCTGCATTGCGAGACTTGCTCTGTTAAAAATCACGGATACCGCTATATTCAAATCATCGAAGCGACGCACTCCTCCTCCCAGCGTCACTCGATGTGGATCGGTGGTACTCCTCCTCCCAATCGCCGATCAAGTTTGAAGCCTGCCGCACCTCCTCCCGCGGCAGGCTTTTTCCTTTTTGGGGCGTTTTTTCTTGAGTGTTTTTGGCTGACGACCTCCTGCGCGCCGGCTCTGTGCCGAGAGCGGCCCGTGATCGGCCCTTGGATTTCCGGGGGGATTTTGAATTTCTGCGTCAAGGCAACGAGTATTGAAATCAGGCCTGCGTCGATCACGTTTCCGTTATGTCTAGATAAATTTGCACAGTTTTGTCGTGGCACGCCCGGCGGGGCCATTGCTTAGCCCCCGCCCTGTGTTTAAGCATGAGCAAAAGAACGCTTGGGAGGTTGCCGGCACGCGTGTGTCTGCGGCCCGAAAGCGGCGGGGAGAGAATGGCAGACTTTCAAGAGACGCTGAAGCGGTTTCAGCCGATCGCGGTTTCATCGATCGCTGAAGACGAGCTCAGGTTGCGGCTACGCGGCCTGCAGGCGCGAATGATCCAGCAAAATATCAAAGCGGTCTGGCTCGATGCATCATCGTCGCTGACCTATTATACCGGCCTGTCGCTTGGTCTTTCCGAGCGCATTCACGGCGCCCTGGTGCCGGCGGAAGGTGCGCCGGTCTATGTCAGCCCGACCTTCGAGGAGCCGAAGCTTCAGACGCTCATCCGCATTCCGGGTGAGGTTGCCGTCTGGGAAGAGGATGAAAGCCCCTTCGACCTGATGGCAAGACGTATCGGCGCCTTGACCTGTCCCGGTCATCTTGTAGCCATCGATCCCGCCACGCCCTTTGTCTTCGCATCGGCCCTCATGCAGCGTCTGGAAGGCCGCATCATTTCCGCCCAGCCGATGATCGTCGCCCAGCGGCAGGTCAAATCCGCAGCCGAGATCGCCATCATCCAGACGGCGATGGACGCGAGCTACCGCGTGCAGAAGGCCGTGTTCGAAGGGCTGCGTCCCGGCGTTTCCACCACGGAAGTCGCCGATTTCGTCAACACGGCGCATATTGCCCTTGGCCTGAAGCCGCTTTTCGTGGCCGTCCAGTTCGGCGAGGCGACGGCCTATCCGCATGGCGTGCCCCATGCGCAGACGCTCAGCGAAGACGATATGGTGCTGGTCGATCTCGGCGGCATTCTTCACGGCTATCGTTCCGATATCACGCGCACCTATGTCTTCGGCAAACCGACGGAACGGCAGCGTTTTCTCTGGAACGCCGAGCGCGACGCGCAGGCGGCGGCATTTGCCGCAGCCCAAGTCGGCGCGGCTTGCTCGGATGTGGACAAGGCCGCGCGCGACAGCCTGAAAGCGGCCGGTTTCGGCCCGGATTATCAGCTTCCCGGCCTGCCGCACCGCACCGGCCACGGGCTTGGGCTGGATATTCACGAAGAACCCTATATCGTTGCAGGAAACGCCACGGCGCTTGAGCCGGGCATGTGTTTCTCCATCGAGCCGATGCTGTGCGTCTATGGCGAATGCGGCGTCCGTCTCGAAGATATAGCCTACATGACGGAGGCGGGACCGCGCTGGTTCTGCCCACCGGAGAAGAACCTCGACCGGTTGTTTCAGCCGGTCGCCGGGTAATTGGTCGGGAGGCAAAGGACCGAACGGCGACATGGGGCTCCCGCGTCGCTGCTGACCAGAAGAGGTAGGGCCCCAAACGGGGCCGCAGGAACTCAGAAAAAGAGGGAAAGGACCACCAGATGAAAACGCTGACCCGCAGTTTGCTTATCGCCTCTGCGATTGCGATCACTTCCGCCATGCCCGCCATGGCGAAGACCTTCGTTTATTGCTCCGAGGCATCGCCGGAAGGCTTCGATCCGTCGCCCTACACCGCCGGCGGCACCTTCGACGCTTCCGCGCATCCGGTCTACAATCGCCTGACCGAGTTCAAGAAGGGCACGACCGAAGTTGAGCCCGGCCTTGCCGAAAAATGGGAAGTTTCGAGCGACGGTCTGGAATATACCTTCCACCTGCGCAAGGGCGTGAAGTGGCACTCCAACGACAAGTTCACGCCGAGCCGCGAATTCAACGCCGATGACGTGATCTTCAGCTACGACCGCCAGCGCGATGCGAAGAACCCTTGGAACCAGTATATCGCAGGCATCACCTACGAATATTTCAACTCCATGGAAATGCCGTCGCTGATCAAGGACATCGTCAAGGTCGACGATTACACCGTCAAGTTCGTGCTGACGCGTCCGGAAGCGCCGTTCCTCGCCAATATCGCCATGCCTTTCGCCTCCATCGTGTCGAAGGAATATGCCGATACGCTGGAAAAGGCCGGCACCAAGGAAGACTTCAACAACCTGCCGATCGGCACCGGCCCGTTCAAGTTCGTCGCCTATCAGAAGGACGCGGTCATCCGCTACCAGAAGAACGCCGACTACTGGGGTGAAGCACCGAAGATCGACGATCTGATCTTCGCGATCACGCCGGACGCCGCCGTTCGTCTGCAGAAGCTGAAGGCCGGCGAATGCCACCTGATGCCGTACCCGGCTCCGGCCGATCTTGCCGCCATCCGCGCCGATTCCAACCTCAAGCTCGATGAACAGCCGGGTCTGAACGTCGCCTATTTCGCCTATAACACCACCGTTGCGCCTTTCGACAAGCCGGAAGTCCGCAAGGCGCTGAACATGGCGATGAACAAGCAGGCGATCATCGACGCCGTGTTCCAGGGCGCTGGTCAGGTTGCCAAGAACCCGATCCCGCCGACGATGTGGTCCTATAACGACAGCATCAAGGACGATGCGTACGATCCGGAAGCAGCCAAAAAAGCTCTCGAAGCCGCCGGCGTCAAGGATCTGTCGATGAAGATCTGGGCAATGCCGGTTCAGCGTCCCTACATGCCGAACGCGCGCCGCACCGCCGAACTCATCCAGGCGGATTTCGCCAAGGTTGGCGTCAAGGCTGAGATCGTTTCGTATGAATGGGGTGAATACCTCAAGAAGTCGACCGAAGTGAACCGCGACGGCGCCGTCATCCTCGGCTGGACCGGTGACAACGGTGACCCGGACAACTTCATGGGCGTTCTGCTCTCCTGCGCTTCGGCAGGCGAAGGCGGCACGAACCGTGCGCAGTGGTGCAACAAGGAGTTCTCTGACCTGATTTCCAAGGCGAAGCAGGCGACTGACGTTGCCGAGCGCACCAAGCTTTACGAACAGGCGCAGGTGATCTTCAAGGAACAGGCTCCGTGGGCGACGCTTGCGCATTCCACGCAGTTCGTTCCCATGTCCGCCAAGGTCTCCGGCTTCACCATGAGCCCGCTTGGCGACTTCACCTTCGAAAACGTCGACATCGCGGAATAATCCCAAACAACGGACGCGCGGAAGGACCCTGTTCTTCCGCGCGTCTTTTCAGGAAAAAGCCATGATCCGGTTCATTCTCGGCAAACTTCTCTATCTCGTCCCGACATTTCTCGGGATCACCTTTGTCGCCTTCTCCTTCGTGCGCGTCCTGCCGGGAGATCCCGTGCTGCTGATGGCGGGCGAACGCGGCATTTCACCCGAACGGCATGCGCAGCTTGCCGAACAACTCGGTTTCAGCCAGCCTATCTGGCAACAATATCTTCATTTCCTCGGACGGTTGCTTCAGGGCGATCTCGGCAATTCGCTGGTTACCAAGAAGCCGGTTCTCACCGAGTTCCTGTCGCTTTTCCCCGCGACGGTCGAGCTTGGTCTCGTCGCCATCATCATCGCAACCTTGATCGGCGTGCCGGTCGGCGTCATCGCCGCCATCCGTCGCGGTTCCTGGTTCGATCAGATTTCCATGACGACCGCGCTTGTCGGCTTCTCCATGCCCATCTTCTGGTGGGGACTGCTGCTGATCATCATGTTCTCCGGCATCCTTCAATGGACGCCGGTGTCGGGCCGCATTTCGCTGATGTATTTCTTCCCCTCCGTCACCGGTTTCATGCTGATCGACAGTCTGATTTCGGGCCAGAAGGGCGCCTTCGTCTCGGCTTTTTCGCATCTTATCCTGCCCTCCGTCGTGCTCGCCACCATTCCGCTGGCGGTGATTGCGCGCCAGACGCGCTCGGCCATGCTGGAAGTCATGGGTGAGGATTACGTGCGCACCGCCCGCGCCAAGGGCATGTCTCCGGCCCGTGTCGTCGGCATTCATGCGCTGCGCAACGCCATGATCCCGGTCATCACCACCATCGGCCTGCAGATCGGCGTGCTGATGGCGGGCGCCATCCTGACCGAAACCATCTTTTCCTGGCCGGGCATCGGCAAGTGGATGATCGATTCCATCTCGCGCCGCGACTATCCTGTCGTGCAGAGCGGCCTGCTTCTGATCGCGGGTCTGGTGATGATCGTCAACCTGCTCGTCGATCTGACCTATGGCCTCATCAATCCGAGGATCCGTCACAAATGACCGATGTGACCACCACTCCCGGCGTCCGCCTTTCGGACGCCGCCATCCGCCGCCGGATGCTTGCCGATTTCTGGTTCTATTTCCGCCAGAACCGCGGTGCCGTCATCGGGCTTGCCGTCTTCATCCTGCTCGTGCTGGTGGCGATCTTCGCGCCCATCCTGGCCCCGCATGATCCGACACAACAATATCGCGATGCGCTGCTCGTTCCGCCGGTCTGGCAGGAAGGCGGCCGTGCCGCCTTCTTCTTCGGCACCGATGCGGTGGGCCGCGACATGCTGTCCCGCCTGATCTATGGTGCGCAATATTCGCTGTTCATCGGCATCGTCGTCGTCTCCATCGCCCTTGTCGGCGGCATCGTCATCGGTCTTGTCGCCGGTTTCTTCGGCGGCTGGGTGGACACCGTCATTATGCGCGTGATGGACGTCATTCTGGCGTTTCCGTCGCTGCTTCTGGCGCTGGTGCTGGTTGCGGTCCTTGGCCCGGGTCTCACCAATGCCATGATTGCGATCGCCATCGTCTACCAGCCCCATTTTGCGCGTCTGACGCGTGCGGCCGTCATGACTGAGTTGAGACGTGAATATGTCACAGCCGCCCGCGTGGCCGGCGCCGGCAATTTCCGGCTGATGTTCAAGACCATCCTGCCGAACTGCCTTGCACCGCTGATCGTTCAGGCGACGCTTTCCTTCTCGTCTGCGGTTCTCGATGCCGCTGCTCTCGGCTTCCTCGGCATGGGCGCGCAGCCGCCCGCCTCCGAATGGGGCACGATGCTGGCGGAAGCGCGCGAGTTCATCCTGCGCGCCTGGTGGGTCGTGACCCTTCCGGGCCTGACGATCCTGATCTCGGTGCTCGCCATCAACCTCATGGGTGACGGCCTGCGCGATGCGCTCGATCCCAAACTGAAGCGGAGCTGAGCGATGAGCCTGCTGAAAATCAAGAACCTCACCGTCAAATTCGCCACCGCCACCGGCGCCTTCACGGCCGTCGACGGCATCGACGTCTCCGTCGACAAGCATGAAGTGCTGGCCATTGTCGGCGAGTCCGGTTCCGGTAAGTCGGTCTCGATGCTCGCCGTCATGGGGCTTCTGCCCGACACGGCGACGATTACCGCCGATGAGATGACCTTCGACGGCAAGAACCTGTTGGCCATGTCGCCGCAGGAGCGCCGCAGGCTGATCGGTCGCGAGATCACCATGATCTTCCAGGAGCCCATCGCCTCGCTCAACCCGTCCTTCACGGTCGGTTTCCAGATTGAGGAGGTTCTGCGCCTCAATCTCGGCATGAGCGGCGCTGCCGCGCGCGCCCGCGCCCTTGAACTGTTCCGGGCTGTCGGCATTCCCGAGCCGGAAACCAAGCTCAAGGCCTATCCGCACCAGATGTCCGGCGGCCAGTGCCAGCGCGTGATGATCGCGATTGCGATCGCCTCCAAGCCGCGCCTGCTGATCGCCGACGAGCCGACCACCGCCCTTGATGTGACGATCCAGAAGCAGATCCTCGATCTGCTGATGAACCTGCAGGAAGAATACGGCATGGCGCTGATCCTCATCACCCATGACATGGGCGTTGTGGCGGAAACCGCAGACCGCGTCGTCGTGCAATATAAGGGCCGCAAGATGGAGGAGGCGGATGTCTTGAGCCTGTTCGAAGCCCCGCAGCACCCCTATACCAAGGCACTGCTTTCGGCCCTGCCGGAAAATGCCACCGGCGACCGTTTGCCCACGGTTTCCGATTTCTTTGGCAAGGAGGGCGTTCAATGAGTATCGTTGTTGAAGGCAAGGGCATTACCCGCGACTATCACGTTCCCGGTGGCATGTTCGGCGGCGCCAAGACGGTGCAGGCCCTGAAGGGCATCGACTTTACCGTCGAGCGCGGCAAGACGCTCGCCATCGTCGGTGAATCCGGCTCCGGTAAATCGACGCTGGCGCGGATCATCGCGCTGATCGATCCGGCATCCGGCGGCGAACTGAAGATCGAAGGCAAGCCGGTCGATATCGCCAGACGCCGTCCCGATACGGAGATGCGCTCCAAGGTGCAGATGGTGTTCCAGAACCCCTATGGCAGCCTCAATCCGCGCCAGAAGGTGGGCGACGTCCTGATGGAACCGCTGGTCATCAATACCAAGATACCGGCTTCCGAGCGACGCGAGCGGGCCGAAGCCATGCTGGTGAAGGTCGGTCTCGGTCCTGAGCATTTCAACCGTTATCCGCACATGTTCTCCGGCGGCCAGCGCCAGCGCATCGCCATTGCGCGCGCACTGATGCTGAACCCGGCGCTGCTGGTGCTGGACGAGCCGGTCTCCGCGCTCGATCTTTCGGTGCAGGCGCAGGTGCTGAACCTTCTCGCCGACCTTCAGGAAGAATTCGAGCTGACCTATGTTTTCGTCAGCCACGATCTTTCGGTGGTGCGTTACATCGCCGACGATGTGATGGTCATTTCGAAGGGTGTGGCGGTGGAGCAGGGCACGCGCGAGGAACTCTTCGCCGATCCGAAGCATCCCTATACCCGCCAGCTTTTCGCCGCGACACCGATCACGGATGTCGATGCCATCCGCGCCCGCGTGGAACGCCGCAAGGCGGCACGGCTGGCAGCGACAGCCTGAAGGCTGTCGAGCGAGTTTAGGAACAGGCTGGATTTCCGGCCTGTTCTTTTTTCACGGCTTCAGGAAACGCTCGATTGCTGCAAGCGCGCCGTGTTCCCGAATGTCGCGATAGGCGGCTTTCAGCGCTAGGACGAAGGTTTCGTTCCCGGGCAGGTCGCTGCCAAATGTGCGCTCGAAAGTCAAAAATCGGTCGACGACCGCAGCCGGCGTCATTGCCAGCTGATCCGGCGCATCCCACTCCTTGAAAGCGGGATCGAGAATGGTGATCGGTTGCCCCTTTTCATTCTTGTCCGCGCAGGACCTGATCCAGAGCGCGACGGCGAAAATGACCGTCCGGCTTTCAGCCTTCTCCGCAAGCAGTTCACGCAAGGGGCCAAGAATGCGCAGCGGCACTTTTTGCGACGCATCGGAGGCGATCTGCATGGTCTTGTGCTGCAATGAAGGGTTGGCGAAACGCTCCCGCAGACCGGCTGCGAATTCCGCCCCGTCGACGGCGGGGTCGAGCGTCCGTTCGATCTCGCGCCAATAGGCGTCGATGAAATCGCGCACGGGCTTTTCACCCCATGCATCCGCCACCGTCGCAAGGCCGGCGATCTGGCCGATGGCGGCGATGGCGCTGTGGGAGCCGTTCAGCATTCTGAGCTTCATATGCTCGTATGGCTCGACATTGCCGACAAATTCCACGCCCGATTTCTCGAGCGCCGGCCTTCCATGCGGAAAACGGTCTTCAATGACGAAACGGAAATAGGGTTCAGCCACCACCGGCCAGGCGTCGCTGAGGCCGAGTGCGGTCGAAATCGCCTCGCGGTCCGCATCCGTGGTGGCGGGAACGATCCGGTCCACCATCGAGCAGGGGCAGGCAATATTGGTTTTAATGAAGGATGCCAGTTCCGGATCGGCCAATTCCGCAAATTCCAGCAGAAGCTTTTGCAGCACATGGCCGTTGGCGGGCAGGTTGTCGCAGGAAAGGAGCGTCAGGGGCCGGGAACCCTCTTTACGCCTGCGCCGTGTGGCCGCAAGGATGAAGCCGAAGATGGAGCGCGGCCGCTCCGGGTTTTCGAGATCATGGACGATATCGGGATGATCGCGCAGCAGGCTGCGGGAGGCGAGATTGGTCAGGTAACCTTTTTCCGTCACGGTCAGGGTGACGATGAGGACGCGCGGATCGGCCATCCGCTCCATCAGCCGTTCAGGCTCTTCCGGCGCGACGATGGTTTCGAGAATAGAACCGATCACGCGCAGGCGCTCGTTCTCACCGTCTCGCAGGCAAAAGGTGTAGAGATTATCCTGCGGCTCGATGGCGTCGCGCGTATCAGGACTGCGCAGCGACGCGGCGACGATGCCCCATCGGGTTTCGCCGCGATTAAGGCAATCGTCGATGAAAACCGCCTGATGCGCCCGATGAAAGGCCCCGACGCCCAGGTGGACGATGCCGGGCGTGACGCTTTGACGGTCATAGGCGGGTGTCGTGACGGATTGCGGCAGGCGGGGCAAGGTTGCAGGGGAAAGCCGGTCTTTCATCGATGCGAAATCCCCATGCGGAACGGGGCGGTTGTGGCTTGCGCCGCTCTCATTGCGGCGTCCGGCTTGTGGCGCATCATGTCAGTTCCTCCCTTACATGCGGAATGATCAGGCGCCGGCCTCTTTGAGCAGCCGGACCTGGCGCAGCGTATTCTGGCGGCTGCGCTCGAGATGCCGCCACAGGGCGTCGACGATCTGGGCCTTGCCGCCGGCGGCGATGGCATCGGCGATATTCTGGTGCTCTTCGACCGAGCGGGCGTAAGCGCCAAGGATAGAGACGAAAACCGTGTGGGTCTGGTCGAGAATGCGCTCATGCGAGCCGGAAATGACCGGAATGCGCGCCGCCGACACAAGGGTTGCATGGAAGCTGCGGTCGTAAAAAAGCGCTTTCGACAATTCGTCGAGCGTCGAGCCTTTGGCGAATTCGCGATGTTTCGCAAGGCTTTCCAGCAGTTCCGCGTGCAGGGCTCCGTCCAGTTGCCCGGCATCGAAAGCCACTTCCACCGCGCCTTTTTCGAGCAGCATTCTGGCGGCGTAAAGTTCCTCCACATCCTCCACAGTGAAGTCGCGCACCACCATGCCGCGACGGGAGGAATTGATCACCAGCCCGTCAGCCTCGAGTTTCAGGCAGGCTTCCTTCACCGGCGTGGGGCTGATGCCGAGATCGGCGGCAAGCTCATTGGGCAGCAGGCGTTCGCCGCCGCGCAATCTGCCGCTGACGATGCGTGCGCGTAATTCCTGATGCGCCTGTTCGGCGAGCGTGACTTTGACCAGCGAGTTCATGGCGGCATCATCGCCCAGCTTTAAAGGACTGGCAATGGCCGAATATTAAAAATAAAAAATTTTTTATTTTACAAAGGCGATTTTTGCTTTAGCTCTATCCGTCATTGGAAGCTGGCTGCTGGAGGAGGGCGGTCTGGCAATTTCCCTAAAAGCCATCTTCGCGGCCCGTGGTCGCGGGACGCGGCGTCTATTCCTCCCCGGAAGCGATCAGCAATCGAGGAATGACCGATCATGAAAATTACCGCTGTCGAACCTTTCATCCTGCACCTGCCGCTGACATCGGAGTCCATTTCGGATTCCACCCACAGCATCACCCACTGGGGCGTCGTCGGTGCAAAGATCACCACCAGCGATGGCCTTGAGGGATACGGTTTTACCGGCACCCACGCGCATCTGCCGTCGGACAGGTTGATCACATCCTGCATCAGCGATTGTTACGCGCCCTTGCTGGTGGGGGAGGATGCGTCGGAGCATTCGAGGCTCTGGACGAAACTGGCCCGTTATCCGGCGCTGCAATGGGTCGGCAGGGCGGGCATCACCCATCTGGCGCTGGCCGCAGTGGACGTTGCGCTCTGGGACCTGAAGGCGAAAAAGGCGGGCGTGCCGCTCTGGCACTATCTTGGCGGCGCACGCACGGCGGCGGTGGAAGCCTATAATACCGATATCGGCTGGCTTTCCTTCTCGCTGGAAGATTTGCTGGCGGGCGGTGCAGGGGCGGTGGAGGAAGACGGGTTCACCCGCCTGAAGATCAAGGTCGGGCATGACGATCCGAATATCGATATTGCCCGCCTTGCGGCCGTGCGCAAGCGTGTCGGTTCGTCCATCCGCATCGCCATCGACGGCAACGGCAAGTGGGATCTGCCGACCTGCCAGCGTTTCTGCGCGGCGGCGAAGGATCTGGACATTTACTGGTTCGAGGAGCCGCTCTGGTATGACGATGTGACGAGCCATGCGCGGCTGGCGCGCAATACATCCATTCCGATTGCGCTCGGGGAACAGCTCTACACGGTGGATGCGTTCCGCTCATTCATCGATGCCGGCGCGGTGGCCTATGTCCAGCCGGATGTGACCCGGCTTGGCGGCATAACCGAATATATCCAGGTTGCCGATCTCGCGCTCGCCCATCGACTGCCGGTGGTGCCGCATGCCGGCGAAATGAGCCAGGTGCATGTGCATCTAAGCTACTGGCACCCGGCCTCGACCATTCTCGAATATATTCCGTGGATCAAGGATCATTTCGAAGAGCCGATCCATGTGCGGGATGGCGTTTACAAACGTCCGGAGCGCCCCGGCGCCAGCACCACGCCGCTGGCGGAAAGCTTCGCCCGCTACGGCAAGGCGGTGAAATAAAAAAGACGGCGCATAAAATGCGCCGCCCTCATTTCCAAGCGTTGCCGTTAGCGCCAGCCGAGGGCCGGCGCTACCTGCTTCAGGATCGTCTCGATCACATGGGCGTTGTAATCGACGCCCAGCTGGTTCGGCACCGTCAGGAGCAGCGTGTCGGCCTCGGCGATGGCTTCGTCGGCCTTCAGCTGTTCGATCAGCTTTTCCGGCTCGGCGGCATAGCTGCGTCCGAAGATCGCCCGCGTCCTGTCGTCGATGTAACCGATCTTGTCGTCGCCTTCGTTGCCGTAACCGAAATAGGACCTGTCGCGATCGTCAACGAGGGCGAAGATGCTGCGGCTGACCGATACACGCGGTTCGCGGGTATGGCCTGCTTCCTTCCAGGCTTCCCGGAAGGTGCGGATCTGCTGCGCCTGCTGGACATGGAAAGGTTCGCCCGTTTCATCCGTCTTCAGGGTGGAGCTTTGCAGGTTCATGCCAAGCTTTGCCGCCCAGACCGCCGTTGCATTGGAACTCGAACCCCACCAGATGCGCTCGCGCAGCCCTTCGGAATGCGGCTCCAGCCGCAGAAGACCGGGCGGGTTGGGGAACATCGGGCGCGGGTTCGGCTCAGCGAAACCTTCGCCCTTCAGAAGCTCGAGGAAGACTTCGGTGTGCTGGCGCGCCATGTCTTCTTTGCTCTGGCCCTCGGCCGGGCGGTAACCGAAATAACGCCAGCCATCGATCACCTGCTCCGGCGAGCCGCGGCTGATGCCGAGTTGCAGGCGCCCGCCGGCGATGAGATCGGCCGAACCGGCGTCCTCCGCCATGTAGAACGGGTTTTCATACCGCATGTCGATGACGCCGGTGCCGATCTCGATCTTCTTCGTGCGCGCGCCGACGGCGGCCAGCAGCGGAAAGGGTGAGGCGAGCTGGCGGGCGAAATGGTGCACGCGGAAATAGGCGCCGTCGGCGCCTAGTTCTTCCGCAGCCACGGCAAGGTCTATCGATTGCAGCAGCGTGTCCGCAGCCGAGCGGGTCTGCGACTGGGGCGATGGCGTCCAGTGGCCGAAGGACAGGAATCCGATCTTTTTCATGATGACCTTCCAGATGTCGGAGGATGCCGGCTTTGCCAGCCAGCTTCGTTGCTGTCAGTCATATAAGCAGTTGGGCGCGTTCTCCAATTCGCCACCGGTAGACACGGTGTCGCCGAAATGTGAACGATGCTGCTCAAGCGGTTGTCTTTCGGTCGAGCACGAAGAGATTTTGGTGGGCGCGGGCCGTGGTGAGAATGAAATCCATAAGCGAGCGCACCCGCGGCACGTTGGCAAGGTCCTGGTGGCTCGTCAGCCAATAGCCTCGCCGCAGTTCCACTTCACCGGGAAGCACCATTTGCAGATCCGGAAAGCGGGCGGCGATGAAATTCGGCAAAATGCACAGCCCTCTGCCGCTTAGCGTTGCGGTCAGCTGCGCAAAAATGCTCGAGGACTGGAAATTCGGACGCAGGCCGGGCAGCACGTCACGCATATAATCGAGGCCCGGTGAGAAAATCAGGTCCTGAACGTAGCCGATGAAGAAGTGGTCGAGCAGGTCCTCGCGCTTTACGATTTTTGGCTGCCCGGCGAGATAGGAACGCGAGGCATAGATATGCAGCGTGTAATCGATGATCTGTTCATTGATGTAGGGGCCGGCCTTTGGCGGATCGAGCGTTACCGCCACATCCGCCTCTTTTTTGGACAGCGCCATGATTTGCTGGATCGTCACCATCTCCACCATGATGTGGGGATGGGTGACGGCGAAGTCCTTCAGCCTCTCCACGAAGAAAAAATTGGAAAAACCTTCAGGCGCACTAAGGCGCACCACGCCGCGCAGCAGGCTGCCGCTTTCGGAAATGTCCGATTGCAACCTTTCCGCTTCAGCCTCTATGCGCTCGACGGTATCGACCAGCCGCCGCCCGACGGTCGTAAGTTCATAACCGCGCGGATTGCGCTCGAACAGCTTGGTTTTCAGGGAAAATTCCAGCCGGTCGATATGGCGGGAGACGGTGGCGTGGCTGGTGCGCAGGCTTCGGGCGGCCGATGAGAGTTGTCCGGTGCGGGCCACGGCCAGAAAATATTGTAGGTCGTCCCAGGTGAAAGGGGTGGCCATATTTGTCTCCCATCAAAAGTTCTGTTCAAAAATGAACAGTTCCTGTTCGCAATTTGATGATGCCCCGCTCTTGTGTCAACGGCCGAATTCGAGAAGTCTAGGCTCAGGATGCATCGCTTTGAGGAGGGCGGTGTGACCGTTCAGGTGCAATGGTTTCGTTCACCGTTGCACAGACAATCTGAGGTTCGCAATCATCTCTGGGAGGAGAAGTCATGCGCAAGAGTATCGTTTTATCCACGGCCATGGTGCTGGCCGCTGGCACCGCCGCTTATGCCGCCGAGATTTCGGACGGCAAGGTCAAGATCGGCATTTTGAACGACCAGTCGGGCGTCTACGCCAATTTCGGCGGCAAATACTCTTATGAAGCCGCGAAGATGGCGGTTGAGGATTTTGGCGGCAAGGTGCTCAATGCGCCGGTGGAAGTGGTGACCGCCGATCATCAGAACAAGGCGGATGTCGCCTCCAATATCGCCCGCCAATGGTATGATACCGAACAGGTCGATTCGATCATGGAACTGACCTCGTCGTCGGTGGGTCTGGCTGTGCAGGCGCTGTCGAAGGACAAGAAGAAGATCACCATCAATACGGGTGCGGCAACCACCGAACTGACCGGCAAGCAGTGCAGCCCCTATGGTTTCCACTGGGCCTATGACACCTATTCGCTGGCGGTTGGCACCGGCGGTGCGCTCGTCAAGCAGGGCGGCGACAGCTGGTTCTTCCTGACCGCCGATTATGCCTTCGGTTATTCACTGGAAGAAAACACCGGCAATTTCGTCAAGGCCAATGGCGGTAAGGTGCTGGGTTCCGTGCGCCATCCACTCGCCACGACGGATTACTCTTCCTTCCTTTTGCAGGCGCAGTCCTCGGGCGCGAAGGTCATCGGCCTTGCCAATGCCGGCCTCGACACCTCCAACGCCATCAAGCAGGCGTCCGAATTCGGCATCGTCGCCGGTGGCCAGCGGCTTGCGGCGCTTCTCTTCACACTCGCCGAAGTTCACGGCCTCGGTCTCGAAGCGGCTCAAGGGCTGACGCTGACGGAAGGTTTTTACTGGGATCGCGACGATGAATCGCGCAAATTCGGCGAACGCTTCAAGGAGCGCACCGGCGCCATGCCGAACATGGTCCATGCCGGCACCTATTCTGCCGTGCTGCACTACCTGAAGGCCATCGAAAAGGCCGGCACCGACGATGCCGATGCCGTTGCGAAGGCCATGAAGGAAATGCCGGTCAATGACGTCTTCGCCAAGGATGGCCAGGTCGCCGCCAACGGCCGCATGATTCACGACATGTATCTCATGGAAGTGAAGAAGCCGGACGAAAGCAAGCAGCCCTTTGATTATTACAAGGTGCTGGCCACCATTCCCGGCAAGGAAGCCTTCATGGACCCCGCAAAGAGCGGTTGCCCGCTGGTAACGCAGTAAAGAAGAATAAAAAGGGGAAAGCTTGATGACGATCGCTCCCGCCCTTGCCGGGCAGGCCGAATCTCGCGTCGTTCTTTCGGCGCGCGGTCTCTCCAAGACCTTCGGCGCATTCGCGGCCGTGAAGAACGTCGATCTCGACGTCCACCATGCCCGCGTGCATGCGCTTATCGGTCCGAACGGCGCCGGCAAGACAACGGTCTTTAATCTATTGACCAAGTTCCTCCAGCCGACAGGCGGGGCGATCACCTTCATGGGAACGGATATAACAAGGACGCCACCGGACAAGGTGGCGCGTCTCGGCCTCGTCAGGTCTTTCCAGATATCGGCGGTGTTTCCGCACCTGACGGTTCTGGAAAATGTGCGGGTTGCGTTGCAGCGGCCGAATGGCCTTGCAACGCAGTTCTGGCTGCCGCTCTCCTCGCTCGACAGGCTGAACGCCCGCGCCGAGGAACTGATCGCCATGGTCGGCCTGACACGGGAAAAATATGCGCTTGCGGCCGATCTTTCTTACGGCCGCAAGCGGGTTCTCGAAATCGCCACCACGCTGGCGCTCGATCCGAAGGTTCTGCTGCTCGATGAGCCGATGGCCGGCATGGGCGGGGAGGATGTCTCG
This sequence comes from Agrobacterium sp. B1(2019), assembly GCF_008274755.1. Lineage (NCBI taxonomy): Bacteria > Pseudomonadati > Pseudomonadota > Alphaproteobacteria > Hyphomicrobiales > Rhizobiaceae > Agrobacterium > Agrobacterium sp. B1(2019). The sequence continues at coordinate 56,422 of NZ_VTPB01000005.1, read as the reverse complement.
CATGTGGCCGAACTCATCCGGGAGGTGGCCAAGACTCGCGCGGTGCTGATGGTGGAACATAATCTGAAAGTCGTGGCCGATATCTGCCACCACGTCACGGTGCTCCAGCGGGGTGAAATTCTGGCGGAGGGCGACTATGCCGCCGTCGCCGCCGATCCGCGGGTGCGCACGGCCTATATGGGCACGGAGGAGGCCTGATATGGCGGCAATGCTCGAAGTCTCCAACCTGAAATCCTGGTACGGCGAAAGCCAGGCGCTGCACGGTGTCGATCTGACGGTCGGCGAGGGCGAAACCATCACCATTCTCGGCCGCAACGGTGTGGGCAAAACCACGACGCTGCGCACCATCATGGGCATCATCCGCAACCGCAAGGGCGTTATCAAGCTCGGCGGCAAGGATATGATGCCGGTACCGCTGCATCGCACGGCGAAATACGGCATCGGTTTCGTGCCGGAGGAGCGCGGCATCTTCGCGACGCTGAGTGTCGAGGAAAACCTGATGCTGCCGCCCGTCGTCGCATCCGGTGGCATGACGCTAGATGAAATCTACGAGCTGTTTCCCAATCTATATGAACGTCGCACCAGCCCCGGCACCAAGCTTTCTGGCGGCGAACAGCAGATGTTGGCCATGGCGCGCATCCTGCGCACCGGCGTCAAGGTGCTGCTGCTCGACGAACCGACAGAGGGCCTTGCGCCCGTTATCGTGCAGCGCATTGGCGAGGTGCTGCAAAAGCTGAAGAGCCGCGGCATGACCGTCGTTCTGGTCGAACAGAATTTCCGTTTCGCCAGCCGTATCGCCGACCGTTTCTACCTGATGGATCACGGCCAGATGGTGAGCAACTTTCCGGTGGCTGAGCTTTCCGGCCGTATGGGCGAACTCAACAAAGTGCTGGGGGTTTAACGATGACGATGCTCTTCGGTATTCCAATTCAGGCGCTGCTCGGGCAATTGCTGATCGGCCTTATCAACGGCTCGTTTTATGCGCTGCTGTCTTTGGGCCTTGCCGTCATTTTCGGCCTGCTGCGCGTCATCAATTTTGCGCATGGGGCGCAATATATGCTCGGCGCTTTTGTCGCCTTTCTCGGCCTGCAATATTTCGGCATCAATTTCTGGGCGGCGCTGGTGGTGACACCGCTCGTTGTTGCGTTTTTCGGCGCGATCGTCGAACGCTTCCTGCTGTCACGGCTTTATGATCTCGATCCACTTTACGGGCTGCTCTTCACCTTCGGCTTGGCGCTTGTGGTGGAAGGCACGTTCCGCTGGCTTTACGGCGCTGCTGGCCAGCCTTATTCGGTGCCGCGTGAGCTTGCCGGCGGCACCAATCTCGGCTTCATGTTCCTGCCGAATTACCGCGCCTTCGTAGTCGTCATTTCGCTGGTCGCCTGCCTTGCCACCTGGGCACTGATCGAAAAGACGCGGCTCGGCTCCTATCTGCGGGCGGCGACGGAAAACCCGACGCTGGTGCAGGCTTTCGGCATCAACGTGCCGGTGCTCTTGACGCTGACCTACGCATTGGGTGCCGGGCTTGCCGGCTTCACCGGCGTGCTGGCAGCGCCCATCTATCAGGTCTCGCCGCTGATGGGCACCAACCTCATCATCGTCGTCTTCGCCGTGGTCGTCGTCGGCGGCATGGGGTCGATCATGGGAGCCATCGTCACCGGTTACATGCTCGGCATCGCCGAAGGGTTGACCAAGGTGTTCTACCCTGAGGCCTCCAACATCGTCATTTTTGTCATCATGGCCTTTGTGCTGCTCATCCGCCCCGCCGGTCTTTTCGGAAAGGACGCCTGATATGTCCAAAGCCACCCACAACCCCACTGCCGGTGCGATGCCGCAAACGGAAGTTTCAACGACTGCGGGAACCATCAAGACAGTGCTTATTCTGGCTGGCCTTGCCGTGCTCATCGCCGCGCCCATGTTCGTGTACCCGATCTTTCTGATGAAGCTCCTGTGCTTTGCGCTGTTCGCCTGCGCCTTCAATCTGCTGATCGGTTACACGGGACTGCTGTCCTTCGGCCATGCGGCGTTTTTCGGCGGGGCCGCCTATTTCACGGCCTATTCGGTGAAGGAATGGGGCGTCACGCCGGAGATCGGTCTGGTCATCGGCATGGCCGGTGCTGCCCTTCTTGGCCTCGTCATCGGCTTCTTCGCCATTCGCCGCCAGGGCATCTATTTCGCCATGATCACGCTGGCGCTCTCGCAGATGTTCTATTTCTTCTGCCTTCAGGCGCCGTTTACCCATGGCGAGGACGGGTTGCAGGGCGTGCCGCGCGGCCATCTCTTCGGCCTTCTCGACCTTAATGCGCCGCTCAATATCTATTACACGGTGCTTGCAGCCTTTGTGTTGGCGCTTCTTGTCATCTGGCGTTTCGTCAATTCGCCCTTCGGCATGATCCTGAAATCGATCCGCGAAAACGAGCAGCGCGCCATTTCGCTGGGCTACAGCGTGCAGCGCTACAAGCTCGGTGCTTTTGTCATGTCGGCGACGCTGGCCGGTCTTGCGGGTGGCCTCAAAGCGCTTGTGTTCCAGTTCGCAACGCTCACCGACGTCACATGGCAGATGTCCGGCGAAGTGATCCTGATGACGTTGCTCGGCGGCATCGGCACCATGATCGGGCCGATTTTTGGCGCAGGCCTGGTGGTCACGTTGCAGAATTATCTCGCGACATCGGATTTCCCGGTCACCATCATCACCGGCCTTGTCTTCATGGCCTGCGTCCTGGTGTTCCGGCGTGGTCTTATCGGCGAATTTTACGCGTCGCGGCTCGGGAGAAAACTCGGCTTTCAGCACCGCAGCTAGACATTTTTAAAACACTTGGAAGGCGGCCTCCGCGTCCGGAACGGTGCGGCAAGGGTGACGCGTGGAGAAGAGCATGGGCGAATATGACTATATCGTCATCGGAGCGGGGAGTGCCGGATGCGTTCTCGCCAACCGCCTTTCGAAAGATCCGAACAACCGCGTGCTGCTTCTGGAAGCGGGCGGCAACGATAATTACCACTGGATCCACATTCCGGTCGGTTATCTCTATTGTATCAACAATCCGCGCACCGACTGGTGTTTCAAAACGGCGGAAGAGCCGGGGCTTAACGGCCGCTCGCTGATCTATCCGCGCGGTAAGGTGCTCGGCGGCTGCTCCTCCATCAACGGCATGATCTATATGCGCGGCCAGGCGCGCGACTACGATATGTGGCGGCAGCTCGGCTGCGAGGGCTGGGGGTGGAACGATATCCTTCCCTATTTCCTGAAGTCGGAAGACTTCTATCGCGGCAAGAGCGATCTGCATGCCGCCGGCGGGGAATGGCGTGTGGAAAAGGCGCGGGTGCGCTGGGATGTGCTGGACGCCTTCCAGAAGGCGGCGGGCGAAGCCGGCATTCCCGCGACCGATGATTTCAACCGGGGCGACAATGAAGGCGCCGGTTATTTCGATGTCAACCAGCGGGCCGGCTGGCGCTGGAACACGGCGAAAGCCTTCCTGAAGCCGGCGCTCGGCCGCAGGAACCTGACGGTTCTGACCAAGGCGCATGTGAAGCGTCTCATCATCGAAGAAGGCCGGGTGACCGGTGTCGAGTTTCACCATGACGGCGTCCTGAAAACGATACGGGCGCGGCGCGAGACGGTGCTGTCCGCCGGCGCCATCGGCTCGCCGCATATTCTGGAGCTTTCCGGCATCGGGCGTGGCGATGTGTTGCAGGCGGCCGGTATCGACACTGTGGCGGAGGTTCAGGGTGTGGGCGAAAACCTGCAGGACCATTTGCAATTGCGCATGGTCTACAAGGTCTCCGGCGTCCTGACGTTGAATGAAAGGGCCTCCACCCTGTTCGGTAAGGCGAGGATCGGCCTCGAATATGCGCTGACGCGCTCCGGGCCGATGTCGATGGCACCGAGCCAGCTCGGCGTCTTCACCCGCTCCTCGCCGGAAAAGGAAACCGCCGATCTGGAATATCATGTCCAGCCGGTTTCGCTCGACAAGTTCGGCGATCCGGTTCACAATTTTCCGGCCATTACCGCAAGTGTCTGCAATCTGCGACCGGAAAGCCGGGGTTCAGTGCATGTGAAAGGACCGGATTTCGCCATGCAGCCGGAAATCCGCCCGAACTATCTTTCCACCGCAGGCGACCGTCAGGTGGCCATCGACGCCATGCGGCTGACGCGCCGCATCGTCGCCCAGCCGTCCTTCGCGCGCTTCAACCCGCAGGAATACAAGCCGGGTCCCTCCTTCGAAAACGACAATGATCTTGCCAAGGCGGCGGGCGATATCGGCACCACCATCTTCCATCCTGTCGGCACGCTGCGCATGGGGTCGGATATGGAAAGCGTTGTCGACGCGCGGCTGAAATTCCGTCGGCTCGCCGGGCTGCGCGTCGCCGACGCATCGGTGATGCCGCGTATCACATCCGGAAATACCAATTCGCCGACGATCATGATTGCCGAAAAGGCTGCCGACATGATCCTTGCGGATAATCGCTGAAAGGAACGCACCTATGAAGACCGTCGCTTTTCTCGGGCTGGGACATATGGGCCTGCCGATGGCCGTCAACCTCGTCAAGGCAGGTTATGTCGTCAGGGGATATGATCTTGCCGACGCCTGCCGCGCGGCGGCGAAAGAGGCGGGCGTTCCCGTCGCGGCGGATTCGGCCGAGGCCATCGAAGCCGCTGAAGTGATCGTCACCATGCTGCCGAAGGGCGAACACGTCGTATCGGTCTATGGCGATCTGGTTCGGAAAATCCCTGCTGGAACGCTTCTCATCGATTGCTCGACGGTGGATATGGAAAGCGCCCTGAAGGCGCATGAACTCGCCGCTTCCGCCGCTTGCGCCTCGGTCGACGCGCCCGTATCGGGCGGAACGGGCGGGGCTGCCGCCGGCACGCTCACCTTCATGTGCGGCGGTGAAGCTGCGGCCTTCTCTGCGGCAAAGCCGGTGCTTGAAGCGATGGGCAAGAAGATCGTGCATTGCGGCAAGGGCGGTAACGGCCAGGCGGCGAAGATCTGCAACAACATGATCCTCGGCATTTCCATGATCGCCGTTTCCGAGGCCTTCGTGCTTGGTGAAAAACTCGGCCTTTCGCATCAGGCGCTGTTCGATGTTGCTTCCACCTCCTCGGGCCAGTGCTGGTCGCTCACCACCTATTGCCCGGTGCCCGGGCCGGTGCCGACATCGCCCGCCAACAAGGACTACCAGCCGGGTTTTGCGGCGGCCCTGATGTTGAAGGATCTGAAGCTTTCGCAGGAGGCGGCGAATGGAGCCGGGGCTTCCACCCCGCTCGGAGCGGCGGCGGCGGCGCTTTATGAAAACTTCGTCGATGCGGGAAGCGGCGGGCGCGATTTTTCCGCCATCGTTGAGATGCTGCGTGGGGGCGATGCATGATGGACGCCACGCCTTCCGATATTCTGTGGGTGCCGCCGCGTGAAAGGCTGGAGCATTCGTCGCTTTTTTCCTTCGCGACGAAAACGGCAAAGCTGCACGGGCAGGCCGCCGATGATTATGCCGGCCTGCTGCGCTGGTCCATCGACGCACCGGATGAATTTTACGATGCTCTGTGGGACGAACTCGGCATTATCGGCACGCGAGGCGACGTGGCGTTCAAACCGGGCGCAACGATCCGGGAGGCCGAGTTCTATCCGGGCGCGAGGCTCAATTATGCCGAAAACCTGCTGCGCGATGCCGATGAGCGGCTGGCCATCATCGCCTATCGCGACGATGGAACAAGGCGCGAGATTACTCGCAAAGGGCTTTACGCCGAAGTGTCCCGCTTGGTGCAGGCGCTTGCCCAAGACGGCGTGAGCGAAGGCGACCGTGTCGGCGCCATCGTCACGCATGATATCGAGACGATCGTCAGCTATCTCGCAGTCAGCGCCATCGGGGCGATCTGGTCGTCCTGCTCCCCCGATTTCGGCCCCGCCGGGGCCTCGGACCGCCTTTCCCAGATCGACCCGAAAGTCCTCATCGCCGTGCCGGAATATGGTTATGCTGGTAAACGCATCGATGTAGCCCCGACCATCCGTGCGGTGGCGGAAAGTGCAAGTCCCGAAAAGATCGTGCTTATCGGCGATGCCGTTCCCAAAAGCCTTGCCGATCTCGGCTGCGTGACGCTTACGGATTTCGTCGAGCCTTATGCGGGGGGTGAGATTGCCTTCAACCGTCTGCCCGTCAAGGCGCCGCTGGCGATCCTTTATTCTTCGGGCACGACCGGCAAACCGAAATGCATCACCCATTCCGGCGGCGGGCTGCTTCTTCAGCACATGAAGGAGCAGAAGCTGCAATGCGACATTCAGGAAGGCGAGCGTTTCTTCTATTTCACTACCTGCGGCTGGATGATGTGGAACTGGCAGGTCTCCGGTCTGGCGCTCGGCGCAACGCTTGTCACCTATGATGGCAATCCCGGTTATCCCAACCCTGCGCGGCTGATCGATCTCATCGACGTGGAACGGATTGCGACCTTCGGCACCTCGGCAAAATTCATCGATGCCTGCCTTAAGGCCGGGCTGAAACCCCGTGCAAGCCACGACCTTTCATCGCTGAGGACGATCCTTTCGACAGGCTCGCCACTCATCCCGCAATCCTTCGATTATATCTATCGCGACTGGAAAGCCGACGTGCATCTCGCCTCCATTTCCGGCGGCACGGATATCTGCGCCTGTTTCCTCGGCGGCAACCCTTTGCAGCCGGTGCATCGCGGTGAATTGCAGGGCGCGATGCTCGGTATGGATATCGATACGCTTGACGACGAGGGTCGTTCCGTTCGCGGCGTCGCCGGCGAACTTGTCTGCCGCAACGCGCATCTGTCCATGCCGGTGAAATTCTGGGGCGATGAGGACGGGTCGCGTTATCAGGCCGCCTATTTCGACCGGTTTCCGGGCATCTGGGCGCATGGCGATTTTGCCGAGCTGCGCCCCTCCGGCGGATACGTCATTCATGGGCGTTCGGACACGACGCTCAATCCCGGCGGGGTCCGCATCGGGACGGCGGAAATCTACCGGCAGGTGGAAACCGTGCCTGAAGTCGAAGAGGCCATTGCCGTGGGGCAGGATATTGACGGCGACCAGCGTGTCATCCTCTTCCTGCGCATGAGGCACGGCGCGGTTTTGACGGAAGAGCTGGAAAAGACCATCCGCAGCCGCATCCGTTCGGGTGCGACGCCGCGGCATGTGCCGGCGAGGATCATTGCCGTTGCCGCCATTCCCCGCACCCGTTCCGGCAAGATATCCGAAATCGCGGTACGCGACGCCATCCATGGCCGGTCGGTGAAGAATGCCGATGCGCTCGCCAATCCCGAAGCGCTTGAACTTTTCCGCAACCTGCCGCAGCTGAAGGACTAGGCCTATGGAGGATCAACCGAAAACCGTGCTCGTCACGGGCTCCACCAGCGGCATCGGGCTTGCCATCGCCAAGCGTTTCGCCGAAGCGGGATTTCGGGTCGCGTTGCATGGCATAGAGACGGCTGAGGAGGCGACGCCGGCGCTGGAGGCCGTGGCGAAGGCGGCGCGGCACAGGCCGGTCTATTTTGCCGCCAACCTCGCTCATTATGACGAGAGCGCGCATCTGCCGGAAACCGTCATCGCCGAGTTCGGCCATATCGACGTCCTGGTCAACAACGCCGGCATTCAGAAGGTCGCGCCGATCGACGAGTTCGATTTCGCCGATTTCTCCCGCATCGTCGCCATCTCGCTCGACAGCGCGTTTCACACCATCCATGCGGCCTTGCCCGGCATGAAGGAAAGGGGCTGGGGCCGCATCGTCAACATCGCCTCCGCACATGGCCTGCGCGCGTCGCCCTTCAAGGGGCCTTATGTGGCGACCAAACATGCGGTGGTGGGCCTGACGAAAAGCGTGGCGCTGGAGGTGGCCGAACTTGGCATTACCTGCAACGCCATCTGCCCCGGTTATGTCTGGACACCGCTTGTCGCCGCCCAGGTCGCCGATCAGGCGCGCGTGCATGGCATGAGCGAGGAGGACGTGGTGAAAAAGGTAATGCTTGCGCCGCAGCCGACCAGACGGTTTGTGCAACCGGAAGAAGTTGCGGAAATGGCGCTTTATCTCGCGGGCGATATGGCGCGCTCCATCACCGGCACCACCATTTCCATCGATGGCGGCTGGACCGCGAAATAATTTTAGCATACCCGACGCTGCACTGGCGCTTCTATACGCCGGCGGCTCGGCCGCAGGCCTCTGGAATGCGGTTGAAACTGTCCTCTTCCACTTCTGGAACAAAACCCTGACCCCGGGGATTAGATCAGCAGGGTTACAGGGAGTGAAAGACATGGCCAGAGAAAATGCCAGCTATCTCCGCGGTCGGGATGCGCCGAAAAGCGAAACGGCAACGCGTGCGCGGCAGGGATCGCGCGGGCGTCCCGTCCTTGTCATTCTGATCGTCAGCGTGTTTCTTGCACTGGTGGTGTGGGCCGTTGTCGAATATTCGGTTTTTGAACCCGACGAAAACCGGCCGCAGAATTCGCAGACGGAAACAGCGCCGGTGCCGCAGCAGCCGTCCGGGTCCGGAACCTTCGACAACAATCCGGCAAATGGCCGTGCCCAGCCGCCATCGTCGACAGAGACAAATCCCGCGCCGCAGGATTCGACCGGAGCCCCACAAAACCCGTGACCACCATGGCGTGAAGTTTTTTCGCGACGATGATGATTTTCATGGAACCATATCGCGCCTGATTTCATTTCACGCAAAGTGACAGGAATCGGGGGTTTCATTCATGGCAGTCACCGTCACTGCAGTTTTTCTCACGCTGATCGGCCTCGCGCTGTTCGGTTTCGGCTCTCAGCTCGTCATGCTGGGCGGGAGCTTTTATTACGTTCTTTCCGGGCTTGCCTTTCTGCTGACAGCCGTTCTGCTGTTCAAGCGCAATCGTGCAGCCCTCCATGTCTATGCCGTCTTCATTGTCGCGACGCTTGCCTGGGCCATCTGGGAAGTCGGCTTCGACTGGTGGCAACTTGGCCCGCGCGGCGGCGTCATCATTCTCATCGGTCTCTGGCTTCTGGTTCCATGGGTCAGAAAGCCGCTCGGTTTTGCAAGCCCGACCGGACATAGTTATGGGCCGAACGCCTGGCCGCTTGCCTTTTCCGTCCTCGCCTCCATCGTCGTTGCCGGATATTCCATGGCGCAGGATCCGCACGATACGGCAGGTTCCCTGCCGCAGGAAACGGCCTCGGCCACGCCCGTTTATGGCGGCGATGTCCCTGACGGTGACTGGCATCAATATGGCCGCACGCCCTATGGCCAGCGTTATTCACCGCTCACCCAGGTCAATGTCGACAACGTCTCGCAGCTCAAGGAAGCCTGGCGTTACCAGACGGGCGATGTGAAGCTTCCAGATGACGTGGGGGAAACTACCTATCAGGTGACGCCGCTCAAGATCGGCAATACGCTTTATATCTGCACGCCGCATAATTGGGCGATCGCCATCGACGCCGCCACCGGTAAGGAAAAGTGGAAGTATGACCCGAATGTCGGTCTCAATCCGGACCGCCAGCACCAGACCTGCCGTGGCGTTTCCTATTATGCCGAGCCGAATGCCGCTGAAGGCACGGTCTGCGCCGAGCGCGTCTACCTGCCGACCTCGGACGCCCGGCTGATCGCGCTTGACGCCGCCACCGGTCAGGTCTGCACGTCCTTTGCCGATCAGGGTGTGCTGCATCTTGAGCAGGGCATGAAATATAATCCTGCCGGTTATTATTATTCAACCTCGCCACCCGTCATCGCGGCGGGCAAGATCATTATCGGCGGTGCGGTGAACGACAACTATTCCACGCAGGAACAGTCTGGCGTCATCCGCGCTTTCGATGTGAACAGCGGCGCGCTTATCTGGAACTGGGATTCCGGCAATCCGGCGAAAACCGAACCGATTGCGGCGGGTGAAACCTACACCACCAATTCGCCCAACAGCTGGTCGGTCTTCAGTTACGATGAAGGCCTGGGTCTCGTTTATATCCCGCTCGGCAATCAGGTGCCGGATCAGCTGGGCATGGGCCGCAGCGAGAATGTGGAAAAATATTCCTCCTCCATCGTCGCGCTGGATATCAATACCGGTAAGGATCGCTGGGTGCGCCAGACGGTTCATCACGATCTCTGGGACATGGACGTGCCGGCTCAGCCGGTGCTGCTCGATATCACCAGGGACGGCCAGACCGTGCCGGCCCTCGTCGGCCCGACCAAGCAGGGGGATATTTACGTTCTCGACCGGCGCACCGGCGAGCCGCTGCTGCCGATCACCGAAGAGCCTGCGCCGGGCGGGGCAATCCCTGAGGACTTCACCTCTCCGACGCAGCCGACGACGGCGCTGTCCTTCAAGCCGGAGCCGTTGCAGGAAAAGGACATGTGGGGTGTTTCCATGTTCGACCAGCTCGCCTGCCGCATCCGCTTCCATCAGTTGAACTACAAGGGCCGCTATACGCCGCCCTCGCTGAACGGCTCGATCATCTATCCCGGCAATTTCGGCACCTTCAACTGGGGCAGCGTGGCGGTCGACCCCGAACGCCAGGTGATGTTCGGCATGCCGACCTATCTCGCCTTCACCTCGCAGCTCGTGCCGCGCGCTGACATTCCGCCGAAGGGTCAGGACGAAAAGGGCAGCGAACAGGGCCTGAACCGCAACGACGGTGCGCCCTATGGCGTGTTCATGGGCCCGTTCCTCGGTCCGCTGCAGATTCCCTGCCAGGCCCCGCCATGGGGTTATGTCGCGGGCGCTGACCTGCGCACCGGCGATATCGCCTACAAGCACAAGAACGGCACGGTCCATGACATGACGCCGCTGCCGCTGCCCTTCAAATTGGGCGTGCCGGGCATTGGCGGGCCGATGATAACCAAGGGCGGCGTCGCCTTCCTCGGTGCTGCCGTCGACAACTATCTGCGCGCCTATGACCTAACGACCGGCAAGCAGCTCTGGGAAGCGCGTCTGCCGGCCGGCGGTCAGGCAACGCCCATGACCTATTCGCTGGAAAACGGAAAGCAATATGTTGTGATGGTAGCGGGCGGCCACGGTTCGGTTGGAACCAAGCCCGGCGATTACGTCATCGCCTATACGCTGCCATAGGGTCTACGGGTCTTCAGGCACAAAAAAAACCGGAATGGGTGACCATTCCGGTTTTTGTTTTGGATGAGAGCGCCTTACGCCGCCTTTTTCTCTGCGGCAGCATTGACCGAGGTCTTGGCGAGCGCTGTCAGGGCCTCGTCGGTCTTGGACTCTTCCTTGAGCGTGGCATCCAGCAGTGCGACGGCCTTTGTGTGGCCAAGCTTTTCCGCCCATGCCTTCAACGTGCCATAGCGGGCCATCTCGTAGTGCTCAACCGCCTGTGCCGAGGAGACAAGGCCGGCATCGAGAGCGGGCGTACCTTTGAAATCCTCAATGATCTCTTCGCCTTCGGCGATGATGCCCTGAATGGCTTCGCAGGTCTTGCCCTGCGCCCGCTTGCCAATGATTTCGAATACTTCCTGCAGGCGTTCGATTTGGCCCTGGGTTTCTTCTTTGTGCTTTTCAAAAGCCTGTTTCAGCTTCGGGTCCGTGGCCGCCCGGGCCATTTTCGGCAGGGCTTTCAGTATCTGCCTCTCGGCGTAATAAATATCCTTCAGCGTGTCATAAAACAGGTCGTCGAGTTTCTTCTCGGCCATTGGTCCTTCTCCCATGTGTGAAAATATGTGACGTGCGCCCATGCGCACGGGAGGCAAACCCTTTGCCGCGGCCATAGTTCCGGCTCCGTTGCGCGCAACGTTTATATTGCCGAGTGGAACCAACACGTCTCCTTAAACTTAGTGTGAAGAAATTGCCGGAGGAGATACGACCTTGCCCCAAAGCCTAGCAGAAGAATTTTCGATGAATATTTCCATCCCCTTCGAGGTGCTGCTGGTGCGTGTGTTCGGCGCGGTCGTCCTTTGCGGCCTGATCGGTCTGGAACGGGAGTTTCACAAGAACACCGCTGGACTGCGCACCAACATGCTGATCGGCCTCGCCGCCGTCACCTTTTGCGTCATCACCGTTCATATGATGGAGACAATGGCGGAAGGTCATGAAGCCGCACGGCTCGATCCCATCCGGTTGGTGGAGGCGGTGACGGCCGGCATCGCCTTTCTTGCGGCGGGTGTGGTCGTTTATACCAGAGGCGATGTCAAAGGCCTGACGACGGGCGCCAGCATGTGGCTTTCGGCGGCAATCGGCCTTTCGGCCGGCCTTGGTATGTGGCCGCTTGCCCTTCTTGCTTCGGGAATGGGTATTGTCGTCCTGTGGACGCTGCGCCGCATGCAGGTGGCGGCGGGCATCAAGGAGGAATAAACGACATCAGCCGAAGCGGAAAAGGTCGGCGTCGGGGTCCTTGCCGCCATTGACGGCGGCAGCCACTATTTCGGCGGCGATCTGGCTGAAGGTAATGCCGTTGCCGCCAAAACCCATCACTGCATAAACGTTGTTCATTCCGGGCACGGGGCCAATCAGCGGTAGACCGGTGGTAGTCGTGCCGAAGGCCGCCGCCCAGCTATATTCCGGTTCTCCCACATCGATGCCGAGAAGCTTTTCGATCTTGCGGCGGATAGTTTCCGCCTTGGCGGCGAGCTTGCGCTCCGACTGGTAGGCGGTGGGGTTTTCCTCGTCCTCGCCTCCGGCGATCACCCGCCCCTCGCGGTCGGTGCGCAGGTAGAGATAGGGATCGGAAGCCTCCCAGACGATATGGCTCTCCAGCCAGTCGGGCAGGTCAAGCCCCTTTCCGCTTGCCAGCGCCCAGGTGGAAATGATCTGGTGCTTCGGGCTTTCCAGCATTTTCAGGAATTCATAGCCGGTGCAGAAAACGACATTGCGCGCGGAAAGGATTTTGCCGCCGGCGGTGGCGAGGACAACCGCGTCGCCGAGGTTTCTGAGATCGGTGATCTCAAGCTGCGAGACGATTTCGGCGCCCGCGCGCGCCGTGTGGCGCAAAAGGCCGGCCGTCAGCTGTGCGGGATTGGCGGAGGCCGAGATATCGCTGAGGATGGCCCCGGTCCGGTGCATGCCGTATCGCTCTCTCAGTTCCGCAGCGGTGAGGAAACGGGCCTCGATGCCCGCTTCTTTGCGGGCATCCGCTTCGGCTTTCAAAGCGCGCGATCCCATGTCGTCTCCGGCGAGATAAAGGGCCTGTTTGCGCCTCATGCTGCAGGAGATGCCGAGCGAGGAGACGATTTCCTCCAGCCGCAGGACGGCGCGGGCGGAACGCTGCCATGCCCTGTCAGCCGCGTGCCCGCCGATCATCTTTCGAAGCTGCGTCAGTGGCGTGTCGATTTCGTGCTGGATCATCGCGGTGCTGGCGACGCTGCTGCCCATGACCGGCTCGCGCCGCTCAATGATCAGCATGGATTGACCTGGCCGTTGCAGGGCGTGGGATACGAGTGCGCCGCTGATGCCGGCGCCGATGACAATCGTATCGTAATGGTCGGCCTCCGGCGTGTGCCTGCTGCGGACGCCGATACGCGGGCTATCCGCCCACACGGGTTTTGAGTCCCTGAGGTCACGTTCTTTTGTCAGTTCCGATGTCGGCATGAAATCATCCTGAAAGGTGTCACGGCTCGGTATAGCCGGCGACATTGATGGTGAGCGTTGCGCTGCGGGGATCGTTGCGGAAGAAAAGCGCGCCGGTGTCGCGAGACTCCGAGGCGACGTAATCGAATGTCACATCGGCGCTCTCCAGCGTCGCGTCGTTTTGCTGCAGGTCGCCGCGCACCTGCACCTGCGCCGCCGTCGTCATGGAAAGGTTGCGGATGTCGAACCGCACCCGGTATTGCCCGGCCTGCGCCTCTACGCCGGTGACGGCGATTTCGAAGCGGGCATCCTCGGGTATATAGCGATAGATGTCATAGGCGATCCAGCCCAGCATCGCCGCGACCAGCAAGGTGCAGATGGTTCCCGTCACCCATTCGATCCAATGCGGATCGGCGCTTTCCATCTGTTTTCCGTCTTTGGATATCGTCATTTTTTCCTCACAGGATCAACCGGGCCGAGGCCGCGCCGATCGAGGCGGGCAGGCCGAGAATGACGGCGGCATTCATGATCTGCGACAGCGAGATGTGGTCGAGGCGCTCGAAGGTCCAAAGCGTATAGACGCTGATGGCGATGGCGACGACATAGCCGGGCAGGGTGAAGCGGATGAAGGATTGCCACCACTTCTGCCCTTCGTGCAGCTGGTGCGAGCCCTTGAAGTGAAGCGCGTAGACAAAGCCATGCATGATGGCGATCGACAGCAGGCTAAGCGCCAGAATGTGATAGGGCGTCACCTTATAGGCGATCAGGATCATTTCTTCTGTCGGGGCGACATTTAGGCCGAGGAAAAGCCCGCCGACCATCATCATGAAAAGTTCGTGCAGATAACCCGTCTCGCCCGAATATTCGCCCTCCTCTTCATCCTTCGTATCAGAATGCTGACCGAGCTGGCTGCGCCCAAGCAGCGCGCCGATGCTGGCTGGAACGGATTGCAGCGCAATCTTGGCGACGAAGTTGGAGGCGGTGATCTGGTCGTTCAGAATGCCGAACAGCAGGAGTACGGCGGCGCTGACGGCGATGCCCAGTCCATAGGCCGTTATCGCGTCGCGCAGCGCCTGGCTCCAGGAGTAAACATTCTCGAAACCGATGCGGCGGGCGAGAAGCAGCAGCAGCGGCAGGTTGAGGATGCAAAGCAGCAGAAGCCGCCATGAGTTGATGTAAAGGCCGAGAAACCACATTTCCATGGTCATCAGCATGGGCAGCGCAAACAGCAATGCACCCGCCGTGCCGCGTGCGAGACCGATCAGAAATTGCCCGACCTCGTCATCATCCGCGTCTCTTCGATTGATCGCCGCCACCATGCCGCCCCCCTGTGCAGAGCGATAACGCAATGGCGTTTTTCCGGTTCCGTGGGTTTATTTCGCGGGATCGATGAGAGCGATGCCGAATTCCCGGCGATAACTGCGCCGCAACTCCGCAGGTGTTTCGCGGATGACGACTTCCAGCGTTGGCCGCACCACTCCTTTGAGAAAATGGCCGCCCTTCGTGGAGCCGTCGGCAAAGCCCAGAACGACATGCAGGTGCGGATTGGGTGTATCGTTCTCGTCAAGGGTGATATCGCCGAGCAGGCTCAGAACCTCGCTCTGGTCGGTGACCGGTATTTCATTATAGTCCCGCGTCGATAGGTCGAAAAAGGCGAGGGTTGCCGTGGCGAAGGCCCCGATCGCGCTCACCGAGGCGGCGTTGATGTTCTCGGCCTTGGCAAAGCGCCTGATGGCCTCGAATGCTTCTTCCTCGGGATCGGTGACGAGGATGAAGGTGCGCTCCGCGCCGCTTGCCAGCAATCTGCTTTTCATGTCTTCCTCACATATGGAAGTGCCGCCGGAAAACCGGCGGCACGGAATAAAGTTGCGTGTCTTAGGCGGCGCGGCGTTCGTGGCGGCCTTCCTCGACCTCTTCCACGATCTTGGCGACAAAGGCGTCGAGATCGTCAGGGCTGCGGGAGGTAACGATCCCCTTGTCCGTTACCACCTTTTCATCCTTCCAGTTGGCGCCGGCATTCTTGAGGTCGGTCTTGATCGACCAATAGGAGGTGGCGTCGCGGCCACGCAGGGCGTCGGCTTCGACAAGCAGCCACGGTGCATGGCAGATGGCGGCGACCACCTTGCCGGATTTGACGAAATCGCGGACCACCCGCATCGCATCCTTGTCGTGACGCAGAATATCGGGGTTGATCTGGCCGCCGGGAAGAACCAGCGCGTCAAAATCTTCCGCTTTGACGGCTTTCGCCAAGAGATCGACGGCGATGCTGTCGCCCCAGTTCTTCTTGTCCCAGCTCTTGATCTCGCCCTCCTCGATGGAGGCGATCTTCACGTCTGCACCTTTGGCCTTCAGCTGGTCATAGGGCACACGCAATTCGGAACGCTCATAGCCGTCCGTTGCGAGAATGAGGATTTTTGCGGCGTTGATAGCAGTCATGTCTTTCTCCTTGTAGGTTTAGTCGTCCTTGTCGGAATTGATAGATGGCAGGAAAAACTCCACGTCCTTGCGGCGCTCCGCATCGAGATTTTCGATATGCGTTTGCCAGAACCGTTCAGCCTCCGCCGGTTCGTGCTCCCATTGGCGCACGAAGGTCTTGTTATCGTCGATCATCACCTGACGCGTGCCGCCGAGACGCAGATATTCTTCCGCAAGTTTGCGTGTTTCGGTCTTTTCCATGTCGCGGCTCCTTGTGCGTCGAAAGCGGGAACGGAGGGGCGCCGGATGGGTAAGAAGCTCGGCTGCCGTTTCGTTGGCCATCGGGAGAAAACGGAAAAACCCCGATGTTCTTCAGCGCCATCGCGTCCGTTTGACACGGCGGCCCCTCCAGTTGGAACAACGTGATCTTTCCGGTAAGGTTCCGTAGTTTTCCGGCGGCGTCATTGCCAAGCGGAATGTATCGCGCGCAATTTTTCACCGGAACAAACGGGCATGTCCCGCTGTTTTATCCCCGATGCAGGGGAGGCGGCATGGCAGCCAGACAGAGCAATGGTGAATACCGGAATAACCACGACAACAAAGGCTTCTGGTCGATCGATTTCGGCGGCTCGCCTGTTATCGGCACGGCCATCCATGACGGCCATCGCATTAGACCTGACGTGTCGCGGCTCATGGCCCTTTCCCCGGAACAGAGGCTGAGGGAGGAAGACCCTTTCACCGGTGAGATGATCGCCGGGCTGACGAACCGCATCGTCGTTCACCATTCACGTTTCGAAATCGATCTCAACCGAGCGGCCGATCAGGCGATTTATCTGAAGCCGGAACAATCCTGGGGGCTTGAGGTCTGGAAAGAAGAGCCGGCGCAGGAAGCCGTCCGGCAGTCGCTCGACT
Organism: Agrobacterium sp. B1(2019); assembly: GCF_008274755.1. Classification (NCBI taxonomy): domain Bacteria; kingdom Pseudomonadati; phylum Pseudomonadota; class Alphaproteobacteria; order Hyphomicrobiales; family Rhizobiaceae; genus Agrobacterium; species Agrobacterium sp. B1(2019). The sequence continues at coordinate 39,608 of NZ_VTPB01000005.1, read as the reverse complement.
TTCACGCCGACTATTACACGATGCTGGAGACCGTGCTCTCTGCAATCGAAAGGCGGCATGGGGCTTTCGTGGTGCTTGATATACACAGCTATAATCATCGCCGGCAGGGCGCCGCCGCGCCGCCGACGGCGCAGGCGGAAGCGCCCGATATCAATATAGGCACCTTCTCCATGGATCGCAGCCGCTGGGGCGATATCGTAAGCGCAGTCGGGCGCCATTTCGCGTCGGCGACCATCGGCGAGCGCCACCTCGATGTCCGCGAGAATGTGGCGTTTCAGGGCAAGGGAGAGCAGACCCGTTTCATCCACGAAAGGTTCGCAGAAAATGGCTGCGCCATCGCAATCGAGTTCAAGAAATTTTTCATGGACGAGTGGACGGGAAAGCCGGATGAGCGTGTGGTGGCGGATATTCGCCAAGCGATCGCGGCACTCCAGCCAGTAATCGAAGAATGTCTGAGGTCGCGGCGATGAACCTTTCATCCGCCCCCAGCGCGTCTCCCATCGCCGATCTGGTTGATGACGTCGTGTCCTGCCTTGAGGCCGGCAAGGCCATCCGCCGCGATGTCGGCAAAGACGGTCGTCTGCATATCGACCGGCCGCTGCCGTTCCTGTGCCTGCATCTGACCGGCGGCACGAAAAATCTCGCCGCCCGCGATATCGCCGCTGCCCATGCCTCCTATCTGATCGTGCCGACCATGCAGGAAGCGGCGCCGCTGATCGAGGCTATTGGCACGGTCATGCGGCAGCGTTTCGGTGCCTTCATCGTGCTCGATATCGGCGAACTGGAGCATGACATCCTGCTGGCCGACGATTCACCTTTCCTGCCGCATTTTGAGGTTTCGGTCTCCGCTACGTCAGAACCGGAAACCCGGAAAGCGCGCCGGGTCTTCATCAAGGCGGTCTGCGATGTCGAGGTACGCTTTCGCACGCCGCGCATCACCCGGCCGGAACCGGAAGCCGATCCGATCCTCCGGTTTCAGAATGCCGGGCTGGATTTTCCCTGCATCAGCGTACGTTTTGCGCCGATCTATCGCCAGCCGGAATCCGGTGCCGATTATCCCGGTTTGCGGGAGACGATGATCGCCGATCTTTTCGACGCCGGTCTGCAGGCCTTTTCGTCCTTTTCCTCCGATACGGATGCGTTGAAGGTCGCCAGTCACAGGGCGCTGGGCCGCAAGGCCTTTGTCGATGCGGTGAAACGCGCCGACCGATCGATCGACGACATCGTCTCGTCGTTCGATTTTCTTCTCTCCGTCACGCCCATCAATGCGAGACGGGCCTTCGAGGAGTTTCGCGACGGCGGCTTCCAATACGCGCCGCGCCTGCTTTACCGACCGCTGGGCGTGGATGTGGAAGAGCAGAAGCGCAAGCTTTATTCCGTCGCCTTCGATCATCTCGAAGACCCGGTGCTCTATCATCTTTATCGGGAGAAACAGCGGGAGATCGATCTGCAGCTGACGATGCTGGCGAGCCTGCATCATCGTACCTTCACCGATTTCTCCCGCGCTCTATATGGCGCCGTCGAACCCGCGCTTTTGACGCTGGCGCTTCATGTGCTCAAGGATTGCCCGCGCGGGCAGGAAAGCGGCGAAATCGCCATGGTCGATTGTTACGCCGTCGCGAAGAAGTCGCGCGAGATGGTCGAGACCTATCTGGCGGGAGAACCGGAGTTCAAGGCGCGCGTCGAAATCCGTGACGACCTGCCACCGGGCCTGATGGTGACGGGCGAGAAGCTTTTGGTCTCCCGCCATACCGTCATGGAACAACGCCGTGTCGAGGCGCTGCTGTCGCACGAGATCGGGGTGCATCTTCTTACATATTTCAATGGCTCGTTTCAGGGGTTGCGGCTCTTCCGCACCGGCCTTTCCGGTTACGAGGGCGTGCAGGAGGGGCTGGCAGTGCTGGCGGAATATCTGGCTGGCGGCATGACGCGCGAGCGCCTGCGGCTGATTGCCGGCCGCGTTATCGGCTGCGCCGCCATGCTGGATGGCGCAAGCTTCGTGGAGACCTTCCGCATCATGACCCGCGATCACGGTTTCGATGAGGCCGGCGCCTTCAACATGGTGCTGCGCATCTATCGCGGCGGCGGCCTCTCCAAGGACGCGATCTATCTGCGCGGGCTGGCGGAGGTGATGGACCATCTACGAAAGGGCGGGGCGCTCGATCCGTTCTGGATGGGTAAGATCGCCGCCGCCCATTTTCCTGTCATGCAGGAGCTGGCGTTGCGCGGTCTGTTGCGGCCGCCGGGCGTCAGACCCGCATTCCTGCTGCCCGCCAAGGCCAATGAGCGCCTGGAGAAAATCCGGGCGGGATTATCCATCGCCGAACTGGCGACTTTATAGGAGGGGCTTCATGCGTATCGCATTTTTCGTCAATTCCATCGAAACCGAGGGGCCGACCTTCGCCACGGGCCTGCTGGCCATGGCCGCGCTCAATCGCGGCCATGATGTGGTCTATCTGACACCGGGGGATTTTACCCTGCGCTCCGATGACACGCTGGCGGTTCATGCCACTGTTGTCCGCAAGGGAAAATACAAAAAGCCAGAGGCTTTCCATGTGGCACTCCAGGACAAGGCGCTTGAGCGCATGACCATGGACGTGGAGGAAATCGACGCGCTGATGCTGCGCAACGATCCGTCGCTCGACCAGACCACCCGGCCATGGGCCGTTCATGCCGGTATTCTGTTCGGCAGGCTTGCCGAGCAGCGCGGTGTGGTGGTGCTGAACGACCCCGAAGGTCTGGCGCTTGCGCAGAACAAGCTCTATTTTCAGAGCTTCCCGGAAATCGTTCGCCCAACGACGCTGATTTCCCGCAACGTCGAGGAAATCCGAGCCTTTGCCGATGCGCACCCGAAGGGCGTCATCGTCAAGCCCCTGCAGGGTTCCGGTGGCAAGAATGTTTTCAAGATCGGGTCGAGCAAGGAAACCAATCTAAATCAGATTTTCGAGGCGGTGAGCCTTGAGGGTTATTTGATCGCGCAGGCCTATCTGCCGGCAGCGAAAGAGGGCGATGTGCGGTTCTTCATGATGAACGGCAGGCCCCTGATGCGCGATGGCCAATATGCCGCGCTTCGCCGGGTGCCGGCCAAGGGCGACCTTCGTTCCAATATTCACGCAAACGGCACCGCCGAAGCGGTCAAAGTGACAGACGAGATTGTCGAACTGGCTGAAATGATGCGTCCGAAGCTCGTAGAGGATGGCATGTTCCTTGTCGGCCTCGATATCGTCGGCGACAAGATATTGGAGGTGAACGTGTTTTCGCCGGGCGGGCTGTCGAATATCCTTGAACTCACCAATGTGGACTTCAGCGATACAATCATCGAGGCGGTGGAAACCAAGGTGTCGATGCAGGCGGCATCCGGTGGTGCCCTGTCGAACAGGCTGCTGGCGACACTCTGATTATTATTATTCTTTCAGTTTGCCGTTCATCTCGCGATACCAGGCGACGAGGGCCTTGATGCCCTCTTCGACCGGGGTTTGCGGCACATAACCGGTCAAGGCCCTCAGTAGATCGGGCGAGGCGAAGGTGCGGGGAACATCGCCCTGCTGCATCGGCAGCATGTTGCGGATCGCGGGTTTCCCGACCGCCGTTTCGACCGTCTCAACGAAATGCATCAGCTCCACCGGCTGGCCGCCGCCGATATTGACCACGCGGAACGGCGCGTGATGCGAGAGCGTGTCGGTCACGCCTTCCTGCGTGACCCGGTTTTCCTCGGAAGGGATGACTGTGCTCAGCCGGACGATGCCTTCGACCAGATCGTCGATATAGGTGAAATCACGGCTCATATTGCCTTGCCCGTAAATATCGATCGCTCTGCCGTTGGAGATGGCGTCGACGAATTTGATCGGCGCCATGTCCGGCCGTCCCCACGGGCCATAGACCGTGAAAAAACGAAAGGCGGTGGTGGGCAGCTTGTGCAGATGGGCATAGCTGTGCGCCATCAGCTCCATGGATTTTTTGGTGGCGGCGTAAAGCGTCATCGGCTCGTCGGCCTTGTCGCTCTCCGCGAAGGGGATTTTCTCGTTGGCGCCGTAGATGGAAGAGGTAGACGCCAGCATCAGGTGCTTGACCTCCAGGCTTCTGGCTAGCTCCAGCATGTTGAACGAGCCGATGAGATTGGAATCGATATAGGCGCGCGGATTTTCAAGGCTGTAACGGACGCCCGCCTGTGCTGCGAGGTGGATGATAATCTCAGGTTCGGCGGCCTCAGCCGCGCGCTTCAGCGCATCCGTATCCTCCAGCATGCCGATTTCGGCCCGGAAGCCGTTGGAGCGCGAAAGAATGGCGTGGCGTTTTTCCTTGAGGCTGACATCGTAATATTTCGTCATGCCGTCGAAGCCGGTCACGAAATGGCCGGCGTCCAGCAGCCGTTTCGCAACGTAAAAACCGATGAAGCCTGCCGTGCCGGTAACCAGATAACGCATGATGACTAAGTCCCGAATCCGTTGGTGCGTTTGCGGTCAGACCGAAGCGCGGAAAATCTTCTGATGAAATTGCTAAAGCGCAGCCTTCAGGTGTCGTTGCCCGGACTGCCTTCATGCGGGCGGCCCACCGCGGCATAGATGAAACCGTGGCCGGCGACCTCGTCCGAGCGATAGATATTGCGCAAATCCACCAGCACTGGGCTTTTCATGATGGCTTTGAGGCGCGGCAGGTCGAGCGCGCGGAACTGGTTCCATTCCGTCACGATCACGACGGCGTCGGCGTTTTCCGCTGCCTCGTAAGGGCCTGCCGCATAGTCGATGTCTTCCATCAGGTGCCGGGCATTCACCATGCCTTCCGGATCGTAGCCCACCACCTTCGCGCCGCCATCCTGCAGGGTCTGGATGATGGCGATTGCCGGGCTGTCGCGCATGTCGTCGGTATTCGGCTTGAAGGTGAGGCCAAGCACGGCGATCTTCTTGCCGCGCACGTCGCCGCCCACAGCGTTGATGACCTTGCGGCCCATGGCGCGCTTGCGGTTGTCGTTGATGGCGATGGTGGTTTCGATCAGCCGCACCGGCGCATCATAATCCTGCGCGGTCTTGGCGAGCGCCAGCGTGTCCTTCGGGAAACAGGAGCCGCCATAACCTGGGCCGGCATGCAGGAATTTCGGGCCTATGCGGCCATCGAGACCGATGCCGCGCGAGACGTCCTGCACATTGGCGCCGACCTTTTCGCAGAGATCAGCCATTTCGTTGATAAAGGTGATCTTCATCGCCAGAAAGGCGTTGGCGGCATATTTGATGAGTTCGGAAGCGCGCCTTGTGGTGAAGAGCAGCGGTGACTGGTTGAGGTAAAGCGGGCGGTAAACCTCGGTCATGACGGGGCGGGCGCGCTCATCCGAAAGGCCGACGACGATACGGTCCGGCCGCTTGAAATCCTCGATGGCGGCCCCTTCGCGCAGGAATTCCGGGTTGGAGACCACGGCGAAATCGGCCGAGGGGTTCTCCTCGTGGATGATGCGTTCCACCTCGTCGCCGGTGCCGACGGGAACGGTGGATTTGGTGACGATGACGGTGAAGCCGTCAAGCGCATGGGCGATCTCTTTCGCCGCCGCATAGACATAACCGAGATCGGCATGGCCATCGCCGCGCCGCGAGGGCGTGCCGACTGCGATGAAGACGACATCGGCATTGGCCACAGCTGCGGAAAGATCCGTCGTGAAACTCAGCCGGCCAGCCTTGGCGTTGTTGGCGACGATTGTTTCGAGACCCGGCTCGAAGATCGGAATATGGCCGCTTTTCAAAGCCTCGATCTTCTCCGGCATCTTGTCGACGCAGACCACGTCATGGCCGAAATCGGCAAAACACGCGCCGGACACGAGGCCGACATAACCTGAACCGATCATCACAATCCGCATTCTTTTTCCTTTCGGTTAGCAAGGCCATGTTAACGCGGTAATGCCAGCCGGGGAAACCGGCGGGTGAAAATCGCATGATAATATTTAGCCGCCTTCATGCCCGTCGCCAAGCGCCGCGATCAACACCGGCTAACCTCTTTCCATGACGAGGATGTGATGGCCATGGCGGGACAAATTTACCGCACCTTGCGGCCATTTGCATCGAAGGGGAGAGATCGCCTCTTTTTGCCTGTTTTGCGGCTTGCACTCATAGGTAGCCGGGTCTAGCCATAAGGTCGAGGATCAAATCTGCCAGGCTGTCCGCCCCATTAGCGGGGCGTCCGGGTCGCTTTACGCGACCGGGAGAAGCTTTGCGTTGCGGTCGGTGTTCGGGGACGTTCAAATGCAAAAGGGTTTTCTGCTCGGTCTGTTCGCTTATGCGACCTTTTCCATGGGCGATGCCACCATCAAGTCGCTTGGATCGCAGATCAGCGTTTTCGAAATCGGCTTCTTCAGCATTCTGTTTTCCGGCATTTTCATCTTCTTCAGCAAGCCGCGCGAGGAAAGGTGGCGTGAATTCTGGCGCATGAGCCGGCCCTTCGCCGTGCATGGGCGCGCCATCTCCGGTCTGTTTGCCGGTATTTTCGGTATCTACGCCTTCACCACCATTCCGCTGGCGGAAGCCTATGCGCTGATCTTCCTGTCGCCGCTCTTCGTGACCGTCCTTTCCGCCGTTGTGCTGAAGGAGAATATCGGCCCGTGGCGCTGGGCGGCGGTTCTGGCCGGCATCGTCGGTGTTATCCTCGTCGTGCGGCCGGGCTTCAAGACACTGGAGCTCGGGCATATTGCCGCCATCGGCGTGGCATTCCTTGCGGCCATGACCATCGTGCTGTTGCGCTCGCTGGCGGGCAAGGAAAAGCGCACCTCGATCATGGGTGTGTTGCTGATTTACGGCCTTACCTTCAACGGCATTGCCTCCATCCCCGAATTCGTGACGCCAAACCTGCACCAGTTGCTGGGCTTCGCCTTCATCGGTCTGTGCACGGCGACGGGGCAGATCACGCTTCTGGTTGCCACCCGCATTGCGCCCGCGAGCCAGATCGCGCCCTCGCATTATTCGCAAATCCTCTGGGCGGTGGCGATCGGCATGACTTTCTTTCACGAATACCCCGATGCCATCGCGGTGCTGGGTCTTGCCGTCATCGCCGCATCGGGACTGCTGACGATGATCCGTGAGAAGGTAAGGCTCGGCACCGTGCGCTGGAACCCGTTTTTCCGCAATCGCCTCTGATCGCCGATGTGAGTCGATCCGTTGATGGACTACACCGGCTTACCGACCTGATCGAGCAGCCAGGTCTGAAAGGCGCGGGCCAGCGCATTGTCCTGCCGTCCTTCCGGCAGGGCGACGTAATAACTCTTGTCGGTCTGCAGGGGAATGTCGAAGACGATTTCGAGGCGGCCGGAGGCTATCTCCGCCTCGATGAGATATTTCGGCAGAAGGGCAAAGCCGATGCCGCTCGCGGCTGCCTCGATGATCATCGAAAACTGGTCGAAACGGCTGCCCTGATAAGCGTTATCCGCCGTCACACCGTTCATCTCCAGCCATTCCGTCCATAGTTTCGGCCGCGTCGTCACATGCAGGAGCGGTTGTCCGGTCAGGTCCTGCGGCACACTCACGGTGGCGCCGCGCAGGAGGGTGGGGCTCGCAACCGGCACGATCACCTCGTTGCATAAAAATGTGCAGGTGCCATGCGCCCAGACCGGCTGGCCGTAATGAATGGCGAGATCGAAACCTTCCTCATCGAAATCGAAGGGGTGGGAGCGTGAGCCGATGGTGATCGCCACATCAGGATTGTTGTCGATGAAGCGGCAGAGGCGCGGCATCAGCCAGCGGCTGCCGAATGTCGGCAATGTCGCGACGGAAAGCGATGCGTGCGATGTTCCGGCTGAAACCGCGCGCACCATCAGCTGTTCGGACTGCTGCAATAGGCGGCGCACGTCCGGCAGGAATTTGCGGCCCGCCTCCGAGAGCACGACCCGCCTGCGGATGCGCTCGAAAAGCTGCATTCCCGTCTGCGCTTCGAGTTCGCCGATCTGCCGGCTCACCGCGCTCTGCGTAAGGTTGAGTTCTTCCGCCGCACGCGTAAAATTGCCGTGCCGCGCCGCGCATTCGAACGCTTGCAGGGTAACGATGTCAGGGACCAGTCTTCTGCGCGGATCCATTCCATTCTCGCATCAACTTACCTGCTTTCCTCATTAGAAAGCGTTATTGTAGCCATATATGATTACGGGAAAGAATGGAACGGTGCAAAGCGCCAGTTTCAGAGAACGGATGACAAATTCGGGAAAGAAAAGTGACGGGAGTTGAAAGCGCCGCATCAAAACGGCCTTTCCTCCCTTTTCAGCCAAAAGGACGACGGATATGGATGCGACCACGAAGCTCGATGTGAAACAGGAAGCAGCGGCCCTGCTCGACAGGATGGGCGTTGCCCGCGAACTTTATACCAGCGGCGATATGGCCTCCTTCAGCCCGGTGACGGGCGAGCAGGTCGCGAGCCTGAAGACCGTTTCGGTCGAAGGTGTCGCAGCCGTGATCGACCGGGCCGACGCCGCCTTCAAGGCATGGCGCAATGTGCCGGCTCCCCGTCGTGGTGAGTTGATCCGGCTGCTCGGTGAGGAACTGCGCGCCTTCAAGAGCGATCTCGGCCGTCTCGTGTCGCTGGAAGCAGGCAAGATTCCGTCCGAAGGTCTCGGCGAAGTGCAGGAAATGATCGATATCTGCGATTTCGCCGTTGGTCTTTCCCGCCAGCTATATGGTCTCACCATCGCCACCGAACGTCCTGGCCACCGCATGATGGAAACCTGGCATCCGCTTGGCGTTGTCGGCGTCATCTCCGCCTTCAATTTCCCGGTCGCGGTGTGGTCTTGGAATGCGGCGCTCGCCATCGTCTGCGGCAATTCGGTGGTCTGGAAGCCTTCGGAGAAGACCCCGCTGACGGCACTTGCCGTTCAGGGCATCTTCGAGCGCGCCGCCGCCCGTTTTGGCGATGCGCCGGAAGGCCTGTCCCAGCTGCTGATCGGCGACCGCGCCGTTGGCGAGGCATTGGTGGATAATCCCAAGGTGCCGCTCGTCTCGGCCACCGGTTCCACCCGCATGGGCCGCGATGTCGGCCCGCGTCTGGCGAAACGCTTCGCCCGCGCCATTCTGGAACTCGGCGGCAACAATGCCGGTATCGTCTGCCCTTCCGCCGATCTCGACATGGCGCTGCGCGCCATCGCCTTCGGAGCGATGGGCACGGCCGGTCAGCGCTGCACCACGCTTCGCCGTCTCTTCGTGCATGACAGTGTCTATGACCAGCTCGTGCCGCGCCTGAAAAAGGCCTATGCATCCGTTTCAGTCGGCAACCCGCTGGAGACCTCCGCACTCGTCGGTCCGCTGGTCGACAAGGCGGCTTTTGACGGCATGCAGAAGGCCCTCGAAGCGGCGAAAGCGCATGATGGCGTGGTGAATGGCGGCGGCCGCGTGGATACGGGTGCGCCTGATGCCTATTACGTTAAGCCGGCGCTTGTCGAAATGCCCAAGCAGGCGGGGCCTGTGCTGGAAGAGACTTTCGCGCCGATCCTCTACGTCATGAAATACAGCGATCTCGATCAGGCGATCGACGACCACAACGCCGTTGCCGCCGGTCTTTCATCATCGATCTTCACCCGCGACATTCAGGAATCGGAACGGTTCCTGTCGTCGGAAGGCTCCGATTGCGGCATTGCCAACGTCAATATCGGCACTTCGGGTGCGGAAATCGGCGGCGCCTTCGGTGGCGAGAAGGAAACCGGCGGCGGTCGTGAATCCGGCTCTGACGCCTGGAAGGCCTATATGCGCCGCGCCACCAACACCATCAACTACTCCAAGGCGCTGCCGCTGGCGCAGGGTGTTTCGTTCGATATCGAATAATCGCCTCTTCCAGAGAGAAACTGATCCACCCTGCCGGCGCGGTTTCATCCACGCCGGCATTTCTATTCGCCGTGGCGACACCAACGGATAAGGCATGAACCGGCAGGGCCGAGACCCCGCCGGACAATATCATCAGCCAATGCTCATCAGGCTGGCGTTGCCGCCAGCGGCCGTGGTGTTGATGCTGACGGAGACTTCCTCGACCAACCAGTCGAGATTATAGGGCTGGCTTTCCCCGCAAAGCGCTTCCGTCGCCGCGGCCTGAACGAGAGTGAGCGGGCCGGGCAGGGCGGCGATCTTTTTATTGACCGTCACGATACGATCCGCGTCCCCCTCGACCAGCGCGCCGGCGAAAGGACCGGATTTTTCCCAATCATCCGCCCAGACGATGCGCGAGGTTACGGTTGCCGGCAAGCCATATATCGACTTTTCCAGTCCAGAAGTATTATCGATGACAACCGTGTTTCCGGTCGCAAGCGCTGCCGCAAGCTGGCGGTAAAGCCCCTGTTCTGTTGCCGGAACCAGCAGAACCTTTCCACGCGGATGCAGCGCATAGACATTGCGCTCGCCGACAGGCCCCGCCAGCTCGGTTTCAAAGCCGAGGCCGGAAAGTGCTGCCGCCTGACGTGCGGCTTCGGCCGCGACGGTTTCGCCGTTTTCGTCCAGCCAGCGGGCGAGATCGACGGCTGCCTGATCCTGCTGGCTGGCGATGCGGTCGATCTTCGGCGCCTTTTGCGTCATGCGGCCGAGATAGAGCGGCCCGCCTGCCTTGGGACCGGTGCCGGAGAGGCCGCGCCCGCCAAAGGGCTGCACGCCAACCACCGCGCCGATGATGTTGCGGTTCACATAAAGATTGCCGGCCGCGACGCGGGACAGCACATGCTGGATCGTATCGTCGAGACGGGTATGCAGGCCGAAGGTCAGGCCATAGCCGGTAGCGTTGATCTCGTCGATCAGCCGGTCGAGATTGTCGCGCTTGAAGCGGATGACGTGCAGCACCGGGCCGAAGACTTCACGCTTCAGATCGGCGAGCGATTTCATCTCGATGATGGTCGGCGGCACGAAGGTGCCCTTGCCGGTTTCGCCCGCAAGCGTGATCTGTTCGATGCGATGGCCGAGCCCGCGCATGCCCTCGATGTGCTTTTCGATGATGCCTTTCGCCTCGGCGGTAATGACGGGGCCCACATCGACGGAAAGCCTGTCGGTGCGGCCGATCCGCAATTCATGTAGCGCGCCTTTCAGCATGGTCAGCGTGCGGTCCGCCACATCTTCCTGCAGGCAGAGGATGCGCAATGCCGAGCAGCGCTGGCCGGCGCTGTCGAAGGCAGATGCGATGACATCGGCGACGACCTGCTCGGCAAGTGCGGAGGAATCGACGATCATGGCGTTCTGGCCGCCGGTTTCGGCGATCAGCGGCACCGGCTGGCCATTGGCGAGAGCCCGGCCGGCAAGCTGGCCCTGAATGAGCCGCGCCACCTCCGTCGAGCCCGTAAACATCACGCCGGCTGTAAGGGGTGAGCCAACAAGTGCGGCACCCGTCTTGCCGTCGCCCGGCAGAAGCTGCACGGCATCCTGCGGAACGCCGGCCTCATGCAGCAGGCGCACGCCCTGCGCTGCGATCAGCGGCGTTTCTTCGGCGGGCTTCGCCAGCACCGGATTGCCGGCAACCAGCGCCGCCGTCACCTGACCGATGAAGATCGCAAGCGGGAAGTTCCACGGGCTGATGCAGACGACCGGGCCGAGCGGCGTTTCGCCGGTCTTCAAGTTTCTGCGGGCTTCCGCGGCGTAATAACGCAGGAAGTCGATGGCCTCGCGCACCTCGGCAATGGCGTTGGGCATGGATTTTCCGGCCTCGCGCATGATGAGGCCGAGCAGGGTGGGCATTTCGGCCTGCATCGCATCGGCGGCGCGCTCCAGGCAGGCGGCGCGTTCATCCACCGGGGTGGAAGGCCAGTTCGAGGCCGCCGCCCGCTGCATGGCCGCTTCGGCATCGGCTTCAGTCGGTTCGGTCACATGGCCTACGATGTCATTGTGGTCGCCAGGATTGAGAACCGGGCGCGTGTTGCCGCCTGCCTGCGGCGCGGCGGCTTTCCACTCCGTTGCTGTACCTGCCTTGAGGGTTCTGTCCAGTGCGGCGAGCGTCGTTTCGTTGGAAAGATCGAGGCCGGCGGAATTTTTGCGTTCAGGGCCGAGCAGACCTTCAGGAGCGGCGATGCGGTCATGACGCGCGCCGGGAACAGGGTAGGTTTTAACCACCGTGACCGGGTCTTCCAGCAGGGAGTCCACCGGCACGGCGGGGTCGGCAATGCGGTTGACGAAGGAAGAGTTCGCACCGTTTTCCAGCAGGCGGCGCACGAGATAGGCGAGCAGCGTCTCATGGGTGCCGACGGGGGCATAGAAGCGGCAGGGGCGGTCGAGCTTCTTCTTGCCGACGACTTCGCTGTAAAGCGGTTCGCCCATGCCATGCAGGCACTGGAACTCGTAGTCGCCGAGTTTGAAGTCTGGACCGGCGAGATGGTAGATCGTTGCCATGGATTGCGCGTTGTGGGTCGCAAATTGCGGGAAGACCAGATCGCGCGCAGCCAGCAGCTTGCGGGCGCAGGCGATGTAGGAGACATCCGTGTGGACCTTGCGGGTGAAGACCGGGAAATCCTCCAGCCCCTCCACCTGTGCGCGTTTGATTTCCGCGTCCCAATAAGCGCCCTTGACGAGGCGCACCATGATGCGGCGGCCCGCACGGCGGGCGAGATCGATGATGTAATCCAGAACGAAGGGGCAACGGCGGCCATAGGCCTGCACCACAAAGCCGAGGCCGTTCCAGCCAGCGAGATCCCTGTCGAGCGCCAGTTCCTCCAGAAGATCGAGCGACAGTTCCAGCCGGTCGGCTTCCTCGGCATCGATATTGAGGCCGATATCGTATGTCTTGCTGAGCAGCATCAGCGATTTGACGCGCGGAAGAAGCTCCGCCATCACCCGCTCGGCCTGGGCGCGCGCGTAACGCGGATGCAGCGCCGAAAGCTTGATGGAAATACCGGGACCACCATAGATGCCACGGCCGGCCGACGCCTTGCCGATGGCGTGGATGGCGTTTTCATAATCCTTGTAATAACGCTCCGCATCCTTAGCGGTGGTCGCGGCTTCGCCGAGCATATCGTAGGAATATTGGAAGCCCTGTTCCTCCAGCGGCTTCGAACGCGTGATCGCTTCGCCGATGGTTTCGCCGGTCACGAATTGCTCACCCATCATGCGCATGGCCATGTCGACGCCACGGCGGATGACGGGTTCGCCGGCGCGGGCGATGAGCTTGGTCAGCGCCGACGAAAGGCCGCTATCGTTTACCGTCGACGTCAGCTTGCCGGTGATGACGAGGCCCCAGGTGGCGGCATTGACGAAGAGCGAGCGCCCGCCGCCAATGTGGGACTTCCAGTCACCGCGTGCGATCTTGTCGCGGATCAGCGCGTCGCGGGTGGCTGTGTCGGGAATGCGCAGCAGCGCTTCGGCAAGGCACATCAGCGCTACGCCCTCATGGCTGGAAAGCGAATATTCCTGCACAAGCCCCTCGACACCGGTGCCCCTGGTCTTGGCACGCAATGCCTCGATCAGTTTGCGGGCGGTGTCGCGAATGGCTTTCGCCTCTTCAGCCGTCACCGTAGCGGTCTCGATCAGCGGCGCCAGGCATTCTTCTTCCGGGCGACGATAGGCGGCGGTGATCGCCTTGCGCAACAGGCTTTGCTCGCGCACCGGCGGCGCAAAATTCTGGAAAATATCGTTCGCCACTACACCGGCGTTGCTTGCACCATCGGCCATTCTGAAAATCCTGAAAACGCTGTTGAAGACAGACCTTCGGCGGCCGCGTGTCCTCCGCCCGCCGCTTTCTTCTCTGGCACAGACAATATCATCAACGCAAAAATTGCTATGGCCCTATTTTCGGGATAAAACAGGCAATATGAACTTTTATTCTTAAAAAATGGTGTTGAATCACATGGCGAATAGTCAAAAAACAGACGATCTTGACCACTTTGATCTCAAGATTCTCGAGGCGCTCAGTGAGGACGGGCGGATGTCCGTTCTGCAATTGTCAAAAAGGGTCGGTCTTTCCAAGACGCCCTGCCAGACGCGGCTGAAGCGGCTAGTGGATGAAGGCTATATTCTCGGCTTCCGCGCCATGCTCAATCCGCACAAGCTCGGCGTCGATCACATCGCTTTCGCCGAGGTAAAACTCTCCGATACGCGTGAAAAGGCGCTGGAGGAGTTCAATACGGCGGTGCGCAAGATCAAGGAAGTGGAGGAGTGCCACATGATCGCAGGCGCCTTCGATTATCTTCTGAAGGTGCGCACGAGCGATATCCGCAAGTACCGAAGGGTACTCGGCGAAAAAATCTCGAGCCTGCCATCCGTGGCCAACACTTCGACCTTCGTGGTCATGCAATCGGTCAAGGAAACCGGCATCTGAAAAGCGGACATGGAAAAACGGGCAGACGTTTGCCTGCCCGTTTCTGTCGTTCAATTTCCTCAGCGTGCCGTGGCAGCGGCGGTCACCGCGCTCATCTGCGCATCCGGGCCGAACTCGTTTTCGTTCTCGATGCCGAGCAATTCCTGCAGGCGCAGTCGCGCGCGGCTCACGCGGCTCTTGATTGTGCCGACAGGGCAACCGCAAATCTCGGCGGCTTCCTCGTAGGCAAAACCCGAAGCCCCGATCAGCAGGATGGCTTCACGCTGGTCGTCCGGCAGCTTTGCGAGTGCTGCGCGGAAATCCTGAAGGTCTACCGAACCATGCTGTTCGGGCGGGACTGAAAGGCGCGAAGTATAGACCCCGTCCGTATCCTGCACCTCGCGGCCTGATTTGCGGATCTGGCTGTAGAACTCGTTGCGCAGGATCGTCACCAGCCATGCCCGCATGTTGGTGCCGGGCTGGTAGCTGTCCTGTTTGGCCCAGGCCTTCATGATCGTGTCCTGCACGAGGTCGTCGGCACGGTCCCTCGAGCGGATGAGCGAAATCGCGAAGGCGCGCAGGTTCGGCAGCGCCGCCAGCATTTCCCGCTTGAAATTGTATTCTGTCTGTTCCGGCTCTTTCGCCATCATTCCTCCGAAGCCTTCGTCTTGGCTCTGCTTTCGGCTTCATCGAGTTTTTCGAGAAGGTCGAGGAATTTGTCAGGGATGCCTTCATCCTGAACGGCATCATAAAGCTCCCTGAGCTTGCGGGAAATCACCGCCCGTCCCGAGTGTGGAACCTGGGGGGCGGCCGGATTGTCCGGCTGGTCTTGGTCCGATTGAAATATTCTCATAACGTCCGGTATTCCTTCTGCGTCGTGGCAAAGAATGCGCGGTGAAAAAAATAGTTCCGGCGATCCGGAACTATTTTTGACATGCGCACGTTGCTATCGTGGGTTTGCGTTGCAGACCGCATGAAAGGGGAGAATTCCATGTCAGTTTCTACACGCATCGCACCGCACCTGCCATATCTGCGCAGGTTCGCGCGTGCCGTTTGCGGCTCACAATCGACGGGCGATGCCTATGTTGCGGCAACGCTCGAAGCTCTGATCGCCGATATTAGCATTTTTCCACAGACAAGCAGCGATCGCGTTTCGCTCTATCAATTGTTCGTATCGATCTTTAGTTCCGTCACGATCAATATTAAGACCGACGAAAACCTGTCGGGATGGGAAAAACGCGCCTCGGCCAACCTGTCCGCCGTGCCGGCGCTGGCCCGTCAGGCTTTCCTGCTCACCACGGTAGAAGAATTCACACCATCGGAAACCGCAGAGGTCCTTAAGGTCTCCGAGGATCAGGTCGGCAAGCTGATCGACGAGGCAGCGTCTGAAATCGCCCGGCAGGTGGCGACCGACATCATGATCATCGAGGACGAACCTCTGATCGCGATGGATATCGAGCAGATGGTCACCGATCTCGGTCATCGTGTCACCGGCATCGCCCGCACGCATACGGAAGCGCTCGATCTCTTCCATCGCACCCAGCCGAAGATGATCCTTGCCGATATTCAGCTTGCCGACGGCAGTTCCGGTCTCGATGCGATGAAGGACATCCTTGAGATGACCACCCTCCCGGTTATCTTCATCACGGCTTTCCCCGAGCGTCTTCTGACGGGCGAACGGCCGGAGCCGACCTTCCTCGTGACGAAGCCGTTTAACCCGGACATGGTGAAAGCGCTTATCAGCCAGGCCCTGTTTTTCAAC
Source organism: Agrobacterium sp. B1(2019) (assembly GCF_008274755.1). NCBI lineage: Bacteria > Pseudomonadati > Pseudomonadota > Alphaproteobacteria > Hyphomicrobiales > Rhizobiaceae > Agrobacterium > Agrobacterium sp. B1(2019). Next base: position 23,641 of record NZ_VTPB01000005.1, on the reverse strand, counting down.
GAAAGCTCACGCGCCGCGGCGTGAATTTTGCCGAAGCCGCAGGCTGACCGGGAACCAGTCTGGCGCCCGGGCGTTGGCGGTTACGGTCGTGGGGTTGCCCCACGGCTTTCTGCAAGGAGATGAATTTGCATCGGCTGGCATGGCACAACGCGGAGAGGAACGAAAGCGAACTTCACGACTCGCTCGTTCTCGCCTTGCTCGATTCGGGTGAGACAGTCATGCTGCAGGACTGGAACCGCGACTATATATTCGTGGCCAATCTGCCGGATGTCTGGAAACTTCCGGCCGATTCCCATCCGACCGACGAAAATCTGTTCGGCAAAGATCTCTCCGCGCGGCTTGCCGAACTTAAAAAGGACATGAAGACGGCGGGTAGCCGCGGTATGCTGGAAGTCAATGCCGGCAACGATCGTGTCTTTCAGTTTCAGGTCCACTCCACCTTCAACCAGTCGAACCAGGTGGTGATGAAGACCACCATTCGCGAGGTGACGGCGGAAAGGCGGCGCGAGCAGCTTCTGCGCTCGTTGCTGCGCGAGGTCAGCCACCGTTCCAAGAATCTCCTGGCGATCATCCAGAGCCTTGCAGGCCAGACGGCCCGTTTCAGTCTGACCAAGGATGATTTTCTGAGAAAGTTTCGAGGACGACTACATGCTCTTGCGCAAAGTCAGGATCTCATCACGGATTCGGACTGGCGGGGCGCGCGTATATTCGAGCTGCTGCGCCAGCAATTCGATCTTTATGTGCCGGAATATCCAAACCTCATCCATATGGAAGGCGAAAACCTGCTGCTAAATCCGAACGGCGCGCTTTATATCGGGCTCGCCTTCCATGAACTGGTCGTAAACACCGTCAGCCATAGCGGCAATCTTGCCTATCACCCCCCCATATCCCTGCAATGTCGTCAGGAGGGTGATTTTTATATGGTCGAATGGAATGAGCCGATGATGCCCTCGAAAGAGCCCGTCGAAACCCGGCGGGGCAGCTTCGGCAGCGTGGTGCTGGAAAAGGTGGTTCCCTCCGCGCTGGGTGGAAGCGCCGAATACGAGTTGACGGCTAAGCGAATCGTCTACCGGCTGAAATTTCCTTCCGTCGACAGCGTGGACGCCGCCTGAAATCGCGATATCGGGCGCGACGCCGGGTTTACCGCTGATGTCGTGGAAATCAAAAACAAATAGCACGGCCCATGAAAAGAGCCGTGCTATTTTATGACAGGTTTTCAGGGGTGAAACCTGTTTATTTTCAGCCAAGCTTCAGGCGGGGACGGGGGAATTGCTTGGCCTGCAGTAAGAATGCGCCTGCCGGGAATAGGTTCCCGCAAAATGCATTTTTTAACAATCGACAAATGAGCTGCTTTTGAACCCGCTTGCCAGCATCAGTGCTGGCCTGCCTGTTCAGATCTTTTGGGCGTGAAATAACGCATCGGCGCCTCCAGCGTCCACTCGAAGCCGGATTCACGATATTCCGTCAGCACCTGCCCACCGAAGGCGCCTTCCGCATGCCTTTTTATGACCGTGGTGCCGAAACCTTTGCGGCTCGGTTCGCTCGCCGGAGGGCCGCCCGTTTCGGTCCAAACGAGGTGGATCATCTGCCGCCCGTCTTTTTCAAGCGGCTGCCAGCGCACGGTGATTTTTCCTGTTGGAACCGACAATGCGCCATATTTGATGGAATTCGTCGTCAGCTCATGGATCACCAGGCCGAAATTCTGTGCCGCTTCCGGGGAGAGCATGAAATCATCTCCGATCAGCAGGACGCGATGCGCCACGGTGCCGAAAACTTCAAGATGGGTCTCGATCAGCTTGCGGATCGGCAGGCCTTGCCATTGAACCTCTGCCAAGGCCCGGATCGACATTCCAAGGCCGCGCAGGCGGTGATCCACCTCCTTTTGAAATTCCGGAATACTTTTATTTTCGCGTCCCAATTGCCGTATCATCGCCTGAACCAGCGTCAGAATGTTCTTGGAACGGTGTACAAGTTCGTGCAGCAGTAATTGCAGCCGCTCTTCTGACTGGCTTCTGTCGAAGGACGCGTTGGAGAGTGCTATGGCGACCTGGTTGGCTTCCTTTATCTTGGTATCGATGGGTGCGACGATCTCGCCCTCACCAATGCGCTCGGCCATCAGGGTCAGATCACGAATGGAGCTGCGCAATTGCCGGCCGACCAGATAGGCGCCGCCAATGGCGATAAGCACCAGCACCAGGCTGCCGATCATCATCTGTCGCCAGGTATCTATCAGCGCCGCCTGGCTTGCGGCGAGCGGACCCCACATCACCGTCTTCCATTGCCAGCCCGGTAATTGGGCATAGGCATAGAGATTGCCCTTGCCGTCAAAAAAATTGCCGCTGAAAGCCTGCATTTCCGAAAGGACGTCCGGGGTGACAAACGGCTTGCCCATTTCCGCCTCATCGGGCGCGCTTGAGACGACAACGCGGTTGTTGCCGTCAATGATGGCGACCGCCCAGTTGCGTGGCAGGGTTTCCGTGGGAATGAGCCGGCTCAGGTCGCTGGTATTCTGCGTCAGGATCAGGGCGTCTCCGGCGGCGTCCAAATCCGGGCCGAGCGGCAAGGTGACGTTGAACACCCATTCCTTGCTGGTCTGGCCGAAAAACATGTTCGAGACGGTGATGCGGCCAGAGTCGATCGCTTTGGCCAGGTTGGCTTCCGCCGGCACCTTGCCGAGCGGCTGGCCATAGGGCATGCGTGTATTGAGACGCTGCTGGCCATCTTTGGTCGTGAGAATGGCGTAGAGGCCCTCCCGCTTCAGGCTGTCGGCGACGCGTCCCTGAAACGCGGCGAGATTGCCGCTTTCAAGTTCCGGGAATTGCGACAGGAGATTGAGAGACGTGGCGATTTCCTGCAGGCGGCGGTCGATGTTGCGCGAGGCCACCCGCACGTCCTCGACGGTTTCCCGTTGCAGGTCGTCGCGCTTTTCCGCTTCCAGGCGCAGCATCAGATAGCCGCCAAAGAGAATGAGCGGCAGGGTGATGACGGTAGCCATCACCACCAGATAGGTGCCGATGGAAGCCGTTGGGAAAAAATTCGCGCTGCGCCGACGCAAAGCCGAAATCATGTCTTTCAGTCTGTTGCCGGGTAGAGGCATACAAAACTCCGGCAGTTATGGCATTGTTACGGCACGGATAATACCGTGCCGTCCCTCTTTAGCAATGCCTGATTTTTTACCTTCGGTCGTTGTGGCAGGCCACAATTGCATCGGTATGATTGAAAAAATCGGAACTATTTCAACGACCAACCCGTTTGCCAGACGAACCGGTCGAGCAGCGGGCATGAAATTCATCACCGCCGGCCAGTTGAGAACGATGAAAGGAAGGTACGAAATGGCAAAGAAAATTACTATCCTCGTCACAGCTGCTTTGATGGGCACCACGGCTTTCGCGCCGCTGGCCATCGCTCAGGGTACGACCCAGCCTGCGCCGGCAAATCCGAGCGCGCAGACGGAGCCGGCAAACCCGCCCGCCACCCCGATGACGCCTGCCGCCCCTTCGGCCAATGACAGCGCGGCCACAACGATGGGTGGCGCCTATTTGACCGAGCAGGGCGAAACGCAGGTCAGCGCGAACGATTATATCGGCAAGTCGGTCTATACGGCGGCCGATGAAAGCATCGGTAACGTCACCAACCTGATTATGGAAGAAGATGGCGGTCTGGTTGCTGCGGTGATCGGTGTCGGCGGCTTCCTGGGCATCGGCGCAAAGGACGTTGCGGTTCCGATGGATAAGGTAACGATGACGCGCAACGCGCAAGACGGCACAATCCGCCTGACAACGACGGAAACGGCGGAAACGCTGAAGGCTGCTCCCGAATTCAAGACGCTGGAACAGCAGGCGAGCGAAAAGAACGCGGCAACGCCGGCGGCGCCTGACGGCACGACGACGTCCGCCACCAAGCCCTAATTCCCGTCCCTGGGAGGCAGGAGCGGGACCGGCTAAAATCAGCTGTCCCGCGAGAGGCACCGGCCAACAGGCCGGTGTCTTTTTTTATCTGATCGCCGGCTGTTCAATCCCCGGCATTGCGGGAGGAGTGCCAGGCCCAGGCGGATTCGATGATGTCGGAGAGGGAATAACGCGGCTCCCAGCCGAGAACCTCCTTCGCCTTGTCATTATTGGCGACGAGTGTCGTGGAATCGCCGTCGCGCCGCCCGGTATATTCGACGGGGAAGGGGCGGCCGGAGACCTCCGAAATCGCTGCCAGCAGTTCCTTCACAGTCGTTCCGGTGCCGGTGCCGAGGTTGAGTTCGACGGTCTCCCCGCCGGCAAGCAGATAATCGACCGCCCGCACATGCGCATCGGCGAGATCGAGAATGTGGATATAGTCGCGCACGCAGGTGCCGTCGCGCGTGTCGTAATCCGTGCCGAACACCTTGAAGCCTTGACGCCGGCCGAGTGCGGCCTCGATGGCCAGCGGGATCGCGTGGGTCTCCGGCTTGTGCCATTCGCCGATGCGGCCTTCGAAATCCGCGCCAGCGGCGTTGAAGTAGCGCAGCATGACCGAACGCAGCCCCTTATAGGTGCTGTAATCCTTCAGCGCCTGCTCCACCACCCATTTGGTGCGGCCATAGGGGTTGATCGGCGCCTGCCGGTGCGTTTCGTCGATCGGTACCTGTTCCGGCAATCCGTAAGTTGCGCAGGTGGACGAAAAAACGAAGGCCGTGACGCCGGCATTGATGGCGGCGGAGAGAAGGTTGAGCGAGCCGATGACGTTGTTGTCATAGAAAGCCACGGGCTGTTTGACCGATTCACCGACTTCGATCAGCGCGGCGAAATGCAGAACCGCCTCCGGCTGGTGTTTGGCGAAGACTTCGTCCAGACGCGCCCGGTCGCGAATATCGCCCTGTTCGAAGGGTCCCCAGCGGACAAATTCCTCATGCCCGTTGGACAGATTGTCGAAAACGACCGGTTCATACCCTCGCTCAGACAGGAGAAGGCAGGTGTGCGAACCGATATAGCCGGCACCGCCGACGACAAGGACTTTCTTCTTCATCAATTGCCTTTCAGAAAATTAGGGACGCGCAGAGACTGCCCGAGACTGTATGTCACTTTGTTCAAATAAGGGCGGCGTGGCGGGCAACGCCAACAACCAGTCTATCCTTCGCGGGTAACATAAAAAAAACCGCGCATCCATCGTCTGGACGCGCGGTTGGTCTTGCGAGGCTGCCAAGAAGTTACTTGGTCTTTTTTGTACCCGCTCTCGTCGCGAGAAATCCGGCTGCAATAGCGACGGCAAGTGTTGCGTAAGGGCGTGCCTGGATTGCAAGCGAAAGCAGCGATTGCAGAGCGAGCGGCGCAGCCGTTAAAGGTGCTGCGGCAGCAAGTGGTGTCATCGGTCTGGTCGCGTAGACCCTCGGGCGTTTGAGGATGGCGAGCGCCACCAGCATGATAACACCGAGCAGAAAGGCAGAGCCCGCAACGACGAGCGCTGCCGGTCCGGCCCCGACGTGACGCGCCAGATAAATTGATCCCGCCACGACCGCTGCGACAAAGGCAATCAGGAAAAATATCCCCGCCAGCACCGACAATATGATGACGGAGCGCAATCGTCTCGTGACGACACGCCCTTCACGCTGGGTCTCCCCCAGATAGACCAGCAATGCCTCAAGCATGAGCTTATCGACGCGTCAGGAGGGCAAGAACGAAGCCGACGCCGACGGCGATGCCGAGCGACTGCAGCGGGTTCTTCTGGACCTGATCGGTGAGGTTGTCGTTCAGCGTGGAAATCTCGTTACGGACAGTGTCCGCCATGTCACTCGACGCGGAAATTGCATCGTCTGCGACCCGCGCGGCCTGTGCCTTCAGCTCGTAAGATGCGCCGACGCCAAGCGCTTTCACACTCTTGGCAAGATTCGCCAGATCTTCGCGAAGCTGGGCGAGCTGTGCGGCCACATCGGCTGCGTCACCGCTTTCGAGGGATTGCTGGATCTTGTCGTTAACGCTGCTGCGCACGCTTGCCATGGGTCAGGTCCTTCTTGAACATCGTTGATGGAAATGGCGACATGTCAATGACTGACGCCGCTTAACTCCCGTTAAGGCGGCAGAAACAACCCGCCTGTCCGGGAGTGAAACGCGCCGGCCTTGCCTTGGTTCCGTAACGTTATGCGTTTTGTTCCATCATAGTGGTGTGCCGGGCATTTTTCAGGAATCAGCCCCCGGACATTTGTTTTCCTGTCACAAGCATCCTATAAGGCCCATCATCGAGACGTACCTTGACTTCAATCAATATGTGAAACGACATGCTGCAGACGCCCTATTACCTTATCGACAAGACAAAACTTCTTCGCAACATGGAGAAGATTGCCTATGTGCGGGAAAAATCCGGCGCCAAGGCGCTCTTGGCGCTGAAGTGCTTCGCCACATGGTCGGTTTTCGATTTCATGTCGCAATATATGGACGGCACCACCTCGTCCTCGCTTTATGAAGTCCGTCTCGGCCGCGAGAAATTCGGTGGTGAAACCCACGCCTATTCCGTCGCCTATGCCGATTACGAAATCGACGAGGTGATCTCGAATGCGGACAAGATCATCTTCAATTCCATCAGCCAGCTCGAGCGTTTTGCGGACAAGGCCTCCGGTATCACCCGTGGTCTGCGCCTCAACCCGCAGGTCAGCTCTTCGAGCTTCGACCTTGCCGATCCCGCGCGTCCCTTCAGTCGGCTCGGCGAATGGGATGTGGCCAAGGTCGACAAGGTCATGGACCGCATTTCCGGTTTCATGATCCACAATAATTGCGAAAACGGCGATTTCTCTCTGTTTGACCGCATGTTGACCCAGATTGAGGAAAAGTTCGGATCGCTGCTGTCGCGTGCCGAATGGGTGAGCCTTGGCGGCGGTATCCACTTTACCGGTGACAATTATCCGCTCGACCAGTTCTGCGACCGTCTACGGGCCTTCTCCGAAAAATATGGCGTGCAGGTCTATCTGGAGCCGGGCGAAGCCTCGATTACGAAGAGCACGACGCTGGAAGTGACGGTTCTCGACACGCTGTTCAACGGCAAGAACCTCGCCATCGTCGACAGCTCCATCGAAGCGCATATGCTCGATTTGCTGATCTACCGCGAAACCGCCAAGGTGTCGCCGAATGAGGGCGAGCATCCGTACATGGTCTGCGGCAAGTCCTGCCTCGCCGGCGATATTTTCGGCGATTTTCGCTTCGACAAGGAGTTGAAGGTCGGCGACCGCATCTCCTTCCAGGATGCGGCGGGCTACACCATGGTCAAGAAGAACTGGTTCAACGGCGTGAGGATGCCGACCATCGCCATCAAGGAACTGGACGGCACCGTTCGCGCCGTTCGTGAATTCGACTTTGCCGATTTCGAGCAAAGCCTGTCTTAAACCCTGTTTTTAACATGAAACGAAGCTCATCCCTGCGGGGAAAAGGAGGCATCACCTGAAATGAAGAAGAACGTTCTGATCATCGGCGCCGGTGGCGTAGCACAGGTCGTGGCGCATAAGTGCGCCCAGAACAGCGATGTATTGGGAGACATTCATATTGCGTCACGGACCGTGGAAAAGTGCCGCAAGATTGTCGAGTCCGTACGCGAAAAGAAGAGCCTCAAGACAGATGTGAAACTTGAGGCCCATGCGCTTGACGCGATGGATATCGAGGCGACAAAAGCCTTGATCAAAAAAACCGGCGTGGAAATCGTCATCAATGTCGGTTCGGCTTTCGTCAATATGTCCGTTCTTCGTGCCTGCATGGACACGGGTGTTGCCTATATGGACACGGCGATCCACGAGGATCCGACCAAGATTTGCGAGACGCCGCCGTGGTATGGAAACTACGAGTGGAAGCGCGCGGAAGAGTGCAAGGAAAAGGGCGTTACCGCCATTCTCGGCGTCGGTTTCGACCCAGGCGTGGTCAACGCCTATGCGCGTCTCGCCAAGGATGAGTATTTCGACAAGGTCACCTCGGTCGATATCGTCGATATCAATGCCGGCAGCCACGGCCGCTGGTTTTCCACCAACTTCGATCCGGAAATCAACTTCCGCGAATTCACCGGCGTCGTTTACTCCTGGCAGAATGGCCAGTGGCAGACGAACCAGATGTTCGAAGTCGGACAGGAATTCGACCTGCCTGTCGTCGGCAAGCAGAAGGCCTATATGACCGGCCATGACGAAGTGCATTCGCTGTCCAAGAACATGGACGGCGCCGATGTGCGCTTCTGGATGGGCTTCGGCGATCACTATATCAACGTCTTCACCGTGCTGAAGAACCTTGGCCTCCTGTCCGAGAAGCCGGTCAAGACGGCCGAAGGCCTGGAAGTCGTGCCGCTCAAGGTGGTCAAGGCCGTGCTGCCCGATCCGTCTTCGCTGGCGCCTGATTATGTCGGCAAGACCTGCATTGGCGATATCGTCAAGGGTATCAAGGACGGCAAGGAGCGCGAAGTCTTCATCTACAACGTGGCTGACCATAAGGAAGCCTATGAAGAAGTCGGCTCGCAGGGGATTTCCTACACCGCCGGCGTTCCGCCGGTCGCAGCCGCCATGCTCATCGCTACTGGCGAATGGGACGTGAAGCAGATGGCGAATGTTGAAGAACTGCCGCCGAAGCCGTTCCTGAACCTTCTGAACAAGATCGGTCTTCCGAACCGCATCAAGGACGAAAACGGCGATCGCGCGCTGGAGTTCTAAGCGCAGCATTCTTAACGGATAGAGACAGAAAAGCCCCGCGAAAGCAGGGCTTTTTTCTTGGCTATGCAGCTCATCTATCACGCACTGGACACAAGACGAGGGTAGCGCCAGTCGATGGAAAGAGGAGTTTAACCCGTGACGCGACGTCATCCTCGGCCCTGTGCCGAGGATCCAATCACGTTGAATGACATCAATAGGTTCCAGATCCTCGGGACTAACCCGAGGATGATGTCGAGAGCAGGTATGCCCGTCGTCGTCGTCAGTTGCAGAGTGACTTCAGCCCTTTGTCGGCTTCGGACCACGCTTCTCGAACGGCTTGTCCTTCTTGCCCTCGTATTTCGGCTTGTCGCCAAAGGGCTTTTTCTTTTTCCAGGGCTTGTCGTCGCCCTTGCGGTCATCGCGGGGAGCGGCAGCATTGTCCGATTTGCTGAACTTGCGCTGGGCCTTCGCCGGGCGGGTGTCTTCGCGGAAGCTGCCGGTTATTTCCGGCTTGCCTTCCAGCGCCTTCAGACGGATGCCCTTTTCGAGCGTCATATCCTTGCCGATGGCGGAGGTGAAACGGTCGACGGCATCAGCCGCCAGTTCCACGAAGGTCTCCGTCTGCTGCATGCGGATCGCGCCGATATCCTGGCGGGTGATCTTGCCGAAACGGCAGAGCATGGGGATGAGCCAGCGCGGTTCGGCGCTCTGTTTGCGGCCAACGGAGAGCGAAAACCAGGCGCTGTCGGAGAAATCGGACCTGTCGCGGCGCGGCGCATTGTTTTCGGGTGTTTCGAAACTGTCGCGGCGCGGCTTGCGGGTGTTGTCAAGCGCGACCTCGAAAATGTCCTCCGGCGCCGAACGTCCGGCATGATAAAGACGCACGAAGGCAGCGGCGACTTTTTCCGCGCCATGCTGTTCCAGCAGCTTGGTGACGAAATCGCGTTCGTCATCCGCCACTGCTTCGCTTAGCGTAGGATCGGCCAGAAGCCGGGCGCCGTCGCGCTCTACGATCTCTTCAACGGAGGGTGGGTGAACCCATGCGGCACTGACCTTGGCGCCTTCGAGCAGGCGTTCGGCCTTGCGGCGCTGGCTGACCGGCACCACGACGGCGCTGACGCCCTTCTGACCGGCGCGGCCGGTACGGCCGGAACGGTGCAGAAGCGTTTCGGAATTGGTCGGAAGATCGGCATGGATAACGAGTTCGAGGCCGGGCAAGTCGATGCCGCGGGCGGCAACGTCTGTCGCTACGCAAACGCGGGCGCGGCCGTCACGCATGGCCTGCAGGGCATGTGTGCGTTCGTTCTGCGTTAGTTCACCGGAGAGAGCCACGACCGAAAAGCCGCGATTGTTCAGGCGTGCCGTCAGATGGTTCACCGCGGCCCGGGTGGAGCAGAAGACGATTGCGTTGCGGGCTTCATAAAAGCGCAGCGCATTGATGATGGCGTTCTCGCGATCGGAAGGCGACACCAGGAGCGCGCGATATTCGATATCCACATGCTGCTTCTGTTCGGAAGCGGTGGCGATGCGCACGGCGTTCTTCTGGTAGCTTTCGGCCAGCTTGGCGATACTGCGCGGCACGGTGGCCGAGAACATCAGCGTGCGGCGATCGTCGGGCGATTCTTCCAGAATGAATTCCAGATCTTCGCGGAAGCCGAGATCGAGCATCTCGTCGGCTTCGTCGAGCACGACGGCGCGGATCGACGAAAGATCGAGTGCGTTGCGCTTGATGTGGTCGCAGAGACGGCCGGGCGTGCCGACGACGATATGCGCACCGCGCTCCAGCGCCCGGCGCTCGTTGCGGATATCCATGCCGCCGACGCAGGAGGCAATGGAGACACCGGCAAACTCATAAAGCCATTCCAGTTCGCGCTTGACCTGCATGGCCAGTTCGCGCGTGGGGGCAATGGCAAGCGCCAGAGGGGCAGCGGCCTGGCCGAAACGGGTATTGTCACGCAGCAGCGTGGTCGCGAGCGCGATGCCGAAGGCAACGGTCTTGCCGGAACCGGTCTGCGCGGAAACCAGCGCGTCCTTGTCGGCGAGTTCGGGCGCAAGCATGGCCTGCTGCACGGGGGTCAAGTCTTTGTAGCCGCGTTTTTCCAACGCCTGCGCGATCGCCGGGGCGATACCCTGGGTGTCTGTCATCTACCGTCTTTCGGATATGAAGCTGCCCGCATCCGCCCGAAACCAATAGATCCTAATGTCTCCGGGGCAGCCGATGCAGGCCATTTCGGCCATCTGGCCGGTTGCATTGCCGCGCTCATACTGCGAATGGGCCCATTTGTACAGTGCACTGCGGTACGCTCTTTTACGGGTGCTTTATCTCGTTAACGGTTCGATGCTGTCTTCGTCCGTTTTATCGGCCCAGAAAGAAGGCGTACCGCATGGTTCATAAACGGCATTGCGTGCCCCCCACCTTTTCGCTAAGAGACCCGCAACTTGAGGCTCTTTTCAGGAAGGGCCGACTGGGTTTGTTCTTGTCCGTCCGCTTCCTGAAGGAGCCGGCGGGAAAATGGGATGGTACTGGTCAAGGCTATGGCTCGCATTGTCATGAAATTCGGCGGCACGTCCGTCGCGAACCTCGAACGCATTCACAATGTCGCACGGCATGTGAAACGCGAAGTGGATGCCGGCCATGAAGTGGCCGTGGTCGTTTCTGCCATGTCCGGTAAAACCAACGAGCTGGTGGACTGGGTGCAGAACGCCGCGAAGGTGGCTGGCGCCAACGCCGCCTCCTTTTTCGACGCGCGCGAATATGATGCGGTTGTTGCATCCGGCGAACAGGTGACGTCAGGTCTTCTGGCGATCACGCTGCAATCCATGGGCATCAATGCTCGCTCCTGGCAGGGCTGGCAGATCCCGATCCGCACCGACAATGCGCACGGCGCCGCCCGGATTCTGGAAATCGACGGTTCCGATATCGTCAAACGCATGGGCGAAGGCCAGGTTGCCGTTGTTGCCGGTTTCCAGGGCATCGGTCCTGACAACCGCATCGCGACGCTCGGCCGCGGCGGTTCGGACACCTCGGCTGTCGCCATCGCCGCCGCCGTCAAGGCGGATCGCTGCGACATCTATACGGATGTCGACGGCGTCTACACGACCGACCCGCGCATCGAGCCGAAGGCTCGCCGCATGAAGAAGATCGCCTTCGAGGAAATGCTCGAAATGGCGTCTCTCGGCGCGAAGGTTCTGCAGGTTCGCTCGGTCGAGCTTGCCATGGTACACAAGGTGCGCACCTTCGTTCGCTCCAGTTTCGAGGATCCCGATGCGCCGGGCATGGGCGACCTCATCAACCCGCCCGGTACTTTGATTTGTGACGAGGATGAAATCGTGGAACAGGAAGTCGTAACCGGCATCGCCTATGCCAAGGATGAAGCACAGATCTCGCTGCGCCGCGTGGCCGACCGTCCGGGCGTCTCCGCCGCGATCTTCGGGCCGCTCGCCGAAGCGCATATCAATGTCGACATGATCGTGCAGAACATCTCCGAAGACGGTTCGCGCACCGACATGACCTTCACCGTTCCTTCGGGCGACGTCGCCAAGGCTATCAAGCTTCTGGAAGACAACAAGGCCCAGATCGGCTTCGACGTCGCGCAGAACGAGACGGGCCTCGCCAAGGTGTCGGTCATCGGTATCGGCATGCGCAGCCACGCCGGCGTGGCCGCCAGTGCCTTCAAGGCGCTTGCCGAGAAGAACATCAACATCAAGGCGATCACTACCTCCGAGATCAAGATTTCGATCCTGATCGACGGCGCCTATGCCGAACTTGCCGTTCGCACTTTGCATTCCGCTTACGGCCTCGATAAAGCTTGAACCCGAGGCATCGGTTCCCGATGCTCCGATTCTTCGGAGTTGCGTTCTTCCGATGCGGCGTTTCATGAAAGCGTGTCCCTTGCGGGACGCGCTTCTCGCGCTATAAATTTTTAAATGACCTTTTGATTCCCGAATATTATGACATTCGGATCGGAAGCGTCGGGGAGCAAACGCGATGAGAGACCTTTCCGCAGGTCCGCGTGTCCTGCTCAAGCGGCTGCGCGAAATGATGGCGGAGCACCTTGAACCGCAGGAGCGTCTGGACCAGATCGTCCGTCAGATTGCCAGCAACATGGTGGCGGAGGTTTGCTCGGTCTACGTGCTGCGTTCCGACAGCGTGCTGGAACTTTATGCGACCGAAGGTCTCAATAAGGATGCCGTGCATCTTGCCCAGCTGAAAATGGGGCAAGGTCTTGTCGGCACCATCGCCGCGTCCGCCCAACCGCTCAATCTTTCCGATGCGCAGGCGCATCCCGCTTTCCGCTATCTTCCTGAAACCGGTGAGGAAATTTATCATTCCTTCCTCGGCGTGCCGATTTTGCGCTCCGGTCGCACTCTTGGCGTTCTTGTGGTCCAGAACAAGGCCAGCCGAACATATCGGGAGGATGAAGTTGAAGCGCTCGAGACAACCGCGATGCTTATCGCTGAAATAGTGGCGAGCGGTGAATTGAAGAAGATCACCCGCCCCGGCGTGGAGCTGGACCTGACGCGCGCGGTTTCCATCGATGGCGATGGTTATGGCGAAGGAATCGGCCTTGGCCACGTCGTGCTGCACGATCCGCGCATCGTCGTGACCAACCTGCTCAATGAAGATGCCGATACGGAAATCCGCCGTCTTGCCGACGCCATCGGCTCGCTGCGCCTGTCGATCGACGACATGTTGCAGCGCCGTGACGTGCCGACCGAGGGCGAACACCGCGAGGTTCTCGAGACCTACCGCATGTTCGCCCACGATCAGGGCTGGGTGCGGCGCATGGAAGAGGCCATCCGCAACGGCCTGACGGCGGAAGCGGCGGTCGAGAAGGTGCAGAGCGACACCAAGGCGCGCATGATGCGGCTCACTGACCCCTATCTGCGTGAGCGCATGCATGATTTCGACGATCTCGCCAACCGGCTGCTGCGCCAGCTGATCGGTTTTGGCGGGCGTGGGCCGGAGCAGGATTTCCCGCTCGACGCCATCGTTCTGGCGCGCGCCATGGGCGCTGCCGAGCTGCTGGATTATCCGCGTGAAAAACTGCGTGGACTGGTGCTCGAAGACGGCGCGGTGACCAGCCATGTCGTCATCGTCGCGCGGGCCATGGGCATTCCGATCATCGGGCAGGCGACCGGGATCGTCGCGCTGGCGGAAAATAACGATCCCATCATTATCGATGGCGATGACGGCCAGGTGCATCTGCGCCCGATGTCGGATTTGCAGCGCGCTTATGAAGAAAAGGTGCGCCTGCGCGCCAAGCGACAGGAGCAGTTCCGCGCGCTGCGCAATGTCGAGCCGATCACCAAGGATGGCCAGAAGGTCAATCTGAAGATGAATGCGGGCCTTTTGGTGGACCTGCCGCAACTGGAGGAATCCGGCGCCGATGGCATCGGCCTCTTCCGCACCGAACTGCAATTCATGATCGCCTCCAACATGCCGAAGGGCGAGGAGCAGGAGGCGTTCTACCGCTCCGTTCTGCGGCAGGCTAAGGGCAAGAGCGTTACCTTCCGCACGTTGGATATCGGTGGCGACAAGGTCGTTTCCTATATGCGGGGCCAGGAAGAGGAAAATCCGGCGCTGGGCTGGCGGGCGATTCGCCTGTCGCTCGACCGTCCGGGCCTGATGCGCACGCAGATGCGTGCACTGTTGCGCGCCGCATCCGGTGCTGAATTGCGCATGATGTTGCCGATGGTGACGGAAGTGTCAGAAATTCGCGCCGCCCGCGACCTGTTACAGAAGGAAGTGCAGCATCTCTCCAAATTCAGCCATGCGCTGCCGAAAAAGCTGCAATTCGGCGCCATGCTGGAAGTGCCCTCCCTGATGTGGCAGCTCGATGAGCTGATGCAGGAGGTGGATTTCGTGTCCGTCGGTTCGAACGACCTGTTCCAGTTCTCGATGGCGGTCGACCGCGGCAATGCGCGTGTTTCGGATCGTTTCGACAATCTCGGCAAGCCGTTCCTGCGCATTCTGCGCGATATCGTCCGCGCTGGCGAAAGGCATCACACATCGGTCACGCTGTGCGGCGAAATGGCGGGCAAGCCGCTTTCGGCCATGGCGTTGATCGGCCTCGGCTTCCGTTCGGTCTCCATGTCACCGACGGCAATCGGTCCGGTCAAGGCAATGCTGCTCGGGCTCGATGCCGCGCGCCTTGCCGAAGAGCTGAACGCGGCGCTGGACGATCACAATTCGCTGGAAAGCGCGCGCGAGGTGTTGTTACGCTTCGCTGCGACGCATTCCATTCCCGTTTAGAGCTTTTCCAGGAAGAGTGGACCCCGGTTTTCCGTCCGGAAATGCGTTAAAGCAAAAAGTTAGAGCGTTTTCGCGTTTCGATGAAAAGCGAAAGTGCTCTAAAAGACCTGTTTCATTATTGGAGTGACTGGTGGCGAAGCTTCCCGTCGAAAAAATGCGCGAGTTGGAAAGACGTTTCGGCGAGATCGAAGCGCGCATGTCGGCAGGCCCGGCAGCGGATGTCTATGTGAAACTGGCTTCGGAATATTCCGAACTCGAGCCGGTGGTGAAGAAAATCCGCGACTACGAGAAGGCTGTTTCCGAGGCCAACGATCTAGAAGCGCTTTTGGCCGACAAGACGACCGACAAGGATATGCGCGAGCTCGCGGAAATGGAGCTGCCAGAGGTCGAGACCCGTATCGGCGAGCTTGAAAAGGATATGCAGGTCCTGCTGTTGCCAAAGGATGCGGCGGACGAAAAAAGCGCGATCCTCGAAATTCGAGCCGGAACCGGCGGTTCCGAGGCGGCACTGTTCGCCGGCGATCTTTTTCGCATGTATGAGCGCTTCGCATCGACCAGGGGCTGGAAGGTGGAAGTTCTTTCCGCAAGCGAAGGTGAAGCGGGCGGTTACAAGGAAATCATCGCCACGATCAGCGGGCGAGGGGTGTTCTCCAAGCTGAAATTCGAATCCGGCGTGCACCGTGTGCAACGTGTGCCTGAAACGGAAGCGAGTGGTCGCATTCACACATCTGCCGCCACTGTTGCCGTGCTGCCGGAGGCGGAAGACATCGACGTCGAAATCCGTCCGGAAGACATCCGTATCGACACGATGCGCGCGTCGGGAGCCGGCGGCCAGCACGTCAACACCACAGACTCCGCCGTTCGCATCACCCATCTTCCCACGGGCCTGATCGTTACCAGCTCGGAGAAATCGCAGCACCAGAACCGCGCCAAGGCCATGCAGGTTCTGCGCTCCCGGCTTTACGATATCGAACGCCAGAAGGTGGAGAGCGAACGCTCTGCCGACCGCAAGAGCCAGGTGGGTTCGGGTGATCGCTCCGAGCGCATCCGCACCTATAACTTCCCGCAGGGTCGCGTTACCGATCACCGCATCAATCTCACGCTCTACAAGCTGGATCGGATGATCGAAGGCGAGATCGATGAACTTGTGGATGCGCTGATCGCCGATTATCAGGCGGGACAACTCGCCCAGCTCGGCGAACAGCTTTGAGCACGGCGGCTGAAGCGAGTATCGCGAGCGCGCTTGCCGCCGCCCGCAAAAGGCTGCAGACAGCCGGGATCGATGATCCGCTTCTCGATGCGCGGCTTTTGATTGCGGAAGTCGTCGGTTTCTCATTGACCGATTTCGTGATGAAGCCAGACCGCCCGGTCACCGCGGAAGAAAACGCGCGTATCACCGCCATGATCGAGCGGCGGGCCTTGGGCGAACCGGTGCATCGCATTCTCGGCCACCGCGAGTTTCACGGCCTTGATCTTCTTCTATCGAAGGAAACACTCGAACCCCGCCCGGATACAGAGGTTCTCGTCGATACGCTGTTGCCGGCGTTAAAGGAGACGGTTTCCCGAACGGGTAGCGTCCGCATTCTGGATTTAGGCACCGGAACGGGTGCAATCTGTCTGGCACTGCTAAAGGAATGTACGCAGGCGTCCGGTATTGGCAGTGATATTTCGGCCGATGCGCTGGAAACGGCCGCCAGAAATGCCGCTCGAAATGGCCTCAGTTCACGCTTCGAAACCATTCGCAGTGACTGGTTTGAAAAAATCTCTGGCCGCTTTGACATAATTGTGTCGAATCCGCCCTATATAAGAACTGATATGGTAGCAACGCTCGACCGGGAGGTTCGTAACCACGACCCGATGGCGGCGCTGGATGGAGGTCAGGACGGCCTTGCACCGTACCGCCTCATCGCTGCAGATGCAGGCCGCTTTCTTGTGGAAAACGGGATTGTCGGTGTGGAGATCGGTTTCGATCAAAGGCTTGATGTTTCCGCTATATTTGCTTCCCACGGCTTCTCTCTTCTGGACGCCGTCAAGGATTATGGCGGTAACGACAGAGTTTTGACCTTCCGGAGATAGTTGTTCGCGATATGTCTGCGGATTTTTTGCAAGGATATTTTGCACAGCAAAAGAAAAGGCTTGGATTTCCGCGGGAAGCGGGATAGTTTGCGGCCACATGCCGGGTGGCTGAGGACGAACTGAGATTCGTCAGGGTATGGGTCAGTCCCGAAGCGGGTTCTTTAAGGAGCCCTGAAAGGCTGGGCGTTTCCGGCATGTGAATCAGTAAACTTTGTTCGCAGGCGGCTCGGTGCAGCATTTGCGCAGCCGGTCGTCATACGCGAGGTCTTGCCCGGGAGTTATCTTCGGCAAGGCGCGTGATGGAGCAATTTCAGGAAAAAATTTCCAGCGGTTTTCCGCCCGGAATTGCATGAAAACAACCAGATTGTCAGCAAAACAGAATTCAGGTGAGCAATTGATGAGGCCAGGACAGCAAAACAAGCGCGGCCGGGGGCGTGGAAACAACAACAATAACAATGGTGGCGGTAACAACAACTTTAACCGCAAGGGCGGCAACCCGCTCACCAGGACTTATGACAGTTCCGGCCCCGATGTTAAAATCCGTGGCACAGCCCAGCATATAGCGGAAAAATACGCGGCGCTGGCGCGCGACGCGCAGAGTTCCGGCGACCGCGTGATCGCTGAGAATTATCTGCAGCACGCTGAACATTATAACCGCATCATTGCGTCGGCTCAGGCCCAGATGCAGGAACGCTTCCAGCGCGACGACCGCGGCGAGTACAATGCCGCCGACGGTGACGATATGGAAGTGAACGACGGCGATGAAGGTGCCGTTGCGCCGCAGCAGCAGGCCGAACAGGCCGAGCGGGCGCAGCAGCCCGAACGCCAGGAGCGTAACGAGCGGAACGAACCGCGCCAGGAGCGTCGTGAGCGTCCGGATCGCCGCGAACGGCAGGAGCGTCAGCCGCGCCAGCCGCAGGTGACCGCCGAACAGCAGCCTCCGGTTTACGACGCCAGCCAGGCGCCGCAGCCCGTCATTGAAGGCACGCCCATGGAAGTGGCTGTCGAGGAAGAGCAGCAGCAGGCGGAAGCACCAGCGGCTGAACGTGCCCCGAAGACCCGCCGAGCAGCTGCCCCCCGTCAGCGTCGCCCGCGCCGTACCGCCGCGGCGGAAGGCGCCGAAGGCGAAGAAACGCCTGCGGGTGAAGAGGTCGCGCCTCTCGAGAATGCTGCCGAATAAGCAGCGTCTGCAAATCACATGGCGATTGAAAAACTCCGGCTTGCCGGAGTTTTTTGTTTTCGGCGGTAGTTCACCTTCTCCAGCTTCATCCGGCGAGGCGAATTGACACCTGTCAGATCGAACGAAAATTTCCCGATATGGCGGATTTGCTCCCCTTTAAACCGATGAAAACGGCTCCCATATTCGTGCAGGAAGGACAAACACCGCATCGTCGGTGCCGACCAGCGAGAGGCGACGGACGTGAAATCTCTTAAGCACGGCTGTCGTAGCGGGGCTTGCCTTTTGAGGGAGCCTCAACCCTAACACCCGGTGCCGTGCCGAAAGCGGGCGGGCCGGTCTATGGAGGTTCGACTATGAATATTGAAAAATACTCCGAGCGCGTTCGCGGTTTCCTGCAGTCGGCGCAGACCTTCGCGCTTGCCGAAAACCATCAGCAATTTTCGCCCGAACACGTTCTGAAGGTACTGCTCGATGACGAGCAGGGCATGGCGGCATCGCTGATCGAGCGCGCCGGCGGCGACGCCAAGGAAGCGCGTCTTGCCAATGATGCGGCACTTGCGAAATTGCCCAAGGTTTCCGGCGGCAATGGCGGCCTTTCGCTCACCGCGCCGCTTGCCAAAGTGTTCTCGACTGCGGAAGATCTCGCCAAGAAGGCCGGCGACAGTTTCGTCACTGTCGAGCGTCTGCTGCAGGCACTTGCGATTGAAAGTTCCGCCACCACTTCGGCTTCCCTGAAGAAGGCCGGCGCAACGGCGCAGGCGCTTAATCAGGTCATCAATGATATCCGCAAGGGCCGCACGGCTGACAGCGCCAATGCCGAACAGGGCTTCGATGCGCTGAAGAAGTTCGCGCGCGACCTGACGGAAGAAGCCCGCGAAGGCAAGCTCGACCCTGTCATCGGTCGCGACGACGAGATTCGCCGCACCATCCAGGTCCTGTCGCGCCGTACCAAGAACAACCCCGTTCTGATCGGTGAACCCGGCGTCGGTAAAACGGCGATTGCGGAAGGCCTTGCGCTGCGTATCGTTAATGGCGACGTGCCCGAAAGCCTGAAGGACAAGAAGCTGATGGCGCTCGATATGGGCGCGCTGATCGCCGGTGCGAAATATCGCGGTGAGTTCGAGGAACGCCTGAAGGCGGTTCTGAACGAAGTGCAGGCCGAGAATGGCGGCATAATCCTGTTCATCGACGAGATGCACACGCTGGTCGGCGCCGGCAAGGCCGATGGCGCGATGGATGCGTCCAACCTCTTAAAGCCCGCGCTTGCCCGCGGTGAGCTGCACTGCGTCGGCGCCACCACGCTCGATGAATATCGCAAGCATGTGGAAAAGGATCCGGCCCTTGCACGCCGTTTCCAGCCCGTTCTGGTGGATGAGCCGACCGTTGAGGACACGATTTCGATCCTGCGCGGTCTGAAGGAAAAATACGAACAGCACCACAAGGTCCGCATCTCGGATTCGGCCCTGGTTGCGGCTGCGACGCTTTCCAACCGCTACATCACCGACCGCTTCCTGCCTGATAAGGCAATCGACCTGATGGACGAGGCCGCTTCGCGTCTTCGCATGCAGGTGGATTCCAAGCCGGAGGAACTGGACGAATTGGATCGCCGCATCATTCAGCTGAAGATCGAGCGCGAAGCCCTGAAGCAGGAAACGGATCAGTCGTCCGCCGACCGCCTCAAGAAGCTCGAGGACGAGTTGGCCGATACGGAAGAAAAGGCGGATGCGCTGACGGCCCGCTGGCAGGCGGAAAAGCAGAAGCTCGGCCATGCCGCCGACTTGAAGAAGCGGCTGGATGAAGCCCGCAACGAGCTGGCAATCGCCCAGCGCAACGGCCAGTTCCAACGCGCCGGCGAATTGACATATGGCATCATTCCGAGCCTTGAAAAGGAACTGGCTGCGGCGGAAGCCCGCGACAGCAGCGGCGCCGGCTCAATGGTTCAGGAAGTGGTGACGGCGGACAATATCGCCCATGTCGTTTCCCGCTGGACCGGCATTCCGGTCGACAAGATGCTGGAAGGCCAGCGCGAAAAGCTGCTGCGCATGGAAGACGAGCTTGCCAAGTCCGTTGTCGGGCAGGGCGAGGCCGTTCAGGCGGTTTCCAAGGCGGTTCGCCGTTCGCGCGCCGGCCTTCAGGATCCCAACCGGCCGATCGGTTCGTTCATCTTCCTCGGCCCAACGGGCGTGGGCAAGACCGAGCTGACCAAGTCGCTCGCTCGCTTCCTGTTCGACGACGAAACCGCGATGGTTCGCCTCGACATGTCGGAATATATGGAGAAACACTCCGTCGCGCGGCTGATCGGCGCGCCTCCCGGCTATGTCGGTTACGAAGAAGGCGGCGCGCTGACGGAAGCGGTTCGCCGTCGGCCCTATCAGGTCGTGCTGTTCGACGAGATCGAAAAAGCGCATCCGGACGTGTTCAACGTCCTCTTGCAGGTGCTGGATGATGGCCGCCTGACGGATGGCCAGGGCCGCACCGTCGATTTCAAGAACACCATCATCATCATGACCTCGAACCTCGGTTCGGAATTCATGACGCAGATGGGCGACAATGACGATGTGGATTCGGTTCGCGAACTGGTCATGGAGCGGGTCCGGTCGCATTTCCGGCCGGAATTCCTCAATCGTATCGACGATATCATCCTGTTCCACCGCCTGCGGCGTGACGAAATGGGTGCGATCGTGGAAATCCAGCTGAAGCGTCTCGTCTCGCTCCTGGCAGATCGCAAGATCACGCTCGAACTGGATGAGGATGCCCGCAACTGGCTTGCCAATAAGGGTTACGATCCGGCTTACGGCGCGCGTCCGCTGAAGCGGGTGATCCAGAAATCGGTTCAGGACAGGCTGGCGGAAATGATCCTCGGCGGTGAAATCCCCGATGGTTCACGGGTTAAGGTAACCTCAGGCACCGACCGCCTGCTGTTCAAGGTCAAACCCGCCAAGGGTGAGGCTGAGACTGAAACGGCCGATGCGGCATAAAATGAAAGGGCTCCGGAAACGGAGCCCTTTTCATTTGACAACTTTTTAACCCGTAAAAGTCCGCCGAGTTACCGGCTCGCCACCTGATTAGGCTTGTCCGCGATGTTGAGCAGATTGTCGATGCGCTTTCTCTCATCGGAGAACCGCGCCAGCGCCTCGCCGGAAAGCGACTTGCCGCCCGGCAGGCGCACCTTCATGGCGTCCACTTTGGTGCCGTTGACGATCAGCTCGTAATGCAGATGCGCGCCGGTCGAAAGGCCGGTCGATCCCACATAACCGATCACCTGACCCTGCCGGACCTTGGAACCTTCGGTCACGCCCTTGGCGATGGCGCTCTGGTGGTTGTAGGAAGAGACATAGCCATTGGCGTGGCGGATCAGGGTCTGGTTGCCGTAACCGGATGCCCAGCCGGCCTTCTCCACAATGCCGTTACCGGTCGCGATGATCGGCGTTCCACGGGGCGCCGCCCAGTCGGTGCCGGTGTGCATGCGGCTGAATTTCAGAACCGGATGGCGGCGCATACCGAAACCGGATGTCATGCGGCCGTTCGGAACGGGGTTGCGCAACAGGAACTGCCGGATGCTTTTGCCGTTCTCGTCGAAATAATCGATGCTGTTGTCGTCCGGGTTCTGGAAACGGTAAAAACGTGTCTCGTTGTCGCCGAATTTGGCGTTCACGTAGAGCAGTTCCGACTTGTCCGTCGCCTTGCCGTCCGCGTCCTCCACGGAGAAAAAGGCCTCCAGCGTATCGGCCGGCTTGAGCTGCGCCTGAAAATCGACGCTGCTGGCCAGAAGCTTGATGAGCTGCGAAACCATGCTCTGGTTCATGCCGTAAGCCAGAGCCGCACGGTAGACTCCGTCATAAACGCTCGGCAGATCGCGACCGGCGGCAGGCGTTGGCGTACTGTCGAAGGCGGTCGCCACGGCGTCGAGCTTCGGCGGTTCGCTAGCCTTGACGAAACGCTTGCGATCATCGATGGCCATGGTGACCATGTGGCGTCCCTTGCGATAAAGGCTCACGCGCACGATGTCGCTCTTTTCGTCCTCCTGGATGATGCCGACGCGCAGAACGTCGCCGCTTTCGACATTGTTCGACTGGATTTGCGGCGAAAGCAGCCCGGCAATTTCGGAGGATTGCGCCTTCGAATAACCGGCGCCGAAGAGGGCAGCTTCGATTGTCTCCGTCTGGCGGGCAGGGATGATGTCGTCGGCATATTCCTTGGCGGGAACCGAGGGTGATTGCGGGGTCGAAACCGACATGTTTTGCTCGACAACGCGGGCAGCAAGGCCGGCGGTAATGTCGACATCGCCATCATCATTATCGAAGCGGCGTGGGTCGATGTAGTAGAGTGCCGCAACTTGCTCGTTACCGTCCGTCAGGATCGAGCCGTTTGAACGTACCGCTTCCTCGACCTCATCGAAGCTCAGGGAGCCCGCAAAAGCATATTTAGAGTGCTGGATGGGAAAGGCGACGGTTTTCAGGCTGACTTCGGATTCGACCTCGGAGCCGTAGATCGTGCCGGTGCGGCTCGCCGCCGGAGCGGGCGCATCCTTGTCGTCGTTGCTGGCAAATATGTTCAGCGGATCAAAGGCGGGGTAGTCATCCTGTTTCGCGTAATTGGACGCCAGCGGAATTTTGACGTGAGAGAAGGGGACCTTGCGGACCACTTCCTTGTCGCCTTCATTGATAACGGTGGAAACTTCCATGATCGAGCGATCGGAGGGGCGGGCCGCGATGTTCGGAGCAACGAGGCGCGTGCCGCGACGAGCTGCCTCCGTCACATTGTCGCCCATATCCGTCTTGGCGAAAGCTTCGGCGGGAATGGCAAGCTGCTGGCGACCGTCAAGAGCGGCAAACAGCGCAACCCCCATCAAGATCGAAGAGGTAATCCCCGTGAGGAACGTGCCCGAAAGCCAGCGCAACGAAATCTCACGGCGATCGGGTGCACGTCGTCCTTCCGCCAGAATTGGCGGTTCCGTGCCTAGCGACCGGATCACATTGCGATCCGCAGTCATACCAGCTGTGCCCTGTCGGTCATGCGCTCTCCAGAAACTTCACGCGAAGATGTGCAACTTTCAAAGCCGTGAGTCAAATCGGTCGACGCACCGGAAGACATGTCGCAACCGTCTGTATAGGGACACGCGCAGGCATGTCTCGTGTTAACGCTTCGTTGGCAAAGCAATTGGCGAGGAAGGGGGCTAAAAGAAGGCGCGCGACCCGCCTTCATGCGCGTGGGCGTACTCTCCTGTGCAAAACCACAAGCTCGGTGGCGTCTTATTATGCCGATACGCTCATGAAAACGAAATTTCCTTTTAGAATCATGCAGATATAACATTTCTTTATTTTTTCGAATTTGGTGTGTTGACTTGTTTGAGGGTGATCTCTTATAAGTCCGCTCACTGAACGAGGGCGGCGGCGCTGCTGGCGACGAAGTCTTTCGTTCTAAGAAAATCAAGAAGATGAGCTGAATGCTTGTTTGTTTCCGGGGTTTTGAGCCTTGGGGGATTGATTTTGTGACTGCTGATGTGGTCTGT
>NZ_VTPB01000004.1:0-492098 GCF_008274755.1 Agrobacterium sp. B1(2019) | reverse complement strand
CGCCTTGATGGGATATGAACCGGCGACACGTCAATTACTGCCCAACTCGCAGGGACGATCCGGGCCGCTGCGGCCCTGGCCTCAGACGCTCCAAGGGTCCACAAGGACTACCCCTGTTCCCTGGAAATCCTGAATATTCCGTGTCACCACCGCCAGCCCGTGGACAAGCGCCGTGGCGGCAATGATTGCATCAGCTTCATTACGGCGATCTGGTATATGCAAATGGGCGCAACGAGTAGCAACCGCATCATCGACTACGATGGTGCGCTCAGCAAACTCTGGGCGAACCCGACCATCCATCCATGCGCGTAAACGAGAGCCATGCGCAGGGTCGCGGCGCTGAATGCTAAGTATCCCGCGCTCAAGCTCTAAAATTGTTATCGCAGAAATGCACAAATCACGGGCATCGCGCGCACCTATCCAAGCCGTTACATTCGGATCGGCTTTACCGTCGCCCACCTTTCGAAGTTCGGAGACAACGTTTGTATCGAGCAAATATTTCAAGTCAGATCAACTTCGCGCGCTGCTATAATCGATCGAGGAGGATCGAAATCGATGGCCGACAAACCCGGCATTGATAGCGCATCGACAAGATTATGACGTTTCCCTGTCAGACGCTCAAACTCACTGTAAGTCATCAAGACGTGCGATGGCCTGCCCCGATCAGTAATAACGACAGGTCCAGCCTCAGCAGCCTTCTTTGCTCTGCCAACATCGTGGTTCAATTCGCGGCTGGTCAAACTGATGGTACCCATACGAAGCTCCATGTAGAAACGTACCTACATATATGACTCCCGCCGTCAATACGCAATGCCCTCGTGCGAAATTGGGTTCTTGGTCAGGTTTTAGCTCTTGAACGGATTCGAACCGTCGACCATGCGTCGTGGATTGGCTAAGCATTTGCGACACAATTCATTCACGCTCGCTGGCACCGCCCTAACTTGGTTTTGCTGGCTAATCGGAATGATGCGCACCGAAAGAATAATCGACCGAACGGCGGTATCGCTAAGGTCGCCAAGTTGCCGAGAAATCAGCGCAGAGACGGAGAGGAAGGCGCTGCGGATACCGCTGGCATGTGATCGCACACCGCTTTCAAAAGCGAGATTGTCGTCGCTTGAGCAGTTTTCGAAATATCCTCATATCCTTCTCTATGCTGAAGCTTCCCCATGACTGTGCTAGCGAGGCCTGCATCCATTCTCTCTGCGACTGCCAATGCCGCGGCGGCCCTGGTCTTGAATGGCAAGAGAGCTGCGAGAACGTATTCATCGCCGAGTGCCTTGGCGATGCACGCGATATCGAACATGTCACGTGGCTGAAGAGAGTATCCTCGATAATGAACCTTCTTCGCGATGATTTCGCCCGGGGTCTCAAGGTCAACTTCGGCTCCACGTACCGCGACACGGGATGTGGGATCGTTGGTCAGACTGGGAGCGCAAATGAAGTCGATTTCAAGCGGCTAGGGCAAGGGGGTATCCAGCCAGCTGCGAGAATTTCTTGGCAATCTCGAATGCTGTACCGTGGTCGATTTCCATCTCATCGAGAAACTGGTGCTGGAGGTCGGCCTTCACTTCGGAATAGAATGAGAATGCGGAAGCATCGAAATTCTCGACGCTCGCAAAATCCGAAATCTTCGAAGCGAGTTGCTCAGCCGAAAGGTTCGTCCCGTAAGGGGCGTTCACCGTCGACAGAACTTTAATCGCAACGCTAGACATCGTTATCACCACCATTTTTCAATAAGTTATGTAGTACATAGCCGCCGAAAACGCAAGAAACACACCAGACGCATGCCACGGCAATTAATCCGGTTTATTGCAGTTCTTGTGACAAGAGCAGACGAAGCTGCGGCGTTTTTCTTCCCGGTGCATGTCTGCCACACCGGGAAGAGACATTTTGCGGCTCAGAGGCCGGCGCGTGCGAGACCATGCTCGACCAGCCGATCGATGACATCAGGATAGCTGACGCCGCTTGCCGCCATCGCCTTCGCGTACATACCGATATCGGTGAATCCGGGAATTGTGTTCACTTTGTTGATCAAGAAACTCATGTTCTCGGTCAGGAAGAAATCGACGCGCGACATACCTGTTGCATGCGGCGAAGTGGATTTCCGAACTTTGAATGACAAAGGGACAGGCATGCACCTGTCCTTCGCCTTTCGCACGTTGTGTAAATCTACTTCGCCGACAGGTCTTCCATAAAGAACTCATAGTTGTCGGCATTGTTGACGGCTTCATTGGGATTGCCGGCGGCCCGTTTCTGGGCATTTGTCCTGCCATAAGTGTAGTCCTGGGTGCCGGCTACCACATGGGTTAGTTCGTGCAGCAGCGTGCCGGAACGCGAATCTTCACCGGTCAACGGGGCTTTGAAGAATGCGGCGCACAGCCCGATATAGTCCCTTTTGTGGGTTGTCAGGGCAAAAGTGCCGTTGCCGCAGCGTTGTGGTACGCATTCGACGGTGAAGGTTTTCTTGCTTTGCAGAAGATCGCGCACGTCGCCGATTGTGCTTTGCACTCTCGTCAACCGGGTCTGGTTGGCCTTGCCGAACCAAGTCTCGTAAAGTGGCGACGTTTTTTCTACAGTCATGCCGTCAACTGCATTCGCGGCTTTTTTGGCGACCGGCATAATTCTGGCAAATGCCTCTTTCGTCAAGGTACGGTGCTCCTTTGTGCAGTTCGCGTCATATTTCAAATTGGTGGCGTGAGCTTGGCCGGTGACCGCAAGCAGCATGCCCAGAGCCAGGATCGTGAGTGAATTATGGGGATGGATGGATGACATGGGTGATCTCCTTGATGAGAAGTACACTGCTCGCCCGAGACGAGTCGGCCCGGAATTTCCGGTTGGCTTGATGATGTAATGAGGCCGGCGGCAATCACCCTGTCGTCAGTCCTCAATGGTCATGTTCATCGTCGTGCCGCGGATCGTGATAATCCTGTCGCGGTCGAGGGTCGGATAGGATTTGAACGCCGTGTGGTGCTTGTCCCAGGCTATCCACGTGTCGTTCGTGGCCTTCACCATGAAGTCCCGGGCGTCGCCTGGAAATGGCGGCAAGGTGCAATCATAGGGGTTTGTCTTACCGTGCGAAGTCCAACTTTTCGAGGCAAAGACGGTCTTGTCGTCAGTGCTCGCGGCCTCATCCACTTCGTTCCACGTAACGTCGAATTTGGCGGCGTAACCGCCGCGATGGCGAACGGTGATCAGTCGATCAGAAAGCACCTTGCGGTCAACTTCGACATATCGGGTGGTATTTCTGATCTCTGACACCTTCGCCGATTTCAGGTCCGCCACGACATAGGAAATCGGATAGCCGAGATTGTCCTTGGACAAGACAATACCCTTTTCGATGACTTCCCGGATTTTGTCGATTTCGCCCAACAGCAGAGGTGTAGAGCCCTCGCCGGCGCCAAGCACGATCGCCTGAAACGAGGAGACATTGGCGATGCTTTCATATTTGGCCTTGGTTTCGGCACTCACCTCGACACCGCTGGTCGAAACATCAAGCGCTGCTTCGGCATCGTGTTCGCTCACATGCTCGCTTGTCCGCATCTGAACGATCATGATCCTGCCGTAGTCGACGCTGCGCACAAAGCCGGGCGGCTCGGTGCTGTGCATGTTGTTTTTTGACAAGGTCACATTTGCATCAAAGACATCGCCGGCCTCCTGCGGATCCTGCGCGACCACCGTATAGTAGATCTGGCGGAATACCCGGTAGACGATCGTCTCGCTGTCGTTCGAAGACGACTTCAAGTTGGCGGTGGCGCTGTTCTTGCCCCATTGGGCACCGAAACCCAAGGATATGCCGATCTGTTCTTGGGTGTATGATTTATGAGAGCTTGAGAAGGCGCGCATCGGCGGGAAGTAGTCGCCCGTGTCCTTCAGCCAGGTGTTGACGGTCTTTTCGATGGCGATCGACACGGATGTGTAGTCCGGCATTTCGACCCGGAGTTCGCTTCGCTCTTCCAGGCCAGGTAATTCCACCCGCAGGGTCAGGGGTGCCCGGGCAAGGCGATAGGGCGTGGGACGTCCTTCCGCCAGGGTCTGGTCCTGTTTGATCACAGCGCCAGGAAATATCACCCCGGCCGCAGGGTTCAATAGCGCACTCGACTCGATCTTCTGATCGAGATTGATCTCACGCTTACTGCAGATGATAACCGAGCCGGAAGCACGTTCGCGGTTGGGAAATTTGGGCTGGGACGTTGGCTGTAAATCCAGCGCCAGCAGTCTGTCCAAATCATAGTCGAGGCTGTTGATGTAGTCTGTATTCTTCGACATGGCATCCTCCGTTGGTGGCAACGGTGGGATATTCCTTCCGCCACGTCACTTGTGGCAGTGCAGTCCCGTATCAATTGAGGGCAACGCGTATCAATCTGGGTCCGTTTCCGCCAGGGCTGACCTGACGTGGCGCAGCGGGCTACGGCGAAACTCGCCGGGTGTCATGCCGAAGCGCTTGGCAAACTGGCGATTGAAGGTTCGCAGGTCGATGAAGCCATTGCTCAGCGCCAGGGTAGCAATCGGCGTTTGGCTCGGCGCGGTCTGCAACAGTTTGCTCATGCGCTCCAGCCGCGCCATGCGGATAGCACCTGCCACAGTAAGGTCGCGATCGGCGAAACAACGGTAGAGCGTAGCGCGCGAGCAACGAATGCCGTGCGCCACCGAGTCTGCGTCCAGTGTCAGGTCGTTCAGATGCGCGTCGATGTAGCGGGTCGCCGCCACGAACAAGGCACGGCGCGCCATAGGCGCATCGGCAGGGCCGTGTTGCTGATAGACTGAACGCAACGCCCCCAGCGTAAGGTCGGCAACGCTACCGAACACCATGCCTTTTTCCATTGCCGACATCTGCTCGATATGTTCCGCCAGCAATCGCAATTGAGCTATGAGGAAGGGGGCCAGCCGTGACTTATGCAGCGCTTCAACAATCCGCTCTTCCGCCGGCACGTCACCATTGAAGGCTTCCACCAGTGCATTACGGCGCAAGGTTAGGGCAATGGCCATATGATTTGCACGCCAAGCCACACGCGAGGGTTTGGTCGGATCGTAGACGAAAAAATCATTGGAGCCGGCGGTCAGGACCGCACCGGTCGACGTCGCATGCTGGCGCTCGCCTGCTAACGTCAAGCCGATAGCGATGTCGTCATGCGCGCTCGACAGCCCACTCGATGGTAGTCGGCTGCCCGAAATGGCCTCTGAGCGATAGCGGAACAACGTGCCTGTCGGTGTCACCGTGCCGATCGTATCGGCCTTAAAATCCAAGCGTTGCGTATCGTTAGGCGCATCCGGCTCAAAATCATAAAACGCGATATTTGTCCAAGCGTCGTAGCGTTGGCACTGCGCCACCTCTTCGCTGGTCAACGACAATTGGACGCTTTTGCTCGGTACCCCGGCATCAGGGGTCCACTTGCCCTCCGCCGGCGACCACAGCCAGATTTCCGGAGACCAGGCTCGCGGTTTGGAAGAGTCTGATGCGTTATCCGACATGATTTGTTGCATGGCGTCGCCCTGATACGGTCTTTAACCGCCGCCAAGTCATAGAAATCGCAAGGTTGGCATCATCAAGCATGGACATCCGTTTCCCCCAGGCGCTACGCAATCGTCTTCCGTTCGGTGCTCAAGCTTCTGTAATGGCATTCAGAATCACAAACCCCACAACACATGGGAGCACGAATTTCGCCAGCGATGGTCAACACAGGGTTAACCAGGGCAATTACCTTGCTGACTGCACAGTGGACTGTGGTTTCGGAATGGATCGGGGGTAAGGCAATGCGATCCTGCTCTTGATGGGAATCGAACCACCGTTTCCCTAGTCATAATGTCACTCGAGAAAATTTTCGCGCTTTGAGAACAATGGCGCCCCTGATATCTTCATTTCTTCTGGGAATTCCGCCCGCAAGATGGAACCGCTGTCCGATTCCGTGATGAAGAGCGACCGCCCGCCGGGACCTCCGAAGGCGCAATTGGTTGTCCCCAGACCCCGTGGCGACCGAACGACGGCGATAGGTCGGCCAAGCGCATCGTGGACCCACACAAGGCCCATGCCGGTCTGGCAGACGACGACACCGTTTTGCGCTGTCAGTGCCAAGCCGTCCGGCCCCGCCCGGCCACCGGAAAACTGGATGAACAGCCCTGCTTTGTTGACCCGCCCGCTCGCCGACAGTGGCAGACGCCAGACAGCGTTTGCACGCGTCACCGCGAGATAGAGCACATGCTCGTTGATGTCGAGAACCAGCCCATTGGGGCTCGGCACCTTATCGATCAGGCATGTGAGCACACCGGTCTCCGGTTGCCAGCGATATACCCTGCCCGTCGGGTCTTGCAGCCCGGTCTGACCCTGGTCGGTAAAATAAAGCGTTCCGTCGCGGCCGAAATGCAGATCGTTGCAACCCTTGAACCCCTCCGTATCGCAGTCGCGCAGCGCATGGGAAATCTCGCCGGTCTTCGGGTCGAGTTGCATGATTCCGTTCTGGAAGTCGGCGATGAAGATCCGTCCGTCACGATGGATCTTCATCCCGTTCGGCTGCCCCTCATACTCTGCGATCTCTCGAACGTTTCCGGACTGATCACAGCTGAGGATTCGCCCAAAGGGGATATCTACGAACCAGAGGTTACCCTCGCTGTCAAAGGACGGCCCCTCAAGGAAACTGTCGACCGTCTGGCCGCGGCGATTGCGCTCGGCCCAGTAGGACGAAACACCCGTGCGTCTGAGGTCCGCCGGCAGTTCGGCAAACACTTCCGCATCGATGATCACAGGCTCAGGGAAGGGATAAGTGTGGTGCATAGGCATTACCCGATAGTGATCGAGGGCAGAAAGAGCGCGATTTGCGGAAAGGCAATCATCAGCAGCATGAACACCAGTATGATGGCAAAGAACGGCGCCGTTCCCATGATGACGTCTTCCACCTTCACCTCTTTAGAAGAACTGGCGACCACGAACAGGATAACGCCGAGCGGCGGCGTCAACTGTCCAAGCTCGACCAATATCACGACGAAAACCCCGAACCAGACCGGATCGACGCCGAGCGCAAGAAGTGCTGGAAAGATCACGGGAACGATGATTGCAATCATGCCCAGACCTTCCATGAAGCAGCCAAGGATGGCGAAGGTGACCATGATGATCAACAGGAAGGTGAGCCGCGAAACGTTGGCGTCGTTCAGCATTGCGACCAGTTCTTCCCCGACACCGGACAGGGCCGTCGCATAGGCAAAGATCATCGAGGTAAACACGACGAACAGGATGTTGCCGCTCATCGTGGCCGTGCGCCGCAGGGCATCCGTCAAAAGCTGAAGGCTCAGGCGCCGGTAGAACGCGGCGATCGCGATGGCGCCGAGAACGCCGACAGCACCGGCTTCCGTCGGGGTGGCGAAACCGCCGTATATACTGCCGAGCACGATTGCGATCAGCGCCAGGAATGGAACGATATCTAGCAATGCGGCGCCGAGTTCCGGCCAGGTGCTTCGCACCTCGGTCTTAGGTGCGAGTTTCGGATTGATGAGAACGCGTGCAGCAATGAAGGCCATGTAGAAGAGAGCAAGCATAATGCCCGGAACGAGACCCGCAGCGAACAGTCGGGCGATCGATGTCTCCGTGAACGTCGCATAGATGATCATCGTGATCGATGGCGGGATCAGGATGCCGAGCGTGCCGCCTGCCGCAAGCGAGCCTGCGACAAGGCGCTTGTCGTAACCGCGCACCGAAAGCTCCGGCAGCGCCACGGTCGACATGGCCGCGGCAGTTGGAGCACTTCCCCCGGAGATCGCCGCAAAGATGCCGCTCCCTGCAATATTGGTGTGTAACAGGCCGCCTGGCAAACGCCGCGCGAAGGGAGCGACACCGTTATAGAGCCTGCTTGAGAGGCCGGATCCGAGCAGGACCTCTGCCATCAGGACAAAAAGAGGAATGGCTGCCAGCGTGAAGCTGTTCGCAGACCCCCAGCTAACGATGCCCAAGGCCTTCCATCCGACGAAGCCCTTCATCAGCCAAATGTAGAAAAGGCCGGCGCCGGCCACGGCAAACTGGACCCACATGCCGCCGAGGATGAGGCCGATCAGAAGTCCGAAAGCGAGGATTGCGTCCATCAGGATTTACTCTTGAACCTGCCGATGGTCAGCAGGAATTGTTCGATAAGGAAGATGCCGATCACGCCAAAGCCGAGCGGCAGAAGCAATTGAGGGATCCAGAGCGGCGTCCGCAGAACAGTCGGAGCGAATTTGCCGCGACTGAGCGAACTCAGCATCAGGTCGTTGGTTTTCCAGATCAGCACGGCGCAGATGAGCAGCGCCACAATGACAAAGATCCGCGTTATCCAGACTCGCCCGGCTTCCGGCAGCGTGTCGTACAGGAAATGCACCTGAAACAGGCTGCCGCTGCGCATGGCGATGGCCGCACCGAAGAAGGTCAGCATGACGACGCAGTAACCGGTGACCTCTTCGACGAATCCCATCGAATAATTGAATAGACTGCGGGAAAGAGCTTCGCCGGCAACGAGCAACACTAGGATAATCAGCACCGCTGCAGTGGCGAATTTCGCCACCGCAGCCATCATGTCGAAGAAAGAACCGGCTGAAGTCTGCCCGTTATAGTGATCGTCGTGCATCTCACTTACCGATGGCGGTGCGAATGGCCTTCAGGGCTTCCTCGTATTCGGGACCGTTCTCTTTTGCCCAGGCCTCCCAGTACGGAGCGAGCTTTTCGCGGGCTGTCGCGAGATCGCCGTCCGCAAGCTCGCTGATCTTCATGCCCGCATCAGCCTGCGCAGTTTTTTGCACGGTCTCATCCTCGATGAACGCCTTGGTGGTGGCCGGCCCCTCTTCGGCAACGATCTTGCGCAGGATCTGCTGATCCTTCTCGCTTAGCGCATCGAAGGAATCCGTGTTGGCGATGATCATCGAGTTGCCGTAGTTGACGGGGAAGCGGTAGTTGAAGGGAAGGAATTCGTGCCAGTTCTTGGCGCCGCCGGCGCTGGCAGTCAGCACGCCCTCGATCACGCCACGCTCAAGCGCGGTCGGCACTTCGGTCCCGGCAAGCGTGATCGGCGCACCGCCGAAGGCTTCGACGAACTTACCCTGTTCAGGCGAGGTAACTCGGATCTTGTGGCCTTTCATGCCAGCCAGGCTCTTCATGTCGAACGTGGTGAAGATTGTTTGCTCCGGATAGCGATAGCCGCCAAGCAAGGTCACCCCCTGCTGGCCGAAAGCCTTGACCAGGATCGGCTCCATGGCTGCCGTCGCTTTCGCCCACTCGTCGTCGTTCTCGATCAACATCGGCAGATTGAGAACCCGGGCGATAGGTACGCTGCCTGAGAAGAAGAAATCGGCGGCGAAGTTGACGACGTTGTCGCCAACGGCCTGCGTGATGTCGGACGAGGCAATTTGCAGGGTCTTGCCGAGATGCAGCGTCATCGTCAGTTCGCCATCGGTCTCCTTGCCGACGCGTTCAACGATGCGGTTCATGCCCTTCACGGCAGCGGTCGTCGAGACTGCGGAATAGGTGTAGGCGGTCCAGTCTTCAGCCTTGGCCATTGTTGTGGATGCTAAAAGGGCGGCCACTGCGCCCAATGTCGAGAGTTTCATGCGTTTCTCCTCCTGTTCAGTGTCGTCTCTTTAATAGTTGGGCATCAGATGTCCGGGCCTCATTTCCAAGGGTTCTTGTCCCAAATGGCCTGAGCAACGCCATCTTGCTTCCGCGCCAGGTCGGCAAACGCGTCTCCCGCGACGAACGCCATCGGATTTCCCTGTTCGGCCATTGCCTTCTGGAAATCCGGGTTCGCGTTGACGGCTTTTAGCGCATTGCGAAGTTTCTCGGTTATCTCTGCATTTAATCCTGCTGGAGCAACGATGCCGCGCAGAGACGACATTTCGACGTCAAATCCGAGTTCCTTGGCCGTTGGCACGTCGGGACGAAAGGCAGAGCGCTCATCAGAGAGGACGGCAAGCACCCTGATATCATCCTTGAAGCTCGTAGTCTGGCTGAGCGCCATGGTGCCGGCGGCGACATGCCCACCCAGCAGCGCTGTGCGCGCCATGGCAGCGCCTTTAAAGGGAACCAAGGTAAACTCCGCCTTCGCAGCATCCGCCAGCATATTCGCCGCGAAGTGATCATTGCCTCCGAGCGAGGCCAGGCCGAACGTGACGGCGCCAGCATTTTCCTTTGCCGAAGCCATGAGTTCTTCGAGACTTTTAAATTCCGACGAAGCGCTTACGACGACGGTATTTGGATCATCCACGAAATTCGCAAGATAGGTGAAGCTATCCACCCCATATTCTGCCGGCCGGTCCTTGGTGAGTGCGAAGGCTGCAGGCAGGTTGAATGTGCCAAGCGTGTAGCCGTCAGGTTCGGCCTTTGCGACCTCGGTGAAGCCGATCAAACCGCCTGCGCCGGGCATATTCTTCACGATCACAGATGCACCGTCGCCCAGTTCCTTTTCCAGATACTGCGCGACCGTTCGCGCCATCACATCGGTGCCGCCGCCTGCGGAATAACCGACGACAATTTCGATCGGCTTTTCAGGAAACTCGGCAAACGCGGGCGTGAAGGCGAGCGCGCTGATCGCCAGCGTTAGAAGTATCGTTTTCAAGACATAGTCCTCCCTCTGTCTTTGGTAAAAAACTGTTCGTCCAGTCCATAGGAGCGCGACGCGGTCCGCCAAAAAAGATCGTCGCGCTCCTCGGATGACAGCTGGCTCGAAAGGCGTTTGAACGCATTCCACAAGCTGCCGTAGCTATACTGCCCCTTGTCGACAGGAAAATTGCTCTCGAACATGGCGCGTCGCGACCCGAAGCTCTCGAGGCAGTGAGCGAAATAGGGCTCCCAGTCGCGTGCAAGCTGCTCAGAATGCGGGGGCTGCGGCACGTCGGCATAGCGATAGCCGAGAACCGCCAAACCGAAGCCGCCGATCTTGATGCGGGTGTTCGGCAGGTATGCCAATGCCGCGATGGACCTGCGCCAGTCCGCCAGCACCCCCGGGTCGGCAGGCCGGTAAGGCCCCACACCGAGGGGACCGCCGCAATGGTCGATGACCACCGTCAGATCAGGTACGGCCGCAGCTAGATCGAGCACCTCGCCCAGCTGCGTGTGGTATGCCCAGACGTCGAGTGTCAGACCATATTTCGCGAGTGTCCTGGCGCCGTCCAGAAAGGCATCGCTGCGCAGAAGTCCATCGGGCGGCGGGTTCGGGTTCGAGCGCACGGCAGGATCGGCGTGATAGGCGGTCGTGTTGCGGATACCGCGGACCTTGCCGCCACCTGCTTCGATCAATCGGTCCAGGACGTCACGGACCCCGCTGCCCAGTTGGAGATCCGCAAAGGCAACCATGGCCGCAGGATAATTAGGCTGATTTTGACACCATTCCAGGATTGTCTCCACCTCCCCGACCGGCTGTAGGAGTGGCCCGACATCGGCCCTGTAGCCTGTGCGGCATTGGACGTAGATACTCGCGCGGACGTCATGTCCGCACGACACATCGCGCATGAGTTCCGCGGCACCGTATCTCCCGTCAGGTCTCACCCACAAATGGTGGTGCGCATCGAGGATTGGCTGTTCGGGCGCAATGATTTCCTCTTGCACTGTCGATAGCCAGTCTTCTCTCACCACAAAATGCGGGTTGGCCTTCATCTTGCTCAAGCCTTCCCGTCAGCGTTTTTCTTCTTTTGAAGATGACGCTTGATCATCGGCCCTACCACGACCGCTACGGTGGGTGCCACCAGGACGAGGCTCGTCACATTAGCAAACAGGATCGACCAATCGCCACGGCCGATACGCAAGGCAAGCCTCAGGTTTTCTTCAGCGAAGCCACCAAGGATCAGCCCGAGCACGACCGGCGGAAGCGGGAAGTTCAGCTTGTCCATGACATAGCCGATCGCCCCGAAGCCGAGCATGAGATAAACATCAAACATGCGGCCATGGATCGAGTAGACGCCGATCAGCATCAAAACGATGATCACGGATCCAAGCAGCGGTCGCGGCAGGTTCAGAAGGCGTGCGAAGCTGTTGGTGGCGAGCGAACCGCCGAGCAGAACAAGAAGGACGGCTCCGAACAGAAATTGCCACATGAAGCCGAAGACGATGTCCGGATTGTCACGAAACAGCATCGGCCCGGGTTGCAGACCATGGATCAGCAGTCCGCCCAGCATGACAGCGGCGACAGCAGTGCCGGGAATGCCGAGCGTAAGGGCAGGAATGAGCGCGGAAGCTGTGTCGGCGTTGTTCGCCGTTTCGGCGGCAGCCACACCCTCCGGCTCGCCATTACCCCAGGTGTCTGGCGTCTTGCTCGCCCGACGCGCCTCGTTATAGGACATGAAGGCCGCCATTGAGCCGCCGGCGCCGGGCAGGATACCAATCCAGATGCCGATGATGGACGAGCGAATCCAGGTCTTCCAGAAGCGCTTCATGCGCGGAAGTGCACGCCACAGGGGCTCTGTTCCCAGTTTGCCGCTGCTGACGCTGTCGGTCTTGAGCGGCACTTCCAGGAGGTCGATCACCGGCGGCAGAGCGTAGAGGCCAACCAGAAGAATGACGATGTTGATACCATCAAGTAGTTCTAGCTGGCCGAAGGTGAAACGGTCTGTGCCGAAGATCGGGTCGGAACCGATGACCGACACGAAAACCCCGAAACAAGCACTGATCAGACCCTTAATGGCGCTGCCGCCAAGCAGGAAGATGATGCTGGCGAGACCGAAGACCGCGACCCAGAAAACTTCCGAGGGGCCGAAGAGTAACGTCACCTTCGACAGCGGGGGCGCTAGCAGCATGAGTGCGATCGCACTTGCGATCCCGCCAATCGAAGAGGATACGACGGCCACCTGGAGGGCAAAGCCGCCCTCGCCTTTCTGGGCCATTGGATAGCCGTCGAATGTGGTTGCGACCGCCGCCGGCGTACCGGGAATGCGCAAAAGTACGGCGGGTATGGCACCACCATACATCGCGCCATTATAGATACCGGCCATCAGGCCGAGAGCGACCAGCGGCTCCAGGCCAAAGGTAAAGGGTACCAGCACCGAGATCGCCATTGTAGCGCTCAGACCAGGCATGGCGCCGACGATGATTCCGGCGATCACGCCGATGATCACCGCGGCAAAATTGGTGAAGCTCAGGACTTCGGGAAGGGCGTGCAGAAGTTCGTAGTACATGGCTGCTTACCTTGCCCACACGATGCCGACGGGAAACTGCTGGGCCATCGCGAAGTCGAAGACCACGTAAATGG
Organism: Agrobacterium sp. B1(2019); assembly: GCF_008274755.1. Lineage (NCBI taxonomy): Bacteria > Pseudomonadati > Pseudomonadota > Alphaproteobacteria > Hyphomicrobiales > Rhizobiaceae > Agrobacterium > Agrobacterium sp. B1(2019). The sequence goes on along the minus strand of NZ_VTPB01000004.1, from coordinate 478,911 downwards.
CACCTACGACGATAACAGTCGCAGCCAGTAGCCCCGGGAGGCTTCGGTAACCGAAGGCGTAAGCGACGAGCGGGATCGTGATGGCGGTTGCCGGATAGAAGCCAATGAGGCCCGTTGCGACCATATAGCCGGTGATGAGAAGGAAGGCGCTTGCGACACGTGAGGGCGCTTGCATCATCGGCTTCGCCACATCGCCGTTCGCGGCTTTGCGCTGATCCTTGATCAGGAGGGCGAGCGATAACACCATAAGGCCGACGAGCATTGCGACCGGAAGAAGGGCGGAAATCGCCTTGAGTTCGAGCGCAGGGACAAGGAATGTACCGGCGACGATGAGTATACCGACGGCAGTCAAGGTCTCCGGGCGGGTCAAACGAGAGGGACGGGTTTCGGACATGATCCGGCTCCATTCAAAGATGCAGGAACGGCACGCGGCTTGGAACCGCGCGCCTGTGACGGATCAGTTCCAGGGCGTGGTTTCCCACACGCCCTTCGCCAGGTCATGGATGTCCTTGGTCATCGCCTTGAAGTCGTCGCCGGTGACGACTTCCACGGGATTGGCCGTATTCTTCATGGCCTTCAGAAACTCCGGATCGTCCTTGAGTTTGGCAAACGCATCCATCAGCTTGGTTCGTGCGTCATCCGGCAGACCGGCCGGTGCAATGAATCCACGCATGGCGCCATTGACCAGGTCGAGCCCCTGCTCCTTGAAGGTTGGCATGTCAGGAGCGAACTGCGAGCGCTTGTCGAGCGCAACGCCCAGCACGTTGAGCTGGTCCTGAAACTCGGCCACTTCCGAGATATTGAGGATGCCCATCGCGACATGTCCGCCAAGCAGCGCAGTGCGCGCAGGCGCAGAGCCTTTGAAGGGAACAATTGTGAACTCCGTCTTCAGCAGATTCTGCAACTTGATCAGGGCAAAGTGGTCGTCACCGCCGAGGCTCGACATCCCGACCGTGATTGCACCGGGATTGGCCTTCGCTTCGGTGATCAGCTTGTCGAGTGTATCAAAACCACTTGCCTTGGAGGTGACGATGACATTGGGATCGTTCACCACATTGGCAAGGTAGGTAAAGCCGTCGACATCGTAGTCGGCCTTGCGGTCGATTGTACGAGCCATCATGCCGGGAAGATTGAAAGTACCGAGTGTATAGCCGTCCGGCGTCGCGTGGGCCGCCTCGGTCACGCCGATCTGCCCGCTGGCACCAGGTACGTTCTTAATGACAAGGCTTGCGCCGTTACCGAGATACTTCTCGATGAACGGCGCAACCGTCCGCGCCATCACGTCCGTGCCTCCACCGGCCTCAAAACCCACGATTACCTCGATCGGCTTCTTCGGGTAGTCAGCGGCAATAACCGGGCACGCCGTCAGCATGGCAGCCGCTGCGAGCGCGGTCGTCTTCTTGATCAAGTTCAACATGGTAGTTTCCTCCTCCACATGTTCATTTCATTTTTCTGGAAAAGCGCAGCCCAGTTTCTTGAGGGCGGCATCGACCCAGGTTCGGTCGTTCGTGCCGGCTGCGATCGCCTGCATCTGCTTCGTCTCGGCATCTTGCTTGGCTTGGGTCTTTGCGAGCACCTCCTCGGCATCGGCGAGCGGAACGCAAAGGACGCCGTCGGAATCGCCAATCATGATGTCGCCAGGCTCGATGACCATGCCGCCGATGCTGATCGGGACATTGATTTCGCCCGGCCCGTCCTTGTAGGGACCGCGATGCGTAACACCGGCCGCAAAGGTAGGCAGATTGGTTGAGACGAAGGCGTCGACATCGCGGATCGCGGCATTCAGAACGAAGCCGGAAACGCCTTTCTTGACTGCGTAGGCGAGCATTAATTCACCCATCAGCGCGTTCGACAGATCACCGCCAGCATCGACGACGATCACGTCGCCGGGCACCGCCATGTCGATAGCCTTGTGCAGCATGAGATTGTCGCCCGGACGCGACTTGACCGTCAGGGCGACGCCGGCCATTCCGCCCGAGGCATGCATGGGACGAAGCGTCGGGCCAGCCGCGGTCATGCGCGACATGGCATCCGAGACATTGGCAACCGGAAGCAGCGCAAAAGCGTCGACCAGTGCTTTCGAGGCGACGTTCCCACGATTGTTGATACGGAACCCGATGGACATCTCTATTCCTTTACTTGGCAATTGTATGATTGGTGGCGTCGAGAAGCTTGCGGTTTGCAATGCGCGATGGCGACACCGGCTCTCCTGCGAGAACCTGGAAAATGCCGCTGACAGCATCCACTCCCACGCGCACCCCTGCTTCGCGAGTTACGCCGCCGATATGTGGCGTCAGCACAATCCGCGGCTCTGCGAAGAAGGGGTGATCGGCCTTGGGAGGCTCTACGGCAAAGGTGTCGAGACCGGCGCCAGCGAGATGGCCGCTCTGAATGGCTCTGAGAAGGGCCTCTTCGTCGATCAGTCCGCCACGGGCGGTGTTGATGACATAACTGCCCTTCGGCATGCGTGCGATGGCACTGGCATCGAGGATGCTGCGGGTCTGCTCGGTCAGCGGGCTGTGAAGGCTTAGAATATCCGACCGAGACAGCAGGTCTTCGAAGTTGGCGCAACGATCGGCACCCAGGCTTTTGAACGCGCTGTCGTCGGCATAGGGATCGTAGCCGATGACCTTCATGCCAAGGCCCTGCGCCATGCGGCCGGTGGCCTGGGCGATCGCGCCCATCGCCATCAGACCGATCGTCGCGCCAGCAATTTCGCGACCAGCGAAGCCTGGCTTTTCCCAGCGGCCGGCGCGCAGGCCGGCATCAAGCGGCAGGATGCGCTTCACGACGGCCAGAAGAAGCGCGATGGCATGTTCGGCAACGGAGATTGCATTGGCGCCAGCGGCAACGAGCACCGGAATGCCGCGGCGCGCGGCGGCCTCCAAGTCAATATTATCGACGCCCACGCCATGCTTGGAGATGACGCGCAGTTGCGGTGCCCCGGCCATGACGCTTTCATCGATGCGACCCATGCGTGATACAATCCCGACCGCACCCGAGGACTTCAGATATTCGGAGATCACGGCGCTATCGGCGTAAGGCGGAGTGTGCACGGCCTTGTAACCATGGTCTGCCAAGAGCTGTTTTGCACTCGGATCAAGGTCTGGCCCGGTTACGAGGATGGTTTTGTTCATCGCATGCTTCTCCGGACAACGGCCTGAGGTCAGGCAGTTGTCGATCTGTCAAATTTTGGATTGTTTTGGTGACCGGCTCCCGGCGGCGCACCTACAATCCTCCCGCCAGAAACGTTAATCGAGAGAATAACTTCACAAAAGCGAATAATTCTGCTTATCAAATGCAGAGAAACTGGATTTATAGATGGATACGCGTCAGTTGAAGACCTTAGTGGCGATTGTCACGCATGGCACCTTTGCCAAGGCGGGGGACGTGGTCGGGCTCACTCCTTCCGCCGTGAGCCAACAGATCCAAGCCCTTGAGGGAGAGCTTGGGACGAGCCTTTTTGACCGCACCTCCAGACCACCGACACTAACGCCGCAGGGTATGCAAGTCTTGGAAATGGCAAGGAATATTCTGCGGGAAGAGGAGGATGCAAAAGCCAGCCTGAGAGGTGAACGGATCGCTGGCACCTTGATGATTGGTTCGGTGCGTTCGAGTGCGCTCAATCTGCTCCCTCGTGCGATTGTGCAGATGCGCGCGCAATATCCTCAACTCAAGACCAGCCTGCGCATATCGCTGTCTTCAACCCTGATCGCGGATGTGGCGGGAGGGCGACTGGATGCGGCGATTGTGGCTGATCACATGGGCATACCGCCTGCATTGCGGTGGAGCCCATTCCTTCGCGAGCCCCTGTGGTTGATCGCCCCGAGGGGGACGAGCGAGACGGACGTTGTCAAACTGTTGACTGAAATGCCCTATGTCCGCTTCAGAAGTGCCGTTCCCCTTGCAAACGTCATTGATGCCGAAATATCCCGGCTCGGAATCGTGACTCAGGACGTTGCCGAGATAGACACGATCGGCTCAATCGTCACCTGTGTCAGGCAGGGTCTGGGCGTGTCCATCGTCCCGCATGTTGCTCTTCAGGAGCCAGAGGACCTGGAACTCGTCAAGCTGGCGTTCGGCAAGCCTCAGTTGACTCGTCAAATCGGCATAGTGGAGCGGACAGTTTCTCCCCGCGCCGAAATTATTGAACGGATGCATGCAACTCTCGCCGCGCTTTGCGGCGAACACGGCCTGGCGCGCGACAGGCGCTGATGCTAACGACCTTTCGATTGGCCGCGCACTTTAGCAGAGATCGCCTTGAAGGGGTCGGTTCCGGCTGGGGGCGAAATGACACTCTAAGGATAATGCTTCTTCGCACCGCTCAAGAGTCGTCAGGGGCGGCCCATCGCTCTTGAAATCATTTCGAGTTCGTTCGTCATAATGCCGCCAGTCCAGCCTTCAGGCAGAGACCGAAAATCCTCAACCGTATCGACGCCGGTAGAATAATTGCCGCCAGCGTAGGGGCCGATGACGAAGACCTCACTTCCTGCCGACCGAAGCCGGGAAAGCATGCGGTCGGGCCAACCCCACATCTGCGAGGTCATATTGATCGGTATATATACCACCCCGTTACGGCAGGCATCGGGGACAATTCCGGTCCATCCCCATTTCGTGTATTCCTTCAGGCATGCCATGGCAGATGCTCTGGTCGTCGTCTTCAGCGTTGGCAACGCGGCTTTGAGTGTCGCGATCGGTCGCTCACCACCGTAGACGAACAGCTTGTCTGTGACCTTTGCGGGAAAGGATTTGAGGTAGGCCGCGAAAAGCTCTCCCTCCTTCGGCGAGTTGCTCTTGATATTGATAAGGAAGCGCTTGCCTGGAAAGGTGTTCAATACCTCCCTAAGGGTCGGCATCAATCCAATACCTTGACCTCGGAAGGGAAACGTTTTGCCGCCATCAGCGGTGTAACCATAGCCGACGTCGAGCTTCCGAAGATCGGCCATCGAATGCTCACGGGTCACCCCCTGTCCCTCAGTTCGGCACTCCAAGGTCCAGTCATGAAATACAGCGAATTCACCGTCGGTCGTTGGATGAACGTCGAATTCGACAGCATCCGCACCGGCCTGGAAGCTGGCCGTCATCGAGGGAATCGTATTCTCAATGAAGACATTTGCAGATGGCAGCATGCGGGTGGCGGTGCAGGTATCTGCCTTAACGCCGGTCATATCGTATCGAGGTGCAATCCCGCGATGGGCTAGGAGGATAGGAGCACCAGTCTGGGGTTCCGCCAGCAAGTTCGTGTTGATGAGAAAAATGGCCGATGCGGCGGCAACACCCGCAACCAACACCAAGACGGACAACTTTTTAAAAAATGATCGCATGTATTATCCCCGCAAAGCATTGAAGCTCCCAATTGAAGAAGACGAATTTGGGGCAGCGCGTAGGGAACCATTCACCCTGGGATGATCTCCGTCGTTGCTAATTCTGCATTGTCTTGTCGGAAGCGTTTTACCACGTCGGCGACGGTGTTTTTGCTGATTCCGAGATCGCGCGCGATCCAGCGGTAGCTTCGCCCTTCAGCAATCAATGCCATGACTCTCGGCGCCAGCCTGTCTGACTTGGGACGTTCTCCAGCTTGACGGCCAAGCTTCCTGCCGCGCGCCTTCGCGGCGGCGAGACCGGACTTAACGCGCTCGCTAATCAGGTCGCGCTCAAACTCGGATATACCGGAGAGAAAGGTCGCCAGCATCCGGCCATGTGGTGAGGACAGATCGAACGCCATTCCATTCATGGCGATGACCGAGACTTTCCAGCTTTCCAATTCACGAAGCGTGTTGAGAAGATCCACCGTCGAGCGGCCCCAGCGAGAAAGCTCGGTGACAAGCACTGCGTCAATCTTACGAGCTTGGGCCAAAGCCATCACCTTGCGACGCTCGGCGCGATCAAGCTTCGTACCCGATCCAGTCTCTTTGAAAATTGCGGCAACCTCATAGCCCGCCCGATTTGCGAAGGCGGCAAGGTCACGCTCCTGCCGCTCGCATGACTGGTCGGCCGTCGAAACCCGGCAGTAAATTGCGGCTCGCTGTCCCAATTGGACCCTCGTAGATTTTGATGCCGGAAAGCCTTGATTTGTATGGGCTGATTGTTGTCCAAAACAGACTATACTTCAATAGGGACAGATGCGGCATGCCAAGGCGACATATTCTCACCGAGCGACAGCGCTCGGCACTCTTCGATCTGCCTACCGATGAACTCTCGCTGCTCAGGCACTACACTCTGGCCGACGACGACCTTGAACATATCCGGGAACGGCGAAGACCGGAGAACCGGCTCGGGTTCGCTTTACAGCTATGTGCCCTTCGCTATCCCGGTCGTGCGCTCACGCCCGGCGAGTTGATCCCGCAGGAAGTCCTGTCTTTTATCGGAGCTCAACTCGGCATCCCGGCTGACGCGCTTCTCGCCTATGCCACTCGCCGCCAGACCCGCCAGCAGCATATGGAAGCCTTACGAGAGATTTACGGCTACAAGGCGTTCGCGGGCCGTGGCGCACGTGATTTGCGAGACTGGCTTTTCGATCAGGCCGAAGATGCGAGGTCGAACGAGGATCTGGCGCAGCGCTTCGTCGCACAATGCAGGAAAATGGTGACCATCCTGCCGGCGGTGTCAACGATAGAGCGTCTGTGCGCCGATGCTCTCGTTGCGGCCGAGCGACGCATCGAGACGCGGATAGCGGAGAGGCTCGATTTTGATGCGCGCGAGCGACTGGACGGGCTTCTGACCGAAATGGTGGACGGAAACATCAGCCGTTTCATCTGGCTGCGCCAGTTCGAGGTCGGCAGCAATTCCGCGTCAGCGAACCGCTTGCTTGATCGGCTGGAGTTTCTGCGCGGTCTGGAGATCGATCCTCAGGTCCTCCTGGGTATACCGCCACACCGCATCGCGCGTCTGCGTCGGCAGGGCGAGCGTTACTTCACGGATGGCCTGCGCGACATCAGTTCGGATCGGCGATGGGCGATCACCGCCGTCTGTGCAGTCGAATGGGAAGCCGCGATCGCCGACGCCATTATCGAGACCCACGACCGTATCGTCGGGAAAACCTGGCGAGAGGCGAAACGGCTCCATGACGAGCGGATTGCCGGTTCCAAGGCGGCGGTCACGAATACGCTTCGCGCTTTCACGGCGTTGGGAGCCTCTTTGCTGGAAGCTCGCGACGATGGCATACCGTTGGAAAATGCAATGGCACGATCGCTAGAATGGCATCAGCTTGAACAACTGGTCGCCGCAGGGACGCAACTCACCAATACGTTGGCGGATGAACCATTGGCCCACGTCGGACAAGGGTATCATCGGTTCCGCCGATACGCGCCGCGGATGTTGCGAAGCCTGAAGCTGAAAGCTGCACCCGTGGCCGAGCCATTGATCTTAGCCGCAAAAGCCATCGCCGCGATGCGCGTATTGCCCTCGGTCGACGCATCTTTCCTTCGGCCAAATTCGAAATGGCAACGCCATCTCCGCGCGCAAGATGGATGCGACAGTCGTTTATGGGAAGTCGCGGTCCTGTTCCATCTCCGCGATGCTTTCCGATCGGGAGACATATGGCTGGATCATTCCCGCCGATACGGTGATCTAAAGCAGGTCCTTGTACCGTTGACCTCGGCGCAGGCGAACGCCAAGCTGGCAGTTCCTCTTGATCCTCAAGCCTGGCTGACTGATCGCAAAACCCGTCTTGCGGACGGCTTAAAGCGGTTGGCGCGTGCCGCTCGCGATGGGACTATTCCCCATGGCAGCATTGAAGATGGAACGTTGCGGATCGACCGGCTGACCGCAGACGTTCCTGAAAATGCAGAGGAGCTGGTTCTCGATCTTTATCGTCGGATGCCGCCCGTGCGGATCACTGACATCTTGCTGGAGGTTGATGAAGTGATCGGCTTCTCCGACGCCTTCTCCCATCTGAGAACCGGAGCGCCATGCGCCGACCGGGTCGGCTTGTTGAACGTCCTGCTTGCGGAGGGACTGAACCTCGGCCTTCGTAAAATGGCGGAAGCCTCCAACACGCATGATTACTGGCAGCTCTCACGCCTCGCCCGCTGGCATGTCGAGAGCGAGGCTATGGACCAGGCGCTGGCGATGGTCGTAGCCGCGCAGGGAAAGCTGCCGATGTCCCGGTTCTGGGGCATGGGAACGACGGCATCGAGCGATGGCCAGTTCTTCCCATCGGCACGACAGGGCGAGGCCATGAACATGATCAACGCGAAGTACGGCAATGAGCCTGGCTTGAAAGCCTACACCCACGTCAATGACCAGTTCGCGCCCTTCGCGTCGCAGACTATTCCGGCAACGGTCAGCGAAGCACCGTACATCCTCGACGGCTTGCTGATGAATGAGGCAGGTCGGCAGGTTGGGGAACAATATGCCGATACGGCCGGCTTCACGGATCACCTCTTTGGCATCAGCGCCATGCTTGGCTATCGCCTAATCCTACGTATTCGTGATTTGCCATCGAAACGGCTCTACGTGTTCAATCCCGCAGCAACGCCGAAGGATTTACGCGGCCTGGTCGGCGGCAAAATCCGGGAAGAGCTGATCGTCGCAAATTGGCCCGATCTATTCCGGTGCGCCGCCACGATGGCTGCCGGCAAGATCAGACCGAGCCAGTTACTCCGGAAACTCGCATCCTATCCCCGACAGAACGATTTGGCGGCGGCACAGCGCGAGGTAGGACGCGTCGAACGTACTCTCTTTATCATAGAGTGGATCCTCGACACCGATATGCAGCGCCGCGCCCAGATCGGCCTCAACAAGGGTGAGGCTCATCATGCACTCAAGAATGCCTTGCGCATTGGCAGGCAGGGTGAAATCCGGGATCGAACCACGGAGAGGCAGCATTACCGGATCGCCGGGCTGAACCTGCTCACAGCGATCATCATCTACTGGAACACCGTCCGTCTCAGCCACGCTGTGGTCGAACGGCGAAACGAGGGTCTTGATGTGCCGCCCGAGCTTTTAGCCCATATCTCTCCTCTGGGCTGGGCGCACATCCTATTGACGGGCGAATACCTCTGGCCCATCGAGGCAAATTCTTAGGGTGTCATTTCGCCCCGAGCCGGAACCGACCCCTTGAACCGAATCGGACCTACGACCGCGCTGTTGTTTTGCGTCGATCTCATCCGGACTCTTCGGGATGTCAGAGACTTAGAAATCCCACTTCTCAACCGCGTTCGTCAGTACCTCGTCAATCATAGGAGGACCGTCTCGAATTTTGGAAAGCTGTTGTCCTCGTATCTTCTCTGGTCTCGCTGCAATCTGGGTCCGCATAAGGTGAGAGCATCAGTGTGGCTCACGATCAACCGTCAGATCTAACAAGCTCCGCCGTGAAAATTGGATGGAAATGGATGGATAAATGGTGCATAACGGCGCTTAAAGAATTGGATGGGAATAGATGCAAAAATGGAAATTCTCAAAACGACAACTGTCCAGATCACGCCCGAAATCCTGTCGCTGATCGCCGAAATCGACGAATTCAAAGGTGCTTGGCGTGCGATCGGCCGGATCGCGCCTGAGCGGTTGTCCAGCCTGAGACGTGTCGCTACGATTGAAAGCGTCGGCTCCTCCACACGTATTGAAGGGGCACGCCTCACCGACCGAGAGGTCGAAAAGCTGCTGGCAAACATTCGGCTAGGGTCGTTTACGACACGTGACGAGCAAGAGGTCGCCGGCTATGCGGAAGTGATGGAAACCATCTTCAGTGCATACGAAGCTATTTCGTTCACCGAGAATCATATCCGCCAGCTACACCGCGACCTTCTTGCGCATTCGACGAAAGACGAGCGGCATCGCGGTGCCTACAAGACCCTTTCCAACAACGTGGAAGCGTTTAACGAACAGGGCGAGAGCCTCGGTATCGTTTTTGAAACGGCATCGCCGTTCGATACGCCGCGTAGAATGGCAGAACTTCTCGCGTGGTTGGACGAGCAAGGACGAGAAAAACACCTCCATCCACTTTTGGTCGTCGCGATCTTCGTTGTCGTATTCCTCGAAATCCATCCATTCCAAGATGGCAATGGCCGCCTTTCGCGTATTCTGACCACCTTGCTGCTCCTGCGGGCCGGCTACGCTTACGTCCCGTACAACTCGCTCGAAAGCATCATCGAGCAAAGCAAGGAGAGCTATTACATCTCTCTTCGACGTACGCAGGGAACGATCCGAAGCACAGAGCCAGACTGGAATCCCTGGATCGAGTTCTTTTTAAGAGCTCTGCATCTGCAGAAAACCCGGCTTGAGAAGAAAATGGAGCGCGAGCGCATCATCCTCGCCGACATGCCGGAACTATCCGTCACATTGCTCGAGTTAGCGCGCGAGCATGGGCGGATCACGGTTGCAGAGGCTGCTAGGATCACTGATGCGAGCCGTCACACCATTAAAGATCACCTTAAGGCCCTCGTCGATCAAGGGCACCTCGTCCTGCACGGTGCCGGCCGCGGCGCATGGTACGGCCTTTCCTGATTAATCAGATGTCAGGCAAATCTGACTGGGTTTTTAGCTCTTGAACGGATACGAACCTACGGCTGGGCATTTAAGGAATTCCTATAAGCAGCAGGCTGCTCAGGCTGAAGTACGTCTACACTGTCATTCGTCCCAGCAGTAGATAGACGAAAGGGATGCTTTAGGGTTAGCTGCGCCGATGATCGATCTTCGAAACATTGAGACCTTTTTCTGGGCGGCAGCGCTGGGCAGCCTTCGCGCTGCGGCCGAAAAGCTCGGGACAACCCAACCTGCGGTCTCACAGCGCATTGCTGCGCTCGAGCTTGCTCTGGGGGTCAAATTATTTGACCGGGCTGCCCGGGGAGTAAGGCTCACTGCAAAGGGGCAAGAGCTTCTCGCCCATGCGGAGCAACTGATACAGGCTCGTAACGGAATGATTGAAGCCGCGCGCGACAGCACTGCCATGACCGGGCGCCTCAATCTCGGGGTGGCGGAAACGATCGTGCAAACGTGGTTGCCGCAGCTTATTGCTGAAATTCATAATGCCTATCCCGACCTGACACTTGAGATCGAGGTCGACACCAGTGAAATGCTGCAATCGCACCTCATGAGCCGTCGTATCGATCTTGCCTTTCTGATGGGGCCGGTTCTGGAACCACGTGTCGCCAACCGGCCACTCTGCACCTATCCGCTGGCATGGATAGCCAGGCCCGGTCTTTATTCCACACAAGAGAGCGTTTCAGTGGAAACGATCTCTGCCCTGCCGGTGATTACCTACGGTTCCAACAGCACACCCTACCGGCAGGTGCGCGACATCCTGCAACGCTATCGTTTTCCTTCACCGCGCATGTATGGCAGTGCGTCACTGTCGATGATTGTCAAAATGGCTCTGGACGGCATAGGCACAGCTGTCATCACCCCAGTTTTTCTCGGCGCAGAAATTGAGCGCGGAGAGCTGGAAATCCTGAACGTGGATGTGGAGCCACTCAACGATTTGCATTTTACCGCAAGCTGGATCGACGGGCCAGATAGCCATGCCGCCCGCGTCATTACCCACATGGCGCAGCAGACTGCCAGAAACAGTGCCGGAAATGTTCTTCCGACGGCACCTGCAATCGATGAGATATAAAAAATTCTTATGCCTTGCTTCCAAAGATACGATTGGACAAGCCGGCATTATCGACATTTAATCGCAAAAAACAAAAGCGATATAAATCGCACGCATGGGAACAGGCAGTCATAGTATCAGCTACGAGGCATAAGGGACGTCACTTCGTCCCGGACTCTCGCTCGCCTTTTCTCGTGCTCTTCCAGATCGAACCAGAGAAAAGGGAACCACATGAAATTACTCTCCTTTGCCACCGCACTCCTCGTTTCCGGCGCCGCCGTTGCCCAGGAACTGCCCAAAGCCCAGTTGCAGATCGTCGGCGGTCTCAGCAATCTTACTGCTTACCAGCAGTTCGAGCAGCCGTTCTGGTCCAAGACCATTCCGGAAAAATCCGGTGGCCAAATCACCGCGACTATCAAGGGTTTTAACGAAATGGGTCTCAAAGGCCCGGAACTGATGCGTCTGATGTCGCAGGGTGTGGTGCCGTTCGGCACGGCAACGCTGTCCTATTTCGCCAGCGACAACCCGATCAATGAAGCCATCGACCTTCCCGGCCTGGCGCCCGATGTCGAGACTGCCCGCAAGGTTACGCAGGCTTTCCAGCCGGTCTATGAGAAGTTTTATGGCGAAGGCGCCAAGGTCAAGCTTCTCGGCATTTCGACCTATCCAGCCCAGGTGGTTTTCTGCAATGCCGAGATCAAGGGCCTTGCCGACCTCAAAGGCAAGAAGGTTCGTACCTCCGGCCGCACGCAGGCCGAGTTCGTTGAAGCCTTCGGTGGCACCAGTGTGACCATGGCCTTTGGTGAAGTGGTCCCTGCATTGCAGAACAATGTCGTCGATTGCGCCATCACCGGCTCGCTCTCCGGCTACTCGGCCAAATGGTATGAAGTATCGACTCATCTTCTGGCTTTGCCGATCAACTGGAACCAGCAGATCCATGCCGTCAACCAGAAGGTATGGGACAAGCTCGACCCGAAGGTTCAGGCGTTCCTCGAGGAAAACATCGCAACACTGATGGATGACATCTGGAAGGCTGCCGGCACACAAACGCAGGAAGGATATGACTGCAACACCGGCGCTGCCGCCTGCATGCAGGCCGTCAAAGGCAAGATGACGCTGGTTGTGCCGACCGATGAGGACAAGGTACTTCTGAACACCACGCTGAAGGACAAGATCCTTCCGACCTGGGCGGCGCGTTGCTCTGCCGATTGTGTAAAGGACTTCAACGACACGATCGGTGCAACCTTTGGACTGACGGCTTCCAAGTAATCCAGCCTCGGACACGGCTGCATCAATCTGCAGCCGTGTCGTCTCCCCTCCAGCCGGATCGAAGACCATGACAGGATCAATCCCTTTATTTACCGCGCTGTTCGGCTTTGCCGAAAAGGCAGCCCGTTGGGCCGTGCTTGCCAGCGGCACACTGACCATCGCCAGCGTCCTGCTGATTACAGTAGACGTGCTGCTGCGCAAACTGTTCGGCTGGACGGTGGGCGGCTCGGATGAATTGTCGAGTTATGCCTTTGCGATCAGCACCACGTGGTCACTTGCCTTTGCAACGCTACAGCGCGCCAATGTGCGTGTTGACGTTATCTATCAATATTTGCCCGTGCGTGTTTCGGCAGTGCTTGATTGGCTATCGCTGGTCTGCCTCGGCATCTTCATCGCCTTTGTGACCTATTACGGTTACGGCGTTGTCGCTGAATCGATCAGCAACAATTCACAGGCCAACACACCACTGGGCACGCCACTCGCTATTCCGCAAGGTCTGTGGTTCGCCGGACTTGTCTTCATGTGCCTGATCCTCGCCCTCATGCTGATCCGCGCCTCGGTCGCGCTGGTCACTGGCGATATTGATACCGTCAAGGCCATCGCAGGCGTTCGTTCCGTGCAGGAAGAAGCAGAAGAGGAAGCGCTGGCCGGCGAGCGTTTGATCGAAGGAGAACGCAAATGATCGCCACCACACTCATTCTCCTTCTGGTTCTGATTGGCCTGTCCATTCCGGTTGCAGCCGCGCTTGGTGTGCTTGGTCTGGTCCTTGATCCCACATTCTCCATGCTGCCACTTACCCGCGCCATCGGAGAGCTTGCCTGGAGCACCAATAACGAGTTCCTGCTCGTTGCCATTCCACTTTTCATTCTGCTTGGAGAAATCCTGCTGCGCGCCGGGTTTGCCGAACGCATGTATAGTGCCATGAGCCTTTGGCTTTCCTGGCTTCCCGGTGGCCTTATGCATGCCAATATCGGCGCGTCAGCCCTGTTTGCCGCCACCTCCGGCTCCAGCGTTGCAACCGCCGCGACGGTTGGTACAGTGGCAATCCCGCAAATCAAAAAGCACGGCTATAACGAGCCTCTCTTCCTGGGCAGTCTGGCCGCCGGTGGCACACTCGGCATCCTGATCCCGCCATCAATCAACATGGTTCTCTACGGCGTGTTGACCAATACCTCGGTCCCGAAACTCTATCTTGCCGGTATCATTCCCGGCCTGTTGCTGACCGCACTGTTCATGCTGACCATCATTGCCGGCTGCATCATGGTGCCTGCCTGGGGTGGTGCACGCGTCAATGGCACGTGGAACAAGCGTTTCGCGAGCCTTGTTCATCTCGCGCCACCGCTTGGCATCTTCCTTCTGGTGGTCGGTTCGATCTATGCCGGTATCGCAACGCCAACCGAAGCTGCGGCACTTGGTGTCAGCGGTGCAATGATCCTCGCTGCCTGCTTTGGCCGCCTCACTTTCGCAATGTTGGCGGAAGCGATTGAGGGCACCATGAAATCATCGGCCATGATCCTTCTGATTATCATCGCCTCCGGTTTTCTCAATTTCGTCATGTCGGCCACCGGCATCACCGATGTCATCACCAGTTCGATTTCCGGCCTTGGCCTGCACCCTGTTGCAATGATCTTCGTGGTGGTGATCTTCTACCTTATACTTGGCTGCTTCATGGAATCTCTGTCCATGATGATCACCACGATCCCGATTGTCGCGCCAATCATGCTGGCGCTTGGCTTTGATCCGATCTGGACTGGTATTCTCATCATCGTGCTGGTGGAAGCCGCTCTCATCACGCCGCCTGTGGGCCTGAACCTCTTTGTCGTTCACAGCCTTCGCAAAAGCGGCTCGATGACACCCGTCATCATCGGTTCGCTCCCCTTTGTGAGCGCCATGGCCGTGCTGATCGTGCTGCTTTCGATTTTCCCATCAATCGCGCTCTACCTTCCGAGCCTCGCTGACTAAACTCATCGACTGAACACTGGAATATATCTCATGAAACTGCATTTCACGATCGAAACCACATCGTCCCGCAATGACCTCGACATCGAGATCGATCAACTCGTCGTCGCAGGCTGGGCCGGTCGTGACCGGGCTGCCATTGATCACCATATCGAGGAACTGGCGGCCATCGGCGTGCCGCGCCCCAGCACCGTGCCGCTCTATTACCGCGTTTCCGAAAACAGCGCCGTCCAGACCGATGTGATACAATCAGTCGGTACCGAAAGCTCCGGCGAGGTTGAAACCTTCATCTTCCGCTCCGGCGATGATCTCTATGTTTCGCTTGCCTCCGACCACACCGACCGCAAGCTCGAAGCCCATAGCGTTGCTCTGTCAAAGCAGATCTGCCCCAAGCCGATTGCCAGCACTGCATGGCCTTTTGCCGAGGTTGCTGACCATTGGGATCAGCTGATCATCCGCTCCTGGATTGACGAGAACAATGCCCGGACGCTCTATCAGGAGGGGCCACTTTCGAGCCTGCGCACGCCGCAAGACCTGATCCTGGGGCTGACTGGCGGCGCACAACAACTGCCGGAAAAAACTGGCATGATCTGTGGTACGGTCGGCGCCATCGGCGGTATTCGTCCGTCCGCTCGCTTTACCATGGAGCTGTTCGATCCCGTATTAAACCGCAGCATCCACCACGGCTACACGATCGAAACCCTGCCGGAGGTTCAATAAAGATGACCCTTTACCCGACGATTGCAGACGTATCCGCATTACTTGCGTCAAGGCAAACCACCAGCCGGAAGCTTGTCGATGCCGCAATCGCCGCAATCGACGATCCGGCAGGTCAGGGTGCAAAAGCCTTCATCCGTCGCAATGATGACCGTGCCCGCGCCATGGCGAATGCGTCCGATGTCATGCGCGGCGTCGGACAGGTTCGCTCTCCGCTGGAAGGCATCGCCATCTCGGTGAAGGATCTGTTCGATCTCGCCGGTGAAGTGACGACGGCTGGCAGTGTTGCGAATAACCAGTCAGCGCCAGCGGCGGCCGATGCTCCGGTGGTGCAGGCACTGGTTCGCGCAGGTGCGGTCATTACTGGCACGACCAATATGAGCGAATTTGCCTTTTCCGGTCTCGGCCTCAATCCCCATTACGGCACGCCGCTCAATGTCTACGACCGTTCCACCGGGCGCATTCCAGGGGGGTCATCCTCCGGTGCTGCGGTCTCCGTCACGGACGGCATGGCAGTTGCCGCCATTGGCACGGATACCGGTGGATCGATCCGCATTCCGGCCGCGTTCTGCGGCCTTACCGGTTTCAAGCCGACCGCCAGCCGCGTCAGCCGCGAGCACGTTCTGCCGCTCTCGACCTCGCTCGATTCCATTGGCCCAATTGCGGCAAGCGTTGCCTGCTGCGCGGTGATCGACGCCATCATTTCCGGAGAAACGGACCGATCGATCCGGCCGATACCACTGGCCGGACTGAGATTGGCCGTGCCGCAGACCGTGGTTCTCAACGATGTGGACGACCATGTTGCCGCGTCCTTTGCTGAAACCTTGAGCCTTCTGTCGGAAGCGGGCGCACACATCGTCGAGATCGACGTGCCGGAATTTGCCCAGCTTGCCACCGTCAATGCCAAGGGCGGGCTGATTGCAGCCGAAGCCTGGCACTGGCATCGCAACCTGCTTGAAAGCCGCGGCGACACCTATGACCACCGCGTCCGCAGCCGCATCCTGCGTGGCCGGGACATGAGCGCCGCAGACTATATCGATGTGCTTGAGGCCCGCACTGCATGGCAACTGGGTGTCAATGACAAGCTTGCATCCTTTGACGCCATCCTGCTGCCGACTGTGCCGACTATCGCGCCGACCGTGGCATCGCTCGAAGCCGATGACGCAACCTTCTTTGCCGCCAACGGCTTGACGTTGCGCAACCCTTCGATCATCAACTTCCTTAACGGATGCGCACTTTCAGTGCCCTGCCACACGGCGGGTTCCGCACCGGTCGGCCTGATGATCGCGGGCGGTCCTATGACCGATGCAGATATCCTGTCAGTCGGCCTCGCCATCGAACATGCATTGAATGCAAGGGCTGCATGATATGACCTTCGCACCGGGCTCCGCTGCCTATCTCGCGCGATCGCCGACGCCTCACCGGCCTTTCTATCACCCACGCCCCGGGACATATGCTGATGACCGACCTCGTGAATGCCAATCTTTCCATCTGAGTCGATTCGTGATGGGCGTGATTGAAAGGATCAGAACAAATGCTTTATCATTCGACTAGGCCGCTTGATGTCGAAACCCTTTTCCAGGCCGAATTTTCCTCTTTTGGCATAATGCTTGGCAAACCCTATCCGACTGCCGGTAATCCGGTGGCGTTCTCAAATGCCGCCACCGATTTCTGGCAGGAGCATCTTTTCGATGTCGGACAGGACGGTGAGACCGAGATCCTCTGGGTAAACTATCGCAATGACGATCCGTCGGTGGCCATTTTTGAAAAACACGTGCTAACCGAACAGGCTGTCGTGCCATTGATCGGCTCGATCATTCAGGTTGTCGCCTTGTCCGGACAGAACGGCGGTCCGGACCTTTCCACCGCGAGAGCCTTTCACATCGAGCCGGGGCAGGGTGTGTGCATGAAACGAGGCGTCTGGCATGCGACGCGCAGCCGGGGTTCGACCTGTATGATGCTGACGCGCTGTTCGACCACTTTGGCTCTCGTGGCGCAACTAAACCAGCTGCCACATGCGAATGAAACCGTGCTGTATGACCTTGGCAATCAGCCTGTCCGCATCAAATTACGATGACGCAGGCCCCGATCGGCAGGGTATAAGCTCTTGATGAAAATCGAACTTTCAGCCCATCTATTTGTCATGAATTGAGAGGTAGGGGATCTGTGCCTTCACTTAGAATTGCGAGGTATCGTCGATAGCTGAACACGCGGCCGCGCCTGCGGCCGGTGACCTCATCAACGATGCCCAATCGTTCTAGGTCGGCAAGTGCAGCGTTGACCGTTGGTGCGGACAGACCGGTCACCCGAACAATCTGGTTTGCCGTGTGAAAAGGATTCTGCTGGAAAAGCTCGTGAATACGAAGAGCCGATCCTGCTCTATCACTCCCTACGGTTATCCGCTCCCGATCTTCCTTGAAAAGATCGACGATCTGAGTAGCAGCCTCAAACGCTTGATTGGCCGTGTCGGCGACGCCGATTAGGAAAAACTCTAGCCAAGCTTCCCAGTTACCATGTTCACGAACCTCTTGCAGTAGCCGACAGTATTCTCTCCGATGGGACTTCAGATAGAGGCTGAGATAAAGCAGCGGTTTTCGCAAAACGCCGTTCATGCAAAGATATAGGGTGACCAGCAGGCGGCCGATACGGCCATTACCATCGAGAAACGGATGGATCGTTTCAAACTGCACGTGCAGCAGACCAGCTTTGATCAGCGCCGGTAACCTCGATTGGTCATCATGCATGAAGCGCTCGAACGCGTCCAGGCAACCGGCCATTTCAATGACGGGTGGCGGTACAAAGAGTGCGTTACCGGGGCGCGTGCCACCAATCCAATTTTGCGAGCGGCGGAACTCTCCCGGATCCTTGGTGCCTCCCCGACCACTGTGTAGGAGTCTGGCATGCAATTCACGGATCAGACGCAACGACATGGGAAGCGTTTCTAGCCGCTCTAAACCATACATCATGGTGTCAACATAGTTGGACACTTCACGGATATCATCAACCGGCTGCGCGGCTTGAGCTTCGGTCTCAAACCGCAAGAGATCAGAAAGCGTCGACTGCGTGCCTTCAATCTGCGAGGAAAGAACGGCTTCTTTTCTTACGTAGATATAAAGAAACAGCTCCTGTCTCGGCAGCAGCATTGTGATGCCATCCAGGCGTCCTAGCGCGCGCTCAGCCAAGCTGAGACGCTCGAGCAATGATAGCACATCAATCGCCGGTTCGGGCGGTAATGGTGGGGGCACGAACGCCCGCACTGTTTCACTGGCAGCGACCGTCTAGACGAAACGACCCAGGCGGTTTCTGGATTGGGAATCAGACATAACGCAATATCAGTCGCTCCCCTTATTTAAGCAAGGCGCATTTCATTTAATTAAGCGACAGACGTAGATAAGCCCGCTTAATTAACACGTCAATATTGAAATCCTTACCTTCAATCCAGGCGGCATAGGCGCCTAATACGTTGAATATGTTAGCGGAAACATCCTATATGCAGCAGCAACGGTAGTGGTCAATCTCGGGATCGCAGTACTCCTCATTTCGACCCCATCGTTTCTCGTGCCCTTTTTCGGCGTCGTGTTCGCGATGGTGTTTGCGGCGGCCTATGGTGTGGCCGTATTGCTGCGGCCACCGCATTGTCGATCGCAGCTTGTCATGGCCGGCTCCGAATCGCATCGGCCAATCCGCCCGTATCGGGCCCCCTAACATTCTCTGCGACGATCCGACCATCTCTAAGTTCGATAGTTCGATCAAACAGATCCTGCACACGCGGATCATGGGTAACAACCGCGACGCCCGCCCGTCTCGTATCGGCGATCTGCCGGAAGAGAGAGATCACTTGCCGTCCGCGCACACTGTCGAGCGCCGCCGTCGGCTCGTCTGCAAGAACAAGGGCAGGATCATTCGCAAGTGCCCGGGCGACTGCCACGCGTTGCTGTTCGCCTCCCGACAGCCGTGCCGGAAGATTGCCGACGCGGTGGGCAAGATCGACGCTCCCGAGCAAATGCGAAGCGTAGTCGCGCGCCGCCCGCGAAGGCACATCGTCGATCTCAAGCGCCAGAGCCACGTTTTCCACCGCCGTCAGAAACGGAATGAGGTTGGCCTTCTGGAAAACAAAGCCGATATTGTTGCGCCTGAAATCACGAAGATTGTCGAGGTCGGCACCCGGCTCTGAAACGAGCCGCTCGCGAATATAGATCTCGCCCATCGTTGGCGGTTCCAAAAGGCCAGCAATCAGCAGCAGTGTGCTTTTGCCCGACCCGCTGGGCCCCAGGATGCCGACAACTTCGCCCGGATGAATATCGAAGGAGACACCGTCAAGGGCACGCACCACGGTCTCGCCGCTGCGGTAGTGGCGGGCTGCGTTTCGGACGCTGAGAATGGGTGCGTCGCTCATGACAGAATTTCCTGCGCCCGAACTTTGAGAGCCCTCGAAATCCCAAGCAGGCTGGCAAAGCCACAGATGACAGCCATGGCAAGCGCAAGCATACCGATGTCAGGAAGATCGATCACGACCCTGCGCGGAAAGTAGGGGAAGATCAGATGAGACAAGCCAAGGCCGAGAAGCAAGCCGCCTGCCCCGATCAGATAGGACTGCTGGGCGATCATGCCGACAATGACGGAGTTGCGTGCGCCAATCAACTTCAGCATGGCGATCTGATGACGCTTTTCCATGGTCAGCATGTAGATGATCAGCGAAACGACGATCGCCATCACCAACATAAGGACCGCAGTGAAGGAGAGGATCTGCACTCTCAGCCGCCAAAGCCTCTGGTTCAGAAGCAGGTTTTCCTGATCGGCCTTGCTCAGGACGTTTGCGTCTCCCCAGGCCATGATCGCCGCGCGGACGGCTTTCTCGTCAGCAGCCTGCTCCAGCGTCACCAGCGTCGCGGCAATCTTGCTATCCTGTTGCACCGAGCTACCGCTTGTGCTTTGGCCGGAGCCCGGTTCCTTTCGGGCAAGCAGCACCTCTTCGCTTGTCCGCCGTTGAGCGATTGCCATGGCATCGTTCACGGTAACGAAGAGGAGCCCGTCACCACTCATGTCGACCATCCCTCGCGCCAGGCCAACGATGGTGTAATCGTCCTGGCCCAGCCGGACCCGGTCACCGAGACTGAGCCCGATGCTTGCGTCTGCAATCGCCTCGAAGTGGCCGTTTTCCAGGTATCGACCTGCTGTCAGCGGCACCCATTCCCCACGGTCCTTGGGATAGTCGAGCCCCGTAATGGAGGCGCGCAATTGCCGGTCACGAAAGGCAAATTGCTGGCTGATCTGCACGAAACGCCGGACACCCGCCACGCCGGCAATACTCTCAACCCGGCGATCCATCTCGGAGGATATCGCCGAGCTTTCGGAAAAGGGACCGGACCGCCCTCCTTGCACCACCCACATATCGGCGCCGATCCGGTCAATAATCACCAGCGCATCCTCAACGATACCCATGTAGAGACCGATCATGCCGATAGACGCAGTGACCAGAAACGCAACGCCTGCAGCGGTCATCAAAAAACGTCCCAGATTGTGGCGGATGTCCTTGAGGGCAATATTCATGGCCATGACTCCGAGCGGGCGACAGGCATGAAGGCGTAGGCCCGCTTTGGGTCGGTCATGACGACATCTCCCTTATCGAGACCACTCCGCACCTCAACCATGTTTCCGCCAATCGATCCGAGTTCCACAGGCCGCCACGAAGCGCGGCCTCCAGCGGCCGTCCATACCCCGGGATGCCCATCTTTTCGAACAATTGCCGAAGCGGGAACGGAAATGACGTCTGACCTGCCTTCAAGGGCGATGACAGCAATACCACGCTGCCCAAGCGCCCAATTCGATGGCAGTTGCTGCGGCGTGATGTCGACGGTGAACTCTCGCGTCTCGGTGTCGACCTCCCGCCCAATGCGGAGGACTTTGCCGTCGACAGGAAGCTCACCTTGCGAATTGAACGTGATTTTTACGTCTTGGCCTTGGGATAGCGAAGCAATCGCGCTTTCATCAAAGCGGGCCGTCAGCACGATGCTTGAAGGATCGACAAGCTCAACAATCGCGCTGCCAGGCGAAACGACATCGCCGAGATTGAGGTCTCGGGCAACCACAATGCCATCGATCGGAGCCTTGATGACCGACTTGTCCAACTGCGCCTGATTCACTTCCACCGTTGCAGCGGCTTCAGCCTCCTGTGCTTCGGCTTGTCGGATAGCGGATTGCGCTTTGGATAAATCAGCTTCGCCCTGCTGGACTGCGGTTTGAGCGGATTCCAGCGCTGAACGCGTTGACGTGCCGGTGGCCTGCAGCTCCTCCTGACGGGCAAGCGTCGAGCGGGCGTTCGCAAGCGTTGCTTCAGCGCGCCGGCTGTCGGCATACGATGCTTCCACCGCCTTGCGTGCCGCCTCTTGCGAGGCACGAGAAACGCTAAGTTGCGCTTTCAACTCGTCGGCGCTGATTTCGGCAATGATCTCTCCCTTTCGCAGCACGTCATTGCGATCGACATGGAGAGCCGTAATGACTCCCTGCAAACTGGAACTGACATTAGCCTTGTTGATTGCATCCAAGGTACCGGGACCCTTTATCTCAGCTTCGAAGAGGCTCGGACCCACCGGCATCAACTCTGCGGGCTTTGGCACCAGATAGCGGATCGACAGCAGAATTGCCGCCCCTGCGAGCAAGCTGACGACAAACATCGCCACCGTCCTGCCTGGCCGACGGGGCGCTGAAGGAGGCCGGACAAGGCTCTCCGGCTTCGGAGCTTCGGGGGATCGATCGCCGATTGGCGCGACAGAGGATGACGGCGCCGGATCGACATTGTTTTCGCCGCCGGGCGCACCCGTCAGTTGATGGGTGATATCTTTCCCCCGTGGCCCTTCTTCCCTCGGCATATTGGCTTTTCTTGGATGCAAGAGACTACACTCCAGGCAATGTTATAATCATGGTGCCGCGCCTTTATGCGGCGGCATCTATCGCGGTAGACGTCGGAAAATAGCACCAACCCGAGAATGGCATCTGAGAGAATATGATTTAAAGCGCCTGGCATCCGCGGATATGGTTGCCAGGCGCAGTCCGTCCGCTCTCCGTGGGGCGGCGGCGAGCGGAAACGAACCTAGTCCGGCTTCTTTGGCATGACTTTCGCGAGCGTCTCAGAGCAGACCTTAGAAAGTTGATCCTTTTTGCTCTGGATGCAGCCCATCAATTGACCACCCCCTGGGCGCAGACCGGGGCAAAGCTCGCGGAAGTCTGCGCTACAATCGTCCCGGATCTGCAGTTTCTGAGACATCGAGAGTTGCTGGGCCGAAACGCTCGAAGCACCGACAAGGGAAAGGGCGAGAGCGATTGCATATTTGTTCATGGTAATGATCTCACGTTTTGCGTGGTTCTGGAGGGGACTGTCAGTCACGGGAGATTGAGCCATGACGGACTCGGACGTTGCCGAAGGGTCCGCGATTGATTGAGGTTCCGCTGCAGGTCCCATCGGCGCAATGGCCGAAGGCAACATGGCCCGGCCTAACAACCGCCCCACCGCAGCCGCGATCGTTGCAGCCACCAACCGCGCCACCACGGGGCGGAGGTGCTGCGGGGCGATAATAGGCATTCCACTGGCCGTACCAGGGACGACCGACGTAATAGGTATTCCAATACGTCTGATTGAAGCTGACGACGGTTATGCCCACGGCCGGGGCAACCACCGGCGTCACCACCGTTGGGGCGCCGCGATAGAACACCTGTACGTAACTCGCCGAAACCCATCCCCGCTCGCGCCCCCAGGACACATCGCACCATGACGTACTTGCCGTGCAGCCGTAAACCGTCAGAGCGGCCTGCGATGGAAGGCCGATAACAATAGGATAGGCTGTGCTTGGGCCTGCCCGCATGTTGACATTCGTCACCGCGACGGCGGACATGGCAGCCGATGCCTGGCCAGGAATCATGGTACCGACCGTTGCGGCAAGTACCGCCACCACGCCAAGCGATGTCTTTTTCCAGTTTCGCATCAACATTCTCCTGATTGATATGGCGCCCGGTGCTCGACGCGCCGAAGCGACCCGGCAGCGAGCGTCTTGTTGATGTCAGCCTTCGAGCCTGACAATCGACATGAGGAGATTTAGCGGTGCGCCGTAAACCGCCTTTGAACAGCGCATGTCGTTTTGTTTCAGTTTGTTAACGGGCTGCAAGCGCTTGTAAAAATGCCAATAGATGCTTGCGTTTCACGACTGACCCTACAAAACTGTGTGCATGGAAACACCCAACCCATCGATCCTGATTGTTGAAGACGATGTCGAGATCCGTACCCTGTTGGCGGAGCTTCTCGTTGCTGAAGGTTTCATCGTCATTCAGTCCAGCAACGGTCGCGATATGGACGACGCGCTCAGCAAAGCGGTTCCGGACCTCGTCATCCTTGATCTTATGTTACCGGGAGAGGACGGCCTTTCCATTTGCCGCAGGTTGCGAACGACTAACGCCGTGCCAATCCTGATGCTGACAGCCAAGGGTGATGAGATCGATCGCGTTGTCGGCCTGGAAGTCGGCGCCGATGATTATTTGGTCAAACCGTTCAGTCCCCGCGAGCTCACCGCTCGCATCAGGGCGATTCTGCGCCGCGTCCATATGCGCAACCCGGTTGTCACCGCCCCTTCACGCCGGTTCACATTCGACAATTTCGTCGTCGACCTCGATGCGCGCCAGCTCTCCGACATCGAGGGTGTCCCCCTCATCTTGACCAGCGCGGAGTTCGATCTGCTTGCCTGCTTCCTCAATCGGCCGCGCCGTGTGCTGACGCGCGATCAGATTCTGGACTGGACCCGGGGGCGTTCGGCCGAACCGTTCGATCGCACCGTTGACGTCCTGATTTCCCGGTTGCGGAAAAAATTCGAGACGGCGAGCCCCGGTTCCAACCTGATCAACACAGTGCGAAACGGTGGGTATCTGTTCACCGCGCTCGTCCAGCAGGTGCCGTAGTGGCATCCCTCACTCTTGCCCGTCGCCTCTCGGCCATCATCATTGTGCTGATACTGATCGTCTGGCTGATTATGGTGATGAGCTCATACCTCGGCAAGGATTGGGAGGAGCAGAGTTTTAGACCGTCACCCGATCGACTTGCTGCCATCGTCGAGGCGCTGGAAGATGCCCATCCCGATCAACGGCCGGGTATCCTTGCAGCACTCAATACGCCGGTCTTGTCCATTCGTATCGTTATGCCGTCCGAGAAAATGGAATCCAGAGATGCGTCCGGAAATGTGAGCGACGATCTTGCCCGGCAATATCGCAGTCGCCTGGGCGACCGGCCCATCACCGTCTCTCGCTTTGCCGCATTGCGGGAGGAAAGGGACATTCCCCATTTCCCCTGGAACGACAAATCGACATTTGAATTCCGAATTGGCATGCGCACGGGCGAGACGCTGATCATCCACAATACCTCGCCGGTCATCGCCACGCCGTTCGGACTGCCGATAGGCCTCGGCGCCGGTCTTCTTGGAAGCTTAGCGGCACTCGCAGCTTTAGTCGCTCTCTACCGCGAGATCAGACCCCTTGGCGCACTGGCCCGCGCCGTCGATCACATCGACCTGAATGGCGAAACGATCAGCTTTCCCGACACAAAGGGACAAAGTGCCGAGATCAAGGCTCTGGTCACGGCTTTCGATCAGATGCAGCACCGGCTCTCACAGTTGCTGCGGTCCCGAATGGCAATGATTGCGGGCATTTCTCACGACGTCCGGACGTTCGCAACGCGACTGCGGCTGAAGGTGGATGCCATACCCGACGCGGACAAGAGGGAGCGGGCGATCCGCGACATCACAGACATGATACATATGCTCGACGATGCGCTGCTCGCCGCCCGGATCGGAGCCGGTGACCTTCCTCAGGAGCTCATTGATCTCACCCCTCTCGCACGCAGTGAAGTGAGCGAAAGGCAGAAGACAGGGGCCGACGTCAGCTTTCTGGCTCAGGCCGGCGGAAGTACGTTCATCCTGGGAGATCCGCTGTCGCTGAGACGGGTGATCGGCAATCTCATCGACAACGCCATCAAATACGCAGGATCAGCGCATGTCTCCGTCATGGTCGACGCCGGATATGTGGTGCTCTGTGTCGAAGACGATGGTCCCGGCATTCCCGCGGAGTCGGCCGATCTGCTGACCGAGCCTTTTGTTCGCGGCGAAGTTTCCCGCAATCGCGACACAGGCGGGGCGGGGCTCGGGCTGGCGATCGCCAAGAACCTTGCCGAGGCCCATGGAGGCGACCTCTCGATCGGGACAGCGAACAGCGGCGGCGCCCGGATCGAGGTTCGGCTTCCGATATACGAATATTAGATGCAGTGGATTTCCAACACCGCTCGAGCTTGTTTCATAACGGCATCGCCTGGTTCAGGTTTCGAGGAGCCTGAACCAGGCATCCGTTGATTAACAGAAACCGTTATAAATTATGCCCGTGTCCGCCCTTAGATCACCGGCGCACGCGACCCATCAATGATTTCAACGCGGTCGCGGTTGTCGAAGCCCCACGCTCGATCCCGGCCTTGGCCGCATCAAGGGGCAGCACCGTCGCGGCAATGTTCAAGGCGTTCGGATATTGCCTTGTGACGAAGGCATAAACGAGCCTGTCGTTAGCGGCATCGAAGAGTTCGACCGCATAGATCACGGCGCCGGAAAAATTGCCCTCTTTATCCCCAATAGATCGAAGCCCGCTCATGGCAAAGCCGACGGGTGTCAGTCTCGTGGCCGTACTCAGTACCGGGACGCTGCTTGTCGCGCCGGTGATCGTGACCCGCATTCTTAATGTGTTTTTGTCTGGCTCCAGTTCAAGAAGTTGCTGGCGTGCCAGTTCGCGTCTGAAAGTTTGACCGGCATAGCGGGCCAATTCCGTCTTGGATTGCTCGGACAGATCTCCAAACTGACTATCTTTGCCCCGATAGATCCGCACGGGTTCCAGGAGAACTGAAGCGTAAGGCTTGAGGGCACCCGGCTTAAGCTCCGTGTTGAAAGCGACCCGCTGATCCGTCTGCAGGCTGGTTGCGCGCAGTTGACGGCTTGAGGCCAGTTCCTGATATAGGGCAGGTTTGCTCGAGCACGACGCACAGAGGGCGCTTATTCCCAGGACGAATATTGCCCTGTGAAAGGCTCGCACGGTCGGAAGCAGCGCATCCATTTTCGTCTCCTCGCTCCCGAACGGTCGCACAGACTTGCCGGACCCAATCCGGAAATGGCGCATGAGGAGCGTGACGCATAAGCAGGCACGCATGTTGCTGCAGCATTTCACGAATATGACGATTTGTTGCAGCAACGCCGCATAGGCATTGCGCTTCATTGTCGCTTCCGAGGGCGTTGATCGGAAATGGTTCAATCTCCGTGGGTTCGCAGAAAGGCGGACATGATTTAGCCATCAGTCGCGAGGGTTAGGGATTTCCACGCTTCGATTTCCTGTTGCAGCCGCTCGATCCGCGCCGTCACGTGCTTGAGCGCATCGCTGCCAAGAAGAAGTTGCGGAGGAGGATTATCGGAATCGATGAGGGTCAACACCGCGGCGGCGAGCTTTTGCGGATTACCCTGTTGCTTGCCGCTCACCGCCTGACGCGCCTCGCGGATGGGATCAAAAAGGCTATCGTAATCCGCAATGGAACGTTCCGTGCGGACCATGGAACGACCTGCCCAGTCTGTCCGAAATGAGCCTGGGCAGAGCGTTGTCACATGAACACCGAACGGCGCCATTTCCGAACGCATGACCTCTGAAATGCCCTGCAGTGCAAACTTGCTGCCGCAGTAATAGGCGATGCCGGGCATGGTGATCATGCCGCCCATCGACGTGACGTTGACGATAAAGCCGCTTCGGCGCTGGCGGAACTTTGGAAGAAACGCCTTGGCGACCGCGACGGCGCCGAACACGTTGACGTCGAATTGGCGGCGCATCTCCTCGATGGGCGATTCCTCAAGCACACCCTCGTGCCCATATCCGGCGTTGTTGATCAGCACATCGACTGGACCATGCTCCTCCTCCGCTTGCTGCACCACGACAGGAATACGATCAAAATCGGTGACGTCGCAAAGGACCGGGTGCAGTTCCGGGAGGGTCTTTGCCAGCGCTTCGCGCGAGGCTTCGGAGCGGACGGTCCCGATGACGGTGTGACCGGCTTCGATTGCGGCAGTGGCGATTGCCAATCCAAAGCCCGAGTTCGCCCCTGTTATGAAAAACATTTTGCTCGACATTTCTGAAACTCCTTGATTGCCCGTCGATATGACAAATAATCTGGAGACCACGCGGGTTCGATTGCGGATCCTCTTAGAGTTTTGCCAATTCCTATGAAATGTAAAATGCAGCCGTCTACACATGACCAGTCTGCCGCCTTGGCCGGGCAACTTGCTCCTCGTCTTGGCTACAATCAGACCGCGCTCGGTTGTATCCGTATTCTACGCACCGAAGCAGTGCTGAATGACATTCCGGTTCTTTACAAGCCGGGGGCCGTGTTTGTATTGCAAGGGAGCAAACACGGCATTCTGGACGGGGAAATCTACCTCTATGACGAGCACCACTATCTTGCCGTTTCGGTGCCCGTTCCCTTTAGGATGACATCTACAGCCAGCCCACGGCGGCCACTGCTCGCCGTTTATTTAGAGTTCGACATGCAGATGGCGGCCGAGATCGCCACCCAGCTCGAAAAGCTCGCCGGTCCTGCAAGCGCCAAGCCAAAAGGGCTCTTCTCGAGCAGGATGGACAGCAGTATCGAAGACGTGCTGCTGCGCTTGCTGGCGACGCTTGGCAGCCCGGTTGAGGTCGCCGTCCTTGGCGGCTCAATCCTGCGTGAACTGCATTACCGGGTCATGTCAGGGCCGCAAGGCGGCGCAGTGATCGCGGCCCTGCAGCGGAAGGGGACCTCGGGAAAACTGGTCGAGAGCGTCTCCTGGCTCCGTGAGAACTACCGCTCTGAAATCACCGTTGCGAACCTGGCCAGAGCGGCGGGAATGAGCGTCCCTTCCTACCATGTCCATTTCAAGGAGCTCACAGGCTCAAGTCCCATGCAATATGTGAAAGCCATGCGGCTCCATGAAGCGAGACTGATGATCGCCCGCCAGAGCGGAACAATTGCAGAGGTGGCGGCGTCAGTGGGCTATGTCAGCCCGGCGCAATTCAGCCGCGACTTCAGACGGCATTTCGGGCGTACCGCATCGGAGGAGGTGAAGTGGGTCCGGCATCACTTGGGCGAACAGGTTTGACCATTGCCCCTCATCGTTCTCACAATCGATCGACCGTCAGAACACAACATTTCATTGTAAGGCGGCTTGAAGGGCGGCTTTACAATGAACAAGGGTCGTGTCGAAGACGGGAACGCCTACGTTATCCTGGTTTAACAGCATACCCACCTCGGTACAGCCAAGGATAAGACAGTCGCAGCCTTTGTCGATCAGACGCTGCGCAATCCGTTCATAGGTCAAGCGGCTCTCCTCGTGAACGATGTCGCAGCACAGCTCTTCATAGATAATACGGTGCGTTTCAGCTCGATCATCAGCTTCAGGGGTCGCTGGCGACAGCCCCTGAGCGATGAGGCGGTCGGTGTAGAAGGTCTGCTCCATGGTGAAGGTGGTTGCCATCAAACCCGGTCTCCGGAAACCGCGGTTGAGGATAGCGGCTGCAGTTGCGTCCGCGATGTGCACGAACGGGATCGACACCCCGCCCAAGATCTTGTCCGCCACCTTGTGCATGGTATTCGTCGCCAGGATGAGGAGGTCGGCACCTCCGCGCTGCAGCGCGATAGCATGTTCATTGAGGATGTGCCCCGCCGCGTCCCAATCGGAGGATGCCTGCAACTTTTCGATTTCGTCGAAATCGACAGACCGTATGAGAAGCTCGGGAGAATGAAGTCCTCCCAGGCTCTCGCGGGTAAGCCTGCAGAGTTCCCGGTAATAAATCTGGGTTGATGCCGCGGACATTCCGCCAAGTATGCCGATGGTCTTCAAATGTTTCTCCATTTTCATACGTTAGGTCTGTTACCGCTCAATGGGCCCTTGAGCAGAAACCAGGCCACCCATATTCGCTACCCCGGTACGAGTGCAACGTCAGGAAAACCACCAATTGAGTGGGAGGAATACCTGAACGATGGCCGCCGCCCGCTTCGCCGAATTTACGCTTAAAGTGCAGCGGAGGGAACTCCGCAGACCATTACCGGCGCATGCTGCCGGATTTGCTTTCGGTTCTGGAATTCAGGTCGAACAACGCAGTGTGGCGTCCGGTGCTTGCGGCGCTCGACTGGATTGGGAGCAAGGTAGGTGACAGCTGCCGGTTTAACCTCGCCAGCGGATTGCAGGAATCTCTGCTCCAACGGTACCAGGCTTGCGGTGTCGTATCTGAAATTTGGCCAATCAGTGTTTTGCCAATTCCATGTCACGAGTTATAGACGCCCTCTTTATAACTCATGATTATTGCCAAAAATGAGTTATTGCACGCCTGTCTATCGCTCAGCACTACATGCTGCGGCTCTCCATTCAAGAAGCAGCGATCGACAAGTAACTTCCCGAGCGACTTCTCCGCGTCAATTGACAATCAAGTCAATCGAACCGTCAGCGCTAAAATCGGTGCGCATCAAGCTGTTCATGCCGTCTGAGGTCTCGCCTTCCAGTTCATGCAAACGCCGGGCGAAGACGACCTGCCGGAGGCCCAACGCTTTGTGGATTTAAAGGTTCAGCTTACTCCGCCAGGACTTGAGATATTGGCGCTCACGACCGTTTGTCAGCGATGATAGCCAACTTGTGGATTTGTGGCGGCTTGGCAAACAGATCTCCTTCTTCCGCCTTGGCCATTAAGGCCGCAGCGACTTGGCCATTCAAGTGGGCATCTCTTCCGCCCTCATCGTCAAACGTATCGAAGATTGCGAACGAACCTGGACCTTCCTGGATTGCGTACCAGGAAATCGTGCCAGGCTCCGCGTTTACTAGAGGAATGGCTGATCGCAGAAAATCGGCGACTGCCTGTTCCTTGCCGGGCTTTGCTTCAAGAGGAACGTAGAGTGCGAATTTGGTCATCATTACCTCCATGGGCACTCGATTGTGCCGCAACCAGCTATAGCACGTGAAGCCGTCATGTGTTGCACGATTGATCAATTAGAGGAGTTCGATGGTAAAGTTCGCTTTGGGTAGGATGGCGACCGCCGCAAAAATGATTGAAAAAATGGGTACCGGATCAAAGCTATTTAAGGGATGTGATCCGGCCACCTATCGCATCAATGAGATCGAATGATGAAACTTGGCGCTCCGACAATCGACGATGCGTATAGGACCTACAAGACGGACAGCCTTGGTGCACAGATCGTTATGCGCTGAAGCAGTCTGGCTGGATCGAGGCAACCACGCTGTCTGATCATGCCGAACAAGCACAACGCAAGCCTGGGTGACAACTTCATCAGGCTCACTCAAGGGCCTGCGCGATGGACCGGCAACATGATGAAAACGCGAAGCCCGCCAGCGGCCCTGTTTTCCGCCCATGCGCCGCCGCTATGCCATTCGGCTGCTCGGCGGTTGCACGTCGCTAGCTGATGAAGAAGATGGGTATCGAAGCGATCTACCGTCGCCCGAACACCTCCAAACCAGCGCCAGGAGGGCACAAGATTTATCCCTATCTTTTGCGCAAGCTGGCGGTTACGCGGCCCAATCAGGTATGGGCGATGGACCTGACCTATACCCCATGGCTCGCGGATTCGTCTATCTCTGCGCAGTCGTGGACTGGTTCATTCGGCGGGTTCTGTCGTGGCGGCTGTCGATCACGATGGAGGCGGCCTTCTGCATCGCAGCAGTCGAGGAAGCGCTGGCCCGTTATGGCACGCCCGACATATTCAATACCGACAGGGCTCGCAGTTCACCTCGATCGACTTCACGGCGGTGACGAAGAAGGCGGAAATCGCCATCTCGATGGATGGCAAGGGTGCGTGGCGGGACAACGTCTTCGTCGAGCGGCTCTGGCGTTCGATCAAATACGAGGAGGTCTACCTTCACGCCTACAAGACCGTATCCGAGGCCCGCGTCGGCATCGGCCGCTATCTGACCTTTTACAATACTCGACGCCCACATTCATCCCTTGACCGGCAGACACCGGATAAGGCGCTACTTCAACGCGCTGACACCAATGATGGTGGCGGCATAATCGAGGCGGAAATCCACTTAACGAAACGCCCGAAACTGTTCAGACAAACCGAGCCAACTCTGTCGCTCATGGATCTTCCTGTGCTCCATGTCCTCACGGGCGCCGAAGCCGTCAGCGAAATGTTCGGGCAATCCATCGTTGGCCCGGTCGTGACCTTCTAAGGTCGACTGGCACGTGAACCGGACGATGACCACAAGACATCATCGTTGGATCCCGCGAACCTTCAGGACCCTTCGAAGCGTGACCGGCGTCCCGCCACGTCGCAAATCGCGTCGATGACCGGACTATCGAATTCGCGCGGCAGATCATGCCCCATGCCTCCGATCGGCAGGTAGACCGCGTTCGGTATCGATAGCGCCGTGTCTTGCCCGCAGGCTTGCGATATCAAAGGATCTTCTGTTCCGTGTATGACAAGCGTCGGCGCGGTGATCTTTGCAAGATGCGATCGCCGGTCGCCGGCCACCGCCATGGCGGCGATCTGCCGCATCGTCCCGCCCGGATCGTAGCAACGCTGCACTTCTTCTTTGAGAAGGGCGCGATGGGCCGTTTCGTCGAATGGAACCCCCGTCCCCGAGATCCTGCGCGCGAACGCAAGACGTACCGCCAGAAAGCCTTCGGGATCGACGGCCGGCTCGGGCGCGGGGCGCATCATTATTGCCATGACATCCCGCGTCGCCTGCGGCAACGACGGATTGCCGGTGCTCGACATGATCGACGTTAGGGAAATTACCCTGTCGGCGTAGTCGCTCGCAAGAATCTGGGCGATCATGCCGCCCATCGAGCGTCCGACGACATGGGCCCTTGTTATCTTGAGGACATCAAGGAGACCGATCGCGTCGGCCGCCATGTCATAAAGCGTATAGGGCACGTCGGGTCTGCGCCCCGCCCCGAGCGCTGCTGCGAGCGCTCCAAAATCCGGCGTGGCCGACGTGGTGAAATGCGTCGAGCAGCCTGCGTCCCGGTTGTCGAAGCGGATCACGCGATAGCCTCTGGCGGCCAACCTGTTGCAGAAGGGTTCTGACCAACGGATCATCTGCGTCCCGAGCCCCGCGATCAGCAGGATCGGTTCCGCATTGGCCTCGCCGAAACTGTCCCACGCGAGTTTGATGCCGTTGGTTGTTGCGATATTCATTCTTTCGCTCCTGTGGCTGCGAGTGGTAGCGGCATTTCGGCCAGCGGAAGGAGCCGAGAGTCCCTCACGGCCGCCGTGCGGTGACCGAGGCCAGCCAGATAGCCGGCATGGCTGGCAAAGGAGAGAAACGAAGCGACGCTTGCCTGCCTGACGAGCATTGCAAGATCCCAATGTTCGTCGCTTGGACCGATCAGGAAGGAGCCGGCATGACCAAGAAACAGGATATCACCGCCGGCCTCCCGTAAAAATGGAAGCGTGTGTTCGATATAGCGATCGAAAGCCTCAGCCCCGCTGATCGACTTGGCAGGTGCCAGGTGAGAGTAGCCCGAATAGTCGGCGATAGGCCTAAAGCGCAGCAGATTGAGCATCACGACAGGCCCATCGAGATTGCGTTTTACAAAGGCACGACCGGCGTCCTGTGTCGGCTCCAGATAGAAAATGGTCTCAGTTATTGTCATCGGTTATCCATTGAGCGACGGGTTATGCGCTTTGATCGTCGTCCGGCCCAAATGCGAGACGCAGCGCATAAGTGCGAATGTCCTCAGGCCATGCAGCGACCCGTTTTTTCACGGCCGGTTGATCGTCGGCGAAAAGGGCGCGCGTCACTTCCTCATAGCCGGGCAGATCGCCGGCTATTGCATGCATAAACTGGTAGGCGGCGTCTTGTGCTGCCTGCCTCTGTTGGCGCGAACCCGCCCCTTTCCGTGCCTCTTCGACGAGACGCCTTAGCGTTGCGGACGCACCACCTGACTGCTCCGCCAGCCATTCCCACTGTCGGGGCAGCAAGGTCACCTCTCGGGCGACGACACCGAGCTTTGGTCGGCCACGCAGTGCCTTGGTATGCATTTCCTTCGAGTCCGTCGAGCCGGCCCCGGTTCCAGTTTTGGCGCGATAGCGTCTTGGGTGCGCCTTTAGAGGTTGCAATAACCGCTCAAGAACTTCTGCATCGCTTCCGCGCAAATCAAGATCGATGGGG
This sequence comes from Agrobacterium sp. B1(2019), assembly GCF_008274755.1. NCBI lineage: Bacteria > Pseudomonadati > Pseudomonadota > Alphaproteobacteria > Hyphomicrobiales > Rhizobiaceae > Agrobacterium > Agrobacterium sp. B1(2019). Next base: position 445,221 of record NZ_VTPB01000004.1, on the reverse strand, counting down.
CGCCCCGTCGTGTCATCGAAGACGAGGACTGCGCCAACCTCATCCGGAGAGCGCTTTACCGCCAAAGCCACCTCGGACAATGGCCCGCTCAGCAGCAATCTGTCCCCGGCAAACGCCGTACAGGTCTTCGCAGCAGGATCGGACATTGCGCACTCCCATTGATAGAGACGCGCTAAATACCCGGATTAAATTACTGCGTCAATTCTACCCGGGTAAAAATATTGCGCTTGCTATCGTCGTGGGTCGGTAGCGTCTCTGATATCCACCCTCGTCGGAACTGTTTGCCTGCTGCCCATCCTCGGAGCGACTGGCACCACGTGACCGGCGAGATCTCGGCCTCGCGTGCCAGTGCGGCCAAAACTGGCGGTCTCGCTGGGATGCGCGTGAAATAAGCTAGACGATGATGCCATCGGGCGAGTTCCACGCCCAACGCCTCCATCCAATTCAGCACGGTATAGAGATAGGCGTCAGCAACGGTGAAGCTTCCGCCCATGATGTAAGACCGCGAGGTCAACTCCGCATCCAGGAGATTGAGGCGTTGGGACGATCGTGTTTGGAACATATCACGGACTGTTTCCGGCAAATCCCTGTTGAACAGCGGACTGGACCCCGCGTTGATCTCGCTCGTGATGAAGTTCAGCCAGTCTTGCTGCCGTGTGCATTCCAGAGTTGCATTGGGAGGAGCGAGACCCGCTTGGGGGGGTAGGTCGGCCAGATATTGCACCAGCGCGGGCCCGTTCGTCAGCACTAGCTTACGCGCGCGTTTCCATCCTCTGCCAGTCGGGCCGCGACGACTGAGCCGCTGGACCCGGCGCCACAGACGATGAAGTCAAAGACGTCGCCGGCGGAGTTATGCGGGAAAAACGGATTCGCGGGTGCATTCTTGTCATGGGCAGGCAGTTTCACGTGAGTTCCTCCGGAAAATGTTTCAGAGGAATTGGCCGGAAGTCTGGGTTGGAGAGGCGCGGAAATACCCATGGATTTGGGTGAGGCATCCGGCGTTCCGCCGGTATCTCACTTGGGAAAAGCCGAGCCGTTAAGTTAATTTTGTCAACGCCATCGGGAGGGTTATCAACCGTCCCGATAGCGCGAAGTCGATCATTGCTTTTTTGCTGACACGGTCTTGGCGGCTTGATCGATAGTATCGGCGATAACCGCTGGCTGTGTCATGAAGAGGGCGTGGCTTGCCGAGACCTTGGTGATCTTCGCCTTGATGCGCTCAGCCATGTGAATCAGCATGGCCTGATCGAAGGCCTTGTCTTCGGCCGCAATAACGGCCCAGCTGGGCTTAGTGCGCCATGCAGCATTTTCGAGCTTGGTGCCGAACGCAGACATGTTGATCGGCACTTGAGACGCACTCATGAACGCGACATCGGCATCGTTGACGTCGTGTGCAAAGCCCGACTTGAACTTTGCCGGGCTGACATAGCCAAAACCGTCCTTCGTGGTCTCGATAACGAACTCGGACGCCGGCGCAAATCCTTCGTACTGCTGAGCTGTCGTCTCGCCGGCGTCTGGAGAAAGAGCGGAGACATAGACGAGACCAGCGACCTTCTCATCGATACCAGCTTCCGTGATGACGGTTCCGCCCCAGGAATGACCAACGAGAATAACCGGGCCGTCCTGCCGCTCAAGAGCACGCTTGGTGGCGGCGACATCGTCTGCAAGCGACGTCAGCGGGTTCTGCACGACGGTGACGCGATAGCCACGCTTCGTCAGGTTGTCATAAACACCCTTCCAGCCGGAACCGTCAGCAAACGCACCGTGAACCAGAACGACGTTTTTCACGGCTTGATCTTTCGGAACGGTGTCGGCTGCATTCGCTGCCGGCAGGGTAACCGACAGCGAGGCTGCAGTTGCGATTGCGGAAATGGTAGTGATGGACTTGCGTGTCATGATGCTCTCCTCTTTCTTTATGCGATAACAATTATCGCGATAACTATAAGCTTTCATATCTTCGGACGCACGTCAACACGATTCTTATCGCGATATTGGTTTTCGTGATAATTTCGGTTATATGGGTGTCTACAGGAGTTCAGAATGACCAAACGCCATAACGATCCCCCGCCCCTGCGCGACCAGCTCTGCTATGCGATTTATACCGCCGGCATCGCTATCCAGCGCGCATACAAGCCGCTGCTTGACGAGCTTGGACTGACCTATCCGCAATATCTCGTTCTGAACGTTCTCTGGGCGCAGGACGAGCAGACCGTGGTGTCCATCGCCGACCAGCTTGCTCTTGAATCCAGCACGCTGACACCTCTGTTGAAACGCCTGGAAGTCGCCGGGCTCGTGCGTCGGACGCGCAACGCTAACAACGAGCGTCAGGTTCTGGTGGCGCTGACAGATCAGGGCCGTGCCTTGCAGCACAAGGCAGGCTGCCTCAGCGATACCTTGCTGGCAACCTCGACACAGACACCAGCGGAACTCGCTGCCTTGAACCAAGACGTGCGGCGCCTGCGTGACGCGATCTACTCGCAGATCGGCGGGTGGGATGCACCCGCCTGACCTGCAAGAGTAGTCGATGGCCAGATCAAGCGGTCGGAACCGTCCCGCCATCAATCACATGCTCGGTCCCGGTGATAGATGCTGCTCGATCCGATGCAAGAAACGCAATCAGATCGGCAACCTCTTCCGGTTTTGCCGGTCGCCCGAGCGGTATGCCGCCGAGCGAGTTCATGATCACCTGCACTGCGGCGTCGTAGCCGATACCCGCTTCCTCGGCGATGCGCAGCGCCAGACCGTTTGCCCCCGGATCGGCGATCCAGCCGGGAGAGACCCGTACCACTCGCACACCCTTCGGAGAAACCTCTTTGGAGATGCTTTTGCTGTAGGTGTTGAGGGCTCCCTTGGCCGAAGCATAGCCAGTCGTCGCCTCCGGTAGCGGAAGGTTTCTCTGGATAGAAGTCACATGGATGACGACACCGCTTCCCTGAGCGATCATTCCGGGGATGAGAGCTCGATCCAGTCTGACGGCCGGGAAGAAGTTGAGGTTGAACTCTTTCTCCCATTCATCATCGGTAAGCGCGGCAAAGCCCCCTGACGGGGCCGAAGAGCCGCCCAGCATGTTCACAAGGATATCGAGGCCGCCGAGCTCTCTCTGCACCGCATCGACGACAGTCTTTACCCCCGCCGTGGTGGTCAGGTCGGCCTCGACGAACGCCGCGCCAGAGAAGTCAGCAGGCTTCTTACGAGAGGTGGTAAATACGCAGGCACCGAGCTGTCTGAACAGCGTCACGGTTGCAGCTCCGGCCCCCGAAGTGCCGCCGGTGATGAGGGCCCGACGGCCCTGCAGGGTGAGGAACTGTGTCATACGGTGATCTCCAGTTCAGCGACCTTGTCGCCCGCGAGGACGAAGAAGAAGCGCAGATCAATGGGGCTGCCCGGGAAGTCGCCGGCGGCGTGGGACGTTATCTGGGTTCTCCCGTTTTCGGTGGTCATGAAGAACGGCTCCACCGTGTAGCCGTATTGCTGAGCTTCATCAGCCATCCATGTCCGAATGGCATCACGGCCCCTGTGGGTCTTGCCCTTATCTTTCACAATGCCGTTCTCGGTGAATGTGGCAGCGATCGCATCCGGGCTGTTTGTGCGGTCGGCCTCGAAATACGCTTCGATAGCCTTGGGCAACTTGATTGTCATTGTTTCCACCAATCCCGGTTTCAGGCTCTGCCAGCTGAGGGTGCCCCCCCCTTTGGAGGACGATGACGGTAATCTAAGACGAACAGGTTGACACGATAAAGGGGATAAAAGAGGATGAGGAATTGCGAAAAGAGGGATAATGACCCGTTCTGTTCTAGTCGATCTGGACGCCGTTCTCAGCATCGCGCGCCTTGGTTCGTTTCGTGCTGCCGCGCTCGAGCTTGGCATGTCCACCACAGCACTCAGCAATGCTGTTGCAAAACTTGAGCAGCGTCTCGGGGTTCGCCTGTTCAATCGAACAACGCGTAGCGTCTCGCTCACCGACGCGGGAAAAACCTTTGCCGAACGGGTTGGACCGGCAATGATGGACATCCACGATGCCATGCTTTCGGTCCAATCTCTCCAGGAAACTCCGGCAGGGACATTGCGCATCAATGCATTCGCGACGGCGGCACGCGAGGTGATGGAACCGCTCATCCTGTCGTTCATGCAGCGCTATCCGCAGGTGCATATCGATCTGGTCACGGAGGGACGGATCGTCGACATCGTTGCGGCGGGCTTCGACCTGGGTTTGAGGCCGGCCGATCTGGTGCCGGCCGACATGATCGCCGTGTCACTTGGTTTAAAGCGAAGCAACGCCGTTGTCGCATCACCAGACTTCCTGCGCACGCATGGCATGCCAACCGTACCATCCGACCTGTACCGGTTTCGCTGCATCCGCGCGCGTCTGCCCAACAACGCCTTGTTTCGGTGGAAATTTGAAAAGGACGGGGACGCTATGCAGATCGATGTGCAAGGCTCGATCACCCTCGACGAGTCAAGCCTGGTCAGGATCGCGGCTCAAAATGGCGTTGGGCTCGGATACGTTATGGAGGCCGATGTACGCGAAGATATTGCTGCCGGTCGACTGGTCCGTGTTCTCGAAGACTGGACGCCCTCGTTGGCGCCGTTGGCGCTGTACTACCCCGGCAGGAAAAACCCACCGGCCGCCTTCAGTGCGTTCATTCAAGCTGCGCGAGAATTTGCCAATCGATAATCGTTTGGCGGATCAGTCAGGTCTCGTCGACATTGTCATTACACACGAACATACTTGATGTTCGTGTTGTGAAGGCTTGTCCCGAAATCGCTTCGACTTTGTGGCCGTTCTTCGCCTTGATGCGGATCGAACCGTCGCCCCTGCGCGAACGCAATCATCCGCTTAGCGGCAGTTGTTCCGGCCATTCCTGCGCGCCATGGAGTACGCGAAGCATTCGAACTGTTGTCTCGGTGATCGCATAGGCCGCGACGTAAGGCGTACCATTGATGACGAGTTCGCGTGTCCCGGCAATTCTACCCACGCGCCCACTGGCAGGAAAATCGAGCAAGCGACGGGCGGCTACTATCCGTTCATCGATCAGTATGGTTGCTGCAGGATTATCTGCCTCGATGTATGTGAAAATAGCGTCGCGATCCGACAACGCAAACGCAGACCAAGTCAGTTTCACGTTTCTGGCACACCAGCTTTATGGCGGGCCGCCGCTCGACGTGTGGCAAAGTGCGCCTCGACCTCGTCGTCCGATAAATCCGGTCGAGTATCGTTCAACGCTTCGAGCACCTTGGTCCGAAACCAGGCGTCATGTGCTTCACTGCCAGAAAGAAGCTCAAGAGGCAGCGCGCCCTCGTTAGCAGTTCGGGTGAGCATGATACGAACCGCATCAGATACCGTGAGGCCCATGCTTTCAAGCACGGCAGAGGCACGGTCCCGGACTTCGGAATCAATACGTGTTTGTACAAGGGCGTTTGCGGCCATGACTATCTCCCACAACTTACGAGACAGTAATTCATTTGCATGACGATTTCCAGACTAGAGTGTCGATATTCCGCTCGAAGTGCTCTTAAGCTCTTGAAGGGGTCTGAACCCATAACCAGTAAGCTTCTAATAAACTATCCAGCTGAATTCCCGAATGAATCTCTTACGAATAAACCCACCACCGCTGTCTTCAGGATATCGGAGCAAAGCTGCTGGCAGCGCTGATTTTATGGAATGGTTTTCGTAGGAATTGGCAGTTGCTGCTGATGACGTGTTCCTCCACCCGCCAAGCGTTCAACTTTTTACCCTTATTTATCCCGGGACCGAAGACCGGCGATGCTAGTCCTTTTTCCAGAGGCGCTGATGTGGATCGGCACCCAATGTCGAAAAGGAAAGCACCATGAAAAAGCATCTTCTCGCCACTGCCGCACTACTCATGGCGATCATGCCCGTTATAGCCGAAGCCCGCTGCGTACCGAACACCCCGGTCATTGCCGCGAAGGCTGTTCCCGTCATTCAATACAAAAACACGGTGATCGATGGTTTAAACGTCTTTTACCGTGAAGCCGGCCCCAAGGACGCACCGGTCCTGCTGCTCCTGCACGGATTTCCGACTTCGTCGCACATGTTCCGCAACCTTATTCCGCTGTTAGCGGATCGTTATCGGGTGATCGCACCTGATTATCCCGGCTATGGCCAGAGCGATGCTCCAGACCACACGAAATTTTCCTACACATTCGCGAACATGACCAACATCGTCGACAAGCTGGCTGAGAAGGTCGGAGCCGACCGCTACAGCATGTACGTCATGGATTACGGCGCACCGATCGGATACCGGCTCGCACTCAAGCATCCCGAGCGGGTCGAAACGCTGATCGTGCAGAATGGCAATGCCTATACCGAAGGTCTCGCGGCATTCTGGGATCCGATCAAGGCCTATTGGGCTGAGAGAACGCCGGAGCGCCGGGAAGCACTTGCCGGTCTGGTCACGCTCGAAACCACGAAGTTCCAGTACACCGATGGCATGGGCGATGTCGCGCATATCAGCCCCGACAACTGGGTGGTGGATCAGGCTTTGCTCGACCGTCCGGGCAATAAGGACATCCAACTGGATATGCTGGGCGACTACGGCAGCAACGTCCCGCTTTACCCGCAGTTTCAGGCCTTCTTCCGCGACCATCAGCCACCGACGCTGATCGTCTGGGGCAAGAACGACAAGATCTTCCCTGAAGCTGGCGCGCACCCCTATCTTCGGGATCTACCGAAAGCCGAGATGCACATCCTCGACAGCGGCCATTTCGCCCTGGAAGACAAGCTCGACGTGATGGCGCCGCTCATTCACGACTTCCTTGACCGCAAGCTCTGCAAGTAACGCATCCAGCGGGGCCGGCGGCCCCGCAGCCACCCCCCAACAGGATAAAATCATGACCAATCCCGTTTCGGGCACCCGGGCTTCCGGTGTGCCATCCCTCTCGATCGTCCTCGTGCACGGCGCCTTCGTCGACGGCTCCGGATGGCAACAGGTCCATGGCGAACTTGTCGACCGTGGATTTGAAGTGCTTGTCGCCCAACATCCAACGACCTCGCTTGAAGGCGACGTCGCGATCGCCGAGCGCCTGATCGCTGCGGCTCGTTACCCGGTCCTCCTGGTCGGCCATAGCTATGGCGGCGCCGTTATCACGGAAGCCGGCGCCAACCCGAAGGTCCAGGCGCTGGCCTATATTGCGGCTTTCGTGCCTGACGTCGGCGAGTCCGTTGCAGCGCTGAATGAAGCTTCAGAAGAGCCCGGCGAGGCGAAGGCACCGTTGCTGCCGCCGCAGGGCGGTTATCTCATTGTCGACCCGTCTCGCTTTCCGGACGCTTTCGCAGCTGATGTTGACCCTGCGATCACCCGGTTCATGGCTGCAGCGCAGTTGTCCTGGGGCCTAGCGGCGGTCACTGCGCCTTTGACCCATGCGACCTGGAAGACCAAACCCAGCTTCTATCTGGTGGCATCCGCCGACAGGATGGTGCCGCCCAGTGCGCAGCGCCGCATGGCAAAGCGCGCGGGAGCAGCGATCACCGAGATCGACAGCAGTCACGCCGCAATGTTGTCGCACCCCCAGGACGTCGCCGCGTTCATCTTAGCCGCCGCCACTGCCACTACCCCGGCCGAAGGTGCCGGACAATGACCGCGCCCGTTACCTATCACCGAACCACCAGCGTTGCCGGTATAAAAATATTCTATCGCGAGGCCGGAGAAAGGGGCGCACCTGTCGTGGTGCTGTTGCACGGCTTTCCAAGCTCTTCGCACATGTACCGCAACCTCATTCCAGCGCTCGCCGACCGTTATCACGTGATTGCGCCCGACCTTCCGGGGTTCGGACTGTCGGACATGCCGTCCTCGGATGATTTCGAATATGGCTTCGCCACTTTTGCGTCCGTCATCGCTGATCTTCTCGAACAGCTGGGTGTCGAACGCTACGCGCTCTACGTCATGGATTATGGCGCGCCGACCGGGTTTCGGCTGGCGCTTGCACACCCCGACCGGGTGACAGCTCTGATCGTCCAGAACGGCAACGCCTATGAAGAAGGTATGGGGGATTTTTGGGCCTCGACGCGCGCCTACTGGGCCGACAATGGTGCGACGAACCGCGACACGCTGCGGCCGTTTCTGTCGCTCGATGGAACGCGCTTCCAATATCTCGCCGGGACAAAAGACGAGGCGCGGATCGATCCTGCGGCGTGGCTATATGACCAGCTCTTCCTAGACCGTCCGGGAATTGTCGAGATCCAGCTCGACATCATCTACGACTATCGGACCAACGTTGCGCTCTACCCCGCGTTTCAGGAGTATTTCCGCACGTATCGGCCACCGACCCTGATCCTGTGGGGCGAGAATGACCCGATCTTTCAGCCGGAAGGCGCGCGCGCCTTCCTCAGCGACCTTCCCGACGCCGAACTCAGATTCTTCAACACCGGACATTTCGCCCTTGAGGACAAGGCGGACGAAATAATCCCGGTCATGCGGGACTTCCTTGCCCGAAACCTCAACAGCTAACTGAAACCTCAAAAAGAGAGAATGACCATGTACAACAGCAAATCCAAGCCAAGCGTACTTCCGACCGGTGGTGGCGCGGCCCTCATCGATCCCTCCGACGCCCTGTTCCTGCTTCTCGATCACCAGTCGGGATTGTTTCAAACGGTCAAGGACATATCGGTCGCCGATCTGCGCCGAAATGTGGAAATGATCGCCAGGCTCGCCACTCTCCTGAACGTCCCAGTTATCACGACCGCCTCTGAACCTGCCGGCACCAATGGGCCGCTGATGCCGGAGATCCATGAATTGGCGCCGCACGCCGTCTATGTGTCGCGCAAGGGGGAAGTGAATGCCTGGGACAATGACGATTTCGTTGCAACGGTGCGCGCAACCGGCCGCAATACGCTTATCATGGCCGGCGTCTGGACCGGTGTCTGCGTGATGTTTCCCGCACTCGACGCCCGTGCCGCGGGCTACGACGTCTACGCGGTCCTCGATGCGTCGGGAGATCCGAGCGAAATGGCCTCGCGCGTTTCACTCGCCCGGTTCGTTCAAGGCGGCGTCAAGCCAACATCGACCAACGCGTTGCTGTCCGAGCTTCACCGTACTTGGGCGCGGCCTGAGGCTGCCGAACTCGGCAAGCTCTATGGACTTGCAGCGCCTAATTATGCTGCAGTGGCCGAAAGCTATGCGCGCGCCCAGCAGGCCGCACGAGAGGCAATGTAGCACCTCGTGCAGCCGCCGCCCTGCGAACTGAAGACATTTCAAGGAGATACGATTGTCATACGGCTTTATGGATATTGCGATCACACCAGCGGTACGCAAAGCACAGGCGGAAATGGGAGCGGATCATTTGTGGTCCGACTTCAAGGGGCACCGAGAATTCGACCGGTTTTCAGCAAGAGAGGTCGCGTTCATCGCGGAGCGCGACAGCTTCTATATGGCCTCGGTTTCGGAGTCAGGTTGGCCTTATGTCCAGCATCGCGGTGGGCCTGTGGGCTTTTTGAGAGTCCTCGACGATCGCACACTCGCTTTCCTCGACTACCGCGGAAATCGCCAATATATCAGCACCGGCAATCTGGCCGAGAACGACCGGGCGTGCCTGTTTCTGATCGACTATCCGGCACGGACCCGCCTTAAGATCTATGCCCGCGCCGAAAAGCTGACGCTCGATGCGGATCCGGCCCTTACGGAGAAAATCACGGACAATGATTATGGTGCCAACGCCGAGCGTATCTTCAGGCTGAAGCTAGAGGCGTTCGACTGGAACTGTCCGCAGCATATCGTGCCGCGATATACCGAGGCCCAATTTCTGGCGGCCTCACGACACCTTCTCGACAGGGTCAGTCAGCTTGAGCAGGAAAATGCGTCGCTCCGGTCGCAGATCGGCTCGCAACGAAAGGAGTGAGCGGGTAGCCCACGAGCCCAAGATTGGTGAAGGTCAACCTCGATCAGTTTTATCCATGGCAAATTGGGTCCGTTTGATCGCAGCCCCCGCGCCGATAGTGCGTGCGCAATCCAGTGACGTCTGAAAATACCGCATCGCCTTGTCGGGCTGCCTGCGGCTGGCTGCAATCGTTCCTGCGACTCGCCAAAGATCCGGATGCCACCAACGCTCTTCACGTATGCCGGGCTCCGTAAGCACGGCGCGCAGGCACTCCTGCGCAAGCTGAATTTCTCCTACAGCAATATAAGCCTCAGCCAGGAGGCTTCGGTAGAATGGGACACGCGTTCGCCAGCGTCCCCGGAGCAATCCGGTGATGCTGTCCTGCATCAAGCTCAAACCGGCTGTGTCACCTCGAACCGACTGGATCGCACCGGCGAAAAACGTGGCAGTCCCCTCGTAAATGCCAACGCTTTCGCGGCGACCGACGTCAGCCAACTGTCGCTGAAGCTGCGAGGCGCTTTCAAGGTTGCCGTTCACGAATGCGATCGGAAGCCCCGCCAACGAGATCGCATTGCCGAGGGATATCATGTGATCAAGATCGATGGCACGATCGATGGCACGACTGGCCAGATCGGCGGCACGATCAGGATCACCCTGCAGCCAGGACAGAAATGCCTGGGACAAGCGTATGCCAGCCGGCAAGTCGACCTGGAACCGCGAGAGCCCGTGGCCTTCTTCCAGGTGACCCCAATCACTCATCAGCGCGTCCAGGTGAGCCGATGCCGTATTGAGCTCCCCCGCATAGATCTGGATATGCGCCAACAGCCGTCTGCCGTCGGGCGCTGTCGCCCAGTCCAACCCCCTTGCTGCAGCAAACTCCTTCATGCTGCGTAATGCCGTTCGCGGCCGACCGGAATAGGCAAGAAAAACGGCCTGTCCGCAAACCGAGCGTATTTGAAATTCGGCATCGTGCGATAGCCCCGCATGAAGGATACTTTCGCGCCAGGCCTCATGGGTTTGCGGGTGCATGTGGTGCGCCAGCGTCATGGCCCAGGCCCGCGCCGTTGAGAGCTTTGCTCGTCCCAAAGGCGCAAGCCTTGCCGGGGCCGCGCTGTTGGAGCTTGCAAGCTCGATTGCCTCCAGCATTTCCTTGAATGCCGACAGCTCTTGCCACAGCGGCAACGCAGCCACCACGAGTTCGACACCCAAGACAGCATCGCCCGCAGGATCGAACGCCCACGCGATTGCCGCACGGACGTCATCGATCTGTCTGCGATGTTTCCCGAGCCATTCCCGAGACGTCTGCGACGCCCATTCCCGTTCGGCGATCTGCAGCTTGTTCCTTGTCCGAACGGCAAATTGCCGTCTTGCTTTCTCTCTGTAGAATGAACCCAGCAGGCGCCGCGCAGCATAGGCACCCGTGCTTTCGGCAAGCCTGTAATGCACGGTCCCACCGTCGTACTCCGCAGAGACCAGCGACTTTGCCACGAGCTGCGACAGTGCATCCCGCCCCGTCATTGGCTCGAGGGCACCGGCGGGATACATCGCCTCCACGTCGTCGGTGTTGAATCGGCCTGAAAACACTGAAAGCAGACCGAGCAACACGGCCTCGCGGTCAGGAAGAAGTCGATAGCTCCAGTCGAGGGTCGCCTCCAGGGATTGGTGGCGCAAGGGCGCATCCCTTGCGCCCCGGTTCATCGTGTCAAAGCCATCCTTGAAGAGATCATCGAGCGCCGCGCCCGCAAGAACACTGGCGGTGCCGGCCGCCAGCTCGATCGCGAGGGCCAGTCCGCCAAGCCGCGTGCAGATCGAAACGACGCTGCGGACATAGTCATCAGTGGGCTCGGCATCCGCTGAGCCCACCGCCTTTGACACGAACAGCTGGATTGCCGGAAACTGCAGCGCCTCGCTGCTGGAAAACGTCGTCGTCGGCTCTGGGTAAGCGAGCCCGGAGAGGAAATGGATCTGCTCGTGTCGCGTCCGCAATGGCTCGCGGCTGGTCGCAATGATACGGGCAGCAGGAACCTCTGAGGATATCCGCTCGACCACAGTCGCTGCCATCGCAATGACATGCTCGCAATTATCGATGATAAGAAGCAGCCTGTTGCTGCGAAGGACGTCGATCACGCCCGCGATCGGATCGTCAAACCCGAGCGAAACGCCGAGAGCGGACGCGATCGCCGGCACCACAAACCGCGGGTCGCTAAGCGTCGAGAGATCCGCAAAGGCGATGGCTTCGTCTGCCCCGCAGGATTGCTCTGCAACCTTCACCGCAAGTGACGTTTTTCCCGCGCCCCCTGGCCCGACGATGGTTACGTAGCCCGGCTGATCGAGCGTCCCGGATATCTGATGGATCGCGTCATCGCGGCCAAGGAGCTGGCGAACTCGGGGGGCAGCAATATGGTGGCTTGTGCTTGAACCCACCTGCCTTGCCGGCGCCGGGCGATCGCTTTCCAAGGCAGCGACGAACTTGTAGCCTCGTCCTGCAATGGTTGCGATATACTCCATGGACGGATCAAGGTCGGCCAGCGCGCGTCGCAAGTTGCCGACATTGACCTTCAAATTATGGTCGTGGACGATATAGTCTGGCCATACATGTGCGAACAGATCGGCTTTGCTGACGACCTCGCCCGCCCGCGCAACGAGCAGGGTCAGAATGTCGAAACCTCGCCCACCGAGGCTAACGGGTTGCCCCTTGTACAGGAGGGCTTGAGCCTCTGGCAGAAAACGGAAATCTCCAAACTGGAAAGCGGTTTGTTTCAACAATGCTTGGGACCTACGATCGTGTGACACTTCTGCTCTCACAATTCATAAGATATCGACGCTACACCGCACTGGTCAGTTTGCAAGGTGTATAGAGGCATCGTTGCACAGTACGTTGGCTTAACATGATAGGTATCATCTCTCTTCGTTCGTCTAGCTCGCGGAAATTCGCCCCACGCTGAAGTCTGCGCACATCCTTGTCGCCGGCATTTCGCATTCAGACAGACGTCAAGGAATTCGCTGATGCGATTGCTCTATTTTTAATCCAACAGTTCCTCTATCTGCTGTCGGTGAAGTTTCTGCCTTTGGAGTACGTTCGTGGGTTCGTTTTCGTCTGATCAGCCCTGCCCTACGCAGGAAGATGCTATTGAGGCCAAGGCCTTCATTGATCTGCATAGGGCCGCCCGCGGCCGATTGGCAGACGACGAGCGATTTGAATGCGTTTCGATGAACGGCGGATGCGCAATCTCACTTCCTAGCGCGCCGGCGATCGGCCTCAACCGCATCCTTGGCCTCACCAGAAGTGAAGATCTCGACAAAGCCTATACCTGGATGAAAGGAAAGACGGGGAACAGGTTCTTGCAGGTCAATATCGATGCCGCATCCGACGAGCTGAAGCATTGGATCCGATCGAAAGGGTTGGTCCCCTATGGTCCAGGATGGGCGAAGCTTTCACGATCCGCAGACGCGGCCTCCCTCCCATCACCAAACGCTGTGAAAACACGAAGGGTTCTGCCCGACGAAGCGGAAGTATTCGGTGCCATGATGTGTGCCGGTTTTGGCTTTCCGGCAAGCCTCACGGGTCTCTGGGCAGCAATCGTCGGGCGCGACGGGTGGTCGTGTTTCTACGCGCTGGACGGAGACATGCCCGTGGGAGCAGGCGCAATGTTCGCCTCAGGATCTTTCGCCTGGCTCGGCGGTGGGACGACCGTGCCAAGCTTTCGAAACCGTGGTGCGCAGAAAGCTTTGATTCAAGCTCGCTTGGAAGACGGCGCAGCCCGTGGCGTGTCTACTTTCGTGGTCGAGACCGAAGTGCCATCGGCCGAAAAAGCAAACATCTCAAACGCCAATCTGGCGAAAATGGGGTTCCTGCATGTCTATGATCGTAACAACTTTATCGTATGACGGTTGGTGTTGAGAGAGACCGATGTTCCTACAGTGGCTATTTTGTTTGCTTCGGGAGCTGAAGGCGACGGACTTCAAGTTCACCTTCTCGCCTTGATCGGAATCGAACCAGCGTGCCGTAAATCAAAGCCCATCACCATCATCTATCAATCCGCACTTTCAGTTATTGCAGTTACAGGTCTTATTCACTATATTGGCTGCCAAGGAGAAATCATCATGGCCAGCCAGATTGTTCATTTCGCCAGACTGTCAGATCGCGACCGAAAGACAGCAATGCCCTTGCCAAAGCTGGTTGCCGGCGACAGGCTGGAACTTCACGTTCGGGATGCAGGCGGCAACGAGCGCACGCTCCCGATCCCGCCATCGGCCGCCGCAGCTGTCGAAGCCCTTCTGGCGCATATGCTGCTCGGGGAGCGCGTTGCTGTGCTGGCCGAGGACCAGGAAGTGAGCCCAAGTGATGCTTCCACCATTCTCGGCATCTCTCGTCCGCTCGTCGTCGTCCGCATGGACCGGGGCGATCTGCCATTCCGCTACGTCGGCAAACACCGCCGCGCCCTCCTGAAGGATGTGCTCGCGTTAAAGTCGAAGCTCGACAAACGGCAGACGGCGATGGAAGCACTTGCCGAGGACACAGAGGACCTTATCGAGACCTATGGCCTCTAATCCGCCCGTCGCGGTCTACGATGCCTGCGTCCTCTACCCCTTCCACCTACGCAACATTCTGATCCAGTGCGCCTTCGACGGTCTCGTCGAGGCGCGCTGGACCGACGATATACATGATGAATGGATGCGCAATCTCGCCGTCAACACACCAGGTTTGTCCATCGACCGCCTGTCGTGTTCGCATAGCGCCGGTGCGCTTTGGGCATGTGTTCATTGACAGTGATGTGGCCTGAACGTTGCGAACTCCTGACGTGACTTGCGACACGTTTGTGATCCAAGAAAATCTCGACCGCCCGGTACGTCAGCCTGACATCGACCCGTCGTCCGATCAGCCCATGCGGTACGGAATAGAAGGTCTTGTCGATCTCGATATGGTAATCAGGATGGACTTTTGCGGTTTTCCATTCCGCATACTCAAACGGCGTTGAAGGCAAAGGTTTGAGCTGGGAACGTTCGACTTCATCGAACAAAGCGCGCCGGGATTTTCCATATCGCCGCATGGTTCGGGTATTGAGGTCTTCGATCAAAGCGCTGATGCGGATATTGAGATCGACAAGGCTGAAGAACCGCTCGTTTCGGAGCCTCGCCAGGACCCACCTCTCGACGATTAGAACCGTCCCTTCGGCGGAGGGCTTGTCACGAGGATGCCGAGGCCGTGCCGGAACCACCGTCGTGTCGTAATGCTCAGCGAAGGCGGCAAACGTCGCATTCAGTGTCGGTTCGAACCAAAGAGCCTTGGCAACAGCCGATCTGAGGTTGTCGCAGATCGTTGTCTTCGTCACGCCACCGAAGTAACTGAAGGCCCGCTGGTTCGCTTCGATCCAATCGGGCAGCTTTTGGCTGAAGCTGGCATAGGCGAACGTCAGTTGCGACGCGCTCAACACCGCGACATAGATTTGCGCTGCGCGGATCTCGCCGGTAGATGGATCGATGATCGGGATCGTATGGCCGGCATAGTCGCATTCCATCGCGACACCGGCAACATGACGGCTGCGATAGGTCGGCCGGGCTCGGCTTTCGTGATCGGCAAACCGGCCGCAGAACCATGTATAGCCATAGCCATCCGGGTGAGCTTCCCGGTATTCCTGCCAAAGCAAATGGAGCGTGACGCCCTTACGCTTCAGTTCGCTGGCCATCTTCGGCCAGTTCGGCTCGACGGTATCGCGTGGAGGCCGTCCCATTCGCCGGAATAGTCGATGCTCGAGAACGTCGTCCTCGTCCAGGCCCGGAGGTAGAGGCCAGACCGCAAGCCCGGCTTCCTTTGCCCGCAGCAGGTACGTCGAAACCGACGTTTTGCTGATCTTCAGCCGTTCGGAAACGGCACGTATCGACAATCCCTGTTCGAACGTAAGTCTCAGGATCGATCGGATATCCTTCACGTCAGTATGTCTCGCTTGCTTCCGCCTGGGCATCTTGTCCTCGCTCAAAACACGAGGGCAAAGTGCCAGATCGGCGCTCACGAAAATCGATCTAAATCCGTCGCTATAGCTGTCCGCGACTTACTGAAATGCGTGTCCGCGACTTTGTGAAACCCGCAAATAGCGGGCATAACGAGATCAATCCCGACGATGCCTAAGACAATCGCCCCCAGGGCTCTTTCTCTCTGACCGTCGCAAGCGTTGCGGCCTCACCCTTAAGTGCGAGGCAAGCTCTCGGCCACGCGCCCTTGTCAGCGCCGAACGCGGTCTGAAGCCAGGCGAGCGTAAGACGTCGGGTCGCTTCCAGCACGTCTGGTGCTTCAGTCTCTGTTTCCTTTGCGTCGAGCGCTGCAATGCCGCCAAGACCATGACCGACCCCGCGCATCGTCAACATCGCAACGGCACCCGGCGCATCATGAAACGCATCCGCATGCCATTCAGGCCCGCGCGTCGTGAAATGCGGATTGTCCATGTCACCGCAAACGACGAGGCTGCGTGTCGTCAGTGTCGAGAAATCGACGTCGAAGAACGGAAGCCGGACAGCATTCTCAGGCGTCATGTCCTTGCCGCCGCGTCCCGGCGTTGTCAGGAGAACGCCGACCGAGATGCGAGGATCAGAAAAATCCTCACCATCCACCTGCGCGCCGAGCAGGAGCCCAACCGTGTGGCCGCCAAAGGAATGGCCCACCGCGCCGATGCGTAAATGATTCATCCGCCCAGCAACGGCCGGCGCCTGCCGTTCAATCTCGGGCAACTGGTCCAGGATTGCCTTCATCTCCTCCACACGTTCGCGCCAAAAGAACGGCGCGCCGGTTGAATCCGACGGCAAGCCACCGACCCGAGAACTCGCATGCGTCGGCTGGATAACGACGAACCCCCTCTCCGCCCAAAACTGGACAAGAGGAGCGTAACCGTCCTTTGAAGGGATATAGTTGGAAGGGCCGTAACCGTGCGACAGCAGCACGATTGGCAGGTTACTTCCCGTAGCGGGCGCGGTCAGACGCAGTTCCAGCGGCTGGCGGCCCTGCATCGAAAGACGAATCGGCGTGTAGGCCACGCTGAGAGTGGCTTCGGGCGTCGCAATATACTTCGCGAGAGTGATCAAATTGTTCATGGCTCTGAACCTTCAACGATGGATTTTGGGTGGTGATGTTCAGGCGAGCAAATGGCCCGCCTCGCGGAACGAAGTTTCCGCATCGGCTCCAGCCGGTATTTTCATCGGCGCGTCGATCTCTGTCACAGACCGCCAAACGGCCTCTGCAACCGCATCCGCAGTGGTGACTTGCGCGCCCGAACGCAGCTTCGTCAGGTGGTCGTGGACGAAGGCGGTATATGGTTCGGGAATGTCCATGCCCATCCTCGAGACAGCATTCCTGCCGAAACCGGTCGTCGGCGCCGAGCCAGGCAAGACAAGCTTGGCGCGGACGCCGAATAGAGCCGCCTCTAGCGCGAGGCTCTCCGTGAAAGCATTGAGCGCTGCCTTGCTTGCACTGTAGACCGACAGCGCGGGCAGAGGCCTTATCGTGACGGTGGAGCTGACGTTGACGATGACACCTGAGCGGCGGGCCCGCATCTGCGGGAGAAAGGCTTTGGTCATCGCAATCGCACCGAAGACGTTCGTTTCGAACAGCTCCCGGATCTTCGACATTTCCGCACCTTCAAGCGCATTGAGCATGCCGACCCCGGCATTGTTGACCAGTGCATCGATCGTGCCGGCGGCTTCGACCGCCTTCGCGATGCTGTCTGCGCTTGTGACGTCCAGCTGCAGGATTTCGAGCTGGTCGTTCGGCAGAAGCAGGTCGTTTCGCGGCGCACGCATGGTTGCGACCACGTCCCACCCTGCGGTCACGAATTTATTGGCGGTGGCGAGGCCGAAACCGGACGAGCAACCGGTGATAATGATCTTGGGCATGTTTTGTCTCCTGACGTTCAACTTGCCTGAAGATGGACCTACCGCATCGGACTTGCTATATGCCTATGTCCACGATTGTTTAGCAAAAGTCCAAATCCATGGCTGATCCTGTCGCTGAGGTTGTCTCACTGCTCAAACCAAGTCCGTCGATCTCAAAGCTCGTGATTGGCGGCGGCCAGTGGCTGGTTGAGCGATCAGAGCTTGGAAGCCCGTTCTACTGCGCCGTCGTCGAAGGCCGTTGTCTCATGACAATTGCCGGTCGTAAGCCCATGGTGCTCACTGCTGGCGACTTTGTCCTGGTCCCAAAAATCTTCTCGTTCACAATGAGCAGCATGGAGCCGCCGCCACGCGGCGCTCTTGCTCAACGACTGGAGACCAGCCCCGGCATCTTCCGCTTGGGCGATCCGGACGCGCCGGCAGAGATCAAGGCACTGGTCGGGCACTGCGCGTTCGGCTCGGATGACAAGGCTCTGCTTGTCTCGATGCTGCCGGAAGTCATCCATGTTCGCGGTGAGGAGCGACTGATGACGCTGGTTCGCATGATCAATGACGAGACAAGGGCTGACCGTGCCGCACGCGGAATGGTGCTTCACCGGTTGCTCGAGGTATTATTCATCGACGCACTGCGATCGGCCGCGAGCGCCAAGGCAACGCCGGGTCTCTTGCGTGGCATGGCCGATCCATTGCTGGCGCCGGCCCTGCGCCGGGTTCATGCAGATCCGGGTCGCAGCATGACGGTAGAAACGCTAGCGCAGGAGGCAGCCATGTCTCGTTCCACCTTCTTCGATCGGTTCCGCAGGGAAGTCGGTGTCGCGCCGATGGAGTATGCCACGGGATGGCGCATGGCGTTGGCGAAAGAGTTTCTTCGCGAGGGTGTCGCGTTAGCCGAAATTGCCGAACGCGTTGGTTATGGATCGACAAGTGCCTTCAGTGTCGCGTTCAGTCGGCATGTCGGAATGCCGCCCGGCGCCTATTCGCGGGCGGCTGCCGCCGCGTGAAGCTTTCGGCTCTCACCTGCCAATATAGGCGGCCAGTTCCTCAGGTGTTTCCTTGGGAAAAGCCTGCTTCAGGAAATCGAGGAAGGCAGACACCCGTGCACTCAATGGACCCCGCGAGGGGTAAAGCGCCCAGAGCGCGATTTCGGATCCCTCGATGTCGCCCCAGTGCTGCAATGTGCCATCAGCGATATCCTGGCTCACCCATCATTCCATTAAGGAGTTTTGGGACGCCCTGTCGGATTTCTGCGACATTGCCGACGCGGCAGCTCGCGTCCTGAAAATGTCAAGCTCTTCCACTATCCTGTCTCGTCACGCCCTCCGCACTGCTTCGAATGGCCTCCGCCATGAAATCGCAAAGCGAATTGTTGGACCCGGCGCCACGTATCAGGGCAACGTCAAGGTGCCCTATCACGGGCAACACATCAGCCTGCGCCAGCTCCACGACAGTGGACGGGGCCGACATGCGCGTGACGGCAGCCACGGCAAGCCCAGCCTCAACCACAGTGAGAAGGGCCGACAGGCTGAAACTCTCATAAGCCGGCTGGAAGCGGATATCGCTTTTCCCCAACGCGGCCAGAACAATGGTACGTGCCTGGCTTCCAGGTTCGAACAACGCTACAGGAAGCGGACGCCGTTCCAACGCAATCCGATCGCGAGAGGCAATCCAGATCATAGGCTCTTGTCGCAGGAGTTGACCTTCCACACCCCGCGACCGTGTTACGATGGCGAGATCGATGTCTCCCCTCTCGACCTGCGGCACAAGCACCGTTGATTGAGAACAAACGATCTTGATGGCGACGCGGGGGAACAACTGGCCGAAGCGGCGTAACACGGGCGGCATGATATGGGAGATATAGTCATCAGGCGCGCCGATCGTGATCGACCCGGCAATATCGGGCTTGCGAAAAGCTTCCACGGCCTCGTCATGCAGCCGCAGAATGCGTCGTGCATAGGCCTCCAGTTCCTCACCAGTCCGGGTCAGAGCCAGATTGCGTGTGTCGCGGATGAAAAGCGCCGCCCCAATTTCGGCTTCGAGCCGATTAATCTGCGTGGATACAGTGGCGGGCGATTTATGCACTGCAGACGCCGCACGCGTGAAACTCATCAAATCGACACATGCAACGAAGGTGCGGAGCAAGGTGTGATCAAATTCCATGATTGTTTGGAAACTCCAATGAATATGTTTATATTATATTGATTGTGTAATTAATCGGAAAAGTCCAGTCCTGAATCAAGCAAAGTTGCATCAGGAGCCAGACAGCATGAGCAGGCAAATTCACGGTTTTTTCGGCGTGGCGTCTGCCCAGATGTTATTGGGAACTCTTGGGGTCTGTGTTTTGGAAAGCGATGCAGACCCGCTATCGGTCACCTTTTACCGATGTGTAATCGGTGGCCTGGTGCTGGCACTTTATGGTGCCATGCGAGGTGATCTTTTCGGCGTATTGCGTCTGCCGCCACGAGTGCTCGGTCTTGCGCTCGCCAGTGGCCTGCTGATGGTCGGCAACTGGGTGTTGTTCTTCACAGCCATGCAACACACTGGCATCGCGGTCGCCACGATTGTTTTTCATGTTCAGCCTTTCATGGTGGTGTTGATCGGCGCGTTCGTCTTTCGTGAACGGTTGCACGCCGCCACCTTCGCATGGATCGCTGTGGCCCTGATCGGGCTCACTTTCGCCACAGGGTCAAGCAATGGCCAGACAACTGCCGATGGATCCTGGCTGCTGGGGATTTGCTGTGCGCTCGGCGGTGCATTTTTCTATTCTGTTGTTACTGTCGTCGCCAAAGGACTGACAGGCATAACCGGACCTCAATTGGCCTTCGTTCAGTGCCTTTGCGGCATAGCCCTCTTGGCGCTGGTAGTGCCGGCAGGACCTCTGGAGGTATCATCCGTTCAATGGGGGTGGTTTGCCGTCATCGGCGTTGTGCACACCGGTGGTGTGTACATGCTGCTATACAACGCACTGCCGAAGCTCCCGACACCCTTGGCAGCCGTATTACTGTTTCTCTACCCGGCCACTGCCATTGTGATTGATGCCATAGTCTATGGACACCGATTGGGGGCGGCGCAATATGCCGGCGTAGGCTGCATTTTGATCGCAAGCCTCGGCGTGTCGCTAAAGTGGGGTGTTCGCCGCCACCTGTCGGTTTCGACCACTTGAGGAACAGAAAAAAGGTCGCGTAGGCGGAGGGTTTGTCCATATCGCGATAGGGAGTGCTGTCGATTCTCCATGAACGGTCTCAACACAAGCCAGCTCTTTATTTTTTACTGGTCTCTCACGGTTCGCAATAGCCTGTCCGCCTCGGTGGATCTGAACGACCCAATCGTAACTCGCAGGGGCGCAGGTTCTCAAAAGTCTCGGTTCCACCGGGATCTCCAGCGCTGATAGCAAACGTCATTTTTGGAGGTTGAACGGTTGGGTTTAACATCGGTCCGTTATCAAGCGTTGGCTGTACCCGACCTCCTCAGATCGGGTACATCGTTTCCAGTTAATTTTAGACCTGCCGCAAACCGCCGTCGACGCAGAGTTCGGCGCCAGCGATGTAACTCGCTTCATCACTCAACAAGAACAACGCGGCCGCAGCCACTTCAGAAGGCCGCGCCATTCGCCCCATCGGGATCGGAGCGACAATCGCCGCACGCATATCAGGTTGAACCGCAGCCATCATTTCCGTGTCAGTAGGTCCGGGTGCAACGACGTTGACGCGGATACCGGCGGGTGCGAGCTCTGCTGTCCATGTTCGGGCATAGGAACGTACAGCTGCCTTGGTAGCAGCGTAGGTGCCATAGGAAGCGTAGCCGCCGCTATCGGCAATGGATCCAATAAGGACAACGGATCCGCCTTCCATCATTGCCGGCAAAGCCGCCTGGAAGCCGAAGACCATACCGCGGACGTTGACGTCGAAATGGCGGTCGAAGTGTTCAGGCGTTATCTCGGTTATCTGCGCAGGCTCAGAAAGACCTGCATTCAAGACGAGTGCGTCGATACGGCCGTGTGCCTGTCGCACTTTTTCGACAGTCTCTACCATATTGTGGGGCATCGCGGCATCCGCGGCAATGCCGACTGCGCCATGACCAATCGCCGTTGCCGCCTTTTCGGCATCTTCGCTTCGGCGACTGGTGATGAAGACCTTCGCCCCTTCGGCTGAAAGCCGCTCTGCAATTGCCAAACCGATACCCTTGGCGCCCCCGACGATCAGAGCAACCTTGTTATTCATTCGAGCCATCACAAATCCTTTCAATTGACGGTCTCTCCATGATATACGTCAGATATCTGGTATCAATTACGCACCTTAAGTAGCCTAGATATGGAAGAATATATCGACCTTGAAGCAGCTTCTCAGAGCGCCCTCCATGAGATGGCGCGGGTTCGCGCCGCGCTCGACAAGATCGCGGATAAATGGACAATTCTGATCCTGACGGTGATCTGTTCGAAGCCCTCGCGTTTCAACGAGATCAAACGTCGTCTCGACGGGATCACGCACAAGGCTTTGGCCGACGCTTTGAAAAGGCTTGAGCGGAACGGTCTCGTAACAAGGACCGTCCTGCCGACCCAGCCAGTGGGCGTGGAATATGCCATTACGCCACTGGGCCATTCGCTGCGGGAGCCGTTTGAAGCATTGTGCTCATGGGCAGCGGTCAACGGCGACAAAATCGAAGCGGCTGCGCTACGCTATGACAACAAAGGAAATGGTCGCTGACAATGCCGCCGTGGCCGCTTGGGAAGCGCAAAGCTGAAGTTACTCCCGGGGGCGAGCGGAAAAGAAAATCGCATGCGTCCCGACCGGGGGGCAGACAAGTTAACTGCAGCTGCAATCGCGGGAACACCTCTCCAGGCCAGGGATCAAACCGGACGGACTTCCGTTGCTCGTTACGGTTATTTTTTCGAAGGCGTGTCATGAAACTAAACCTGGCTTTAAGCGTGACTCTAAGCGTTACCTTTGCAGCAGAAGTCGCGGAAGCGCGGACCCAATTGCATCTTTACGGTGCCGTCCCGGTGACAGGTAATTACCTGCTTGAGGCCGCCTAGGAGAGTACGCGGATGATGCCGATATCCGATACGGTCGCCTGAATTGTGGCCATCTGCTCGTCCGCCAGCCGAAATCAAAAGGTCCTGACCCTAAGCAGTGGAAATCAACGGTGAATCCGACATATCCCGATTCCGCGGCATGTAGCCGTCGGGCACTTGAAAGGAACTTTCCTATCGCCGTCAAAAATGGCCGCGTTTGAGTAGTTGACCCTGGATCGAAAAGGGATCAACGCAGCCCCCGCAACAGAGATAAGTCATTCTCAATGTTACATATTGCTCCAGTTTCAGAGTCGCTAACGTGAGAGGCAGATAATTCTCAGTTAAGCGGCTATTAACCCTTAATCTCTGGACGCGACGCGAGAATCGTGTTGTATCTTTAGCGGGCTTTGGGCGGCAAACCGAACTTTGGCCGCCAAGGGGGCGACATGGCGATGGCGAATAATATAGAAGCAACGATTGCTCAGAAGGAAGATGCAGGCGGCAAGATAGCCCGCCATGCGAGCCTTCTGTCGCAACAATTGCAGGAGCTGCGCACACGCATGTATCCGCCGAAGTCGGAGAAAAGCCTGCGCCCCTTCCTGACCAATGAAGTTTCAAAGCTGACATCCATACCTGATTCCACCCTTAAACTCTTGTCGAGTGAAGGGCGTGGTCCGATTCCTGGACGGCTGGAAAACAATCATCGGGTCTACACCCTGGCCCAGATCAACGAATTGCGGGAACTGTTCGCAAGCCAGAAGCCTGCAGATGCGTTGAGATTCTTACCCCGCCGCCGCGAGGGCGAACACCTTCAGGTGGTGGCGATCGCCAACTTCAAGGGCGGCAGCGCCAAGACCACGACCTGCGTCCACCTTGCGCACTATCTCGCCTTGCAAGGCTATCGTGTCCTCGCACTGGATCTTGATCCGCAGGCGTCACTTTCTGCTCTCTTCGGTGCGCAGCCCGAGTTTGACGTCGGTGCCAATGAGACCATCTATGCAGCGCTGCGTTACGAAGATGCAGAGCGTCGATCGATCCGCGACATTATTCGCAAGACCTATTTCGACGGAATTGACCTGATCCCGGGCAACCTCGAGGTCATGGAATATGAGCACGAAACGCCCAGGGTTCTGGCGCAGAAATCCGGTTCCGGGGCAATTTTCTTCGAGCGACTGAAGCTTGCGCTGGCCGAGGTCGATCAGGATTATGACGTGGTTATCCTCGATACGCCGCCGTCCCTCGGATTCCTGACGCTCAGCGCAATCTACGCTGCCACGAGCATGATCATCACCGTCCATCCGGCGATGCTTGACGTGGCTTCCATGAGCCAGTTCCTGTTGATGATGGGAGACCTGATCAGCGTGCTGAATGAAAACGGCGCGCAACTCGATCAGGATTTCATTCGCTATCTCGTCACCCGTCATGATCCCAACGATGCGCCCCAGTCTCAAGTTGTTGCCATGATGCGCCATCTGTTTGGTACCGATGTGCTTCTTCCAACCCTGATCGAAAGCACGGCTGTCGAGGCAGCGGGACTTGCTAAGCGCTCCATCTACGAACTCGAAATGGGCCAGATCGGCCGTGACACACACAAACGAGCCCGCGAGGCGGTCGACGCCGTCAATGAAGCCATTGTGAAACTGATCAACACCAGTTGGGGGCGCACATGACCAGCAAGTCATCGCGTAAATCCATCGTAGCAAATTTTGGGTTGCTCTCAGCGGAACTGGAAAACCGGTTGTCGACGGAGAACCCTGCCGCCGCTCCCCAACCTGCTCCATCCGCTCGTGTCGGTGCGGGCGTGATCGGTGCGGCGCACCGAGCGATCGACGACATTAAATCAGAACGTGATCGGCTGAAGGCGCTGGTCGAAGCCGGGGGAGGAGCGATCCGCGAACTCGATCCGTCCAAAATCGACCCCTCGCCCTTTCCCGACCGTCTTCCTGACGATGATGCCTCCAATTTCGAAACATTTAGGAATTCGATCCGCTCCGAAGGCCAAAAAGTTCCCATCCAGGTCCGAAAATCACCGTCCTCGCCTGATCGCTATCAGGTGATCTACGGCCACCGTCGTCTCCAGGCCGCCCGCGACCTCGGAATTCCGGTTAAGGCGATCGAGGTAGAGATTTCCGATGTCGAACTGGTCATCGCACAGGGTATTGAAAATGCCGATCGCCAGGATCTTACCTGGATTGAGCGCGCCCTGTTTGCCCGCCGTATGGACGATGCCAATGTGAAGCCTCGCGATATCAAGGCTGCCCTGTCTATCGACGATCCCGAACTGGCACGCATGCGGTCCGTTTACCGCGCAGTCCCGTCCGGAATCATCGAAGCGATCGGGCGCGCGGCGAAGGTCGGTCGTCCGAGATGGGCCGACTTTGCAAAGACTTTTTCCGAAAGGCCGGATCTGCACGATGCAGTGAGCAAGGCTTTATCCGTCAGCACCGAAAAGCGCCTGGGATCAGACCAGAAGTTTCTGGCAGCATTTAATGCCCTGAAACCGAAAGCTCCCTTGAAGGAGACCGGCAAAGCCATTGCTGGCCCCGCAGGCGAGCAATTGGGCAGGCTTGTGCGTACGGCCAAGGAGGTTCGTATTTCAGCGTACACGCCGGCTTCGGTGGAATTCCTGAGCTTTATTGAATCGGAGTTGCCAGCGCTGGCCGAGCGCTTCAGCCGTGAGAAATCGAAGAACTGATCGAAACCGTAAGCGGTTTTTGACACGAATTAAGGAAGGGAAGCGCGCAAAAGAAAAAGGCCCCCGAAACGTCGCCGTCATGGAAGCCCTTCTCGTTGTGTGAGAGCTTGAGAATCGCATTTCCATGAATCCTAGTCAAGAGTCTTTGGCACCGTTTCGGTGAGCGTTCTTCTTTTGCCTTTTTGAGAGGCGAAGACATGGAAGGTGGACAAGTAACGACGCCCTTTGGGCGGCGACAGGTTACCCTTGCGCTTGTGAGGCGACAAATCGCCACGAGCAGGATCGAGGAGGGTAAATCGGCAAACAAGTGGAAGGTTTTCCGCGACGCATCGGAAGCTCGGGAGGTACTTGGTCTGCAGGATCGTAGCCTCGCGGTTCTTGACGCGCTTTTGAGCTTCTATCCGGAGAACGAACTGCGACAGGACGCGCAGCTTGTCGTCTTTCCCTCGAACATTCAGCTGTCGATTCGTGCCCATGGTATTGCAGGCGCAACCTTGCGTCGGCATCTTGCGCTCCTCGTTGAAGCCGGGCTGATCATCCGCAAGGATAGCGCCAACGGTAAGCGCTACGCCAGAAAAGATGACGATGGATCGATCGAACATGCCTTCGGATTCGACATCTCGCCGCTTCTTATGCGAGCTGAGGAGCTTGCATGCCTCGCGCAGCAGGTTGCTGCCGATCGAATTGCCTTTAGACGGGCAAAGGAAAACCTGACGATCTGCCGGCGTGATATCCGCAAGCTTATTACGGCAGCTGTTGACGAAGGTGCTCCAGGCGGCTGGGATGAGTTGGAGGAGCGCTATCTTAGCCTGGTCAGGCAAATTCCGCGCAATCCCGGACTGAATGAGCTTAGCGATCTGGGCACCAGGATGAGCAGTTTGCGTGAGGATGTCATCAAACTCCTGAATTCCGATGACTTTTCGTCAAAAATGACTGCCAATGATGCCCATATTGAGCGCCACATACAGAATTCAAATACCAACCCTCCTTATGAACCTGAACCAAGCTCTGGAAACGAGCTGGAGGCGAAGCCGAGTGAAAATGAGCAGGCCGTGCGTACGCCGATAAAGGCTTTCCCGATTGGACTTGTCTTGCGGGCCTGCCCGGAAATTTCGAACTACGGTCCTGAGGGCCAAATCGAGAACTGGCGCGAACTCATGACAGCCGCTGTGGTTGTCAGGTCGATGCTTGGGGTCAGTCCTTCTGCATATCAGGAGGCCTGCGAGGTGATGGGCCCGGAAAATGCGGCGGTGACCATCGCTTGCATTCTTGAACGTGGCGGTCACATCAATTCGCCGGGTGGATACCTGAGGGATTTGACCAACCGGGCAAAGCGTGGAGAATTTTCGTTGGGACCATTGCTGATGGCCCTCCTGAGAGCTGCCGGTCACTCGGTAAAGGCGACGGGATGATATATTGATGATATGAACGAGGCTATCGGTTTTCGACAGGTGTAGGGTGTCACCTCCTCTTCCAATCGTCTTTTCTAGCTATGAAAGGGATGCCTGTCGTCCCGGCATAGGCTAATGCGCCTCGACTTACTTCAGACATGCCAGCAGTGGTTTGGTTTCCAGCAAGTGAAATAGGCCGCTGGCTGGCGAAAGAATAGGATTCGCGATCATGAGCAACAGATCGAAAATCTGCAATTCCGGAATACCAACTCAGATGGCGTTTTTTGGCGGGATGGGACCATGGTGCCCTCAGTACGACCAAGTCGTACCAACCGCTAGAGGGGAAATGATGATAGAATCCTGGCGCAGTCGATTTTAGTAGCCGGTCATTTCCAGGTAGCCTCGCCCTGAGGCAGTTCCTGTAAACACGATAGGCCCCTCCCAATAAGGGGTGGAGGTCGCCATCCATGCCTGATCGTTAAGCGCCACCGTATTGATATCAAAACCCCGGCTCGGAATCTTCAGGTTCCATTCCACCGGAACCGCCTTGCCGTTAACGGTTGCGGTCCGCAAGGGCAAAATCTTTATCTCCTCGGGTTCGATCGGCGAGGTCTTGCCATCGGTGGAAATCCAGTTGGCGGAGGTATACCCTCCTTCGTCATCTCTCAGTTGGAAAGCCATCAACTTCTCGCCGGATGCAAGGTGGAGGGAAAACCAGTCCCATCCTGTCTGATTGGAAGAGAGTGGCTGGGATGACCATTCACGATCCAGCCAGGCTTTGCCTGTCACCTGCTTGATCGCACCCTGGACAACAACGTTGCCGCTGACGTCATAGAAGGGCTGGGAATAATAGTAGCTGGCCTGCCCGGCAGCTGATTTGATTGAAAAACCCCCGTCTCCCTGAAGAACCAACGGGCCGTTCGCCTGAAGCTTTAGTTGATAATGGAAACCGTCGCCGCTGGCGCTCAAATCAATTTTGTCGAGGGGGTCGGCGAGTCCGGTCGTGGCCGTTTTCATCGCCCAGTTGTCTATCCATGCATGGAAAGGAGCGGTTTCGACACCAGCCTGCCCTACCCCGCCGCGCGCCAGTTTCTCCGCAACATAGTGACGACGGGTGGTGGTAAGAGCGGCATGGCCCAACCAGATTTGTGGATCCGCCCATCCGGCCCGCTCGCCGGGTTGGAGGGCCGAACGAAAGAGCGTCCATTGAGCCCCTAGCTGCTCACCGTCCAAGGTCTGAAGATTCGCGGTGACGTACCACCATTCGATCCTGAAATCCGGATGCGGCCCGTGATCCTGCGGAAACACCAGCGGCACTCCTCTTTGAGGAACGCTGAAACCTTCGGCAGTCGACCCTAAGCCAGCGAAGCCCTGCGCTACCGCCACGGCCGGCGTCAAAAGACAACAAGTGAACAGTAGCAGAATGATGTGCTTAGCGTTCATTGGCAAATATCCTGAGGAGATCCGCGGGCGTCGTTTTCGCCAATCGAAGGACCGGTATCGCGACCGAGACAATGGCGGCGACAAGAGCGACGAGACCCAGTTTCAACCATTCAAGCGGGAAAAGGATCATTGGAAGCCGCCAACCGAACGCTTCAACATTGATGATTGCCAGAAGAACCCAGGCCAAAACAAGCCCGACGGGAATAGCGGCAAGATACGTGATGAGCCACAGAGCGAGTGTGCGGATTAGCTCCAGCCAGGCAAGTTCGCGACGGCGAATCCCGAGTGCCCAGACGGGCGCCAGTTGCGGCAATCGCAGGGAGGCGAGCGTCAGGAGGCTTGAAAACTTGCAAAGCCGGCGACGGCGAGCGTCAGCACGTTCAGGGCACCCGTTACCGCAAAGGTCTGTTCGAAAATTGCCGCAGATTGGCGCTTGAGGGACGCCTGGTCAACGATATTAGCTTCCGGCAGGTCGAATTCTTCCATCAGGCGCCGTCGGAAAGCCGTGGTCTCCTCTGGCGCAAGGCGAAGGCCATATCGCAGTTTTTCAACATCGGGATAGTGCTGGACAAGAGCATCAATACCGATAATCACCTGTCCGGTCGGGTTGCCATAATCCGAAAATACGCCGACGACGGTAGCGCTCCAGCCGCCTGGCAAGCTAATTTTCTGCCCGGGCGAAGCCTTGCCGGCACGCCAGAACTGCTCATTGACCAGTGCTCCCTGCCCGCTCGCAATCTCATCCCAGGTCGTGGCGGAGCCGAGGATCAACGGCCAATGATCCCTGTAGGTGGGATCATCGGCGACTCCGAAAATCTGCACCTGTTCTCCCGAAACTTCACCGCGGGTGCTCCAGATGGGCAGGACTGCGCGTGTGTGCTCGGGAAACCATTGGCGTAGCCGCCCGGCTTCCGTCTCGTCTCGTGCCGTCACGTAAACCTCTGCTGCAAGCCGCTGATCTAGCCAACCGAGAAAAGTCTCCCGAAAACTTGAGACCATCGTCCCGACGCCGATATTGGCCGATAAGGCAAGCATCAATGCCATCAATGCGAGGGAAAGTCCGGGCAATTGCTGGCGCGTATCGGCAAAGAACCATCGCACAAGTATCGGTCGAGATACCCGTTCACCCGCTTTCAAGAGAAAGGCCAGAAACGGCGGGAGGTTGAATGCCGCGCCGAGCAGAAGCGCTGCCAACAACGCAAATCCAGTGAAGAGCCCTCCCCCGGTCCAGATAAGGAACCCGGACAGCGCTAACAGAAATGTGCCGATTGCAACCTGCAGTATCAGTCCTCTGGCGGATGCCATTGTCCATGCCCTGCTATTCGCCGTCGACAATATCGGCATCCGCCAGACACGCCAAAGATGTTGCAGCGAGGAAAGCCAAGTCCCGATGAGCGCCATGCCAAGACCCGCCAGCCACCATTCGGGCCTGATGGAAAGTGAGCCCGCAACGCTTGCCCCGTAAAGCCCACTGAGCGTCGCGGCCACGCCCGGCAAGAGCGCAGAGGCGACGACATATCCGAGGACGACGCCAAATGCGCCGGACAGGAGGGCGAAGAGCGTTATCTCGATAGCGAGCATCGTCGTGAGTGAGGCCAAGGAAACTCCAAGCGATCTCATCGTTCTGAAGGAGCCTCGCCTCTGCTCGAATGACAGCCCGGTTGCGGAATAGGCGATAAACAGACCCACGATAAATGCAAGGAAACCGAAAGCCGTAAGATTAAGATGAAAACTGTCGGTGAGCCGCGCTACATCAGGCCGTCCGCCAGCCTCTCTTATTGTGAGCTCGGGCGCGATGCGCCCGATCGCCTGACGATCCCGGTCTTGTGAAGGTGAAATAACGATTCGGCTGAGGTCTCCATTGCGTTCAAGGATGCGGGCGGCGGTGGAGATGTCGGCGAAAGCCGCCCCGTCAGGAATAGTGGCCGCCGTCCTGACGGCAAGTCGCGCCGTATCCTTCAAGGCACTAGCCGTCGCCGGCGATACGATCATCACGCCGGGCGCCGTCATGAAGTCGATCAGTCCGGATCTATCCGAGGCGGGAAGGAGCGTTCCATCCGACGGCATCGTCAACGGGTCAATCCCGATCAGCCTGATACGCGTCGTGCCGAACCGGTGTTGGCCCTCGATGACAGGAGAGACATCAAAGCCGGCCCGGCGAAGCCTCGCGTAAGTCTCCAAGGGTATCGTGCCCCCGTCTTTGGCCACCAACTGGTCCAGCTGGTTTTGAGACAATACCGAGGCCGCCCTGTCGTAGCTGGCGCGGGCCTCGGCATTGATGGCCTGTACGGCAGACCAAAGGGCTGTCGCGAGCGCCACGCCCATGACCAGCGTGATGAATTGCAGGGGCCTGTGGCGCCAGTGTGAAAGCAATGCCTTGAAGGCAGCGGGGTTCATGGGTGAACCTTCCCGCCGCTGAGTGCGATGCGCCGATCGAGTTTTGCGGCGAGCCGGCTGGAATGGGTGACGAGCAGAAGGGCAATCTTCGCTGACTTCGTAAGTCTTAGCATGATGTCGATGACGGTATCCGCGGTCTTCTCATCGAGATTGCCGGTCGGCTCGTCGGCAAGGATCAGCAGCGGTTTTGCCGCAAGCGTCCGTGCGATCGCAACCCTTTGCTGCTGCCCGCCCGAAAGCTGTTCGGGATAGCGGCCAAGCAGCGCTGCAATCCCGAGGGCTTCGACCAACGTCTTTTCCCACGTTGGATCAGAACGGCCTGCGAGCTTTGCATGGAAAGAGACATTTGAGCCAACATCAAGGCTCGGAATGAGATTGAACTGCTGGAAAATCAGACCGACGTCATTCCGACGAAACATTGCGCGGTCTTTGTCATTAAGATCGGTGATCGTGCGGCCGTTCACCGTGATCGTACCGCTGTCAGGCATATCAAGGCCGCCGGCAAGATGCAGGAGTGTGCTTTTTCCGCTGCCCGATTCTCCCGTCAATGCAAGGCTCTCACCTGCTTCAATGGCAAGATCGATTCCGTTGAGAACCGGGATCGTTCCCTCGGCGGTCTGATAGGTCTTCCTGAGGCCGGAGATTAACAGGATCATGGGAGCTTCGATCTCTAATTTATCCTATATGATCGGATGTGGTCGAAGACTTCAACCAACCTTATCTGACGATGTTCAAGTGGCGCGAGACGGAGGGCTTCAGGTTTTGTCGACGAGCCCAATTTTCGCCACCCGTGCCTGTGTATTTGGAATCAATTACCGAGTCGGATAATCCTGTCTGCTCATCTGCTCCTGATTTGCTGCTGGTCGTCGAAGGTTGGAAGTGACGGACGAATTTTCTGCTGAACTTGATGACTTGCATCACAGTACCTTCGAATATTTCTGGTCCGGCAGCCATCCTGACAGCGGACTTCCCCGGGACCGCATGAAATCAGATGGCCAGCCGATCCACGAAATCACCTCCATATCCGGGGTCGGTTTTGGTTTTCTTGCGCTGATCGTTGGCGTGTATCGCTCCTGGATAACAAGACAGGAGGGCCTCGATCGGGCAAACCGCATGCTACGATCTCTCGACAGGGTCAAACGATTTCACGGCGCCTTTCCACATTTTGTCCACACATCCGGCGGCAAGACAATTCCATTTGCCAAGTACGACGACGGCGGCGATCTTGTCGAAACTGCACTTCTGGTTCAGGCGCTGATCTGTGCCCGGGAGTTCTTTGACGGGCAGACACTTGGTGAAATCGATCTGCGCCGGTCGGTTACCGACATCGTCGAGACAGTGGAGTGGGACTGGTTTACACGCGGAAAGCCCGGCCCTCTCTTCTGGCATTGGAGCCCCCGATATGGCTGGGCGAAGAACCTGCCGATTGTGGGTTGGAACGAGGCACTGGTCGCTTACGTCATTGCAGCAGGATCGGTCTCGCATGCGATAGACTGCCCGTCCTACCACGCCGGCTGGGCGCGCAATGGCGACATCAAAAACAACGCGATGTATCTTGGCATAAGGCTCCCGCTCGGGGAGCCCTATGGAGGACCGCTTTTCCTGTCGCAATATTCGTTCTGCACTCTCGATCCGCGCGGTCTGGGTGATGCCTACTGCGACGATTATCGTGAACAGGTCCACGCGCACAGCCTTATCAACTATCGCGTTTGCAGCGCCCGTTACGCGTGGCAGGACGGATGGGGTCTGTCCGCCTGTGATGGGCCGAAGGGATATGTCGTCAATTCCCCAACCAATGATCATGGCCTCATTGCGACGACGGCTGCGCTATCCAGCATGCCGTTCCTTCCAGCTCGATCAAAACAGGCAGCCATGCGCTTCCTGAAGTGGCGTGGCGGCGCTCTCAAGGGGCGTTTCGGGCTGATGGATTCTTTCCAGCCGTCCTCCGGCTGGGTTTCCAAAACGCATCTCGCCATCAATCAGGGTCCAGTGGTAACGATGATGGAAAACCACCGCAGCGGCCTCATCTGGGATTTGTTCATGAATGCGGGGGACGTCAGACGTGGCATGGTCAAGCTAGGGTTTCGCACAAACAGATACCGGGAACAAGACGACGTCCTGAAGCTCCGGTAATCGTCGTCTGCCTTCTCTGACGGTCGCCTGCTCAACTCTTGCGTTGCCGTCCTCTGTCTAAACGGCAACGATTAATACAGAAATGGCTGGCTCGGACCGGAGCCAGCCATTTTGTTTTCAGCGTGCAATTGTCACATTTCGGGAAGCAGAACCTTGTCGATGACGTGAATGACGCCGTTCGACTGTTTAACGTCTGCGATCGTCACATGCGCGACACCGCCCATTTCGTCGGTGAGGGTGATTTTGCCCTTGCTTTCCTTGGCTTTCAGGATGCATCCGCCGACTGTCTTTACGTCGTGGGTGCCGTTATCGTCCTTGATCATTTTCTCAATAGCCTTGGACATCGCGTCAGCTGCGACGACGTGACAGGTGAGAACCTTGGTCAGCTGCGCCTTGTTCTCAGGCTTCAAAAGATTGTCGACGGTGCCCTTGGGCAAAGCCGCGAATGCTTCGTTGGTCGGCGCAAAGACCGTGAACGGTCCCTTGCCCTGCAATGTCTCCACCAGGCCCGCGGCTTTGACGGCCGCGACAAGCGTTGTGTGGTCTTTTGAATTTACGGCATTTTCAACGATGTTTTTGTTTTCATACATGGCGGCGCCACCGACTTTCGGGTTGGCGGCGAAAGCGCCAGTCGAAATGGCAGAGACGATTGTGGCAAGCGCAAGCTTCTGTATTGCAGACCGGATCATCGTAACGTCCTCTTGTTCAATTGCCCCGACGCGAATTGCGCGCCTCCTCGGGCAGACACCCCTTCATTGGAGCGAGACAAAAGACGAAAGGGCTGACAGAAAAGTTTCAGGAAATGAAGTCCGGCCTTTAAAATCGTTCTGCGAGGGCGAGAACTACCATTCGATTCTCGAGCCATCGTAGGCAAAGAACTGGCCTGTCTGATCCGCGGTGAGGGCGTCTATCGTTTTCAGAAGACGCGCGGCAGACTCTTCCGGCTCGAACCGATCCCTCCCCTTCGAAAACGGTTGCGACAAATCAGTCGCGACCGTTCCGGGATGAAGCGCTACGACGATTGCCTGCGAATTGGTGCGCATGATCTCGATTGCCGCCGTTCTTGTGATCTGGTTCTGGGCTGCCTTGGAAGCCCTGTAGGAGATCCAGCCGCCCAACCGGTTGTCTCCGATCGAGCCGACGCGTGCGGACAGCGAGGCAAAAACGCACTTGTCTTCGCGCTTCAAAAGTGGTGCAAAATGTTTCAGCAGCAAGGCTGGTCCGATCGCGTTGACGGCGAATTGCATGGCCATCTGCAAGGGATCAATCGCCTTGATCGACTTTTCAGGGCCAACGCCGTCAATGGTCAAGGCGCCGGTGGCGTTGAAAATCAGATCGAAGGTTCCGCGCTGGTCGCCGAGACGGCTGGCGGCCGCGGCAACGCTTTTCTCATCGGTGATGTCCAGATCGTCCTTGCTGCGAGACAGCGGCAGGGCGTACGCGCAACGAGCATCGGCTTCAAGCAGGGACAGGACGGCCCCTCCTATACCGCCGGATGCGCCTATGACGATCGCCCTGTAACCGTCTGCAAGGGATTGCAGCATAGATTTTGGTCCTTCAGCGCTGAGCTGGAAACTCAAGCTTGTTGACGTCGTAACCCAACTCGCGCGTTTTTGCGATCATTCGTTGAAGCTCGATTTTAGACGGTATGTTACGCGCGTAAATCCAGACGTCGTCCGTGGAGGGATTGGCGCTGATGAACCACGATTTGTCCGGGGATTTGTATAGGACCCAATAGTTGAAAGTGATGAGAAGCGGGTAACGAACGCGCATCTTCGCATTCCCTGAGCCAAAGTCCTCGATCTTACCCGTGCCCTTGATGGTTTTTAACCGGCCCTGCGGGGTGTCGACGCGGCAGCCATCTTCTACCAAGATTTCGTTTGCAGAACCGCCTTGCCGATATGCGGAATATCCGGCCACGCATCCATCCGTGATCAGCATGGGCATGCGGCCGATCTCAAGCCAAGTGCCACGGTAATGATCGATCCCAACGGGCACTGGCTTCGGGCTGGCGGCGGCAGCGGATTGCGCCGATAGCGCAACCGCAACCGTTATCGTTCCGATCAGCTGGTTAATACCTGTCTGCATGAACTCCTCCCGTTGATGGCGCCCATAGATCCAGGTACCTGCCCGCCTTTGCGGCGTACCCGACAGCGATGGATGACGAACGCTGGTGGCATAGAACGCACCGGGTCAGAAAGCGTTGCACACGCAGGCTCGGTCAGGTCATTGGCAAACCCTATTTCGCTGATGGTCCTGCTATGACGGATTTCGCCCTGATGCGAGCCGCCTTTCTGTAAGCCCGGGGCGTCAGTCCCATCTCCATGCGAAAGTAGCGATTGAAGTTCGACAGGTTGTTGAAGCCCGCCTCGAAACAGATATCGGTAATCGATGTCTCCGTCTCGGCAAGCAGGGTGCGTGCGCGCCAGACGCGAACCGACCGGCTGTAATCGGAAAAATTCATGCCGGTCAAACGCCGGAAGGCGCGGGAAAATGCCGATGGCTCAAAGCCAACGAGTTCGGCCACTTCCTGCATCTGCGCGGCGGGATTGGATTGAAGGATCTGGATCGCCTGATCGATCCGGCGATGCCTGCGGTCAGAGACCTGATTATAGAGGGATATGAAGTGTTCGCTGGCAAGCAATCGCTTTTCCGCAGCTGCTTCGATGTCCTCGAGTATCTCCAGAAACAGGCCCAGTCCGCCGCGGTGTCCCACCGCGTGCAACTTGAGGATTTTCGCACCGATTGAGAACGATTCCTCACCCAGAACCTCGATTCCGCGTTGCGCCAGAGGCTTGAGCCGGTGAAGGACATCAAACTCCGGGCAGACCGCGCGGATGCCGATCAGCGCATCCGCATCGAATTGCAGGACCATGTCCCGGCCGGGCAAGGCAGGCGCGCCTGGCGTGATCCAGTTGTGAGGAAGGTTTGTCCCGGTGAGCACCAGGTGTCCCGGGCGAAAGGGCCCGATGTAGTCGCCGACATAAGCAAAGCCGGTCGCATCAGGAATGAAGTGGATTTCCCATTCGGGATGATAGTTCCAGATGCAGATGGGATTGGGATAGTCGTCACGCCGGATCAGATAGGATGCGCCTCCTGGCAGCACGATCTGCTCGCGTGTGGCCGTGTAGGTCTCGGAGACTGATTGAGGAAAGTCTGATGCAATAGCCATTCAACTGCTCACATTATGGCGGACAGATGTCAAGATAATACCAGTTCTGTGACGGAGGCCAACTAGTTTGAACCCTTCACTTGCGCAAATCTTGCCCGGTCGATGGCGAGGGAGTTGCCATCAAGGGAGGACATCATGACACTGAACGCTCTCCGCGCCGGCTGCGCGGTTATTGCTCTTTTTGCCGCATCCAACGCTTTTGCCGCCGCACAGTGCACCAGCGATGTGCGTGTCCTGGCGCAGCCGCGCGACGGACTGACACTTCTCGAAAAATATGTCGACGAGTTCGAAGAACTCTCGGGCGCTGGTTTCGAGATCAGCTATCTCAACGAGAACGATCGCCGCGCAAAGTCGCAGGCTGATGCCTCAACTGTCGGCAGCTTTAACGTCTATTATGTCGATGAAGCCAATCTTGCGCTTTTTGCCTCCTCAAACTGGATCGTCCCACTCGAGGGCTTTTACCCGGCAGAATACGATTACAACGACTTCGACGCCGGTATGCGCGCCGCTGCGACATATGAGGGCAAGCAGTGGTTCGCGCCTGTGCAGGGCGGCGGCGACCTGATGGTCTATCGCACTGACCTGCTGGAGAAGGCAGGCATTGCCCCGCCGAAAACCTGGGATGAATATTTCGCCGCTGTGCAGAAGCTGCATGACCCGGCAAACGGTGTCTACGGCACAGCCCTGCGCGGCCAGCGTGGTTCTGGTGCCAATGTCTGGCGGTGGATGCCTTTCTTCAAAGCAAATGGTGGCGAGTGGTTCAAGGATGGCAAGCCAGCCTTCAACTCGGATGCCGCCGTCAAGGCGACCGAGACCTATCTCGAGCTGTTTAAATACTCCGCACCGGGCACGCAGACCGGCTCTTGGGATGAGTCCACCGGCGCTTTCCGCTCTGGCAAGGTGGCGATCATCATAGAATCCGCACCTCTTGGCGGCATGTCCGTCGATAAGGCTCAGAGCCAGGTTGCGGACAAGGTCGCCTTCTCGGTCCCGCCGTCGCCGCTGCCCGGCGCCGGTTACGCCCATGGTTTTGCGATTGCTTCCAAGGCCAACAAGACCGACGAGGAAAAGGCCTGCGCCGGTCTCTTCGTTGCCTGGGCGACATCGAAGGAGCAGGAAGCTCGCCGCCTCGCCGCCGGCCAGCCGGGCGAACTGACGCGCACCAGCACCTATCAGAGCCCGGAATATGCCAAGACCTTTGGTCAGAACCTTGCCGATGCCATGGCGGCGACTGGTGAGAAGACGACCGTCACCTTCTGGCAGGATGCGCGGTGGCAGGAACTGGGCAACCAGTGGGGCATCATGCTCGAAGAGCTGATCACTGGCAGCCGCACCGACATCAAGGCAACGCTGAACGAACTCGAAGCCTTCGCCGCCAAACTCTAACGCCTCCCAGGCCGTCTGACGGGCGCGTCCAGTGACGCGCCCCCTTTTCCCCACCCGAGGATCTGCCATGCGCCGAGGCCGCTCGCTGCCTTACGTCTTTCTTGGACCCACTCTGGCCATCCTGATCGTTCTGGCGCTCGTGCCGACGGTCTACGCCATTAATATCTCCTTGCAAAACCGCACCCTTTCGGCGCCCGACGCGGACTATGTCTGGTTTGCCAATTATCTCGCGCTGGCTTCAGATGCACGTTTTCTGAACGCGCTCTGGGTGTCCTTCAAGTGGGAGGTCATCAGCGTCTCGATGACCATGGCGACAGGTCTTGCTCTCGGGATCGCAATGTTCGAGGCCGCAAGCCCTCGCCTGCGAAATGTGCTCTGCGTGCTTTTCATCATTCCGGTTCTTTTGCCTCGCGTTTGCGCCGCTTTCGTCTGGAAGTTCGCCTTTCATCCGCTCTACGGCGCCTTGACCTGGCCGGTCAGGGAACTCACGGGCATCACGCCCGATATTCTGTCGACGCCCCTCGGGGCCCTTCTTGCCGTTGCCTTCGTTGATGTCTGGCAGTGGGGCCTGTTCTTTGCGGTAATCATCCTGAAACTTCTTGAATCTTTGCCGCCGCAGCCGCTGGAAGCCGCACGTATCGATCGCGCGAGCCGCTTCGAAATCCATCGTTTCGTGACCGTGCCGATGCTGAAGGCACCGTTGATCAGCCTGCTGCTCGTCAAGGCGATCGAGAGCCTGCGCTCCTTCGACCTCGTCTACGTGATGACGCGCGGTGGTCCCGGCATCTCCACCGAGACGCTGGACATGTACGCCTATTCCCAGGGTTTCATCGAAGCCGGCAAGATTTCCTACGCCTCCTCCATGGCCGTCATCATGATGGTCCTGACCATCGTCACCTTTACCTTCACCTGGAAAAGGCTCAGCCGATGAAAGTCTCTACCTTTCTGCTCAGGCTGTTGCTGGTTCTGGCAGCCGCACTTGTCGTGCTGCCGCTGCTATGGACCCTGCTAAACGCCTTCAAAACCAATGCCGACCTGCTGGTGTCGACGCCGAAGCTGGTCTTCCAGCCTGTCCTCGACAATATGAGCTATGTGCTTAACCGCCGTTCGGTCGCGCGTGCGCTCACCAACTCTTTGATCATCTGCTCGAGTGCGGTCGTCCTCGGAGCGGGGCTCGGTGTGCCGGCTGCCTATGTGATTGCCCGGTTTAAGAACAGGATCACAGCGGAGGCGCAGTTCTTCGTCCTGTCGCTTCGCTTCCTGCCGCCCGTCGCTATCGCCATTCCGATGCTTGTCATCTGGCTCGGCCTTGATCTGTACGACACAAGACTGTCGCTGATCGTGACCTATCTCATTGTGACGGCGTCGATCACCATATGGCTTTCCGTCCCGGCTTTCGAGCGCGTCAGCCTGCACGTCGAAGAAGCTGCGAGGGTGGACGGACTTGGCCCTTATGCGACCTTTTTCCGCATCGCCCTGCCGATTGCCCGTTTCCAGGTATTTGGCGCGATCGCCTTCTCCTTCGTCCTTGTCTGGAACGAGTTCCTGCTTGCGATGATGTTGACGACCGCGAAGGCGAAGACCCTGCCCATCATCGCGTCCGAAATGTCGCAGCTCGGCATGAACGTGCCATGGGGCATCCTCAACGCCGCCGTCGTGCTTTTGTCGCTGCCACCACTGATCCTGCTCGGCGTGCTTGCCGGTGGCCTCAATGCTGCATTTTCCAAAAAAACTGATCAAGGTTGACTGAACCATGAAAGCACTTGTCCTCGAACGCATCGGCGAACTTTCCCTGCGCGACATCGAAATTTCCCAGGAAATGGGGCCGGATGACGTTCGCATTCGTCTCCATACTGTCGGCGTCTGCGGCAGCGACGTGCATTATTACACTCATGGCCGCATCGGTGACTTCGTTGTCAACGCGCCCATGGTTCTCGGCCACGAGGCGGCCGGAACCGTTATCGAAACCGGCGCCAATGTCACCCATTTGAAGATCGGCGACCGTGTCTGCATGGAGCCCGGCATTCCCGATCCGAAATCGCGCGCATCCCGGCTTGGCCTCTACAACGTCGATCCCGCCGTCACCTTCTGGGCGACGCCGCCGGTGCACGGCGTGTTGTGCCCCGAAACTGTTCATCCGGCGAGTTTCACCTACAGGCTGCCGGACAGTGTCTCGTTTGCTGAAGGTGCGATGGTCGAACCATTTGCCGTGGGCATGCAGGCTGCCGCCCGGGCCAACATCACTCCCGGCGATACCGCGGTTGTGACCGGCTGCGGCACGATCGGCATCATGGTGGCATTGGCCGCTCTTGCCGGCGGCTGCTCGCGAGTTCTTATTTCGGACATTTCCGCCACGAAGCTGAAGCTTGCCGAAAGCTATGGCGGAATCACGGGTGTCAATCTGAAAGAGGTGGATCTCGTTCAGACCGTTAATGAGGCAACGCTAGGATGGGGAGCGGACATCGTTTTTGAATGCTCCGGTGCGCCGGCCGCGGTTCGTGATCTCTTCAAGGTCGTGCGTCCCGGCGGAACGGTCGTCATCGTCGGCCTGCCGCCGGAACCGGTCGCCGTGGATCTGGCAGCGGCCTGCTTTCGCGAATGCCGTATCGAAACGGTCTTCCGATACGCCAACGTGTTCGATCGCGCACTGGCGCTGATTGCCGCCGGCAAAGTTAACCTGAAACCGTTGGTTTCCGGCACTTATGCCTTCGATCAATCGATCGCTGCCTTTGAAAGGGCCGCCGAAGGCCGGCCGGAGGATGTGAAGCTGCAGATCGTTGTGAACGGGGGGACGCATTGATGGCCACCGTCGAGTGCCGGGGAATCCGGAAAGTCTATGGTTCGCTCGAGGTCATGCGGGATTTTGACCTCAAGATCGACGACCACGAATTCGTCGTTTTTCTCGGTCCGTCAGGTTGCGGAAAATCCACCATGCTGCGCATGATTGCCGGGCTAGAGGAGATTTCCGGCGGAGATCTTTTCATCGGCGGCGAGAGGATGAACGAACGCGATCCGGGCGACCGAGGCATCGCCATGGTGTTTCAGAACTACGCGCTCTATCCCCATATGAGTGTCCGGGACAACATCACCTTCGGTCTTGAGAGGGCCGGTATTGCCAAGGCCGTAATCGAGCAGCGTTTGGCGCCTGTGGTCGATGCGCTGGGACTCGGCGTCTATCTCGCGCGCAAGCCCACCGAGCTCTCCGGTGGACAGCAGCAGCGTGTGGCGATTGCCCGCGCCATGATCAAGACGCCGGAAGTCTTCCTTTTCGATGAACCGCTTTCGAACCTTGATGCCAAGCTGCGCGGCAGCCTTAGGGTTGAGATCGCTCGGCTTCACAAAGACCTCAGAACGACAAGCATCTACGTCACTCATGACCAGCTTGAAGCCATGACGCTCGCCGATCGGATTGTGCTAATGAAAGACGGCCGAATCGAGCAGATGGGCACGCCCGAGGAGATTTATCAGGCGCCCGGGACGGTGTTTGCCGCCGGCTTCATCGGCACGCCGAACATGAACTTCCTGCAGTTGCAGATGACGCGGGATTGGCTCGGCGACGACCTCGTCCGATTTGCGGCTCCAGCAGGCCTGCGCTCCGGTGAAGTCACAGTCGGAATCCGGCCGGGATCCTTCCGACTGAGCCAAGATGCCCAGTCATTCCGAGGCAGAGTGGAGCGCAATGAGTTCCACGGTGAGACTCGTCTTATCTGCCTCAAGAATGATCGACACGAAATCAACATTTCCGTGCCTGCCGAAGTAAGGCCGGTGATTGGTGAGATGCTTGGTGTCGAAGTCGCCCCATCGGATATCCACGTTTTTGATCCTGGATCAGGCCTCAGGTTGAATTGACCGTGGTGAGATTGGACATTGATGGCGTCGTACCATGCGACGGAACGCTTGTGACCCGGTCGGGGCGCCCTCGCCACCCGCGTCTGCCATCCACCGTCTCCATTGGCCCCAAACACGTTTTGACATCAAAACGGTTACGCGGGTAGGTAAAGAAGCGGAAACGTCATCGCAGTCCCCTCAGCGAAAAACGGCGCGTAGAACCCTTGCGCCGTTCAGGTGCTGGAAGTCGGAATGCCTTGCGGTTTTAACTTTCCTATCACGTTGGAAAAATGTCTTCGGTCGACGTCACAGGCGATCTTTGACCTGTTCGCCGACTATGTGTACCCGGCTGATTGATTCGATGAGATGTTACTGCCCAAGCTGCGAGACTAGCGCATTCATGGTGACGCGCACTCCATCAGTGGCGTAATGGATTTCAACACCGCCATTTCCCATCAGGCCGAGGCGGATAAGCTTGGACCCAAACCCTTTTCCGGATGGAGGAGCTACCGCGGGACCGCCCTTTTCACTCCACTTGAGAATGAGTGTGCTTTCATCACCGACAAGTTTGATTTTCCAGGAAACATCGACGCGGCCTGCATCAGAGGACCACGCCCCGTATTTCAGCGCATTTGTGCCCAGTTCATGCATTAGGAGCGCAAGGCTTAAGGCCGTCTTGGGGCCAATTTCCAGATCCACCCCTGACAAATGGTAGCGATCAGGGAGGGATAGCTGGCGCAGCACGGGATCGATTACAGTTACCATGCGTGTAAAGGACAAATCCTGATTGAGCAGGACTTCATGTGCCTTGGAAAGGGCATGCAACCTGTTGGCAAAGGCTTCAACAGGCGCTCTGTCCGTAACCGGCCGAAGGGTCTGGGTGGCGATCGCCTGAACCATCGCTAGTGTGTTTTTGA
Organism: Agrobacterium sp. B1(2019); assembly: GCF_008274755.1. Lineage (NCBI taxonomy): Bacteria > Pseudomonadati > Pseudomonadota > Alphaproteobacteria > Hyphomicrobiales > Rhizobiaceae > Agrobacterium > Agrobacterium sp. B1(2019). The sequence continues at coordinate 403,139 of NZ_VTPB01000004.1, read as the reverse complement.
GACGGTGGCTAATTTCGTGATTGAGAACCTGCTGTTCCTGCTCTGCGCGGATTCTGGCAATCGCCTCGCGTGTCCGGTCCGCAATCGTACGCACGAAGTCACGTTCTTCAGGCGAAAATTCATGCGGCTTGTCGTAATGTACAAACATGACGCCGACGAACGCGCCCCGCTCAAGAATCGGAACGTTGACCAGCACGGAAATACCCAGCGAGTTCAGAAGTCCCGCAGAATCCATGGTCCTCGGATCGGCAGCGACATCCGTTATGATGATCAACTCGCCGCGTTTCAGGTCCTCAATATATGATCCGTAGTCGCGAAAATGATGACGGCCAGCCACGGTGAACATCCCGGCCGCACACCAGTCAGGCAGCATCTCGACGATCTCGGCGATGGGATCAACGATACCGTAGCCCGCCCTCGTTGCTCCTTGCAGGTTGCGAGCCATGATTTCCGCTGCTGCGAAAGCGACATCGGCGACGGAGTCGAGTTCGCGGATTTTTTCTCCAAGTTCCAGAAAGGCGAGTTGCCTGTCTTCCGACAGTTTCTGTGCTGTTGCGTTTCTTGCAACCTTGATGAAGCCCGACAGATGGGAGGAGGAATGGTTAGGCAGTGGTCGTATCGTCCCGTCGAGAAAGATCCTCGTCCCATCAGCTGCAACGTGCCATCGACGAGCGGGCGCAACGCCGTCGCGAGCGGCTGTTTCAATCTCAAGTTGTGGTGCGTTTTCCGCCCGATCTTCCGCCGAAAATATCGCCTCAAATGGTTGGCCGAGCATCTGCGCTTCCGACCAGCCGAATGTTTCCTCGGCGCCGCCAAACCAACTGCTGATACGCTGGTTGTCATCAAGCGTCAGGATAATGTAATCCTTGGCGCCTTCGACAATCAGTCGTAACTTCGTTTCGCTGTTGCGCAATGCCTCGACCGCCTGCATGCGATCGGTGACATCCACGAAGATGATCACGAATGTGTCCTCTCCGGTTGCCTGCACGTACCCGTCAAACCAACGCTCCAGCGAGCGGACCTTGCGCGTAAAACGTTTGCTTTGTCTGGTCTTCATCGCTTCGGCGACATCAGAAACCCATTCCTCTTCGAAGTCGGGGAAGACATCGCGCATTGTTTGACCCGGAACATTGTCTCCAGGCAAGCCAAGCAGAAGACTCCATGCCGGATTGATCGTTTCAATCCGCCAATCGATAATCGACCCGTCCAGATCTCGGATCACAGAGCCGACAACGATGCCTTCCTCCAGTTGCTCAAAAAGCGCGCCCCAGCGACGCTCAGAGAGGAAGGTGGCAATCTGATTGGATGCGACCCGCCCGATCCGGCTAAGCAGTTCCAGTTCGCTTTCGGTCCAGCTTCGCGGCTCCCCGTCGATCGCTGCGAGCGCTCCTATTACCATGCCATCTGGCATCGTCACCGGGACGCCCATATAAGAAATCACGCTCAGGTCGATGATGGCCAGATTGTCTCTGACAAGGTGGTGAAGTGTTGCGTCCCCAATGATCAGGGGTATTTTGTCGCGAACCACGTGCTGGCAAAAAGAATGGGTGAGCGGCGTTTCTGCGGCTTCGGCCCATTTTTCCGGAAGCCCCAGATGAGCGATAAACACTTGCCGGTGCTCGTCGAGAATGGAAATAAGAGCCACGGGGCATTTCAGGCCAGCTTTGACAACCTCGATAATATCCTGGAATTCGGATTGGCCCTGAACATCAAGCAATCCAGAATTGCGAACGGCTTCAATGCGTTCAGATGATGAGTTCAAGGTCGACCCCTAATCACGGAGGTATCTCACGTCGACAATGCGGCGAGCAAATCGGGTGACAAAACCAGGCTTGGCGGCACGGTGACGGATCGGTGACCACCACTGACGATGGTTTCGATGAACTCAAGCGCGTTTTGCAGTCCGTTCATCGTGTATGGTTTTTCAATCGCCCCAAGCGCACCCGCAAAATCCGCCGGTATTCGCTTCAGGTTTCCGGAAACGAAAACATATGGAATTGAGCGGGACGCGAGATGTCGGCCGACGTCTATACCCGTGGGTCCGTCCAGCAACTGAATGTCCACAAAGGCAAACTGTGGCGATGCCTTTTCTATTAGCGAAAATGCATGCTTGCTGTCGGCTGCCACGCCCGCAATCTCGTGTCCCGCCTCCTCAACTTCACTCTCAAGCTCCATAGCCAGCAAAGCCTCGTCTTCGACAATCAAGATTTTCACAAAATTTCCTCTTAGTCTTTTATAGAAAGTGTTACCCGGACATCGGTCCGGCGATGAACTGCACCCCATTTCGACCGGACAGTCGGCATAAGCAGAAAGGCTCAAGCACAGGCTTGAGGACAGGCTTATGTCTAACGAGTATCGACATGTTGAATTGCTGACGGGTGATGTGCGCCGCAGGCGGTGGACAACCGAGCAAAAGCTGACGATCATTGAGCAGAGTTTCGAACCAGGCGAGACGGTATCGTCCACCGCTCGCCGCCATGGCGTCGCGCCCAATCTGCTTTACCGGTGGCGCAGGCTCTTGAGCGAGGGAGGTGCTGCAGCTGTGGATTCTGACGAGCCGGTGGTCGGCAATTCGGAAGTGAAGAAGCTGGAAGATCGCGTCCGCGAGCTGGAGCGCATGCTTGGCCGCAAGACGATGGAGGTCGAAATCCTCCGCGAAGCCCTTTCCAAAGCGGACTCAAAAAAACGGATATCGCGGCCGATCTTGTTGCCGAAGGACGGTTCGCGATGAAGGCCGTCGCAGATACGCTGGGCGTATCCCGTTCCAACCTCATCGAGCGTCTGAAAGGCAGATCGAAGCCGCGCGGCTCCTATCATAAGGCCGAGGATGCAGAGCTTTTACCCATCATCCGCAGACTGGTAGATCAAAGGCCAACCTATGGCTATCGGCGGATCGCCGCGCTCCTCAATCGCGAAAGGCGAGCCGCCGATAAGCCCGTCGTTAACGCCAAGCGGGTTCACCGCATCATGGGCAACCACGCCATGTTGCTGGAGAAGCATACGGCCGTTCGCAAGGGCCGCATCCATGACGGCAAGGTCATGGTCATGCGCTCCAATCTGCGCTGGTGCTCCGACGGTCTGGAGTTCACTTGCTGGAACGGCGAGGTGATCCGTCTCGCCTTCATCATCGACGCTTTCGACCGGGAGATCATCGCATGGACGGCGGTTGCCAATGCAGGCATTTCCGGCTCGGACGTGCGTGACATGATGCTGGAGGCGGTCGAGAAACGCTTCCATGCAACCCGAGCCCCGCACGCTATCGAGCATCTCTCCGACAATGGCTCTGCTTACACCGCGAGGGACACGAGGCTGTTTGCACAAGCACTCAATCTCACACCTTGCTTCACGCCGGTCGCCAGCCCTCAGTCGAACGGCATGTCGGAGGCATTCGTCAAAACCCTGAAACGGGATTACGTGCGCATATCACCTCTGCCGGACGCCGAAACAGCGCTCCGGCTCATCGACGGATGGATCGAGGATTATAATGAAATCCATCCCCATTCTGCCCTCAAGATGGCTTCCCCTCGGCAGTTCATCAGGGCTAAATCAACCTAGCCGACTTGTCCGGTCAAACGGGGTGCACTCCAGGCGATCATCGACGGTTCTTACGATCGTTGCACGCAGCTGCTTCAATGACGCTTCCAACATCTTCTTGCTGAAGGCGGCCTGTTCGCTATCTACCTCCACGGGCGCGACTGTGTCCACGACACGTACGAGGAAGTGGCCATTAAGCCGTTTCACCTCGAGATGTAAATCGCCGCCGCCTTCTCTCAGGCCCCGGCCGATGGCATCTCCAATGAGTTCGTTGATGATCAAGGCTAAAGGTGATGCCTTTGTGGCGGGAACCACAACCTCATGAAGGTCTGACGTGAGATTGATATCTTTCCTTTTGAGGGCGCCGACCTTGTCCAGCATCAAGGTATTGGCGAAATCCGCAACGTCGAAATGGCCCACATCCTCATCGTTCAAAAGCTTGCGCTGAACGGTGCTAAGTGCTTCAACACGGTTCAGTACGGACATCAATGTCCGCTCGACAACCTCGTTATCGGTCATTCGCGCCTGGAGCTTGACGATGGACGCGATCGTCAGAAGGTTGTTTTTCACGCGGTGATCGACTTCATGGACCAGCGCCGTTTTAGTGCGCAGAGCCTCGGTCAGATCGGCCGTTCTTAGCGCCACTTCCTCCTCGGCGATATGTCGGGCGCGGGCGAGCTCAGCCTCCTTGCTCTTGATATTGGTGAAGTCGAGTTGTGAGGCGAAAAAGTAGATCACGGTTCCGGAAGCGTTGCGCACGGGACTGACAAAAAGCGCGTTCCAAAACTTCGAGCCATCCTTTCTGTAATTCAGAATATCGATAGATACGTCTCTTTCCGATGCAACGGCGTCACGGAGTTTGCTGACTGCGGCCTGATCGGTCTCGGGGCCCTGAAGGAGACGGCAGTTCCGGCCAATCAATTCCTCAACGGCGTAGCCCGTGAGGGTGCAGAAGGCACTATTGCAGAAAATGATTGGATTGTCGGGCTGTCGAGGATCTGTAATCAGCATTGGCATGCGGGTAGCCTTGAATGCCGCCGCAAATGGATCTTCCGATGCATGTCCTGATACGAGACGCTCTCCGGCGTCTTTCGCGTCCTGCCGAGGGTGGGAATCGTCTTTCATTCAGCGTCCTGAAAATTGCACGCCCGTGAAATGTTTCATTTCGAATTTTGTTCCACTGTTTGCGGAAAATGGCGGGTGATGGCAGGGATGGAAAGCGACCTCTTCATGGCGGTCGTTATCAGCCGATGGGGATGTTGGTCAAACATGGCGATGCGCTTCTTGTTCGTAGCGGGAAATGACCACCCTCCCCTCCCCTGCATTGACATTCGCGCCTCGCGTCTCCCATCGGCCTCGTTAAGATTGGGCTGGTTGTCACGCTTCAGTGTGTAATGACGTTTGCATCTGTTCTGTTTCGTGCTTGGCCCGCTCAGTGCCCCAACGAATGCGCGGAATTCAGCTGGTTGCGACGACATTGTAATCACTTCATCAGCATTACCGAGGATATTTCGTCGGCGTTGTGCTACATGGCGCTCACTTGGTCGAGCCCTCCCCTTAACGGTCAGCAAACGGCTTTATGTTGAACAAGTCACCCAGACGCATTTGTTTCATGGATCACTCAAACGGGACACGTTTTCTGAAAACCTTGTCAGCTGACAAGGTTTTGTCGCTGGGACTCGTCGTCTTAACGCGCGGATCAATTTCCGCATGACCCTGCTGGCGCGGGGTGCCGGCACGGATTGGTGCCAATGGTTTGAAACCTTGTCAGCTGACAAGGTTTGCAAATGTAAATGTGGAGATCGAATGGGTCGCAGGGTAATGGGTATATTCAAGGTGTGAATGAAAGCCACTCTGGAGACAGGACTTCTCTTTAGAGGAACGAATCGGAGCGAGAGTTTCAATCCGCGACACCCCAAACAATGATTTGTGGGTTTGCGTGATGGAGCGACGGGTTTCACGAAACTATGCCAGGGAGTTGCAGCGAGCGGACAATCCGGCCTCAAATGTCTGGCCGCCCAGGAGTTTGGAATGTCGAACTCTGCCGGGGCGGCCGGGTAGGCCGATATAGTGGCGCCAATCAATCGTGTGTGCCAAGGGCTGGACTTCTAAGCGCTTGCGGTTGTCGCCCGCGCTGAAGAGAGGCGGAGGCGGCGGCATGGGGCTGCCAGCTTCTCACGTGGTCGATCTATTTCCCGAGGTTGCGTGCCATGACTATTTTTAATTTACCAAGCTTAACCGCCCAGAGTTTCCAGCTTTTGGATCGCAATAACCGTGCTTCAAAGCTGGAAGCTGTCCTTGTCGGCGCACAAACCCGTGTTGCCTCTACATAGGTCCATCGTGGCCTGGCGCGATGCCTCCCAGAGCCGTACCCTTGAAAATCCGGTCGCGGAAGGGAGCGTACGACCCGTTCATCTTGGGTCATTGTGGATCGAGTTTTCTATGAAGCCGTGCCTAGCTGTAGGGCCGAGAGTTTAAGACCCGTGACCCTCGCAACTGGGCTAGATTTAATTAAGTACAAGGGTGCCGGCGCACTGACGTCGCATCCCTGTTATGTCGTTTGGTGGAGGAAAAGTATTCTCACCCGGATAAATGACTTGCGGGTTGGTAAAGCTCGAGGCAACCGGAGCGCTCTTGTTCTGAAGCTCCAAGCGCCTTGTTTTCGTCAGGGACGGACGTGTCGTAGCAGACGCTTGCACATCGAGCTTTTGCAGCAAGGAGGCGAGAGCGTCATTCCCTTTCTGTGGAACAACGAATATGGGCACTCTGCGCAACCGGCGCGACGCTGTCTCGTCCGTGGCGTAATGGGCTATCGACTTGGCAAGTGCTTGGGCAGGTTCGGTCATGCCGTATAACCTGATTATGGGATGCTGGTTCCAGCGCAATTGGCACAGGGGTCCGGCCGGCCGCTCGTAAAAGGTCGCAGGGTGTTTGATGCTGTCGTAATCAGAAGACTCGTTCAAGGCATGCAATCGCCTAAGCAGCGTTTACGAGATCGTGGATCTGCTCGCGTATCCATTGCTGGCCCTGATGCCTGTGCGTCCGCTCATGCCATATGAGCTCTACCTGGAAGCGTTCCGAGAGCCACGGAACGTCTATCCATGCGACCTCAGCCAGCCGGTTCCGCATCAGGCGTCGCGGCACCAGGGCGACGAGCTCGCTGCTGGCTACGATGCTCGGAACAACGAGGAATGAGGCGGCAGACGCGACAACGGCGCGGGAGTGACCGAGGGCTTCCAGGGTGACGTCCACCGGCGAAGAAAATGCGCCGCCAGACGGCGAGACGATCACCTGCTCAAGCCGGGCGAACCCGGCTGCAGTCGCCCCCTCCGCGATCCGTGGGTGCCCGGGACGGCCGATCAGAATATAACTTTCCTCAAACAGGTGCCGGGTACGCAGGTGAGCCTGCCCGGCATCCGGTGTGGCGATGGCGAGATCGATATCACCATCCGCGAGTTGCTGCCCTAATCTCACCGGTGCAAGCCGATGCACCGCAAGCCGGATATTGGCAGCCCTTTCGCGCAGCGACACAATAAGAGGCGCCACCACCACAGCCTCGACGTAGTCGGTGCAGGCGATCGAGATGGTCAGCTCGGCTGTTACGGGGGAAAAGCTATCATGACCCTGGAGCGTGCCGCGGATTTGATCCAGCGAGGCGCGAAGCGGTCCGATCAGCTCGAGCGACTTGGCGGTCGGCACCATGCCGCGATGCGCCGGCACGAGCAGGGGATCCTTGAACAGGTCGCGAAGGCGGTTCAGTTGGGCGCTGAGCGCCGGCTGGCTCATATGCAGCCGGGCAGCGGCTCTGGTGACGTTTCTTTCAACCAGCAGAGCTTCGAGACTGACGAGGAGGTTGAGATCGATGCGCTTCATATCCATGTGCTGGATAGTAGCGCATAAATCAATCGATTTCACATATGGTCTATGGGTTGCGATTTAAATCTCCAGGGAGTGCCGTGCTGGGCTGCTCCAGGAAAGTGATGGAGATACACATGTCGATTGATCAAAAGCCTACCATTGTCGTTGCAGGCAGCCTGAGCAAGCAGGGCCGGAGCGTGACGGAATCGTTGTTGGGGAGTGGACGGTATCACGTTCGTGCCCTGACAAGTCGCACAGACTCGCCTGCGGCCCTCAAGCTGGCCGAGCAGGGCGCCGAGCTCTTCGCCGTGCCGCTTGCGATCAACCACAGGAGCGATTTCGTGAAAGCGTTTCGAGGAGCACAGGGTGCTTTCCTGATGACACCAGTCGTCGCCCCTCCAGCTACCTACGAGTTCGACATCGGCAGGGACCTGGCAGATGCCGCCGTGGAGGCAGGCATCGATCACATCGTCTTCAGCACGCTGGAAAACGTCGATGAGATCACCGGAGGTTCGAAGTTCGCGCCGCATTTCACGGACAAGGCGCGCGTCGAGGCTTACATCCGGGGCCTTCCTGTTCGCAGCTCATTCGTCGAGCTCGCGTTCTTCTACACCAACCTTCTCGAATATTATACGCCACGCATGGAGGGTGATACGCTCATCTTTCCAATCTATCTGCCCGAGCATTTTCGGGCACCCTTTGTCGATCCACTGACGGCGACAGGTCCTGCGGTTCTGGAAATCTTCGACCACCCCGAAACCTATGCCGGGCAAACGCTCCCGATCATCGGCGATACCCTCTCTCCGACCGAGATGATCGAGACGTTCATGCGGGTCACGGGCCGGAAGGCTGTGTATGCATCCGCTTACACCCCTTATGAACTGGTTCGTCATTTTCCGGAGTTCGGGGAAAATCCCGAACTCGTTCGAGAAAACATCGGCATGGCGGAATACGCGGTCGAATACGGATATTTCCGGAAAGACCGGGACCTTGAGTGGAGCAGGCGGATCAATCCCTCCAGTCTCACCTGGGAGCAGTTCCTGATCGAGACCGGTTGGAACGGCGAAAAAAGGGCGTTCGGCCTGAGCTAGTGGAACTTCGGCCGATCACCACCATCTCTTGCTCCCACGAGGCCCTTGTGGATTGCTACTGAAAAGATTTCGGTTTTAGATAGAGCTGAAGCTTAGGACAAGAAAATGGCTAAGGCGTACTGGGTCGCTACATATCGATCAGTTACCACTCCTGACGCCTTGGCCGCGTATGTCAAGCTAAGTGGCCCTGCGATCATGGCGGCCGGATATTGGCGCGCGGTTTGCTTGCACTTGTTTATGAAGAGGGGCTGCAACAGCGAGTGGTTCTGATCGAGTTTGACAGTGTGGGGCCCAAGCAGCACATGACAGTCCGGCTTACCAGAAGGCAATGGCTTTGCTATCTGGCGGCGTAGAGAGGATATGGCTTTTAGTTCCCGATTTCAATTGAAGCGCCAACCGAAAATTCTTGCACCGAAATCTCACATTACTGTTTCACGCTCCGGCAGAGTAGGGGATCTATTCCTATGTGCTGTCGATGAAATACCGGCGCTTACCAGTTGGGATCAGGCCACTCTGCATTTTCCCAGACGGCGAATTCCGCCGGAGAGATCAGGTTTTTATCGCCGTTCTTCGATCGCATAGGGTAGAAGCGGTCATACATCGGATCGAAACTCGAGAGAAGTTGCGCGAAGCCGGCCTTCCTTTGCGTTTTCGTCCATGAGCAAAAGAGACCTCCGCGACTATTCATCATATCGAAGACTTGAGGCTGAGCTGGGTCGAGGCGCTGCCAAAGATCGATGATATGCGCGGCCTGCGTTCCAAAATCCTCGCGTAGTCCATCCTCGATAACTGCCTCCAAGGCATAAGCGATCGCTTGCGTCTTGGCCGTATGATTGAGAAATGCGAGGGATTGCCTTAGTAGCCTCTGCTGTAGCATAAGAACGGGCCAAAGGATCCGGGCACCGTATCGAATGCCTACTTCCTCAAAGTGTTCTGGCGGCTGGATAACTTCGCGCTGTCGCTCATATGCTTTGCGCACATCATACGCCAACCCAAGAAATGAGCCTTCCTTATCTTTCACAATCGGCGAGCGCTCATTCACATCGTGGATGACTTCATGCAGCCAGATGAGGGACGTGTAGTCCCCGATCAACAGGATGCCCGCGTGGTTTTTGAGCAGGCCGTAGGAAAGCATCCGCGGTATCCTTTCTCTTATATCCAAAGAGCCCCGTCAGACTGCCCACGGGTCAACAATGTCGATTCCTAAGCCTTCAAAATCCTTAGTATTGCGTGTAGCTAGCGTCAAATCGTGAGCGACGGCCGTAGCGGCAATCAAACCGTCCATGGAGGCAAGCCCCCGACCATTTCGCTTGGCGAGCGCCATGAGGTCGCCCCAGGCAAAGGCGACAGGCCCGTCTACCGGAATAGTCCTGTGTTCGAAGCGCTGGGGCAGATCATACGTGAGCCATTCTTTCAGAGCATCGCGCTTTCTCCCACTATCCATCAGCGCGACGCCACGGCGAATTTCAGCGATCGATACGATGCTGATGAATGCGCGGTCCTCATCCAGCTCGTGGAGCCACTTTAGAACACGTTCATCGGGGCGCGGCTTTGTCACTTCCGACAGAACGTTCGTATCAAGCAGCAATCTCATAGCGACAAGTCACGCGGCTCATCGCGCTGTCTCCCGACATCCAGATCGGCACCACGCAGAGGCGATGACAATAGAAACTCGGCTAGCGATCCCCTACGTGCGGTTTTCCTCTGCCACTCTTCTGCAGAGACGACCACCACGCTAGGCTTCCCATTGCGGGTGATCGTCTGAGGTGCCAGTTGCGCGCGCTCCATGACTTCCGAAAGCTTTGCCTTTGCGCCAGCGACCGTCCAGTTCGTATCATCATGCGTTGATGCTTGCATAGCTTCACCTATAACTATATTGACTATATTGACTATAGTTCGTCAGGGGCTTTTCTGCAAGCGCCTGAACAGCAGGGGAGGGGCCCTTAAAGCCCTGATGCCTTGGTCAGATGCACGCGGAAGCGATCCCGGAGAAGACAACGCAGGCCATCTCAGCCGTGGCGAACTTCGTGTCATGGGAGCCATAGAGGCGTGCCGGACGCCACGGCTTGGCGGACACGTCGATGCCTGCGATGACTGTGGCGTAACCACTGTCTCCTACAATTCCTGCCGCAACCGCCATTGCATTTGTGGAGTTGTATTCCGTAATTGCAAGGAGAAAAATCAATTATGTCAGGAGGCGGGTTGCTCGACCGCTTCTCCGCGTAGCGCTGTTATAATAGCTCGAAGCCTGCTGCACCGATCGATGGCGCGACTGTTCCATTGCTTCGGGGAGGGGGATGCCGCGATTGGCAGCTTCCGTCAGATAGCCCGACCGTAGGCCATGCGCCGAATACTGCGCAGATTCCAACCCAGCCATTTTGGCTCGCTGCTTGAGAATGGCATTGATCGACTGCGGGTCGAGCGCCCGCTTCGAAACAGTATTCCACCTGCCAATCCCCCGAAACACGCTGCCCTTTTCAATAGCTGCGGCTGCTATCCAGGCATTGAGAGCCTCCACCGGCTGGCCCGTCAGGTAGACGATCTCATCTTGTTCGCCGTTGGTTGTTTTCGTCCGGCCGAGATGAATGGCGAGAGAGGGGAGGGGAGGGCCGTCTTCCATCTCGATCGGCTGCTCAATTGTCAGTTGCTCGACACGAAGGCCGGCAATCTCGCTGCGTCGACGGCCACCCGAGGCGAAGGCGACCATCAGTATCGCCCGATCGCGAATGTCGCGCAGGCGGTTATCCGCGCAAGTCGCCAGCAACTTTTGAAGGATATCACCTGTGACCGCCTTTGCGCTTTTACGACGGCGCGTCCGGGGAACGGCACGAACAGCCAACCGGATCGCCTGTTTGAGGGCAGGGGAGGCGAAGGCGCCATTAAGACCGCGCCATTTGGTGAGTGTCGACCAGCTGGCCAGGCGGCGGCGCACCGTATCGGGTGCATGCGGGCCGGTGGATTTCAGGAAACCCTGGCGGCGAAGGTTTTCGGCGACAACATCGGGCATGCCGTGATGAGGATCAGACGCACGCCTCTCCGGGTCCCACAGATGATGGGCGACGAATTTTAGCAGCAGCGCCTCGGGCGCCGGCCAGGGCAGGGACTGTCCGGTCGCCGCCAGGCCCCAGGCTTCAAGATAGGCGAGGTCGGAGGTCAGCGCTCTTAGCGTATTGTCGCCCATTCCCTGGTTGACGAGATGGCGCAGCGTTTCGACGTCCTTATCGGTCAACAGCTCAGCGAGCTCGTCGCGGCGCTCGAGCGGCAGGACGGCGGCGATGGTGTCGAGTTCTTCGGCGCGGCGCTCGACGGCGTCCAACGATTTCCTGGTCATGGGCGCTCCAAAAAACGGATTCATGCGGCCTCGATGACCGGTGTTGGCAGCGATTTTCAGTGATTTGCGCCGCGAAATCAACTACCATCGATAAGGGATACTTATCGATGGTTATAGAGCCAACCGACAATCATACCATGTGGCGAACCGCAATATTGATATAGAGTTCCTTTAAAAGATCGTTTACCATAATATCAATGGCTTACGATCTATCGAAAATCAGCATTTCAAACTTGGTTGCGCCCGCTTTTAACGCGGCGGTCGCCCTGACCCGTTTCGATGAGCGCATTGCCCGCTCGCCCGTCGGCGCTGGCTTTCTCGAGCGTCAAAATTTCGCCGACGCCTGCGCTTCGTTATGGATCGACGGCGAACTCGTTCATCTCGAAGACCTCGTCCTCCACGACGCCACCCGCGATATCCGCACCCCCACCCATGAACTGACAATCGCCCGCGATGTGCTGCGCACGCGTCGGCGGATCGCTGGCCAATCCCTGGATTGGGCGCTCTCTGCGGACGGTATCCGCTCGTTGCGGAAAACCTCGGAGATCGGGTCGGGCGGCGGGGACGTGGCGACGACGGCCGAAGTTATTTGGCTAGCGGCCGCGATCCACGCGGAAGGGGAGGGGGAGGAAGGTGACGGTGGCAAAGATCTTCCCGCCGTCGACTATGCTGCCATCGATGCGGTACTTGCCCGATCGGAGGCCGCGATCGAAAACGCAACGCGGCCTGGCCGCACTGATACCGGCGAACGAGACCCTCTCGTCTATGATCTTGATTGGGACGAAGACGCGCGGCTCGACGAATGGCGCGACGTGTTACGCCAGGCCGAAAAATTGCCGGCGGTGCTGCAGGCGATCGTTGCCCTCGATGCCTGGAATGAGCTGGCGGTGCTGCAGCACGCCCCGTGGCTTGGCCGGTTGCTGGCCGTGGCGATCCTGCGCCAGGCAGGTATCACGACAGGCGCGCATCTCGCTGCCATCAACCTCGGCCTGAAAACCATTCCTGTCGATCGGCGCCGGCATCGCGACCGGCAGACGCGGCTGCTCGCCATTGCCCACGGGTTTTTGGCGGCCGCCGAGATCGGCATGAAGGAGCATGACCGGTTGGCGTTGGCGCGCACGATGTTCGAGCGGAAACTCGAAGGGCGGCGGACGTCTTCAAAGCTGCCGGAACTGGTCGATCTGGTGATGGCGAGACCGCTCGTGTCAGCCGGCATGGTGGCAAAGACGCTCGACGTCACGCCGCAGGCGGCGCGGCGGATCGTTTTGGAGCTGGGCCTCAGAGAGATGACGGGGAGGGGGAGGTTTCGGGCGTGGGGAATTATCTGAGGACTCTGCACACGGCAATTTATGGCGCGGGACTTGGTTGAAGGGAGCAGCACTTCATTCAGTGATAAGCCGAAGATTGGAAGTCAGTCTTTGATATCGGTTCAAGATCTATCCTCGGCTCCAGGGCGCTCACGCCGGTTGCGCCGGCCTGGTGCCCTGGCTCTAACGACATGGGCAATTTTGCTGAGGAAGATGTCGAGGGCCCCGACTTCTGGCTGCACCTGATAGAGCGGACATCCTCCACCGTCGCCTATGTCGAAACCAATTCGGCACGGTTCGGTTGTACGCTCGAGGCGGTGATAAGCGCCATCACCGCTTTTGGGCGATTTCCCGCGTGTCCCGAATCTCGACCAATAGCTTTGAAACGGATCACAGTCCTCCCAGTACTTCAGGCTATCGTCTCGGGAGAATCGGCCACAGTCGCTGCTGCAGACGAGTTGCAAATCACTTCGCAGGCTGTCGAGGATTGGCATCACGAAAAATTCGACGCCCTCAATCGGCATGGGCTCGTCGTTATCGGTTCTTAGCGTGACCTTGAATATTTCTAGGATCAGGTCCGGATGAAAGTCGCGTACTGTGGCGAGCAGGAGATAAGCCAACGTTCTGACGACAGGACCCTGATCAACGCCGGTCTTCATGATCCGCGTATACAGATAAACTAGATTGAACATGCCGTACTGGAAGGTTTGTAACACCTCTTCGGGCTTGCAAGCGCCTGCCCAGGGTCGCTCGTCGATGCTCCCATGTGCAAATTCATTGGCGATCAGCGCGAATCGCTCCATCACCCCGAGGTCGAGATGGTCACGCTCGATCCAGACGCGCTTCAGCCGCTCGATTGAGCTATATTCAAGCAAGTTCCAAAAGCGATCACGGAGCGCGCGCACATATCCCGATGAACTTAAACCGCCCTCGAAAAGGCGTAGCACAGTGGCAGGTTGCTGGCTTAACATCCGTTCCAGCGAGGTTCGATCCCACAGTAATATTTGCGGACGTGGAAATCGTTCCTGCCACTTCTCTACCCAGTCTCGCGTCGGGTTAGTAAATGTCGTGTTGGTAGCGATGACGAGGCAATCGACATTACCGTCGCCGACGACATTGTTACACGCGACCTTTACAGCGTCGGCCTCAAGTGTCCCTGTGCGTCCTTTGCATTCGACCCACCACCGACGCGCGATCATCTGTCCATCAACGTCCGGTACGTAGAAGCGGGCCTCAAGGTCCCGACCTCCATCGGCAGCGCCAGAGCCAACACCGCCCAACCGCCACGCAATATCCCTCGCGCCCATCCCATCTATGAGCCAGAACAGACATTCTTCCAGCGCATAGCCTTTCAATTCATCAAAGGGAATTTGGCTCGGTAGGACCCAGCCCTTTTCGTCATCATCACTCGACAAGGGCTTTTCTCCAGGCTAGGCGACGGCCGAGACAAGCCCGGCGTCGCCTCGTGGCAACAACTCATGAACCTGAAAGGGAATTCCGGCGCTGCGGCATTTACGCGCTAGAAATTCGGCTTCCGAACTATCATGCGTCGAGAGGATCACCTGGTAGCCAAGCTCTCTTACCATTTGCCGCAACAGGTCCATGAAAGCACTCGCATGAATGATATCGTTGTGCTGGAGGGGATCGTCTAGCAGCAGGCCGCGCCAGCGAGACCATGAAAATGTCGTGCTGGCGGCAAGCAGCGCGCTAACGCTCAAAGCTGAGAGCTGGCCTTCGCTAAAGAAGTAATTTGGGTTTATTTCGAGCTGGCTCGTCGTCCCGTCCGTGTCCGTGTGGATGATGGCCGGGCGCAGTTCCGATCGAGTGGCGTGGTGCTCGGCGCGGTAGATGATCGACGAATCCGACCAAGTCATTAGCGTACGCGAGAAGCGCTGGATCGTGTCGTTGAGCGGCTTGAGGACGTCGTCTGCAAATTCTTCGGCTCGGCTCTGCATCTTGGCGCCGACGTCCTCCATCCGATCGCGCGCGCGTTGGGCAAGGTCCAATTGCACCTGTGCCTGCGATACATCGGCTTGCAGCCGCTCAGTCGCTTCGGCTTCCGTCGCCACTTGCTTCTCGTTAATCGTGGCTATAATTGCGCGCTCACGATCCTGCAGCCGCTGATCGTTTTGCCAGGTGCGAAGACCATTAATGAGGTCCGCATGTGCGCTCGCAATCGTTTCCGCCCGCGATTGCCGTTCCGTGATCTGAGACCGGAGTTGCGCCACGCGAGCCCTGTCGGGGTCGCCTGTCTGACCAAGCTGGGTCCAGCGGCGAACAAGCTCCCTGCGTGCCTCAGCCAGCTTATCCAATTCCGCATTGATCGTTGCCAAGGTCGCGTCTTCGCGACTGATCGCCGCCGCTACAGTGTCACGTGTAACACGCGCTTCATCCAGCAACTTCTTATCGCTCTGAAGCTGCTCACCGATCGCAAGAGCTTCGCTCTGCGCGCTTGCCTCCTCCTGCGCCAGAGAGACGAGCAGGCCGCCAGTTGTGGACCAGAGTTCCGGGTGTTGGGTCAGAAGCGAGCGCGCGGCTTCCAGTTCTGAGGAGGCATTCGCCAGCATGCGCTCCAGGCTGACGCGCTTAACGCGTTCGGCATCAATGGCAGCCTGCGCTTCAGCAAGGGCTGCATCGAGGGTCTCCTGAGACGGTCGCTCCGAAATTTGCTGGTCGACCGCATCGAGACTGG
Organism: Agrobacterium sp. B1(2019); assembly: GCF_008274755.1. Taxonomy (NCBI): domain Bacteria; kingdom Pseudomonadati; phylum Pseudomonadota; class Alphaproteobacteria; order Hyphomicrobiales; family Rhizobiaceae; genus Agrobacterium; species Agrobacterium sp. B1(2019). The sequence continues at coordinate 387,326 of NZ_VTPB01000004.1, read as the reverse complement.
CGCGAAGCGCAGTCACGGCGCTGTCGTCATAATGCGTATCCGCGGCTCCTCCAGCTTCCACGAGCTGTTGTACCAAGCCTGCCTCACGACTGCGCTCAGCTGCAAGAGCGGTAACGATCTGTGCATGTTCCGCAAGCCCGCGGTCAACTGCGGCTAGCTGGCGGTTCAGTTCCTCCTGGTGCACCTTTCCCGCCGCCAGGGCATTGCCGAGCTCGGCCGCGGGCGCCGTGTCTTTTGCCGCATTCGCAACTGCTAACGCCTTTAGCTGCCCGACTTCGAAAGGCGTTGCGCAAACTGGGCAACTGATGTCGTCGTGCGATAATTGGTGGGCTATACGGGCAACTGCCTCTGCGAGCGTTTGAGCTCGCGCATCATGGTTCTCCAATTCTACGACTAGGCGAGCGATCTCGTCCGAAATGGAGATACGCTCCGCCGACAATTTCATCCGCCTGTCGCGCAAAGCAGGCTCGTCAAGCGTGTCTGCCATCGTTACCAGCCGCTGAATTTCAGTCCGCACGGTTCGCAGCGTTGCGGATAACAAGGCGCGCACTCTGGCCGATTCAAGCTGACCGGAGATCCTGTTCCTTTCTCCACGCAACGCGCTCGCGGCATCGATTTGGGTTTGACAGGTCGCCAAACGAGCTTCCGCTTGTTCGGTTTCTATCTTCGATGCATCACGTTGTCGCACGGCCTCCGCAAAGTCTGCGACACTCCGATTCAACTGATCCATCGCGTGTGATACGCGCGCAAGTGTTGCGGCCCGCGCCTGGATTTGGGCGGCGCGTTGTTCGCTACGGACAACCGCGCTCGCGGCGGCAGCCAGAGCTAACTCCGAACCCGTGTGTTGTTCGACAAGGATGATGCGTCGATCGGTGATTTCTTGTGCCAATCTCGATTTTTGTGTGGTCTGTTCACCGGCACCGAGATAATCAGCGCACAATCGTTCAAGCTCGGCGGCGCGACTTCTGGCCGCTTCGTTTGCCAATCTTCCATCTTCAAACAATGCCGCAAGTTGGTTCAGTGCGCTTTCTGGTTCGTCGCCGACATTGACTGGACGCCAGCGGGCGCTGGAAACAAGCGGGAGGAATTGCTGCGCAAGCCGCTCAACCGTTTCCAAAACCTGCTTGGGCGTAAAGGATCGTTCGGAGCTGGACAGCCGCGCGAGCCGGTCGCGTTCATCGAGCAGAGTTCGCCAGAGATCCAGCAATGCAGAAGCTGACTCGAGACTTTGGGCGCGCTCGCGAATGGCGCGGGTAAATGCTTGACGCGCACCGTGGCCGCTTACGCGCTCTCTTAATATATTAATCCGATCGACGCCCGCCGGCCCCTTTAGCGCCTCCCACTGGCTTTTCGGATCGCGCAAGGAAAAGCGTCGGGTCGAGGCCTGACCGAGAAAGTGCGTGATCGACAGGTAGCCGTGCAAGTTGCCGATCTCTGGCCAGTTTGGCCGCTTGAGGAGCATCTCGATCGAGCCTTCCGATGGCAAAAAGCCCGCACCGCGGTCAATAGGTGTACCTTCAGAGAAGGCGAGACTCACTCGGTGGCTGTTCTCAGGTGCACCGATACGGGTTAGAGGATCTCGACCTTTGCGTCTCGCGTCACTGGGAATATCTGAGAAACGGCCGACCTGGCTGGTTAGCGCCCATTCCACAGCGTCGAAGAAACTTGTCTTGCCTAAGCCATTGGCGCCGCTAATGAGTGTGACGCCAGGACCTTCGGGAAATTCAAAGGCATAACTCTCGCCGTAGACACGAAAATTCGAGAGTTCAACGCTCCGCAGGAAGATCTCACTCATGCATTCGCCTCCAGTTCGATCAGCGTCTCCACGAGCTCGTCAAAATCGAGGCTTTTGTCGTCGACTGCCTCTTCCCATCCATCCGGGAGCGCATAACTTGCGACCGCGTCCAGCAGCACTTGCTGCTGCGCTGTTGGCCAGGGTCGTGCAACGAACGTCCGGTTCAAGAACAGCTCGGCTTCAACCTCCGTGGGCGGCTGGTCGTAGAGCCAGATCAGCTTTCTGCATGTGCGATCGTCAGCTTCGATCTCCGCGGCCAGCTGTCGCCATTCCGGTTTGCTAAAAGCACCTTCCGGTCCGATTAGGAACATCTGGAGGTTAGGGGCTTCGGAAGCCAGCCAAGACCGGGCGATCATGGCTTGATTGCGATAGCGTCGAAGCTGCGGCTCGATGTTCGCCCGCAGCGCGGTTCCCGACAGTTCACCGATCAGCACCGGAATGTCATCAATCCGCGCGCCACATACCAACTTGGGCAGGTCGTTGTCATGCCGCGTGATCGACGTGCGGGATACGGCCTCGCTGAGAACCTCCGAATTGAAGCGGCTCCCGACCAACTCAACGGCAGCATCCGAGACCTGTCCCCCAATATGCTCAGCGGATCGTAGCAGGAGACTTGCGAATTTTGGAATTTCAGCCATGTGCTACTTCCTCAAGCCCAGCGCGTGCCGCTTCGGACCGCGACGTGAAAATAGATTGAAGATAGTCCCGGACACTTTCCTCGCCCGCCTCCAGAGCGGTTAGGAAGATCTCGTCCGCTCCAATCACCAAAGGCTCCTCCGCGAGTGCTGTTGTTCCGACCTTTGGCGGGTCGCCCGCCGTTCGGTCAAACCTACGTTCACCCTCGATGAGCTGAAACGCGTCCTTAAGCTGGGCAAGCAAGACGACACCTGTTGACCAGGTCTGGCGCATCACGCGAGAAGCGCCAAGATCACGGCCGCCGATCCACCCAACGCCGCACGCGTGTCCAGTGATTCCTTGCGCAGCCACATTCCCCGGCGGTCCCCCGGATGGTGCGAGAGCGTGCCCCGAGCACACCGCGAACGTCAGTCCAAACAACGCCGGCTTGGTGAGAAACGGCCGGAGGATCTTGGGTCCAACTCGTACGAGCAGCTCATCGCGAAGGTTGGCGTAGTCCTGTTCGGTTGCCAGCAGCAGCAGGAACCGCCGCCGCGTTGTCGCATCGGCGACAAGAGCGCCATGCCATATCTCCCACTGCGCCCAGAGCCGCGTCTTTAAGGTTGCGTCGATCGGCCAGCCCATCTCGACTGCCGCCGGGCCAAGTATGTCGTGGAGCGCTCCTCGCAACTGCCGAAGCATTTCGTCATCCAGTGCAGCATGTACCGTTTCGGCCAAGAGAAATGATGCAACCGATGCATGAGTGTCGAGCTGAGGCGGATCAGCCCAGTCGTGGACGACGCATGGCGCTGCGAGGTCGGGACCGGGCAGCTCCCGTGCCGCGCAAAGTTTGTTCATCGCCCCTCGCCAGCCATGGGCGTCTCGAGCATGGATAACGAAATTGGAGACATGGGCTCCGATCCGCGCAAGGGCTGCAACTAAAGGACCAGCATCCGCTGCCGAAAGTTCCGTATGCACCACCAGCGGCCGTCCGTTCACCCAATATCGTTCAGCCTCGCTCGGCGAAATTTCGCCTAGCCATTCGACAATGCCTGCATTTCCACGAAGTAAAAGATGGTTCGTGTCGCCAGCCACTGCTGGTGCTGCCGCCAGAGGAGGGGCCGGTGCCCCGGCTGCCGCTGCGGCGGCAGCCTCGAAACGTGCGCGCGCCGCCGGGGTTAATTGCGGCGACTCCGGCCGCGTCGCTGACACTCGCGTTCTGTTGGGAAAGTTAGAGAGAATTGCATCGAAGGGTGCGAGATTTGGTTGAGAATCCGGCCCTAACCGAAGAAACCGGCGATAGGGCGTGAACGGCGCCGAACCTTCCAGCGTGATCTCTCCACTAACGGGAACGGCGCCGGAAAAAGGAGTATCAGTGGTAATCTCAACAAGGTGACGACCGATCGAGTGATCGGCCTCGATCACGAGAAACACCGCAAGTCGGTTGTGGAGCGCGGTTGTGCGTCTGAGTAAATGTGCTTCATTGGTATGAAGCTGGATCCGCGCATGTGGACGCAAATTGTTGATGATTGTTTGCCATACCGCTTGTGGCACCAAGGGAAGGACGCGTTCGCGATAGAGATCAAGGAGATCGAGTTCGCCGCCGCCGACCGCCCATGCCTCCTGTTCGATCAGCTCTAACGCCACTCGCGCCGGTCCGAGATCGAGGCCAAGGATGAGCTCGCAGATGGCCCGATGTTCCATCGCATTGAATGCGGCCATAAGGAAATCAACCAATCCGCCGTCGCCATTGCCCGACACGAAAACGAGCGGGTCCTGTTGATCGGTCAGCAATGCAGCCGACATCTGCGATGGCAACCAATAGGAGGGTGTGTCCCCGTTAAGAAATGCTTCGAGTCCGAAGCCAATCGCCAGAATGACGATGTCATAGATCTTACCCAAGGCAGATGTGCCGGGCACGAAAACGCGCACTGTGCTTGTGGTGCTCGGACGCAAACCGGTGACGCCCAGGTCAGGCTGGAACGACAAAATAGACGAGCGGCGAGCCTCGTCGAATTGCGCTCGCAGGGCAGCGGCGACTTCTCCAGCGGAGCCAGCTGTCCAATTCATCAATGGCAGTCCTGCATCCGGATTGTCCGAGCCGGCGTTGGGCCAGTCATAAAAATGCGGGTGTAGGTAGCGGCTGCTGTGATGCTGCAGGTCCAGCACGTTTGAACGGCGTTCGAAAAGGTCGAGGGTCTTGAGGTTGGGGGCCGCCCGCGCGAGCGCAACCGCTGCAGTGATGCCAGCTGCGCCCCCACCCACGATAGCTACGCTGCCAGCGTCCTGAAGAAGGCCACGCGACAAGATCGCATCCACAAGGTTGAGGGCCCGAACCTGCTGGGCATAGACGGTAACCCGCCTTTCAAAGCTGCCAAGGACGAACACGCTATGCGTCCCGGGGATGAGCGCTTCCGCAATTATCTCGTCTGCTGTCATTGATGCCCGCGCCGTAATGGTGACGACCTACTTGAAGAGCTTATTGGCCCGCTTGGGTGACCAGACCCATCTCTCATGTGATCACAATCTCCCCCTGGTTGAAAAATGACTATAACGAGATATTGCGTAAGCGCGATCTTAATCTGTCACTGCTTGCCCGAGCTAATCCGCAGTTGTTACGAAATAAGATTGGAGTATGCCGTGTTCACAACACGAAGATTCGGTCCCTACCAATTTAACCAGATTCAACTAGATTTATATATTTCGGGAAATCGAGCCTTTTCAGAAACGAAATTATGTGTGGCTGGGCAATCAATGTGACCGACTGAGTTTCGTCAGTTTGTCTTTGTATAGCTTCGAGAACTCCAACCGCGGTGCTTCCCGCTATTGCTGGCTCTGAGCTCAAGCTAATTGTGATTTCCACGGCATCTTTAGGAATTTTCAGGGTTTGCTCAATGTAGTCTCTGCCCGGAAAACGTATAGAAGGCGCATAATAGTACGTTTGGCTTTTAATCTTCTGGTACGCGTGGTCGCTGAAGGTGATTTTTAAATAATTTCTATCTCCCTTACGGCCGTAGAACATGTCAACGTACCCTGCTAATAAGTCACGCGCGTGCCTAACATATTTCAAGCCGGAGCCTTGGCGAGCTTCCGTAGACAAGGGATCAAAAGCAGTGCCGTCGTCCGTATAGGTCAGCGTTGCATTTTCAAGTTCGACGAATGCTTTCGACGCATTTCCGTGATCGAATGCATTTACCGCAACTTCGACTAGGAGGCTTTGGAGAACGCGCCAAACGCGTTCCGTTGCGGGGGCAACTTTGCTTAGGCTGTCGATAACTTGCGATATGTCTTGGATCGGGTCGTACCCGAACAGGTCGACACGATAAGAGTTTTCAGCACGTTGTTCGAGTCTACTCAATCCGTCCGCCGAAAAGTAAGCGGGAAAAAATTTTCGAATAACGCTCGGATTTTCGTACAGGAGATCGCGTATCTCCTCCCAAGAATACACATGCACGGAAAATTTCCCTGAGCGACCGTGTCGCTTGGTGATCTCTCGGGCAACTTGCTGAGTTTCCGCGGTCCGCACCCCCGTCGTCGCAATGCCATACCGGTCTAAAGGCGGCGTAAATCTGAGCGCCTTCGTAACCTCGGTCTGGACAATCTTGGGCGTCAACAATTTTCCGGGATAGGCGGCCTTCCCTTTGCATTGGATACCGCACTGGAGACCCGCGCGATCCGTCCCATAAACATCTACGCCATGTTGGGGTTGACCTTGCCGACCATTTTTCTGGCCATCTTTGTCTCGCCATGTCGCCTTCCAAAGATGAAGGCAGAGATCTTCAAAGGTTTGCCAGTTTTCTGGTGGGGAAAGGGGATACAAATCTCGGATGATCATTCTGTTGCTGCTCTGTATAGGGGGGAGGCTGCTGTTATAAAATCGCACCTGCCTTCGCTTGTTGAGAATGTCTCACTAATCAGGATCACTCAATTCGTGGGCCGCTTCTTTTGCATGCCGGATAGCTTTCGACCGTTGCGATCAATCTCGGTGGCAATCTGCTGACTCAACGTTTCAGCGCGCTCAACGATCTATTTAGCTATTCCAGTTCAAGGGTCTGGGCAATTCAAGGGACTAGTTGGCTCGTAAGCTCGGATCCTCTATCTTGACATGATAGTGGCCTCCTCCTTCGTGGCGTCCCGAATAAACTCCTCGCAGCGAGTGACAACTTCGTCCAGCGGCCGTCGTTTCACGCCTTTCAGCGAGCATTCCCAGACAGTGAGAACTCTCCATCCAGCGTCTCTCAGGGCCTGATCCGTCCGCTCATCGCGTGCACGATTTGCAGAAATTTTCTCCGCCCAGAATTCCTGACGCGAGGCGGGCATCCTGAACAGATGACAGTCGTGGCCGTGCCAGAAGCATCCGTTAACCTGAATGACGGCTCTGTATTTTGGAAAAACGATATCCGGGCGGCCGGGGAGACTGGTCACATTCACTCTGAAGCGGTAGCCTCTTGCATGGAGCCTCCTGCGGAGCAGCAATTCAGGTTTTGTGTCCCGACCGCGGATGCGGCTCATGTTCAGACGGCGTTGTTCCTTCGTCAGAACATCCATTATGCAGGCTCCTCTGATGTAGCGTCGGCAATGATCAGTCGGAGAGCTGAGGTCAGATCTGACATAGCCATGCCTGGCTTCAAAGTCATTGCTCCGAAGCGGAAGCCGGCCCGATACTCCGGATGAAACAGCCGGCCGGGCATTGCCGTGGAGCGGTAAGTGCTTCCGACGGCCGGCATATCAGGCGTGAGCAGATAGGCAGCGCTGACGATTCCTTTAACGTCTCCAGCTTCGGCCTCCTGAACCAGCGCGTCGCGATAGGTGTGAATTGAGGTCAACGCATCATTCAGCCCGTCAGCGACCCTGTATTTGGCATCGAGAACGATCATCCTGCCCCGGCCGCCTTCAGCCGACGCGTTTCGAGCGGCAACGATGTCCGGCGTCATCGTCCGGCTGTAAGATCCGCGCCGATCCGGCTCAAGCCAGAATTCGCGGTATTGTTTCTGGAAGCAGAGCTGCCAGCTGTCGCCGACAGATACGGTGACCGCGCCGGCTGCAAGAGTCAGCCCTCCCGACGCATCGGTGATGAAGAGATCCTGAACTGCGACGCTCTCGTCTTCGAATTCCAGCGTCGCGGCCCGCACGAGCCGTAGAAAACACCAGAGTTCGTACAGCTCGAAGGTTCGCGCCAGCGGCAGGTTCAGGAAGTCGCCGAAGATTGCAGCGATACCGAGATTCATGTCCTGCCAGAGCCGATAAAAGCGGCGATAGGACGGGTCGTTCCGAAACAGAGCCGAAAGTGTCAGACGCGGAGGAGCGTCTCCCGCCTCAACGAATGGTGCAGACGTCCCGAGCTGGCTGAGCCGTCCTGCAAGACGCCTGCAGCGCCTAGCCCAGGCGCTCGCTTCCCTGCTGACCTCAATGTCACGATCGCGGCTACTTTTGTCCAGTTGGTCGGCCGCTACCGTCAGCCATGCCGTCCAGGCGCGAAGACAGGCTGCCATCTGCCGGTGTTCCGGAAGATCAAGAGAACTCTGCCTCTCGCGGATACGAATCTGAGCTGGAAGAAAACCTTTCAGCGCGGCCGGCAGGCGCGTCGTATTCGTCGTCTCTCTCAGAACCGGTCCCGATTGGAAGGATCGTAAGATTTCGGGGCCGGTTGCGCGCGTGGCTTGATAGTGCGCGACATTCCGATCCTGCGCCTTCAGAATCCGTCTCGGACTGCGCGCTATTGCAGCGACCACTATCTCAAGTTCCTCGATGCGCGAGCGAAGGAATTCCAGTCGTGCTATCGCCGGTGGGCGGGCGCCGTTTCCTCTTGCGATCCCTTTTCTGAAGCTGCTCAATGAAAAAAGGGCAAACGTATCGTCGAGGATTTCGCGAACCATCGCATCGAAATCGTCTCGAGTCAGTTTGCGCAGATCAGGATCTGTCGTGATCTCGAAGCGGCGAGGTGAGCGACCGGAAAGACGAAGCTCAGCTTCCACGAGCCCGGCCTGGAAACCGGGCGGCCATCGCCAGCGCGCGGAATCGTGCGCCGGAGCGCGCAAAGCCTCCAGTCTGACGTCGTCAATCAGGAGATCCGCTGTGTCTGCGTGCTCAGCTCCGGTGAGTTCGAAGAGGTAGGAGCCGGTTTCATGGATCGATCCACCCGGTATGACCTCTGGATCGGGCCACACGCGCCATTCAGCGCCCGTTTTCTCGTCTCTGATGAGCAGGGCTTCCATCTGGCTACCTGCCCGCCTGGAAGGCCCCGTACTCGTCCAGATCCGAAAGAAGCTTCGCAAGGAAGTTCTGAGAGCGCGGAAGGCCTGCAAGAGCTTTTGTGAGTCCCGCCAGCATCGGACGCTGGCGCTCTCCGCCGCGCAGCTTCACCAGAACCTTCTGAACCATCAGGTCGTCGATAACTGATTTCGGCGCCGGGTTCAGGTGCTTTTCCGCGAAGGCATGGTAGCGCACGACCTCCTCAGCAACACGGTAGCCGAATCCCAATCCGTGCGCTGCAAGGATTGTCCTCGTCTGACTAAGAACTTCCTCGCAGGCTGCTCGCGCATGGGTCAGGGTGGGTTCACGTTTCACAAGGCCATCAAAAAAGCCCGGGAGATCAACACTGGACATGTCGATTACGATAGCCCGGTCCAGTACCTTGTCGCTGACAGGATTGGTCGTCTCATCGACGTTGATTGTGCCGGCAATGTAGAGATTCGACGGGAGTTCAAGCGCGGCAGGAACCGGCGTGCCATTTGAGCCTTCCAGCGGCACGCCGCTGGAATGAAGGCGTATTTTCTCGCCACTTTCCACCGCAGAGAGGACGTCGGAAAGATAGTATTCAACTCGGGCTAGGTTCATTTCGTCAAGCACGACGAATACCGGGGAATCCCGATGCGCAGTCGCCAGCAGAACCGCCTCAAGGAACGGGGGGATCATATACCGGTTCGAAAGCACATCGTAATATCCGGTCAGCCCCGTCGGATCCGTCCACTCCGGCCTCACCGGGCATATGAACAGAAAAGGATCCCGGCTGTTCGTTCCAGATAGGCCGTGGACGGCATGGGCATATTGGATAGCCAGGCGGGTTTTCCCTGTGCCCGACAACCCGGACAGGATGACGAAATGCTTGGCGGACAGGAAATTCATGGCGCCGTGGAAGCGTGAGATTTCTCCATCGGGATAGTGGCCACCCGCCGCGGCGATTGCGTCTTCGATCTGCTTTAGAGACAGACTTGCCGGCATGCGCTGCATGTCGGCGCTGACGGCGTCCATGTCAGCCCACACGCGCAACTCGTGGATTTTCTCGCGTCCGATCAGGTTGCCCAGATAGCCGATCAGTTCGCGAGCCATCAGGCCCCTGCTGGCAGATGCTGCTGGCGGCCATATGGCAAAGACGATCCGATCAATTGCGACAGGCTTGCTGATCGTTGAGAGATCAGCTGGCATCGTATCCCAATACCCTTTATTGCGCAGATAAAGACGCCCATCGCTGGCAATGTAGCCTTTCACATTCTTGTTGTTGTCAGTGTAATCCAGAGTGTCAGGGGCCGCGGCAGCGACCGACTCTTCGTTTGCGGTGCTCTCCTCGACAGGCTCGTCCTCATCGGCAACGATTTTCTGCCCGGAGTTCCTTGGCTTCGAGCTGCCGGAGGCACGCATCTCTTCAAGCCGGGCTTCGAGCACCGGAAGATCGGACTTCACGAAGATCGTGAAATAGATCTCGTCTTCCGGAGGAAAGCGAAGCAGGCAATGGACTGCAATCTGGTCATATGCCGCGCTGTAGGATGCGAGATTGACGTTAAAGGCAAACAGCGCCCCGCCGACAATCTTGGCGCTGTTCGAAACACCGAAGGCGTCGGCGACGCGTGTGCCTTTTGTCATGCCCGGAAAGGCCTGAACTGCGTCCTTATACTGCTGCTGCCGCTCTCGGATATCCATCAAGGCTCTCTTTCTGGCTCGGACACAACGTCTCCATGATCCGCGCAGCAAGTGTTCTTGCCATCAGAGGAGGTACGGCATTTCCAATCTGCTTGAAGCTCGGGTTCATAGTACCGCTGAAGACAAAGCCGTCCGGGAACGACTGCAATCTGGCGGCTTCGCGTACCGAGATCGTACGTGCCTGTTCGCTGTCATAATGAATATGGCTGTAGCTGTCCTTGCCCAGATGAGCCATCAGGGTGCGGGCCGGCTGATCGCTCCACATCTTGCGCCACTTGTTCGGAAACTTTGACGCGTCGTAGGGTGGAACGATCGCGTCCCTCAGGCTGTCATATTCGGGCGAACCTTCGACGATATGCTTCCCGGCCTTCTTGAGATCAGCCAGTTTTTCGTTGAACATGTTCATCGCATGCTGCCAGGCCTGCGGATACTGGTCGCCTGGGTTAAGACGAGCAAACAGAGGGTAGTCTCTGGGCAGGTAGCGGATGACGTGGTCGCGCAACCCGTCTTGCGGCGCTTCAAAGCCTGGCCAAGACCTCATAAGTTTCGCGTATGCCGAAATTTTCTGTCGCCGGTCATATGGGATCGTCTCATCCATGCGTCGGGCGCCGCGCCGAAGTTCACCCGAGGCAAGTTTGCTGCGGGCATCAATACGGGGCAGATCTCCGATCGCCTGTTCCACAGTGACTGCTGGAGGGAGCGAGGGGACCGCGGAGGGGGGTTCCAGATAGTCATGCGCTGACGAAAGGTGGCCGTTAAGCACCTTGAGCGCAACTGCCCGGGATCCCTCATAGCCCGGAGGAAGGACCAGCCAGTTTGTCGGGTCAGGGAATAAAATCTTCTCCGAGACTTCGCGACGGTAGGCAATCAGGAACATACGTTCGCGCATCTGCGGCACGCCGTAGAACGCCGCATTCAGCAGTGTGTAGCCGCAGACGTAACCCTTATCTTCCAGAACCTCGCAAATCTCTTCAGCGATGTTCTGTCCGCCGTGATTCAGGACGTCCGGTACGTTTTCCACCACGACGGCCAGCGGCTTGAACGCGTCCACGTATCGCAGGTATTCCTGATAAAGACGGGCTCGCGGATCGTGACGAAAAGCCTGCGGGTGAGCATCGATCTCTCGAAGCTTCGGGCGGCCGACACGTGCGAATGCCTGACATGGAGGGCCGCCAACGAGAATGTCGAACGCATCCTGGACCGGTCCCAGCCCGAGCTCTGCAGCGAGGTCCTCAGGATGTGTATTGATGATGTCGCGCGCCTTGCTGTGCCGCGGGTCACCCCCGTGGAAATTCAGACCATGGGAACGCGCAGCGTCCGGGTCGAACTCAACGGCAGCACGAACTGAAAAGCCCATCGAGTGGAAGCCGAGTGAAAGGCCACCGCATCCGGCGAAGAGGTCCAGAAGTCGCGGCTTGCCACCGGCCTGTAGTCGGGCGATTTTCTGGCGAATCGTTTCCGCACTCATCTCACATCCTCTTTCGGTCTAGGAAGACGCAGCGGGAGGTTCGTCTCTTCACCGTGCTCCGCAAGAAACTGCATGACTGCCGCGCGGATAACCCACGCGGCGGAAACATCACTGGCATCTGCAAGCGACTGGATGCGGTTATGAACCGCTTCCGGAAGCATTACGGACGTTCTGACGGTTTTCTTATGAGCTGGAGCTTGCATGAATCATACCGGGTGCAGACATCGCCGAACCTATGCCAAAGTGGTGCATATTGCATCATGACGTCACTCAAATCCTGTGGACTGCTATTTTGAACTGGAACATATAGCGAACATCGATCAGCTCCGCAACGCCGATTCTTGGGCCGTCCCGAATATGTATTTGAAGAGCGGCAGAATCCGGGTTTCGCATCTTGAAAAAAGCCGTTGGCTTTGACCAGACTTTCGAGATGTAGACAGAGGAGGAATTTCATGAACGAAACCGTGCCGGTTCAAATGGGGGAGCTTTCTGATGAGCTGGCCTGCCTCAGTGATCTCGACCTGCTTCGTCTGCGCGCCCGCGTCGCGGCGGAGCTCAAGAAACGCGGTCTGGCCTTGAATGTCGGCCAGGTCGCGGAAAGCCTCGCGATCGCCACGTATAACGCTACGCCGGGCCGCCCTAACTTGCAGCCTGCCCCGACAGGCACGCAGAACGTTGATGCGCTATCCAGGCGCGGCGATCGCTATTCGATCAAAGGTGTGCTTGATTCCCGTAAAACCGGGACCGTTTATCCTGACCGGGAGGATCCGGACAAACAGCTGTTTGAGTACCTGATTGTCGTCCGCATTGACGCCGACTGGCAGTTGGTTGCGCTCTACGAATTCGACTGGAAGACGTTCTGTGAGGTCCGAAGCTGGGACAGACGGATGAATGCATGGTATGTCGGCCTTGCGGCAAAAACGCTTGCCCGCGCAACGCAGATCATGCCCCGCGGACCGACAGGTTCATAGAGCTGCGCTCTCTCGTGGATTATACAGAGGCCGCAGGACGATGGAAGGAGCTGAATGAACAATGGATACCGGTTATTGCGGGCGACCATAAGGTCCAACACCGCAGGCGGACCGATGCCTCCGGGCGCAGTCGATCTCTTTCTGCGGTAGCGTCGTGATGTAGTGCTCCGGCGGCTGTGCGTTTTCCGGCTGAACCGTGTCGAGAATTCCAGCTTTCGCGGACATATCAGTCGCTATACTGAAACCTCCGATGCTCTCTGGAACGCCTATCACCCGCATCTGCCGGCCGGGAAGTTTTCACTTTATAGCGATCATCCCGGAGGGGCTTCTGCAGGTCAACTAAAAATCGGAAAAATCTAAGGTCACCAGTGGCTTGCGTAAGTCGATGCCCTTCTCACGCGCGAAATCAACGAACACGCTACAAAATCCGTCATCTCCTGGGAGAAGGATGCGGTAGTAAGGTGGACGTCCATAGTCATCGGGCTCGTTCCAGTCGATCAGGCCTGCATCGACAAGCAAAGCCAGGTCGCCATCGAGATCGCCGCCCTGATATATGCGCCGTAGCTTGGGTTCGCTGATGCGGAAGACGTCGTGCGACATCCGGTCATCTCGGCGCTCAATCAGAAGCTTGAAGACCTCTCTGGTCAATCTTGGAAGTAACGAAAGACGCCGGCTCATCTCGGTAATGACGGCGAGCGCGACATCGTCGTCCAGAAATATATTCTCTGAATCGATATACGCGTTTATCCTGGCGGCATCGGTCAATTGCGGCTTAGGCAATGCTTCGACCAGCTTATCGATGCTCGTCGGGAAGACACCCTCATCATCTGGAATCTCTAGTTCGATACGAACGCGACGCGTTTCGCGAGAGACATAGTCGGCAAGATCCTTGAGCGTGTCGATCGGCATGGACATCAGCCTCGAGCAGACGTCGTCGAAATCCCAGATCATGTCCTCGGTGAAAGCGAAGCTCGCATAGGGTTCACCGGTAAGCGTATATGATCCCTGCTTCTCGCCGATAACCAGGATACGGATGTGAGGGTATTTTGCACGCTGGGCAGCGTCGATCTTTTCAAGTGTGTATTTGACCTTCTTCAGCGACTTGTCGCCGGTAATCTGAAACGCCCAGCCCTTTTTCAAATCCCCGAGGTCGAGGCCAGGATTGTTTGCAGTTTCCGAGTTGAGGTTTATCAGACCAAGATCAAGGACCCTGTTCAGGACCTCCTTCGCAAAATCCTCGATGTAGGTGTTCAGGTCAAAAAGGTGGAGGTTGGCGCGCTGCTTTGCCTGCGCCGCTATGCCCGTCAGGTCGTCGACGACCTGACCAATGAGATGACCTCTGGTGATCATTATTTGCTCCTGAAGTAAGCCGATATCGAAGAATGTGATGAACGAGCCTGGATACGGCTCAGCCGACGTGAACAGTCACGTTGTGGCCAAGCGAGCGCAGCGCCTTGCTGGTTCGACCGTTTCGCGGAGGATACATGTCCGGAAGTGCCCACCCGACGATCTCGCCGATTGTGCTGATCCCGATCAGTTCAATTTTGCGCTTCGGATCGTGCATCGCGTCCCAAAGGCGATGGGGGACCTGGGCCGGATTGCCGTCATGGAGCACGTATTGCAACGTCGCGAGAACCGAGGGACCGCCACGAGAGGGCGAGTTGTACACATACCGCGCTAAAGCCTCGATCTTTTGCGGGACCTTGTAGCTTTTCCCATCGGATAGTCCAACAAATCTGTTTGGTGCCCGGCGGGCATACTCCCTGGCAGCATGTATGCATGACAGGACTTGCACAAATTCGTCTTCAGTAAGCTTGGGCAGACGCGACTCCGAGAACGCTGCGCGCAGAAACGGCGCAGTTTCGTTCAGCATGGTCTGCTCAGACTGCGTGGACTTCAAAGTTCGCCACCAACTGATCGCTTCCTGTTCGGCGGCATCCGTGTCTTTCCGGTTTCGCGTAAAGTGGGTCTCATAGTCGGCGCGACCGCGGTCAAATGTTCGCTGGTAGTAATGCGCGTGAAGGAACTGGTCCGCGTGAGCGCCAAGCGGCGCCGACTTGTCGACCCATGAAGGTCGGTTCTTGTCGGTCGAAATCTTTGCGCCGATGTTTCGAATGATCTGCAAGGTGCTATGCCACTCGTCGAGGAAGGCTTGCCGACGCGTCTCGTGAGCGGACCGGGAGCTGATCTTTGCCAAGCCCTCCCAGAAGGGGACAAGCGTCGATTTCAGAAAAGTCTCGTCAGCTGTCCGGTTGCTCTGCTTGCGGCGCGTCAACTCGTTGTTTCGGGCAACCAGCAGCTTATAGAGTTCATCAGTCAGCGGCGCCGCGTGGCGGTCTATCTCCTCGAACATGGCCTCCAGCTGGAGATCATGTCCTCTCTCCGAAAGTTCATCATCCGAAATGAAGACACCTGCTTCCACATTGCCCCACCAAGCGGGCTGCGTCAGGTTTGCCGATCCGATATAGGCGCCAAATCCGCGCCACCAAATGACTTTTGGATGAAACGACCGTACCAGCTTGCAGACGTAGTTTCCGGACTTACGAGCCAGAAACGGGGTCAGCACCGGGATACTGACGGGAACATCTGCATCGAATCGCCCCCAGTACCGAAGTGGAATTTTGTTGTCCCAGCACCAGTTGAACAAAAGATCGTTTTCAGTCGCGTAGGCGACTGCTGCATCGACCCGCTCCGTACTCTCAAGAGCCTTCAGGAGAATGTTGCGTGGATAATTTCCGTTGATGCCATTCAGCAGAATTTCCAATGCTGACCCCTCCGCTCGCTCCATTGGTTGGCATCCTCTACACCACCAAGTGGAGATGCGGGATCAATTTCTTCGGTAAGTGGCCTTAGTCTCGCGCATTTGACCTTTGGGATCCGAGAGCGATGCGACCTTTTTACTGATGTCGCGGATATTGATGGCGAGGAGGGCTTCGAAACATCACCAGGGTCTCATATTTCATGCGATTAATTTTGAGGGCTGGTGGGTCGCTGGTTAATGAGCCTTTCAAGAGCCTGCGAGACTTAGGACAGCCACGATGTTTCACCGTCTGTTCCGGTGACTACTTGTCATCTACGACGGCGCGATCGAAGGTGAAACTCATGGTGTCAGTTATTTTGCCGAGGGTCCCGTCTTTGCGAAAGCGCCTGCCGGAGACAACGAACGTGACGTGGTTCTCACTAGAGTAGAGTGAAATCGACTCCGCTGAAATCCTTGTGAGCGTGCCGTGCTGGTGCGACGTGACGATGTCGCCAGGCCTGACGCCGAGAACGGCTTGCGCCAGCTGCGATCGCTCGGCCTCGATTTGCTGCTCCCAGCGCTCCAGATCCGTTTCAATATGGGCAAATGCTTCGCGGGCGGCCCGAAACGGGCGTTCGGATCCAAACCAGATCCGGTCCGCCATGGCCAAGGTCTCGTTTGGAACAGACCTGTCCAGGGCGTAAGCGGCGTTGGTGAGCATTTCGAAGATCCGCTCGGCCTCATCAAGTGCCTGCAAACGCGCGCGATAGGGTTTGACCTTTGCTTCGGAAATGCCCGGCGGCAGTACCTTCTCCACTTCGCCATCCAGGAAGTCGATCGGCATGACGTCACGCAACTTGACTCTGCTCGTCGAGTGTCGTTCCGGTGGGTCATCCTCGCGCCACGATCGCCGGTACCACTCTACCCAAGCAACATCTGGCGAAACGCATAGGTAGCTGTTCAAAATGAAATCTGACTCCGGCTGGTGTAGATGCGTGCTCGACCATGCATGGTCTGCGGCCGACAGCGGTTGGACCACATGGCTGAGATTCTGGTCCCGCGCGATCCGCGCAAGTGTCGCTATCCTGGCCTGGAGTTCTGCGGTCCACCTGACGAATACGATCGGACCTGCAGCCGAAAACGAATGTCGCTTGCCTTCTGTCTCGAAGGCCAGCAATTGCGGACGGGCAAGTGGCATCAATCGCTCGACGAGCTTTGCGATGCTTGTCCTGACCGACGTCCCCCATTTGACGTCGACCCGACCGCTCTCTGCCCATTTCTGTGCCTGCCCCTGGATCAAGAGCAGCACCTGGGCGGCGACATCCTGATCAAGGCTCGAGATATGCTTCAGGCGGGTGGTTTCGACCAGAGAGTCGACGCCACGTTTGCGAAGTTCCTCGAGTGCTGCATCGAGAAACTTCGATTGAAGTTCCGTGAAATGTCCCGCAATGCGCGCTTGTAGCGCACCTTTCCGTTTCGCTTCCAGCTCTTCCCGAAATGCTTTCAATGCCGGGCGTCGCGGCGTCTGGCCGGCTTCCACGCGCGCCCAATACCCACGGGGAGGCTTTGGAACCTGCAGTTTCTCGCAAAGCTTTCCGACTGCCACGTCTGAGATGCCGAGCTCCTTCGCAATCTCGCGAGCCGGGCGTTCCCATACCAAGGCGAAAAGCTCTTCTCTCGACAGTTCGCGCTTTGCCATCCGAGGCCCCCCAAACAGCGTCAGGCCGCAGCGTTTGCCTTGCCGCAAATGGCAGCACACCGTTCGAGCAATTCGTCGAACGTCTCGGCGTCATCGAGAAGGAGACCGTCGCCAACCATCCTGGAGTAGTCTTCCTTGAGGGCTGCCCGACCTTCGCCGACGGGCGTCAATACGAGATTGCCGCTGACGGCTGCCTCGTAGTCAATTGGCGATCGATCAGCGGCTTTCTCGGCGAAGAACATCGACTTGTGCTTTGCGACGGCGCTGGCTAGCTCGCGGTCGGCAATCGCGCTGTCCGACAGGCCAATGTCGTCAAGGCGCACGATGTCGTGCCAATGGCGCGAGAAGCGGTCGCCCCGCAACCGCTCCTGCAGGCAGAAGACATGGATCGCAGTTGCCTTTTCCGAGAAGGTTCGTTCGGCGTGCATCACCCTGGGGTTTGCCGTCAGAAAATCAACTCCATCGACGATGCCGGCGGCATCGCACGTGATGTCCCGGACGCTTGCCGGCTCACCCGTCGAGCGGGCTCCAAATTCCAGCATGACGCTTGGCGCGACATAGCCAGATCCCGCACCGATGGCCTGGTAGTCGATGTAGAGCCTGTCAGCCTCGATGCGGATCTTTGCTGGAAGTGACTGCTTCTCGAGTTGATCGGCAATGAGAGGTGCAACCGTCTCCGCTACCCAGGTCGGCAGTCGCCGGCGCACCTCGCTTGACCAGCGCTTTTCCTCGCTCCGGTTTTTCGGGAGTGCTTCTTCGTTTTCCCCGACAAGATCAGAGGCAAGCGCCCGGATGTCGTATGTAAAGTCGACGTCTTCGGAGAACCGTCGAATGGCGCCATAGGCCTTTGAGAGCGAAGTCCCGCCCTTGAAAACAAGGCTCTCGCCGAGCGACGAGACGTAGAGCGTTCGAAGCGCCCAGACGACCCAGACGTCCTTTTCGAGCAAATGGACCGGACGCTTCAGTCGATCTGACGCAATGGCAAGGACTTCCCGCCTGTCCTCGGCCGAGAGCTGGAGGAATTGATCAGCCATGCGCTACCTTTCCGACGCTTCGCGCGAGCCAGGTCGGAAACTGTGGTGCTGCAGCGACAAGCTCGTTGAACGCCTCGGGAGCCAGCTTCCGCCTGATGTTCAAGAGTGCCTCTTCCGCTCGCTCCGGCCCCAGCCAGGCGAGTGCGCGGACAGCTACGCCGGCCGGCCGGTTGGCCAGGGACAACTGCCAGCGAGGGACATGCTTGAGCTCAACCTTCAGGCTTCCGACATTCATGGTCCGGCTGCGCCCGGAGGTCAGGTAGATGGAGCGGACTGGAACTTGCGTGGTGAGTCCAAGCGCATTGGCTGCCGCCGCACCATTCGAAACAATTACCTCGCCACGTTGATGTGCGACTGCCTCGACCGCTTGCTCCACCGTCGGCGGCCTCGTCCCGAACCGGCTTTTGATGGCCTTCAGATAAACACCACGCCCAGCCCTGATTAGCTCCCCACGCTCATGCAGGCGCGACAAAGCCTGGTCTACTGCGGCCCGATTTCCGAGATGCAAAAGGCCTTTTGCGGACAGCGCTGTTCCCTCCGGCAAGTGCTCGGCGTAGCTGAGAATTTGAGAAGTCAGTCTTTGCATGGCGTATCTCCTGTCAGAAATATAGGCGGTTTTCTGACAGTTTACAACTCCGGTAGTCAGGGTGCTTCTTGCCATCCTCGACCGGCCCTGTTCAGATTTCGCGTGCGGCGGGCCATTTGAGAATGGCAAGTGCGGGAAATTGCGTCCATCCGATCGGGCATGAGTACATGCTGGGCCGATGCGCAGCAGAAAGATCACGCAACTGCGATAATACGCAAGCCGACACGCTCGCAATGTTCCAGATCGAAAGCCGCGTCCAGATGGCGATGCTGCCGCGCCTGAAGTTCGCATCTTTAACGATCTCTTCGTACCGGCGGCCATCTGGCCCTGACCAATCCGGCTTTGGTGCATCTGTACAAGAGGCGGCGAAAAGGCAAGGAGAAGGTCGAGTACCCGACCCAGAGCTTGGCGCTGTTCTTAGAAGCTATTCCTTGTAGGATGTGCAGGCCCGTTCCAGGCCTCATCCACGCGCCGCAGTTTTTCGATCCGGACCGGGGAGGCTATCGTCGATCTCGACTGCCCTTTGAACCTGAACGACACTGTGAAGCAATCAGCATAACTTCAAGCGATTTTTCGCATGAAGTCCTCGAGCCAGGCGCTGGCCATTGCTGAGTAGGGTGCCCGCGGTTCGGTCATTGCCTTCAGCTCATCCAGCATCCTTTCCCGCAAAAGGCGGAGGCGTCCGGGGACCTGTTCGATTCCAACCTTTTGCGCGGCGGGCAAAGCTTCGACCTTGTCCGCGATTTCTGTCACCTCGATCACAATGTCGGCGATAAATTCAAGTTGCCGGAGAACTCGTGTGCGTTCCTGCACAAGCCCAAGTCGGTTCAAGCCATAAATGTGGATTGATGCGTTACCGCGTGAGTCCTTGCCATCTCCGTCAAGCGAGTGGACGATTGCGGGGCCCACCGTCGCAACGTTGTATGCGAGGTATTGCTCCGGTCTATCTTTGCACGGATTGATCAGCAGCGCTGGCTCGCGCCCAAAATCGGTTTCCCCGTTGACGAGCCACGTCCCGGTCGAGGCGACGGGAAAGCTGTCCTTCTTCCCAGATTGGTCGGCTTCAAAATTGCGCGCGTCCTTGCCGAATTTCCAAAGCTCTTCGAGGCTTGTCGCTGTTCCGGGAAATTTCTGCTTCCGTTTGCGGTTGCAGTCAATGCAGCTCGGCAGGAGGTTCTCCCAATCCATGGCCACCCACCAGTAACCGGGGTGTTCCTTCATCTCGGCGACAGCACCCTTTGGCCGATAGTGCTCGACGTCGACCGGCGCGCTCGCTGAATAAAAGGTCTCGCAGTAAGCGCATTTTCCGTGGAAGAGTTTCTCCAGCGCCTGTTTGATTTCTTCCGACTTGTAGACCTTGAACTCGAATGTGCCTTTTTCCGGGTCCGGGTTGCTCCGATGCGCTTTGATCGCCTCGAGCTCCGTTTTGGCTTTTGTGGCCACCGAAGCCGGCAGTGTCACCTCCTTGCGCTCAACATACCTCATCCCGCAGCACCCCTCAGGATACGAAGGATCTCATTCTTCGACGACTGTCGCAGCGCACGCAGGCGGTCCTCGGATGCGCTGCGCCGCTCCTTGAGAAATTGTGCGACCGCCTCCTGAACGAGCCGGTGGGCTTCGGATAGTCCGACGGGCAAGGCATTGTCGATATCATCGTCGAAGGCTTCCAGCGTGCGCTTCTCCTCTTCGGACAGCTCGGCGCCCTGGCTGCGTTTCGCGAGTAGATCACTGATATTTGCGAACTTTCCTTCAATCTCCGGTGCGTCCGCTGAATAAAGCTGGAAAAAGTCGGATGTCAGGAGCTGCTCGACAGTCAGATGCGAGGTAGGCGGCAAGTTAACCAGGCGCTCGACGAAAACAGGCAGCCTGGTTTCCACTTTGGCATCGGCGTTGAGATCCCTGCCGACCCGCTGGAGAACGACAACATCCCGATCGCCCATTCCGCGCAAGCAGAGAGGATCATGCGTGGTGGCGATGAAGGTCACGTTGGGAAGCGCCTGCCGCAGACCGCGCATGATACCCATTTTCCAGCGGGGGTGGAGATGTGATTCGACCTCGTCGATGAGAACTACGGCACGGGCCTGGGCAAGAGTTTCAATGCCACCGCTCACCCGGCGATCCAGCAGGCCTTGAAAAATATCGCAGACTGTGGCGAGCACTGTTCTGAAGCCTGATGAGGCAACTTCGAGTGGCGTGAGACTGAACTGCGTGGTGCTACCCGGGATCGACGTGACGATGTAGCAGCGCTGCTCATCCTGATTTCTGCGGATGACCTCGAAATCACCCTCGATGCTCAGGACATGCCGCAACTGCCTCACAACCATGGCAAAGGTTGCCGCATCTAATCCAAGAAGCCATTTCTCGGGATTGGAAAGAATTCCATCCGACCGCATCAGATTCGTAATGTATTTGGCCGGGCTGTATTGCCGCTGTTTGCGCAGATATCGGCGATACGCCCCATAGGCGAATACAGGTGGCAGGAGCGATCGGTCTATTTTCGAGTTGATCTCAAAGCCCGTACGATCAACCGTCAGCACATGGTTGCTGCCGTCTTCAAACACGAGCTCAACCTTCGAGTGATCCGGCGCCACATGGTCCGGCGCTCCCATATAGTCGGGCTTGAGAATGTAATCGGAAGGTGCGAGGGCAAGCTCATCCCGAGCATCGTCTGTGGCGAGTGCAATGGCAATTGCCTCGAGGATCGAGCTCTTTCCGGCCGCGTTCTCACCGAGAATAAGAAGTGACGGTGCCACGCTGACAGCCTCGGGCCCTAACTGCGTTGCTGTTGGAATTTCAACGGTGAGGTTTTCGAGTGCCTTGAAATTAGTGAGCGAAACCCTTTGCAGACGAAGCTTTCCGGTTCTGGCAGTCGTACCTGCGAGCTCTGCATCAACGTCCAGCTCGCTGGCCTGGGATATTGCCTCCACTGCGGCACTCAGGCTTTGTCGAGCATCGGCTTGAGTTCGCAGCCGCCTGAGCGCGCGGTCGATGCGCGCCATAGAAAGTGCAGGTGTAGGACCTCCGCCATAACCGATTGTCAGACATATTTGCCGAGCGAGAAGGAACCACGTGCCGCCAAACTCCATGTCCGGAAACGCAACGATGCTCCGTAAAAGGTCAGGATCCCCACCGGCCAGATAATCGTCCAGGGTGGAGAGCAGGCTTTGGAACTTTGCTGCCCGTTGATTGACGCGTTCATCACGGTTGAGGGTGAAGTAGCTTATGGTCTCTTCCGCCGACTTGTTTTTTCCGAAGAGCATGCCGTTGGGCGACACGCGAAAATGCGAGGTGAAGTCCTTCTTTTCGCACGGATCAAGCAACAGTGGCTTCTCGGCCGGCGGATGGTTTGGCCAAAGTCCGGTAGCATCGTCGACGAACTGGTTGAGCTCGTCTGGCGTCGGAAGACGGCAGCGCCGTCCTATGACCGGGAAATAAGTAGAACCCTCCCTGTCCGGTGGCGCGCAGCTCGTGCAGATCGGATAGATGTTCTGCCATGCATCAACGAGCCAGGCGTAATAGAGGTGGCTATTCATGTCAGTCGGTGCGACTGGCGTTGCCTCCGACGCAGGCCTGAACCGATACGGTCGTGTGGAGGTCTCCGCCTCGCAAAATGCGCACTTGCCCCTGAACAGGCGATCTAATCCATTGCGAACGTTCTGCTCATCCAGGCCAAGAAAGCTGCGCGGAGCAAAGGATTGCGAAAGCTTCTCGCTGTCGAAATCGAAAAGTGCTTTCAGGCTCTCGCGATTGTTGCCGGCAATGGGACTGGTGAACACCGCAGGTGGCGGCACGGTCTGGCGATTGAAATATTGCACGAAGCCCCCCTCGCAATAATCCAGAATGCGATTGTATATTGATATCCCAATAGCGTTCAAGTTGAATTCAATTTCCTGACCATTCGATTACTTCACAACGGCGACTGAACGGGGGGATGCATGTTGGAAGCATTAGATTCAAATGAGGAAATAGCCACAGAGACTAAGAAACGAAAAAGCCGCGCCGCCGCTCGCCAGGCCGTGATACTCGTCCACGGCATGGGCGAGCAAATTCCGATGGATACGATAAAGGGGTTCGTCGATACCCTCTCGGCCAAACCGTCGGACACCCCAGGTCAAAGTAAGGCTGAGATCTGGAGTAAGCCCGATACGAGGACCGGTTCCCTGGAGCTCAGGCGTCTGACGACACGAAAATCAGAGAGTGGCGGGGCCTATCCGAACGGCGTGCGGAGCGACTTTTTCGAGCTCTACTGGGCAGATCTGACAGCCGGATCTACAACCAATCAACTGGTCGGCTGGGTACGTTATCTCTTGTTCAGGCCGTGGAGCCGCGTCCCTCCGCCGGTAAGATCGGCTTGGATATTGCTCTGGGCCCTTGCTCTTGTCGCTATTGCGATGCTGGCGATCGGCTTCGTGCCCAAGGATATGTGGTTGAGCCGGGCTCCGGCCTGGCTTCCGCAAGCGACAGCCGTTGCGATCGCAGGGATCATCGGCGCCGTAGCGCAGCAACTGGGCACGAAGACATTTGGACGCGTCGTCAAATACACGCGCGCAGACCCGGATAACATTGCTGCGAGGAAAGCGGTCCGTGAGCGGGGTCTGGCTCTCTTGCGAGCTATTCATCAGGCAGGTGAGTATGATCGGGTGGTGGTCGTCGGTCATAGCCTCGGCTCGATCCTTGCCTACGATCTCGTCAACTACTTCTGGGCCGAGCAGGCCGCCGCAAGGACCATCATCGAGGGCAGTGATGCGTTCAGCCGACTTTGTGCGCTGGAAAAGGCGGGCAGGGCGCTGCGTGAGAAGAATACCCCGGAGCAAAGAAAGGAATTCCGAAAAGCCCAGGCAGCCCTTCGGCGATCTCTCAAGATAGATAGCGACGATCCAAAATCGATATGGCTCATCAGCGATCTCGTCACTTTCGGCAGTCCGTTGACACATGCCGAATTCTTGCTTGCACGGAGCAAGGATGACCTTGAAGCGCGTCAGAAAGATCGAGAACTCGCAACATGCCCGCCGATTGGCGAAGTGCTGGATGAATGGCGGCTTGAGCATGCGCGAGCGGTTGGGTTGTTGGAGGAAGGACAGTCGTCATTGTCGGCTTTCCCGGATCGGCAGGTGAAGGACGGGTGGACGCTGCATCACGGAGCTGCGTTTGCCGTGGTCCGGTGGACGAATGTTCATGACCACGCGAAATCCATCTTCTGCGGCGATCTGATAAGCGGCCCTCTTTCCCCGGCCTTCGGACAAGGCATCGAGGACAGCGATCTGGCGAAGATCGACAAGCAATCTGCAACATTCACGCATACGAGGTATTGGAGCGCCGATCAGTCCAGGGAACGGCTGGGAACCTTCCGAAATGCCATCAATGTCCTTGATGAAGATTGACACCTGTCCAGTGGGTCAGCTTTGCTCATTTACGCAGATCCTGAATAGGCTATCCTCGTATCAGCCTTGCCAACATCTCCCTGTGCTTGGCCCCTGCATTGGCGCGACCGGGATACCATGACTTCGCAATTAGACTTCTTTTCAGCTCCTGACTTGCCGGTGAACACCAACGTCACCAAACTTCGAGCTATCTCGGAGAGAAGACAGAGGGGGGACGGTTCCGACCACGAGTCGATGGCCCGTGATCTTGAAGCGACCGGCAATTATCGCATATTGCGACGGCTTCCCCGTCGGCCGATCATCGAGCAGGCAAGGCCTGAATTCCTCCGGCGAGGGGTTATCCTCGATACCGAAACCACCGGCCTTGATCACCGCCGCGACGAAATCGTCGAAATCGGCGTTGTCGCCTTCACCTTCAACGATGCCGGTGAGATCGGCGACGTCACCGGCATATACGGCGGACTTCAACAGCCGACCGTTCCCATCCCGGCTGAAATCACCCGCTTGACCGGGATTACTGACGACATGGTCGTGGGACAGGTGATCGACGTCAGCTGCCTCCGGTCCCTCATCGAGCCGGCTGACCTCGTGGTTGCCCACAATGCGGGTTTCGACCGGCCCTTCTGCGAGGCCTTCTCGCCGATGTTTGCCCACAGGGCCTGGGCCTGCTCGGTCTCCGAGATCGACTGGGCCGGACGCGGCTTCGAAGGGAACAAGCTCGGTTACCTGATCGGGCAGTCGGGATATTTTCACGACGGACATCGAGCGGTCGATGATTGTTTTGCGCTTCTAGAAGTGCTCGGGCAGACGCGAGACGGTGTGAGCGTGGCGCCGTTTGCAGAGCTCCATGAAGCCAGCCACAGGTCACGGGTCCGCATCCATGCGGAGAACGCGCCATAGCAGCGCGCGAAGTTGATCTGACTTGAAATATTTGCTCGATACAAACGTTGTCTCCGAACTTCGAAAGGTGGGCGACGGTAAAGCCGATCCGAATGTAACGGCTTGGATAGGTGCGCGCGATGCCCGTGATTTGTGCATTTCTGCGATAACAATTTTAGAGCTTGAGCGCGGGATACTTAGCATTCAGCGCCGCGACCCTGCGCATGGCTCTCGTTTACGCGCATGGATGGATGGTCGGGTTCGCCCAGAGTTTGCTGAGCGCACCATCGTAGTCGATGATGCGGTTGCTACTCGTTGCGCCCATTTGCATATACCAGATCGCCGTAATGAAGCTGATGCAATCATTGCCGCCACGGCGCTTGTCCACGGGCTGGCGGTGGTGACGCGGAATATTCAGGATTTCCAGGGAACAGGGGTAGTCCTTGTGGACCCTTGGAGCGTCTGAGGCCAGGGCCGCAGCGGCCCGGATCGTCCCTGCGAGTTGGGCAGTAATTGACGTGTCGCCGGTTCATATCCCATCAAGGCGTATTTGTCGGATGCGCCGTGTGCTGCGTCATTCAGAAAAGTCTGTCAGAACGATCTTCCCAAATAACCCGCCCGCCTCCATTCGGCGATGGGCTTCCGATGCAGCCGCGAGCGGATATATCGCTCCAACGATCGGCTTAAGCACCTGTCCCGTGATCGGCAGAACCTGGTCCCTGAAGCGCCGGACCATTTCTCTCTTTTCCGACCTCGACCGTGACTTCATGACTGTTCCGATCAACCGTAGGTGGTTATGAAGCACCACGCCGAGCGGAATGATGGCGTTGTCATCGCGCCCTAGAAGACCGACCTGGATGAGCCGCCCGCCGGGAGCAAGGCTGCGAATGTTGCGGGCGAGGTAGGACCCGCCGACAAAGTCGATGATCAGATCGACCCCACGAGATGCTGTCGCATCAACAACTTCCGCCTCGAAATCCATCCGCTTGTAATCAAAAACAGCATCGGCTCCAAGTGACAGCACGTTGTCGATATTGATTTCCGAAGCGGTGGCCAGCACGGTTGCTCCTGCCGCTTTCGCAAGCTGGACGGCCGCCGATCCGATGCCGCCTGCAGCAGCATGAACGAGGACGGTCTCGCCTTTTGCTACGTTTCCGAGATGGGCAAGCGCCTCCCAGCCCGTGACGAAGCTTTCCATGACTGCGGCAGCCTCGATGAAGGACAAGCCCGTCGGAATGGCAACTGCCATTCCACTATCGAGGCGCGCGTACTGGGCATATGCGCCCCCACCAACAATGCCCATGACACGGTCTCCGACAGCAAAACCGCTAACGGTGTCTCCAATGGCCATGACTTCGCCAGCGACCTCAAGCCCGAGAATAGGGCTGTCCCCGTAGCTTTGCGAGCCATAGACGCCTTCGCGTTGAAGAAGGTCGGCGCGGTTGACACCCGCAGCCATGACCTTGATCAGAAGATCGTCTGGGCGCAATTCGGGCATGGGTGCATCGGAGAGGCGCAGAACATCCGCGCCTCCAAAGTCATCGAAGATGATCGCCTTCATTGGATATCTCCTTACTTGGAAAGGGCCCGGCGGGCGATGCTTGCAGCAAAAAGAGGTGTCTCACGACTGTTGTGGTCTCCGCCTGCGGCCTGACGGGCTGCTGCAGCATCTTCGAACTTGATGCTGTGCTCGCTGAGGAAAGCCATGAACACATCCGTCGGATGGGCGGTAACCTTGTTGGTATAGCGGGTCCTGCTATCGTCGATCTTCTCGGCAATCAGTTCCCAGACGACGTTGACGTGGGTCCGGCCATTGGCCGTGAACACATCGGAGATCGAGTTCATGCGGCAGTAGGCAGGCTCGGCGACCTCGGCCACATAATGCTGCACGACGAGGCCCGAGCCGATCTGCTCAACATTGATCGACATGCGACGACCGTCGTCGGTCCATGTGACGCCGGCTGCAATGTGGTCAGGCGGGCAGCAGCGCAGATATTCGGCTTCCGGCAGGGTGAACAGCCAGTCGGCAATGTCGATCTTTTCGAAGGGAACGTCTATCTCTGCGGAATAAGCGGACTGGGAGAGAATTGTGTCTAGGACCTTGACCATTGGGGTGTTCCTTCTGTTTGTTGGGCGACCGCCCGTTGACGAGAAGGAAAGTGCGCCGGATGCCCGCAGATGATAACGACCTGAATGGTCGAAACGGTTTTGCGCTGTAGGCAAAGATGAGGGACCCACGGTTCGCTGAACATCTCGCTGTTTACGTCGACGTTGTCCGCACTGGAAGCTTTTCCGCTGCCTCTCGGCGGAGGGCTGTCACGCCTTCGGCTGTCGTTCGACAGATCGATGCGCTCGAACAGGACCTGGGCGTGACTCTCCTTGTTCGCTCGACACGGGCGTTGTCATTGACGGACGCGGGCCGTCACCTGTTTGAACGCGCCCAGCGCCTGCTCGATGATCTGGCCGACACCCATTCCGAGGTTGCCGCCTTCGATAGTGCGGTCAGCGGCACGCTGCGGATCGCTTGTTTCCCGACTTTCGGAAAACGCTATGTTATTCCTGTTCTCGCATCGCTAGCCCATCAACACCCGGGCCTGCATGTCGAGCTGGATCTTACCGAGCGGCTGGCTGATCCCGTGGCCGAACGGCTCGACCTGGTGGTGAGGATGGGGGAGCTTGCGGACAGCTCCCTGATTGCCACGAAGCTTGCTCCGCTTGACCGCATCCTCGTTGCAAGCCGTGGCTATGTCGAACAGCATGGTGAGCCGGAAGACGAGAATGCGCTCCGCCATCATCGCCTTCTCGACAAGCTCCATGGCAATGATCTGCTCGGATGGTCTGATATTTTCGGAAGCCCCGCCGGCGAAGCCTGCAAACAGGTGGCTTTCCGATCCGATGATTTCGAAGCGTTAAACAGCGCTGCGATCTCTGGAATGGGAGTGGCCTTTTTGCCAAGCTGGGTTTCGGGACCCTCCACGCAGTCAGGTGATCTCATCCGGCTGAAGCTCCGCGGCGAGCGATGGAACGAGCGATCGTCAGGCATCTATCTCCTGCGTGCTCTCCAGGTGCCGTCCGCCAAGGTCAGGGCGTTTACGGAAGCACTCAAGGCCCATATTGGCGCACCGCCGCGGTGGGTTGATGTAGGAATAGCAACGGTCGACAAATCAAATGCTTAGGAAGTGAGTCCCGCGACCTGTCCAGTGACGGTTCGATTCTAATCAAGAGCACAAGCAGTGTAACCTATGCTGATGCCTAAAGTGGATAGGAAACGGTTGAGACCGTACGGTCTCGGTGGAAAACTGCTAGGGGCCAGCGGCTATTAATCGTCCATGAAGCTGTTCGATGGCACGTTGGAAGACTGCCGGATCGTCCAGCGCCCGGGAGAGAACGATAGCTCCCTGGATAGTGAGAACGGCGTCTTCCGAGAGGAGGCGCGCCTGCTCAGCGTCACGGCCTTGCCGGACGAGTGCTGCTTGCAGCGCATCTACCCAGCCAACGAAGTAACCCCGGATAGCCTGCGCGAAGAGGTCTCGGGTGTTGGAGATAGCCAAGGCGCCGACCAGACAAACGCGCCTGCCCGATCTGAAGTATTTCGCAGTTTCATCGAGCATTGCCGCGATCGCTGCATTGGCGTCGTCTCCGTCTCGCAGGGGAGAATAGACGGAATCTTCAAACCATTGCTCGATCTCGGCGAGCACAGCCCCGACCATCTCTTCCTTCCCATTCGGGAAGAAGTGGTACAGGCTACCCTTGCCCAGGCCGGTGGCCTTGCCGATCAAGGCAAGGCTCGCACCTTCGTATCCATGCTCGCGAAAAACTTCGGCCAGGGAGGCGATGGCGTCGGATCTTTCAGCGACCATGCGGGCCATGATCAGAGGCCCAGATCGCTGAGGCTGGGATGGTCGTCCGGACGACGACCGAGCGGCCAATGGAACAGGCGATCGCTTTCCGCAATCGGCATTTCGTTGATGCTTGCGTGGCGGTGAGCCATCAGTCCGTCCTCTGCGAATTCCCAGTTCTCGTTACCATAGGCACGGAACCACTGGCCACTGTCATCCCGATACTCGTAGGCATAACGCACAGCAATGCGGTTACCAGTGACAGCCCAGAGTTCCTTGATGAGGCGGTATTCGTGTTCCTTGTTCCACTTACGCTCCAGAAATGCCTGGGCTTCTTCGCGGTTGGTGGCGAATTCGACGCGGTTCCGCCAGCGGGTGTCCAGTGTGTAGGCCAAAGCAACCTTGGCGGCGTCGCGGCTGTTCCAGCCGTCTTCTGCCAAACGGACCTTTTCGATAGCAGTTTCGCGAGTGTATGGGGGGAGAGGGGGACGTGCCATGCGACGTTTCCTTTGTGTGTGTTGCTGTGTACTATTCGGTAAAGACTTTACTGATTGGTACAGTAAGCAGAGCGATTTTCGCTGTCAACAAGTTTCGAGTTGCGTCCGAACGAAAATTTGAGACGGGCTTTCCTGATCTGGAACAGCAGGACTGTGCGGGAAATGGAGAAAAAGACGGCTGCGCAGCTTCCAGGTTTCACCATTTGAAGGTGAGCTTTATTGGCCCCAATGTTGGGATACCGGCCCTCGTCTGCGAAACGTCAAAGCTCTCCTGGGCGTCTTGAGGCGACCGGCCATGGGAATGAGGTATTAGCGAAGCCTCGAGGATACGACGGCGAGCACCCGGCGGTCTGGCGCGATCTGCTGAGTGGCAGACGTCAAAGAGGGGCGCTTACGCCCCACTATTGCTTCGATCGGTCAGAGACGGCAGCGCCATGGATCAAACCGCGCCGGATCTGGATCAGCTCTTGACGAATGCCAGCAGATCCTCGTTGAGCACATCGGCATTAACGGTGAGCATGCCGTGAGAGAAGCCTGGATAGGTCTTGATCTGGCCGTTCTTCAGAAGCTTGATCGACTTCTTTGCGGCATCGGCAATCGGTACGATTTGGTCGTCTTCACCATGCAGGACGAGCGTCGGCACAGTGATCGCCTTCAGGTCTTCCGTCTGGTCGGTTTCAGAGAAGGCTTTGATGCCATCGTAATGGGCCTTGGCACTTCCGATCATGCCCTGGCGCCACCAATTCTGGATCACGCCTTCCTGCACCTTGGCGCCGTCACGGTTGAAGCCGTAGAACGGGCCAGCCGGAACGTCACGGAAGAACTGCGCACGGTTGGCGGCAAGCGCTGAACGGAAGCCGTCAAAAACCTCGATTGGCAGGCCTTCGGGGTTGGCGGCGGTCTTGACCATCAGCGGTGGCACGGCTGAGACGAGAACCGCCTTGGCGACGCGGCCGGCCTTCTGGCCATGTTTTGCGACATAGCGGGCAACCTCACCGCCGCCGGTGGAATGGCCGATATGAACGGCGTTCTTCAGATCCAGCGCTTCGACGACGGCGAATGCGTCAGCTGCGTAGTGGTCCATGTCGTGACCGTCGGCAACCTGGGCAGACCGGCCGTGGCCACGCCGGTCGTGAGCGACGACGCGGTAGCCCTTGGAGAGGAAGAACAGCATCTGCGCATCCCAGTCGTCCGACGACAGCGGCCAGCCGTGGTGGAAGACGATCGGCTGCGCGTCCTTCGGACCCCAGTCCTTGTAAAAGATCTCAGTGCCGTCCTTGGTTGTTACGAAGCCCATGTCGATATCTCCTTGTGATGAATTGTTTGTGGAAGAGTTGTGTGAGAAGGCGAGCGCCGGGATGCTCACGCTGGCAAGCGCGATGCTTCCGATGAGTACGCTCCGTCTCGACACGAAAAAACGATCTGAATCGGAAGCCATTGCATTTCTCCTGTCGCGCTGTGTTTGCGAATTCCGTATTCGACAAAGAGAACGTATCGCCATCTCTTATCAGAAACACGTGGCAGAAATGACTTTATCCGAGGCAAAAGTGGCAAAACGCGAAAAGGCTGATTTTATTGAGGTGGGGTTGCTGATCTACCCGGATTGCCAGTTGGCTGCCGTCTATGGATTGACCGATCTTTTTCGCGTCGCCAGCGACTGGTCGACGGATCTGCAAGTACCTACAAGCCTTCGCAACATCCGCGTCAGCTACTGGAAGATGGAGGAGGGTGATGTATCCTGCTCATGGGATTCACACCCCGGAACTCCGCATTTGCTGAGCTATGTTATCGCACCACCCAGCATCATCATGCCGGAGAAAATGCAGAGCATGAGCGCCGCCTCGCAATGGCTCGCTTCCCAGCATGCGCGCGGTGTCACCGTCTGCTCAATCTGTGCCGGAGCGTTTGTCCTTGCCGAGACCGGGCTCATCGACGGGCGGCGCGCCACAACCCACTGGGCTTTTGCCGAACGGCTTGCCGAGCAGTTTCCCAATATCGACGTTTCACCGGACAATATGATCATCGACGATGGTGACGTCATCACCGCCGGCGGTATTCTCGCTTGGGCGGATCTAGGTCTGCTCCTTGTCGAGAAGCTGCTCGGACAGGCCGTGATGCTCGAGACGGCACGCTTTCTCGTCGTCGATCCGCCGCGTCGCAGTCAGAGCCAGTACAAGGCTTTTCTTCCGCGCTTTGATCACGGCGACAAGGAGGTCTTGCAGATCCAGCACCAGTTTCATGCGACACCGGAACTGCAAAAGTCGATCGGCGAACTGGCAGATAGCGTCCGTCTTTCGGAACGGACCCTCCAGCGCCGCTTTCACCGCGCGACACGGCTGAAGCTGACCGAATATCTGCAAAATGTCCGTATCATGAAGGCGCGGCAGTTGTTGGAAACGACAAACGGTTCGGTCGAAAGCATCGCATATGCAGTCGGCTACACAGATCCGGCGGCATTTCGGAAGATATTCGGCAGATTGACGGGTGCCAAACCAAATGTCTATCGCGGCGACGCGCGACTTTGATCGTTTCGAAAATGTAGTGCCTTGTCCCGATCCGTTCTCAAACTGGCCGTCTACCTGCATGGTCGTTGTTACGGTGCGCGGCGACGAACATGGTGACGGCCGACCGGCAATAGGTTTCGATCTCGGTGTCGTCCTCTGCACTCGCCTCGTCAAAGCGTGCGATAATCAGGAGATCGGAGCCCTTGAAAAGTGCTGCAAACAAGCGGGCGGACCGGAGCGGATCGGGCACGGTCAGAAGTGCCTTTGCATGCAACTGGCGCAACAGGCCCTCGATTTGCGCAACGATATGGGCGGGGCCTGCTTCGTAATGGAGCTTGCTCAACGACTTCTGGTTTGAAGTGTCAGCCATGACCATGGCTTCGATGTTGCGGACCTCCGCGCGCAGAAGCGTGCGGAGCAGTGACGATCCCGCCGCCATTAGCTGATCTTCGGCCGAACCATTGATACCCTCAAAAAGCTTCTGAAGCACCAACTGCTGGCAGCGGGCCGCAAAGGCTGCGGCAAACAGCGCCTCCTTGCTCTCGAAGTGCTTGTAGATGCTGAGTTTGGATATCTTCGCGTGCTGGGCGACCTTATCCAATGTCGTCGCATGAAATCCCAGTTCCTCGAACAGTTCGCACGCGGCGTCGATGATCGTTTGACCGAGTGCTTCGTTTGCAGGCCGGCCGCGTCGGTTTCGGAGATTTTGACTCATGGCTATTGCGATCCTTGACAGTATCGTTATTTGAATTTACGATACCATTTAGTATCTTAAATATGCAAGTCGAATTCGGCTGATCGAACGAGGGTGTCACCATGCGACGACGAACACTGCTCAAGCTCGCCACAATTTCCGCCATTGGCGCCCCTCGTGCTGAGGCTACCGCAAGATCCAATCCAGCCCCTTCTATCCGCAACACGGAGTCCATCACAATGAACGACGTCATCATCATCGGCGGCAGCTTTGGCGGCCTCGCCGCCGCTCTCCAGCTTGGCCGTGCCCGCCGCAAAGTCATCGTTCTCGATACCGGCCTTCAGCGCAACCGCTTCGCTGGCCGCTCGCACGGTATGCTCGGCCACGATGACAAACCACCGTCCGCCATCCTGGCCGAGGCGCGGCAGCAACTCGCGCGCTACCCTGCTATCAGGATGGTCGATGCCCGCGCCGACAGCATCTCTGGCACCATCGACAATTTCTCCGTCCTCACCGGCGATGGTGAAACCCTGAGCGCGCGCCGCCTGATCCTGAGCTATGGCATTGTTGACCAAATGCCTGATGTTCCGGGTTTTGCCGAGAACTGGGGCACATCCGTCATCCCATGCCCCTATTGCGACGGCTTCGAAGTTGCTGACCAGCATTGGGGCCTCGTCTGGTCTGGCCCACAGTCGATAAATCAGGTCAGGCTGTTTCATGATTGGACCGACAGGTTGACTGTATTCGGCAATGGTCATGATATCACCCCCGACATACGGGCCGATCTGGAGCGCCGAAAGGTACCAGTCGTTGAGGGTCGGATCACCAAAATCGGACGTCACGGGAGCCATGGCGCCACTATTAAGCTCGACACCGTCCCTGATGTCGCGGTCGACATCCTGTTCGCGCATCCGCGCAACATGCCGTCCGCACGCCTGCATGAGGTACTGGGCCTTGCCACGGTCAACACGCCAACCGGCATCGCCCTCAAGACCGACGAGCGCCGCGAAACCAGCATGCCTGGCATCTACGCCGCCGGTGACCTTGCCAACCCCGGCATCCCCTCGGTTACCACGGCAATATGGCAAGGCGCGAGCGCGGGTATCTTCGCTCAGCAGTCGATGCTGGTTTGAGAGCACAGATTGGAGGTGAGCATGACCGTCGAACCGGACAGCGCGGGTGTGCGCTTCCCGCCACCTCTTGTCTATCTGGTAGCGCTGCTGGTGGGGTTGACAGCGGAGCGGTTCGTGACCCTCCGCTCTTTCGGCGTCGACTGGTGGTTGTTGATCGCAACGGGCGCGCCGCTGTTCATTGCCGGCACGACGATGATGCTTGCGGCGACGGGGCTGTTCCGGCGGCTGGGCACGAACGTTCGGCCGTCGCAACCGGCGACGAAAATCGCAACGACCGGTCCCTACCGGTGGACCCGCAATCCCATGTATCTCGGTATGGCCCTCATCTATGCCGGCCTTGCGATCGGCTTCGACGGGCCGATTGCCTTTGCCTTGCTCCCGTTGGTGCTGATCGCGATCCAGGCGCGAGTGATCGCCCGCGAGGAGCGCTATCTCGAAGCGAAATTCGGCGACGACTACCGCCGCTATAGGGCCAAGGTTCGCCGCTGGCTCTGACTATTTGGTCACCGCTTGCCGCCACGACCGTCGGACGTACAGCACGCCGATGTCTGCGTTCCAGAAGCGGTAACCAAGAGCGGACAGATCGCCACCGCCCCAAAGTGGTCATTCCATCGAGGTCATGCTGATGTATGCATTTGAGAAATAGGAGACGAAGGACTGATTTTAAC
Source organism: Agrobacterium sp. B1(2019) (assembly GCF_008274755.1). Taxonomy (NCBI): domain Bacteria; kingdom Pseudomonadati; phylum Pseudomonadota; class Alphaproteobacteria; order Hyphomicrobiales; family Rhizobiaceae; genus Agrobacterium; species Agrobacterium sp. B1(2019). Next base: position 352,906 of record NZ_VTPB01000004.1, on the reverse strand, counting down.
AACAGCGTGGTCGGTTCGCTTCTGTTCAAGATTAAAAAAGGTAGAATTTCATGTTCTTGTCAGGATGGACGATGACAGCCAAGGTTCGCGATAAATAGAAAATAGGAGACTAAAGTTCTGCCGCACGTTCCCTTTCCCCTGCCTTCGTAAGCTCATGAGCTTGATAGGCCGCGGCCTGAACCTCTTGCGTTTTACTCGTGCCAACCTGGACCGTCGGTTGAGCGAATTCGATGCCGTTTTTCCGAAAGGCTTCGCGTAACATTGCATAGGCTGAGCGGCGGATAAAACTCTGATGGCTGGTCGGTCTGGTGATCATGGCGAAGCTGATGACGATCCCATAGGCGCCGAACTCCTCAACGCCTTTCATTTTCAGAGGTTCAATAAAAAGCGGCCCTAGCTCCGGATCGCCCAGCAGTTCCTGCCCGATCGACTTGCCAATCTTGCGTGCCTTCTCGATATCCGTATCGTAAGGCACCGTGACGACGAATTTCACTTTGGACCAGTCGCGGCTCATGTTTTCGACCGCGCCGAGTTCTCCGAAGGGAATTGTGAAAAGCGGCCCGCGATGGTGTCGTAACTTGACCGAGCGCAGGCTGAAGCCTTCGACGGTGCCTTTGTAGTTCTTCGCTTGGATATATTCGCCGACCCGGAACGCGTCATCGAACAGGTAGAAAATGCCACTGATGACGTCACGCACCAGCGTCTGAGAGCCAAATCCGATCGCTACACCGAATATTCCAGCACCGGCGATTAACGGCCCTATATCAACGCCGACTTGGCCTAGTATGACAAGACCCGTGGCGACTAAAAGAGTGACCGCGACCGCATTGCGCAAGATCGGAAGCAACGTATGGAGCCGAGTAGCCGGGGTTTCGTCGGTCGCCCCATTGGTTTCCCATTCTTCCACCGCACTCGAGATCGGGGGAGGAGAAACGTTGCGGTCGATCGCGGCTTTGGCAAGATGCCAGACCAGATCCGCTAAAAGCAGCACGACGATGATCTTGAAGAGCCCGTAAATCACGCCACTGACCCTTGGGTCATTGTGGCCGATCATTTGCCCGTCCATCTCCCAAACCGCTGCTATCCAGACCACGGCGAGGCCGATGATTGTCGCCCGGGCTCCGCGAACAAGAAGGACGTTTCGACTGTCCGAGGGGGCAATCAGAAAGTGCGTGGCAATGTACGCGCGCAAGGCGTGACCGATGGCGCGCAACGCGGGGGGAAGTGACACAATGTAGATGCCGGCCCAGAAAAGCGCCTTGAAATCTAGACACCAAAGCAACCAGACACCTGTAAGATGAAGGCAGAACATGGTCCTCACGGCCACGCTTCGGATAATCTTGTGCCAAACGAGTTCGATTGCCAGCATCAAGGTCATCAGCGAGGCCAGAAAGGCCATGGCTTTGAGGGCGTCTCCGTCCATCCTGAGGACCGTGCCTGCCTCCAGTGAGGAGATGGCAATCAGAATCCAAGCGACGATGATCTTTAGCCGCCTGTGGACTTCCGGATGGGCGGCGTGTCCGATACCTGCGGCGATAAAACGATAGGTGACGAATGCTGCTAGAAAGCAGGCAATGACCATCCGAACGAGCGGCGGCCATTCGAAAGCGAAAAAGAACGCCGCTGAAACGGTGAAGAGGACGGCCGTCGGCAAATAGTGTTGCGCGCCTCTTCCATGAGCCCACAATTTGCGGCGAACAAGCCATTCGGCGGCTATCGCCAACCCGACAAGCAGACAAAGGGCGATTGCCGCTGTCAAATGACCTTCGCCTGTGGCGTCCGTGTGTAGGCGAAGACGGGCCAGCCGAATTTCTGCAGGAATATGCGGGATCGATGAAAAGAGGTTTCGAAGTTGGTCGCGAGCCCGTGTTTCCCAGGCTGTTACCGCCCGGGCGATATCTCCGCTAGAGTTTTCGTCATATGGTGTGCTTGGGGTGGGTACCGTCGCTTCGGCATTTCGGTCCCCCTGGGCTACGACCCAGCGGCCAAGGCTTTGATCTTTGTCATACTGACGTAGATCACCGATCTCTAATGGGTGCGCCAACGTGCCTGAGGCCTCTTCCTGCCAAGTACCGAGCGAAGGTATCTGGGCAGAGACAGGTAGGGTGCTTAGGAGGATGACCAATGTCGAGAGCCACTTCACGGCACAACTCGCACATTCTCATTCACCGCCTGTATTGACTTAGCAGGCAGCGGCATGGTGCCAGGTGTCGTCGGCACGGTGAGAACGTTTGCAGGGCTTGCCGAACTTAGTCGGACCGAGCAGATCACAAAGAGTGTCGGCCCCGACCGTGACCGTCTGCGGAAGTCATATGGCCTGTCACGTCTTATAATCACCCGCGTTAGCGCGTGCCCACGTCGGGTAACAATGCTGATAGAGGTCATGGCTTCCGGCTCTTTTTGATCGTTGTCCACGATCACGGTGCCACATGCACCGCACCATTGCCCAGCCATACCGACAGCCCATACTTGCTGGTGGTGGAGAGGATGCGGATAACCTTTTGGCGCAGAACTGTAGTCGATCTGGTTAGCTCGGGCTATTTGCCCGCGTTGGCGTTATTGCCCTTCATCGGGCCAAGCAACTACGCGAAACCTATCCCTCTGTATGGTTACATCCCACCCTTTGCTTGATCGATTCCACCTGCGTGGTCTTTTAGTTTTCTGTTCGCTGCTGGCTGATTTGGTCCCGCTGAGCGCCAAGAGCAATCGGGGTTGATGGACGTCTTTGCCCTTCAGCGCTCGCTGGCTTTTGAACCTTGTCAACGTAACCCACCGATGTCGAAATTAAAGCTTGCCTAGATTAACGCGGACAAATATAGTCCGCGTTATGGCGCATATGACTGCAGGTGTGGAATACGGGTTGCATTGTCTCCTTTGGTTGGCGAGCTCGCCCGAGGCGCCGCTCAGCAGCCGCGACCTGGCAGAGTTTCAGGGAATTTCTCCGAGTTTTTTGGCGAAGGTATTTCCGAAGCTTGAAAAGGCTGGGATCGTATCCGCCTCCGAGGGTGTCAAAGGCGGGTACCTGCTCGCAAAGCAGCCTGGAGATATCACGTTACTTGCGGTCGTGGATGCGATCGAAGGCAGGAAGCCCCTGTTTGATTGCCAGGAGATTCGAGGGCGCTGCGCGGTTTATCGGGAGCGGCCGCCGTCATGGGCGACCAAAGGCGTGTGCGCTATCCACGCGGCGATGCTGCGGGCGGAAAAGGCAATGCGGGATTCGCTGGGCAGCCAGACGCTTGCCGATATCGCCGGCGAGTTCGGCCCAAAGGCCCCGCCAGAGTTTTCCGACGACGTCCGGAATTGGTTCGCCGACAGGACGAAGGGGCGCACCCGAAGTGGTCCAGTAGAGGATGGAGAGCTGCCCTGAGAAGCTGGATGAGCGGGCATGGGGGCGCTGACAATGCAACGTGCGGGGCTGAGACGCCGACGCACCTGCGAATGGGAGCATAGAATGATGCAGGATATTTTCGATGTGGCCTGCAACGACGTCTCTTGGACGCCATCGAGCGTCGTAGAGCCGACAAGCTACCGTGCTGGGAGTTGATCAGATGGATACGCAAGCTGTCGCAGCGGAAAGTCCGCTGGTTCTGGTCGTCGATGACGACGAAGATGTGCGCAATTCTCTACAGGAACTTATGGAGTCGGTCGGGCTCGATGTTGCCTGCTTTCCTTCCCCGCGCGAGCTGATGAGCGCCGGCCTTCCTGATCGGCCCGGCTGCCTGGTTCTGGACGTTCGCATGCCGGGTGCGAGCGGGCTTGACCTGCAGCATCAACTCTCGACGCGTGGGGTTACGAAGCCTATCGTGTTTCTCACTGGATATGGCGACATCCCGATGACCGTTCAGGCCATGAAGGCCGGAGCCGTCGATTTTCTGACGAAGCCCGTGCGGGACCAAACCCTTCTGGACGCCGTTATTGCCGGTATCCAGCGCGACGTGGAGCAAAGGGCGCAGGCGGAAAACATCCAGCAACATTCCACCCGGTTTGCAACCCTTACTCCGCGCGAACGCCAGGTCCTTGGCGAAGTGGCCCGTGGGCGGCTGAACAAGCAGATCGCGTTTGAGCTCGGGATTAGCGAAATTACCGTGAAGCTCCACCGTAGCAACGTGATGCGCAAGATGCGGACGATTTCGGTCGGCGAACTGATCCGTGCCTGGGACTCGCTGCCTTCCAGCTTGCGTGACAGACCGCAGGTCTGAACTTCGGACGCTCCCGCGGAGCACCTCACATTCCCGCTCATTTTTGCAAAGATATAGTCGCGGCGCACAGCGCCGGGATTGCTGTTCTTCCTCACTTTGCAGAGCACGCGAACTTCAAAGTTCACGCCAGGACCCCATACATCCATAACTGCGGTCTCACGTAACCAACTCGTAAAACCGATTTGCGAGGAGGCGAGTTCAGGCAGGACATCTAATCTCCCGATCTATCATACCTGTCCTCTTGGACTAGGTGCCTGATGCCTGTGTTCGATAGGCGGGCGCCCTGCCGTAGCGCATTCTCCTGACAGGTTGAAAGGCACAAACAGGAGACATCAGATGCGCGATATTCTCAAAATTCTGGCGCTTGCCGCCACGGTGGGGACGGCGCTAACCACATTCACGCAGGCTGCGGAAGGGCGAGCAAAGCCGACGATCGTTTTGGTGCACGGTGCCTTTGCCGAATCGTCGAGCTGGAACGGCGTGATCGGCGCGCTTTCCAAGGACGGCTATACTGCGATCGCCGCCGCCAACCCGCTTCGTAGTGTCGCCAGCGATGCTGCAGCTATCGCAAGCTTGCTCCGCTCGATCCCAGGGCCGGTCGTGCTGGTCGGTCATTCCTATGGTGGGCCCGTCATCACTGAAGCGGCTATCGGAAATTCGAATGTGAAGGCCTTGGTCTACGTCGCTGCTTTTGCTCCGGACACCGGCGAATCCAGCGCAAGCCTATCGGCAAAATTCCCCGGCAGCACCTTGGCTGATGCGTTGACCACCACTTCGCTGCCAGGTGGCGGCGGTCAAGACCTCTACATCCGGGCGGATCGGTTTCATGACCAGTTCGCTGCCGATGTGCCTGAAGATGAAGCGCATCTGATGGCTGTCACCCAACGTCCAATCGCACAGGCCGCATTGGCCGAACCATCAAAGGACGCGTCGTGGAAGACGCTTCCTTCTTACGCGATCTACGGTTCTGAGGACCGCAACATCCCGCCTGCAGTCATGGGCTTTATGGCAAAGCGCGCAGGAGCCTTGAAGACCGTTGTAATCAAGGGCGGATCGCATGCCCTGCCGGTTTCCCATCCAAAGGAAATTGCTTCGCTGATCGAAGAAGCAGCCGCCGCACATTAGTTCCGGGGCGCTATCCCCCCAACACGACACTAAACTTCAAACCAGGAGATTGAACATGAAAATCGTCGTCATCGGAGGCACAGGCCTCATTGGTTCAAAAACCGTTGATCGGCTTCGGAAGAAGGGGCATGAAGTACTCGCTGCGTCTCCGAACTCCGGCGTCAATACCGTCACCGGAGAAGGCCTTGCCGAAGCCTTGGCTGGTGCGCAGGTCGTGGTCGATCTGGCAAACTCGCCGTCCTTCGAAGAAAAAGTCGCCATGGATTTCTTCGAAGCGGCCGGCCGCAACCTCTTCGCAGCAGAGAGGGCCGCAGGCGTTCGCCATCATGTCGCCCTTTCGGTTGTCGGAACCGATCGTATGCAGGCAATGGGTTATTTCCGCGCCAAGCTGCGCCAGGAAGAGCACATCCAGCGTTCCGGCGTTCCCTATACGATCGTCCACGCCACGCAGTTTTTCGAGTTCGTTGGAGCCATCGCCCAGTCGGCGACCGAGGGGGCGACTGTTCGCGCGCCGACCGGCGCTTTCCAGCCAATTGCGGCAGACAACGTTGCCGATGCAATGGCGGATGCAGCTCTGGCCGAGCCGGTAGACGGCGTCATTGAAATCGCAGGTCCTGAGCGGGCGCCGATGAACGAGTTCATTGCGCGCTACCTCAAGGCGACCGACGACCCTCGTACCCTGGTGCCTGACCCGCACGCTCGGTATTTCGAGGTCGTGATCGATGGCCGGACACTGGTTCCCGATGATGGCGCTCGTCTTGGTGCGATCCGCTTTGACGACTGGCTGAAGTCCCCCGCCGCCCAGAACAAGTAATCGCTCGCGGACACTCTCAGTCTTGCCGGCCAGAGGGGTCGGCAGACCTCAGCTTAAGAAGGACACAGAAGATGATCAGGATGTTTCTTTTGGCTACGGCTCTCGTCGTGGCCACCGGTTCCAGCACTCCGGTGATGGCCCATGACGAAGCGGGCGATGAAAAGGTGACGGTGGTTTTTGATCAGCCACTGCCGAACGTACCCGGCAAAAGCATGAAGGGCGTTCTCGTCGAATACGCGCCAGGCGGAACTTCGCCGGCGCATACTCACCCGAACTCCGCATTCATCTATGCGACGGTACTGGAGGGCGCGATCACAAGCCAGGTCAATGACGGCCCTGTTACGATCTACCACGCCGGCGAGAACTTTTCCGAATTTCCCGGAGATCATCATGCCGTTAGCGAAAATGCGAGCAAGACGGACCCCGCTCGCCTGCTTGCCGTTTTCGTGGTCGATACAAATGAGACCAACCTGACGATCTACGAAAAATAGTCCGGGTCGGAGACTTGCGACGATCTCGGGATGGCACCGGTAAATGTCGCCATCCCGAGATCGAACAATGAAGACACTGACATACCCGACCGTGCCAGCGAGCGCCGTCAGGAGGGCGCCATGCGCATCGAAAAACTCTATCCCATGACATCGGCTCGCCTGATGGTGATCAATGTCGCCAGCACGCTGCAATCTGCTGCCCGGACGCTTTCCAATCCGGGGATCGGACTGGCCGTCGTCAGCGAAACAGGAGGCAAAGCTGCAGGCGTACTCAGCAAATCCGACCTCATTCGTCATTTGACGGATTTAGAGGAGAACGCCAGCATCGAGACGCTGATGACCCGTAACATGATTTTCTGTAGCCCGTCCGATGAGTTGCAGGTCGCCTGGCAGGTGATGGTTGAAAACCGTATCCAGAACATGCCGGTTCTCGGCGCAGACGCAAAACCAGTGGGTGTCCTTGATATTCGCGATGCCCTGAAAGTGCTCTTCGAACAAGAGCAGCTGCAGGAACATATGTTGGCAAACTATATCGCCGGCATCGGTTACTGATGGCCGATATTGGGACGATCGCCATGCTTCATGCATATCTGGTTGAAATCGCCGCTGCGCCGCTGGCGTGGCTGATCATCCTCGGCCTCACCGGAATGGCGGTGTGGAAAGCAATCGGCCCGGTGCGCTCCAATCTGCGGCTGGTAGTGCAGATCATCTTTTTCACCGCCATGACTTCTGTCCTCGTTCTCGCAGATATTCCGCTCGGTCAAGCGCAACGTTTGCGCATCGGCGACGAACGAACCATTTTCATTGTCTTCGCTCAGTTGCTGTGGTGGCTTCATCTGTCGTGGGCCGTCATTGGGTTTGTGCGGATCTATCTTGTTCTGGAAGGGCGGCCGCGCGAGGCGCGCTTGCTTCAGGATATCGTCGTCGGTGCGGTTTACGTATGTGCCACGCTCGCCGCACTGGCTTTCGTTTTTGACGCTCCAGTTGGAACGCTGATCGCGACCTCAGGCGTTATCGCGATCGCACTCGGTCTTGCCCTTCAGAACACGCTCGGCGACGTCTTTTCCGGTGTCGCTCTCAATCTCGGGCACACCTATGCGCTCGGCGACTGGATCCTGCTCGAGGACGGTACGGAAGGACGGGTCATTGCGAGCACCTGGCGCTCGACGCAGATATTGACGGGGGCCAACAACATTGTGGTTCTTCCAAACAGCGTTCTTGCGAAGCAGAAGCTGACCAATGTCAGCCAGCCTGACGAAACGCATCTGCTCAATATAACCGTGCGGGTGGTCCCGACGCACTCTCCTTCGATCATCGAAGAGGCGATGCTAACGGTTCTGGCGGGTTGCAATTCGATCATGCGTGAGCCACCGCCACTGGTTTCGCTAAACAGTTTGGACGCCACCGCGTTGGAAATCCACCTGTTTTTCCGGGTGAGCAACCCGATGTTGAGAATGAAAGCGCGAAACGAGGTGATCGACCGCTTTTATCGGCATTGCAGGTCCACGGGTCTGCAGCTCGCAATGTCGCCTTCAACCATTGCCTTCGGGAATCTGTCGGATGATACCGCCAGACAGCGTGACCTGACGCTGGAGGACATCATCGCGGAAAACCCACTCTTTTCTGGCTTAACGCGGCTCGAAAGAGAAAAGCTGGCGCAATCTGGCGTAGAGCGTCAATACCACATGGGGGATATCATAGCCCAGCAAGGGCAGGCGCTGCCATCGATGATGATTGTCCGCACCGGGGTGATATCGATCCAGCACGACCAGCGGGAAAAGCGGCGGCTTTCGTCGGGCGACTTTTTCGGGGCGACGGGTCTTCTTGCGGGAACGAAAGAAACCGACGGGCTGCAGGCGCTCACGCGCGTGACCGCTTACGAGATAGACCCGCAAAGTTTTGCGCATCTGATCGCCGATCGCCCGGCAATAGCTGAAGAGGTCGCGGCGATACTGTCGGCAAGTTCCGACGAGGTCGGCCAACTTCCGCCAGCCGCGATGAACCACGAGCGGCGTGCTTCCGCTCTCCTGAAGTCGATCCGGACGATTTTCAGCACCTGAGAAACGGCCACAGGCCGAAATAAACCGAGAACACCGAAGGAAGAACGAGACAATGGTCGTGAAACTCTTTTACGCGCCTGGCGCATGCAGCCTTGCGAGCCACATCTGCCTGATCGAGGGTAAAGTGCAATTCGAAGACGAACGCGTTGACCTGAAAACCAAGTTAACCGCGTCGGGTCGTGATTTTCGCGCGGTGAACGCCAAGGGATATGTGCCGGCGCTGATGCTTGACAGCGGGGAGGTCGTCACTGAGAACGTTGCCGTGCTATCCTATCTTGCCGGAGAAGTACCAGCCCTCGGCGTGAGTGGTGAGCTTGGCCGCATCCGACTTATCGAGGCTCTGGCGTATCTCTCGACGGAAGTCCACAAGCGCTTCGAATCCCTGTTCTCGGGTGCAGGTCCGAACGAACAATCCAAGGCCAGGGCCTCTATCACCTATCGGCTTGGGTATCTGGTGGACCAGATGGATGGCGAATACCTGTTCGGCGATCGACCGAGCGTAGCCGATTTCTATCTGTTCGTTATGATGCGATGGGCCAGCATGTTCGGCGTCGAAATTCCGACGCCTCTGCTGGCTCTCAATAAGCGCCTGCTGGCACGGCATTCGGTCCGGACGGCTTTAAAAAGCGAGGGGCTGGCAGCGTCCTGACAACCGTCAGCAATCCTTTCCGATAGGTTCCTCAGAACGGCAATATTGGGACATCATGTCCCGACCTTGCCGCACTTTTTTTCCTGCTGCTGCATTAGGTGTGGTCGAGGCCCCCCGACCACCGTCAGATTTGTATTGCCACGCCAACCTCGCCCTATCCTTCGGCACAGGTGTTTCTCCCAGACGCTTCGATATACCGTTCTCCCTAGATGGCTGTGGTGCTGTCCCGCTTTCAGGCGCACCATTGTGATCTCGAATGTGATGGGATCGGGTGAGGCATGTCGAAGTTTGCGGGAACGCTGGGATCAGATAGGGACGGTGGATCGCAAGACGCGCCCCGCACCGAAGCCGTAGAAGCTGCAAGGCTGGTGGAGCGGATCACCGGGAACGCCTGGGCGACCGATGCCATGGGCAATTTTATCTATATGACGCCGACGGTGCTTGCCTCCCTGGAAGCAAATCTGGAAAGTCTGGATTTATTGTCTAAAGACCATGCGTCCGACTGGAAGCGGATGGTCCACCCGGAAGACTACGATGCGGTCGCCATGGCATGGCGCCAATGCTTAAGGACAGGCGAGCATTACAGTGTCGAGCACCGGATGCCGCTTGCGACCGGAAGTTATGGACGCGTGCGCAGCAGCGCTCAGCCGATCCATGATAAGGAAGGCGCAATCACTGGCTGGTACGGCACATTCATAGACATCGACGCTCCGGCGCGTACTGCCGAGATTGAGGCGCGCGAGGGCGGACGGCAGTTAGGGCAACTGATCGACTCTGTACCGGCGCTGATCTGGAGCACGATGGCCGATGGAACGCCCACTTATGTCAACAAACACTTCACCGAGGTCACCGGGGCTGCGCTTAAGGACATTACCGCGCCGGATCAATCGGCATCGCTCGGCGTCGTTCACCCCGAAGACAGGACCGCCGCGCGAGAAGCGTTTCTCCGTGCCGTAGCCTCAGGCACGACTTATCTTCAGCGGTACCGCCAGCAGCGCGCCGACGGCAAGTATCATTGGACAGAGACGCGTGCCCAGCCGTTGCGAGATGAAAAAGGCCAGATCGTCCAATGGTATGGTGTGAGTTCAGACATCCATGACCTGATAGCCACGCAAGACGCGCTGCGGGAAAGCGAGCAACAGCTTCAGCAGCTTATCGAGACGCTGCCAGCTCTGATCTATTGCGCTTTGCCGGACGGTAAACCGATCTATCGTAGCCAGCGTCTCCGCGAGTATCTCGGTTTCAACCTCGAAGAAACGGATGGCCTCGGAAAAACCAGGCTGGAGGGCACCCTCGATGCGGTGATCCATCCCGATGACCTGGCTGGCGTCAAGGAACGCTACGCGCGTTCCTTAGCTACTGGGGAGCCATATCTACGACGACACAGGTTGCGACGCCATGACGGGGTTTACCGCTGGGTAGAGACCCGTGCTGCGGCCATGCGTAATGGTGACGGCGATATCGTTCAGTGGAACGGTATCTGCCTGGATATTGAGGATCAGGTGAATGCGCGCGAGGAGCTGAGCCGCGCCCAGGAAAATCTCGCGCGATCAAGCCAGGCTGCGAGCCTTGCGGAATTGTCGGCCTCGATCGCGCATGAGGTTAACCAGCCACTGTCGGCGGTTATGAACTATTCCAGCGCGTGCCAACGCTGGCTCACCGCCAGCCCGCCTAACATCGAACGCGCACTGAAGGCGCTCGATCGCCTGGTTCAAAGTGCCAACTCCGCGGCCGATGTCGTCAGCCGAATTCGGGCGCTCTTCAAGCAATCGACAGATAAACGCGACAGCGCTGAGCTCGGTACGGTCGTCAGGCAGGCACGTGACCTGCTTGCAGAGGAGGCGGGGAGGCGACGCATCACGATGAAAATCGAAGGCGAGAGCGGTCTTCGGGTGGTGCCGTTCGACCGAGTGCAAATACAGCAGGTATTGGTCAACCTGATGCGCAACGGCATGGATGCCATGGCTTCCATTTCGAACGAACGTGTTCTGGATATAAGGGCCTTCCGGGTGGAGGATATGGTGCGTATCGAGGTCAAGGACAGGGGGCGCGGCATCCAGTTCCCGGACAAGATCTTCGAACCGTTCTTCACCACAAAAGACGAAGGGATGGGAATGGGTCTCGCTATTTCCCGTTCGATCATCGAGTCACATGGCGGTCAGTTGTGGGCGGAAAAGAATGAACCGCACGGCGCGACCTTCGTTTTCACACTGCCGCTCGACATGCCGAAAAAGCCATGACCGGAAACTGGAACTTCGGGAGGACGGTATGAACAAACCTCTAGTGGCAATCGTCGACGACGATCCGAGGGTGCTGGCTTCGCTGGTCGAACTCCTGGAGTCAGCGGAATTTGAAACGCAAAGCTTCCGCTCGGGCGAAGCGTTGCTCGCTTGCGGCCTTAAGGGCGTCGATGTTCTGATCAGCGATATCGGAATGCCTGGCGCCGACGGTTTCGAACTCCGGGACCTCGTCAGACAGGCAAACCCGCAACTGCCCGTATTCCTGATTACGGGGCGCCATGAAATTGCAGACCAGGACCGCGCCCGGGGCATTGACGGGTTTCTGAGAAAGCCGTTCGATGGGCACAAATTGGTTTCAGCCATTCGCAAGGCGCTGAGCGACCGACAGACCTGATCTACCTCATCTCTTGGCAGCTCATCTCGGCTCGTCTCATCGGCGAAAGGTGTTGAGCCGCTTTCCGAGCCCCATCTGCCAGTGCGGTGGCTTTGACCTGATACTTGATCCCATAAACAAAAAACGAGGGGCCCCTATCCTCTGGGTTAGCCTCTCCTCTTCCTTGACCCAATCGACCGTCCAGAGGCTCCCCAATAGACTCCGCCGCATGGGTCGTGCCCCGCACGGTCCAGTCCCCAAAACAGGAGCGCATCATGACGCAGATTAATGCAAAGCCCGGTACGACGCGTGAGCAGACAGGCAAGAGCTTGGGTAGCACTCAACATGTCGGTAGACCGGCAACAGAAGAGTTGGTTCCCTCTCGCTACGCGGTGAAGGTCGGTGAAATTGAAGTGCTGGTGATCAGCGACGGCGTGCTACCCCTTCCGACGACGATGTTGGGACACAACGCCAACCCAACGGATCGCGCAGCGTGGCTGGACCACATGTTCCTGCCACAAGAAGCTTTCGACTGGGCGCTTAACGCGGTGGTGGTGCGCAGCGGCGCACAGGTCATACTTATCGATGCAGGTCTGGGTCTTGATCCTGAATTAAACCTGCCACGCGCCGGACAGTTGGTGAAGCGACTGGAGAGCGCCGGCATCGACCTCGGCTCTGTGACAGACGTCGTCCTGACCCACATGCATATGGATCATGTTGGCGGTTTGCTCGTCGATGGCGTGAAGGAAAAACTGCGCCCGGATCTGCGCATTCATGTCGCCGCCGCCGAGGTCAAGTTCTGGGAGGCACCTGATTTCACGCACGTCCAGATGCCGCCCGGCTTTCCGGATGCACTCCGCGCTGCCGCCAAAAAGTTCGCCGAGGAGTACCGCGACCAGCTGCGGCTGTTCGATGAGGAACACCAGGTGGCTCCAGGCGTCGTCGTCTCTCGAACGGGCGGCCATACCCCGGGCCACAGCGTGGTCCGCGTTGCATCCGGCAAAGACCGGCTTATGTTTGCCGGCGACGCCATATTCGCCGTTGGTTTCGAACATCCCGACTGGTTTAACGGCTTTGAGCACGATCCTGAGGAAGCTTCCCGTGTCCGTGTCAGACTTCTAAGAGAGTTGGCGGCAACAGGGGAGTTGCTGGTGGCCACTCACATGCCTTTCCCATCGGTCGGGCATGTTGCGGTCGACGGTGATGCCTTCCGTTGGGTACCTGTATTCTGGGATTACTAACCGCATAACGGCTCACATGCCGGTAAGGCAACCGCATGCGATCGTACATCCGAAAGATCGCATGCGGTGCGGCCAGCCAATCTGGGACAACCCTGCTTTCCGGGATATCGCCGAGCGGCGGTTTCTGGCCGGGTTCCCTTCCACATTGATCTTCCTGCCGTTGCGTCTTCGAAGAGTGATGCAGCGATATCCGTCGTCCCGGATGTCGATGCTAATGGTCGGCGAGAATCTTGGCTTCGCTGGCTATAAAGTCGCAGAATAGTCTCACGCGCATCGGGACTGTCCGACCGAAGGCATGCAAGGCGCTGAGCGGAAGATTTGGAAGCGCGATATCCGGAGCAAGGTCGACGAGCGTACCGCCTCGTAACTCGTCCGTCACGAGACAGCGCAGCAGATAGGCTGCCCCTAACCCGCCGCGTGCAGCGTGGATCATCGCAATACCCGTATCGCAATCGATCCGCCCCTTGGGGATGAAAGCGGTACCGTCGGCAAACCTGACAGGATTTACCGCGCCGCCCATCCTGTAACGGACAAAGGGCAAGGTGGCCAAGTCTTCCATGGATTTCGGATAGCCCCACCTTTCCAGGAAGGCGGGGGAGGAGACAATGACCATCCGCAGGTCAGCCAGTTGCCGCACCATGAGGTCTTCCTGCAAAGGCGTTCCGGCGCGTAGCGCTACGTCGTAGTCCTCGCGGATTAAATTGACGAAGCGATCGGTCAGCCCGATATCAAGCTGGAGGTCCGGATAATTCTTGGCAAAGGTGCCGAAGAGCTGCGGTAGCAATAGCGGAGCAAGTTCGTCCGGCATGCTGATGCGCAGCCTGCCGGATGGGGCTGCCTGGGGACGGATGGCATCGTCGCTGGCGTCGAGTTCGCGCAGAAGCGGTGACACGCGCTCGAAAAATAACTGCCCGTCCTGCGTTAGCGTGAGTGTTCGGGTGGAGCGAAGGAAGAGCCGCGTACCAATTCTTCTTTCCAGTCGCGCCACGCTTTTCGAGACCGCCGACGGCGTTGTGCTCAGGTGGCGTGCGGCTGCCGTGAACGAGCCAGCTTCTACGGTTCGCACAAAGGCCGCCATTCCCGACGTCTCATCCAATAGGTTTGGCATTGGCATCTCCAAGGCACAAATCATATGCCCGACCGTGATCTAACGGCGTCTGAAGCAAGAGTTTATCTCTGTCTCGATGGAAACAGGAGATATTAAAATGCAACAACTCAAGGATAAGGTTGCCGTCATCACCGGCGGCAACAGCGGCATCGGCAAAGCAGCTGCACTTCTCTTCGCACAAGAAGGAGCGCAAGTGATCATCACCGGCAGGCGCCAGGACGTTGTCGATGAGACAGTCGGCGAGATCGGCCACGACGCCATCGGGGTGGTGGGCGACGTCAGCGATCTGGAACATCACAAAAAGCTTGCCGAAATTGTGAAAACCCGCTTCGGCGGTCTGGATGTCTACATGGCCAATGCCGGCGTCATCAACCTCACCGCATCCGGCAAGGTCACGCCGGAGGATTACGACCGTCACTTTGCCACGAACACCCGTGGGGTATTCTTCGGCGTGCAGGCACTTGCCCCGTTGATCCGCGATGGAGGCAACATCATCGTCACGAGTTCGCTCGCGGCGACGAAGGTTCTGCCGGACCACACCGTTTATGCCGGCTCGAAGGCTGCCGTCGCCGCATTTGCAAAGAACTGGGCCATCGAGTTCAAGCCACGCAAGATCCGCGTGAACATTCTTAGCCCCGGACCAGTCGAAACCGAAATCCTTGGAAAGCTCGGGGTTTCGGAGGCAAATCGCCCGGCGTTCGAAGATTACATGGCATCCCTCATTCCAGCAGGCCGTATGGGACGGCCGGTGGAATTGGCCCGTGCCGCTTTGTTTCTTGCTTCCGACGTTGCAGGAAGCTTTGTCAACGGCATCGAACTCCATGTCGATGGCGGCATGACTCTGGCTTGAAGGAGTATGGATATGAAGGAACAGCACAATCCCGAAATCGTCGCGTTCATCGATCGCCTGGCGGAAACGGGCAGCAACTACCGCATGGAGGAGATGGAGAACCTCTATGCGGAGGATCTCGGCTTCCTTGTTTTGATGCAGGACGGCACAATTGCGCGGTTTTCCAAGGCGGAAATGTTCGCTGAATTCCGTGCGCGGCGCGACGCCGGTGAACGACCGCTTTCGACGGAAAAGCGGGTATTGCATATCGAGGAACAAGGCGATGAAGCGACAGCCATCCTTTATCGTCGGATGAGTGATCTCGCTTCGCCCGCGTTTTACGAGCTTCGGCTGCGCCGCGTGAACGGCGATTGGCGGGTTTCCGGCGAGACGGTGCTGCCGTGGCCCGAACTCGCAACCGTTACGGGGTTCCTTCCGCCGCGCGAGCATTAAAGGAAAGGGGCCCGTTGCGCCCACCCGTCGCACGAAAACATACAGCCGGCTGCCAAAGAGCCGGCTGTAGCTTTTTATCCCGGTAGCAATCCGATCTATATTTCGCGTCATAAGACGGCACGCCGCCATTCGCCGGGTGTCAGGCCTGTATGGCGTTTGAACGCCACGCCGAAGGCGGTGACCGTGGCATATCCCAGCGTTCCGGCTATTTCGGTGACCTGCAGGAACGGGTCGCGCAGCATCGCCATTGCCTGTTCCATTCTTCGCTGGCGCAGCCATTCGTGTGGCGTAAGCCCAGTGCTTCTTTTGAACGCGCGGCAGAAGTGGAAGCGCGAAAGATTAGCGGCATCGGCAAGCGCGCCCAGCGAAAAATCCTGGTCATTTTCCGATGAAAGTCGCTCCAGCGAGATACGCAGGACCCTCGGAGCAAGCCCCCCGAGAGCTTTATTGGCAGCTTGGACCAAGCCGCTATGGGTCTTCACCAGATGGATTGCGATCAAACTCGCCAGTTGCTGGCGATAAAGCGCTTCCAGGTGGACAGCATCGCCGGAGGACCTGAGCGTCAACTCAAGCAGTGTCGCCATGATATTGTCCGGCCGCGCCGTACTTTCGTTCAGCGGCCGTGCTGCGCCCGGGGATTCGCGTGCGACACGGTCCAGAAGTTCCGGGGACAGATAAAGCTGTACGATATCCATAGGACCGTGGATATCCCAGCGCGAACTGGAGCCGGCCGGGATGAACGTGACGCTACCACGCCGTCCCATGCCCGTCGAATACTCTCCTTCGGAGCGACGTTCCAGGCGCTGCATAGCCCCGAGATAGGTCATGATGACGTGGTCAGTCATGGGCTTTACGACTTCGTGGAATGGGGCGTGCTTCCAGCGGGCTAGCCGGGTGTCGAAGGGATCGTCGATACGGCAGGTTTCCACTGGCGCGGTGCGTAACACGCGCTGCATCTCCCGGTCCGGCGTCACGCTCGTTTCCGGGGGCTCGGCGCATGTCTCAGCAGGGTGCTGCTCATTGATACTAAAGAGAGCCATGCGTGTTTCCTTCCAGCGGGCTCGGTGACGAGTGCGAGGAAGGAGCATAAAATCCTGCCGGGATCAGCGATATCGCCTGCTTGGTTATCCCAACCCGTTCCAGGGATTGAGAGATAGGTACCAAGCTCAAAAAACACCCTTGCCGATCGCGGGGGGTAGCCTGTGCAAAGGGATAGTATACCCGACTTGGGCTGTCAGGACAGATCGTCCGCACCGTCAATAGGGAAGCGGCGCCGGCGGCGGATGGCGCCGCTTCCCAGCCGACTAGCTCTTGATGAAGCCGAGCAGGTCGGCGTTGACGATCTCGGCATGCGTCGTGCACATCCCGTGCGGCAGGCCGGGATAGATTTTGAGTATCGGGTTCTTCAGGAGTTTTGCCGACAGTGGCGCGGCGTCGGCGACCGGTACGATCTGGTCGTCGTCACCATGCATTACGAAAGTAGGTACAGTGATAGCCTTCAGGTCATCAGTAAAATCGGTTTCCGAAAACGCCTTGATACCCAGATAGTGTGCGTTTGCGCCGCCCATCATCGACTGACGCCACCAGTTCTGGACGATGGTTTCAACTCTCTTGGCGCCTTCGCGATTAAAGCCGTAAAAGGGGCCACTTGCGAGGTCGTAGTAGAATTGACTGCGGTTTGCAGCAAGCTGCGCGCGCAGGCCGTCGAAGACTTCGATCGGCAGGCCGCCGGGGTTGGCCGTCGTCTTGACCATGATCGGCGGCACGGCGCCGATCAGCACCAGCTTTGCCACGCGCCCGTTGGGCTGACCGTGTCTGGCAACATAGTGAGCAGCCTCGCCGCCGCCGGTGGAGTGTCCGATATGAATGGCGTTGCGAAGATCGAGTTCTTTGGCAACCACTTCGAAATCGGCAGCATAGTGATCCATGTCATGGCCATCGCTAACCTGGCTCGAACGTCCGTGGCCACGCCGGTCATGCGCAATCACGCGATACCCTTTACCGAGAAAGAAGAGCATCTGGGCATCCCAGTCGTCAGCAGAAAGCGGCCAACCGTGGTGGAAGACGAGTGGCTGGGCGTCTTTGGGACCCCAGTCCTTGTAAAAGATCTCAACGCCGTCGGGGGTGGTTACATAGTTCATATCGCGGCCTTCCTTGGTGGTGTTACTGACCTTGGTAGAGGTGGGTTTGGTTGTTGCAGCGGCGGGCATTGCTGCCAGAAACGGCGCCGAAAGACCGGCGACTAGAAAGCTGCGGCGGAGCGCCTGAGGCGCTGCAAAAAGATGTTCTTCAGCGTTTGGTTGGTCTGGGAGTGAATTTCCAATCATGACTATCTCCGTGCTTGAGGTTTTCCGCGGAGACATCCCTAATCGAGAGGGAAAATCGATGACCTTACAGCCTTGCTGAGCTTATCGCGGGATTGCTGCTCGTTTATCGGCGTGGATCTGAAAGGCGTCGGGGCATCACTGGATGATTTCCGAAGCTCCAGGCAAAAGGTCCTTGTCAGGCCTGCTCGGACGCGTAGCAATTGTTTACCACTGCGTGCACTGTTGTGGTCTGATGGTAAAGGCTAATTCGTAGCCTTGCCTAACCTTAAAATTGAGGGGTCGAGAGTTCAGATCGTATCAAGGCGGTATGTATGATCAGGACGTTCAGCATCGGTGGCGAACGTCTTGAAGTTTTCTGTCATTTTTTATATATTGCTGTCAAAGCAATCATTAGGATAAAGGTGATATCAATGCCGGCAGTCACCATTCGTAATCTTTCGGACGAAACGCATCGTGCTCTGCGGGTGCGAGCGGCTCATCATGGTCGGAGTACCGAGGCCGAAATCCGTGACATTATTGAAGCCGCTGTCCGTCCTCCTGAACGTATCAAGCTCGGAACTTTGCTGACGGGCATTGGTCGCGACGCCGAACTTTCCGAAAGCGACGTTGAAGCCCTGCAGAAAAGTCGCGACAAGACAACTGCTGAACCGATGACGTTCGAATGATCTTGTTGGATACCAACGTTATATCTGAGCCGTGGAAACCGGTTCCTGATAAGGCAGTAATTGCGTGGTTGGACGCGCAAGTTCTCGAAACGCTTTTCATATCCTCAGTAACGATTGCTGAACTTCGTTTTGGTATCGCTGCCATGCCTTTTGGGAAACGGCAAACTACCCTCCGCGATCGCCTTGAGGGTGAAGTTTTACCCCACTTTTCCCAGCGCATCCTTTCCTTTGATCTGGATACTTCTCAGTTTTACTCAGAACTCATGGCACGCGCTCGATTATCTGGGAAAGCGATTAGCACAGCTGATGGCTACATTGCAGCCACAGCGGCAGCAAACGGCCTCACGATCGCAACGCGCGACACGAGCCCGTTCGAGGCAGCTGGGTTGAAGGTGATCAATCCCTGGTCCAAATGACGAAAGTGTGCGCGTAGGTGTCGTAAGTCCGTTTCTCATCAAGAGCGGCATTGCACTCAAGGGTTTGTAACTTCGTTTCTAATGAGGAGTATGCGGTGAGGGATAAAGCGCCGCCCCAACCTTCCGAGCGGCGGCCGCTAGGCGCTTATCCCTCGTCCACAAGCTGGATCGACGGTCCAGGAGAGTTGAAGTCAACAAATGTGCATCAGTATAGCCGATCCCCATGCTGAATATCGAATGGCGATCAATGACTGTCATCACCTCTGCATGGGTTGCAACTACTGCTTCACGCTGAGCTGTGAGAAACGCTAACACCGCATCCCGTTCTCGCAGACTACCCAAGGCCAGTTCACCTACAACGAAAGGGTGGCAAAGCAGCTGATCATCTTCGATGATTTTGACGAGCTCCGGGTCTACGTGTCGGAAATGATCAATCCAGATTGAACTGTCGACAAGGATCACTTCCCGACTTCGCTCCGGCGGCGAGGCGCTGCCTCAGCCTCAGGCATAGTGCCTCCAAGAGCGATTAGCCGCTTGCCAGACTCGACTCGCACCAAAGTCTCCAGTGCTTGACGCACAAGAGCCGCCGTTTCCTTCGTGCCCGTAAGGGACTTCGCTCTTTCCATAAGGCTGTCATCGAGATTGATGGTTGATCGCATAACTAGCTCCAAAACGTTGATATGCATGTAGCACCAATTGGTGCGGAAATCTACGCCCTTCAAGTCCGCATTTTTTTGCCTATTGCAGTCGCGGTTCGAATCTCCTTAAGAGCGAGACGACGACAGAGCGCCCGACGGACGCGGACATTTTGCGCGAACGAACCTCTCCACGCTCAGCATAAAAATTACAGCAGCTTAGTGTATCGGAGCGGTGGATATTGGTTCGATCTTGTTGTCAAAGGTCTCATTCAGATGAACAACGGCGCGATAGAGCTGCCAGTAGGTGTCGCCGAACCGCCGCATATGATAGATCAATGCGTCCTGAAAGCTCACCGGATCTTCAGTCGCTTCAAATAATGCGTCTGGGAACGGGCTGATCGGCTTTGGCGCAGGGCCGCGCTGTGTCGACGCGGAACGGGCAAAGGTGTCGTCGGTCGCCGCGCGTTGCGGCTTTCCGGTCGAGGATGCGGAAGCCGCTTTCTTGGCGGGAACGATTTTGGTCGGGCGAGCCTTTGACTTTGGTGGCCGTCGCTCTTCGGCTGCTGGTGGTGCGCCGAGCCATCGGATGATGGCATCCAGAGCAGGCCGGAGCTGCTTTTTCAGTCCTACCGTCAACTCGGCTTCGATCCCACACGCCTGACCGATAGTCGTCCAGTCGATACGGCCGTTCAGAAGCGGTGGCGATTTTCGGTAGACAATCAAACTGGCCAGATAGGGCCGTATATTTTCCAACACGGGCCTGGATGCGACCGGAACGATACGAAGCTCGCAGAATTCGAAATTTTTCGCTGAAAATGACGTGATGAAAGGTCGTGTTTGGTCATGCTCATTCCGTTTCTCTCGGCACCAATGCCGAGGGCGAGCGGAAATAGGGGGCGCCGGTTAACAAAATATGTTTAGGGTAAGAGGTTATCTGTCGATCGCTGCGTCTTAAATGGAGAGCCGCAGCTTGTGGTGCTGAGCGATAGACGGACTTGCAATAGCTCATATATGGCAATAAATATGAGCTATAGAGAGGGATTCTATAACTCATGAAATGGAACTGGCAAAACACGGATTGGCCAAATTTCAGGTACGACACCGCAAGCCTGGTACCGTTGGAGCAGAGATTCTTGCAGTCCGCCGGCGAGGTTATCGGTGCCGTCCGGCATTTCAACGAGGACGACAGCAACCAACTTCGTATTGAGTTGCTGAGCGACGAAGCGGTCAAGACCTCGGAGATTGAGGGAGAATATCTGGACCGCGTGAGTGTCCAGTCGTCACTCCGTCGACAGTTCGGGCTAAACACTGATGACAGACAGATCCGCCCCCAGGAGCGGGGGATCGCCGAGATGATGGCGGATGTCTATCGAAGCTGGCATACGCCGCTGCGTCATGAAGGACTGTTCCATTGGCACTCAATGCTGATGGCCGGAAACCGATACATTGAGACGGTTGGTGCTTACCGGACGCATGAAGACGCCATGCAGATCGTGTCAGGTCGATTGGACAAGCCCATCATCCACTTCGAGGCTCCCCCGTCTCGCCAAGTTATCGGAGAGATGGAGACTTTCATCGCCTGGTTCAATCAATCCGGGCCAGATGGGCAAACTTCGCTTCAAGCTTTGACACGTGCAGCAGTAGGCCATCTGTACTTTGAAAGCATACATCCATTTGAGGATGGGAACGGCCGAATTGGGCGCGCGCTCGCTGAGAAATCCCTGGCGCAAAACATAGGGCAGCCAAGCCTCATTTCACTCGCCTTCACAATCGAGAAGAGTCGGAAGGCCTACTATTCCGAGCTTGAGCGGCACCAGCGCACGCTTGATATCACAGACTGGATCATTTTCTTTTCAGAAACTATCCTGGATGCTCAACGGGCGACGCTTGAGCGCATAGATTTCTTCATTCAGAAAGCAAAGTTCTATGATCGTTTTCGGGGCCAGCTCAACGAGCGGCAGGAAAAGGTAGTCGCGCGCATCTTCAAGGAAGGCACGGCAGGCTTCAAGGGGGGGCTAAGTGCCGAAAACTACATTTCGATCACAGATACATCCCGCGCTACAGCAACACGCGACCTTCAGCAGCTTGTGGAGATCGGTGCACTGACGCGTACGGGTGAACGTCGGCATACCCGGTACTCGCTGTCACTGCAGAAATAAATTTCTGCAAGGCAAATGAACTAGTGGTTTCCGCCTAACATAAGAGTCCGTACGGGATTCCCTTTGGCGAGTGCGTATGCGAGTGTGGCGCATGCGCACAGGAATAGCCTTCACGGAACTGTCACGTTGTCCGTGGCTTAACGCTTGACCAGTAATTGGACCAGATGAGCACGCCGACCATCAGCTACGAGAACCACCGTTTCCCACCGCAGATCATCGCCCATGCGGTCTGGCTGTATTTCCGGTTTCCGTTAAGCCTGCGCCTGGTGGAAGAAATGCTGCTGGAGCGCGGCAATGTCGTGTCCTACGAAACGATCCGGCGCTGGGACCGCAAATTCGGTGCGGCCTACGTAAAGCGACTGCGCAGAAAGACGCCGTCGAGAAAGGATATCTGGCATCTGGACGAGGTGGTCGTGTCGATCGGCGGTCGAAAGCATTGGCTTTGGCGAGCCGTCGATCAGGACGGATATGTTCTCGACGAGATCGTGCAGGCCCGTCGCGACACCAAGGCTGCCAAGCGATTGTTGACCAGACTGCTGAAGAAGCAAGGCCTCTCGCCAAAGAGGATTATCACCGATAAACTGCGCTCATACGGGGCAGCAAAGCGAGATGTGATGCCGGCTATTGAACATAGATCACACAAGGGTCTCAACAACCGTACGGAAAATTCTCATCTGCCGCTGCGAAAACGAAAGCGAGTGATGCAGGGCTTCCGATCTGTGGGCGGCTTGCAGCGGTTTATTTCGGTGTTTTCAGCAATCCGAAATCATTTCGTCCCCTCGCACCAGAAGCACTCAGCCCTTGCCACCCACATTCATCGGATCCGCGCTATGGCGCAGTGGAAGGCCGTGACCGGCGCAGCAGCCTGAATCTCATCCGAAAGCGCTTCGTGCGGCCTCAGTGAAAAAACGTGACAACGCCATCGTTTCATATCCGTCGACAATGAAGGTGGTTCCCCGCGGGGAACTTTTGGCGTCATTGTGCGAAAGCAACCCTTGTTCCCCGCGGGGAACAGATGATCGACAAGGACAGGCCGCAGTCAAAGCAGCTGATCGAAGGCTTTCGCGACAAACGGTTGAAAACTGAATTCGGTGATCAGATGGCCGCTTGCAACGACCAATCTTGCGCATCTCCTGCCCTACTGGCCATTCTTCGCGTGAGAGACGTCCGGGGCGGGCAGAGACGGCACAAAACACGCGGCGCTTATTAAAGGGCGAATGTTCTATCAGCCAGTTTGGGGAGCATGAGGCGGAATGCAACGCTGCGCGCGCTCTGGAACAGGACCATTGAAATCCAAAGGCCGTCATTGCCAAAAAGCGGCTGTAAAATGGCCCAGGCAGCGAAATAGAATAGCAGCGATCCCACCATGAGATTGCGCATCTGTTTTGACCAGGTCGCGCCGATGTAAACGCCATCCATCTGATAGGCGATGATCCCGAAGACGGGCAGGGCAACCACCCAGGGCAAGTATCTGTCGGCGAGAACAGAGACGGCTTGTGTCGGCGAGGTGATATCGATGACCCAGTGACCAGCCAGATAAAATGTGAGCGACACCAGCACTGCAAAGACAAAACCCCACAGCGTCGTCAGCCGCACGGTTTGATCGAAAGCCGGGCGATATCGGGCACCGACTGCACGTCCCGACAGCTGTTCGGCGGCCGTTGCCACACCGTCGAGGAACGCTACGCCAAAGAAATAAAACCGCAGCAGAATGGTGTTGGCCGCAAGGATCTCGATGCCCAGCATTCCGCTTTGGCGCGTAAAGAATGACAGGCCGATCAGCAATGCGAATGAGCGGATCATCATATCGCCATTGACCGAAAAGGCACGGCGGAAGGCCGCGAGATCGGGCAGGGTCCAGGCGGCAGCATCGGTTTTCCTGACGATGAGATAAAACCCGACCAGCGCTGTAATGGCCTCGGCAACCAGCGATGCAACGGCAACGCCTTCCAGCCCCCATCCCGCCACCATCACCCAATAAAAGGCGAGCGCTGCATTCAGACCATTGAGCAATGTCTGCAGAACCATGCCCCACAATGCTTCGCCACGTCCGATAATCCAGCCGAACACCACAAAATTGAACAGGACGAAAGGCGCAGACCAGATGCGCCAGTAAAAATAGGTCGAGGCCGCGCTGGCGATGGGGCCATCGGCCCTCATCGCTGCCAGCCCAAGTTCGCCAATCGGCTTTTGCAGCACAAGAAGAAGAAAGCCGCCAGCCAGTGCAATGGCCAGGCCACTCGCCAGCATACGCTGTTCTTCGCGCGGATCGGCCGCACCAATGGCCTGCGCCGTGAAACCGGCGGTCGCGGCGCGCAGAAAATTGAATGACACAAAGACGACGTCAAATATCACCGCAGCCAATGCCACGCCGCCAATCAATGTTTCATCGCCCAATTGTCCGATCACGCCCGTCGCCACGAGGCTGACAAGCGGGGTCGAGAGATAGGCGATCATCATCGGAATGGCGATCCTCAGGACATCGCGATGGCTGATGTCGAAAGGCCGGACCGTGGCGTTGGCATGCGGGGAGGGCTTTGTCACTTAACCCTTCCGATGCGGCTCACCGAGCGTATGCATCAGACGGTTCGCCCATCCGAAGATCGCGACGGAATGAATGAGGTCGAGGATTTCGAGATCATCAAGGCCGTGCTCGCGCAGATGATAAAACTGGTAGACACCGACATTGTCGGGATGCGCAGTCATATCAACGCCGAAATTGAACAGCGCCTGTTCAAACTCTGGCAAATCCGCATCGAGCCCCTTTTCGTAGATTTCGCCAACGACTTCAGGGCGCTTTTCAAGCTGGATGTAGCGATTGGCGTGGACGGCGGCGCAGTAGATGCACTTGTTCACGAAGGAGGCTGCAAGAGCGCCAATCTCGCGCCCGCCGCGCGACAGACCACCTTCGCTGTACATGATGTCGTTGAACAGCGGTGTACGCTCATTGAGGATTTCCGCGTCGTTTGCCAAAACCAGCACATAGGCTGAAACCTTGGTGTTCGACGGCGTCACATTGAGCGCGTCAAGCTGTGCCGGCGTTGCCTCGGCAAGATCGATGGGTTTGACGTAAGGGTGCCAGTCGAGGGCATCGAGGGTGAATTCATGGACGGGTTGCGACATTTCAGTTATCCCTCAGCATCTTGAGACCGGCCACGACCAGCACCTGATAATTGACGAAGGCGATGATGCCCGCCAGCGTGACGATATCGGCATCATCAAGCCCCGCAACTTGCAGCTTTTCGATATTGGCGCGGGTCGCTTCCTTGGGCGACAATGTCACCAGATCCACATGGGTGAGAATGGTGGCAAGGCGTGTGTCGCCGCCGTCCGGCGTGAAGGCCGGATCGGCAATGGACTGAAGCTCCGGCGTTTCCTGTTTCAAGAGATCGAAATAGTGGGCGTGCAGCTCAGCCGATTTCCACAGACCAGCGATGCGGGCGGCCAAGGCGGCCCGCAAACCATAGGCGAAATTCCGCGGCTCGGTGGGGTAAATTGCGGCGATATAGCTCGTCTGGGTCAGATGTTTCATCTTCGCGCGCTGCTCGCGCAATTTCAGGACATGGGGAAATTTCTCCAGTCCCAGAACGGTATCGATCACATCGACTGTCGGTTGAATGGTCATGGTGTTGTCAGCTTTCCGAAAGTGCTTCATCAAGGAAGTTCAAGCGATCCTGTCCCCAATAAAGAACGTCGTTATAGATCCAGGTGGGCGTACCGAAGACACCGCGTCGTCTCGCTTCGTCGCTGCTGTCATGCCAGGCCTGAATGACTTCGGGCGCCTCTTCCATGGCCTGAAGCGCCTTTCCATCGAAGCCGAGCGCATCGGCAACCGCAATGCGCACTTCGGGCTGGGTCACGTCCTGTTCCTCGCTCCAGAGCGCGCGCAAAAGACCATGGCTCAGCTCCAGTGCAGGCAGGCCGAGTGTCGTGGCGGCAATGACCATGCGAGCAGAGAATTCGTTGTTGGTGGGGTAATATTTCGGCTTCAGCACCAATGGCATATTCAGCCGCTTGCGCCAGCGGTCAAGTTCGAAAGCGTGGTAATCCTGGCGCGGCTGCGGGCGGGTGCGCAACGGCACGCCGCCATTTTCGGGCACGATCCGTGTAGGGCGCACAACGACGTCAAGGTCATGCTTTTCAATCAACGCCTTGAATTCCGGCCAGCCAAGATAGGCCCATGGCGAACTGAGCGCGTGGTAATAATAGACGGTCTTCTGACCCATCGTTTCCCTCCTCAGGCAGTTTTTTGCGCGGTGACCGGCGCGTCGGCATCGGTCCATTCAGAGCCGTCCAGCTCCGGTTTTTCATAGGCCTGGAGTGCTTCCCAGTGGTGGTCGATGTCGCGGATGAACAGCGATGCCGCGATACCGCGCGCCAGCCACAAGGCGCCTTCGCTGATGGCTGGAATGTCTCCGCTTACCTTGCCGAGGCTGATGGCCGAGCTGTAGTTGAAAGAGTGAATATCCTTGAGCCACGGGGCCGTACCCGGCTGTTTCTCGGTGAAGGAGAAATCCTCCTCAAGCCAGGGGAAACGGCCAAGACCGGGGTTTTCCTCCGCCTTAGGCGGCGTGTAACGATCATCCCAGCAGGCAATCTTGTCCTGATACGGGGAAAGTTCTGGCCTGCTGACCGGATCGATCGAAAAACCCGTGCCGAGAATGACAAAATCCGTGCGGAAAACACGGCCATTCAGGGTGGTGATAACCACCTCACCAGCCTCCTCCTTCATCTCGCCGATACCGCAGTCGAAGTGGAAGAAGGCATTGGCATGACGGCTGACGCGCAACGTGGAGCCATGCGGCGCGGGGGTCTGTTGCCGGGTGGAATAGTCCATCAATCGCCAGCGCCATTGCGGATCAATCTTTGCAAAACCGGCGGTCACGCCATAGGAGCCGATGCCCATCAACTTGTTGATGGTGGGCATCGTCTTGCGGCGCGCCAAAAGACGCACCTCCCGCGCACCGGCTTCAAGGGCTTCGGCGGCGTTGTCCATCGCCGAGGCACCAACGCCAATAACCACGACACGCTTGCCTTTCAGCGTCGTGAAGTCCACGGCGTCCGCAGAGTGGGCCCAGCTTTTGTGGCGTTGCAGGCCTTTGATGAAATCGGGAATGGTCGGTTCGCCCAGCCCATCGCGGCCTGTGGCAAGCACCAGCTTGCGGGTTATGATCGATGGCCTTGTGCCACCGGCAATTTCTAGTTCCAGCAGACCATCCTCACGCGGAATGACACGCGTCACATGCGTATCGTTTTCAACGGGAACATTGAGAACCTCACGATACCATTTGAGATAGTCCATCCACATCGGGCGCGGAATGCGATAAAGCGCCTCCCACGCTTCCTCGCCGTGAATCGCGGTATACCAGGCGCGAAAGGTCAGTGAAGCCATGCCAAGTGCAGGGCCAAGCAGGTTTTTGGGCGAGCGCAGGGTTTCCATGCGGGCATAGGTGACCCATGGCCCTTCCTGACCCTGCGGTGCGCGATCGACAATGCGCAGGTTGGCGAGACCGGCGCGGGTCAGCGCAAGCCATGCAACGAGGCCGCACATGCCGCCACCGATGATGACGACATCGCTGACATCGCCGCCGTCCTGCGTTTCAACAGGCTTCGACCAGTTGGCGGCCGGGTAGTTGAGAAAAGCCAGATCTTGCCTTACTCGCGTGTTCAAGGCCGCAAGCGATCCCTGCTGTTTGTTGGTCATGACCGTTGTCTCCTGCAAATATCTTGCCCGACCGCCGCAACGCGGCCCCCCGGACTTACGAGCGCCCTGCCGCGCGAACCTCAATCGGCCAACAACACCGCATCCTGCTGGCGCCAGCCCACCCAAACATCATCCGTATGGATATGTGAGAGCGCGACCGGATCGAGTTGCATGACGAGATCGGCGCCATTGTCGATGGTGACGGTGAGCGACGTATGCGCGCCCTTGAAGATGCGTGCCCCGATCCGGCCCTTGAGCGCGAAACGGTCCTGCGGCTGTTCGCCTGTGCAGTAGAGCGCTTCGGGCCGCAAGGCGACGGTCACCTGACTGCCCGCCTTGTGGGTTGTGCCGTTGACATCGGCCTGGATGGGTTTGCCCTGCCAGTCGAGCGTGGCAACCGTTCCGTCGATGGACAGAACCTTGCCTTCGAGGAAATTGCTCTTGCCGATGAAGTCTGCAACAAAGCGGCTGCGGGGACGTGAATAAAGCTCGTCCGGCCCGCCTCTCTGTTCCACCCGCCCCTTGTTCATCACCACGATGACGTCGGACATGGTCAGCGCTTCTTCCTGATCATGCGTCACGAAAATGAAGGTCTTGCCGGTGGTTTTCTGGATCGACTTCAGTTCCACCTGCATCTGCTGGCGCAATTTTGCATCCAGCGCAGACAGCGGCTCGTCCAGAAGCAGCACATCAGGATTTGGTGCAAGCGCGCGCATCAACGCCACGCGCTGGCGCTGTCCGCCGGAAAGCTGGTCAGGCATGCGGTCGGCAAAATCCTGAAGTTCCACGAGCGCCAGCAGCTCCATGACCCGTTTGTGGATGGACGCAGAATCCTTGCCTTGCAATTCCAGCCCGAAGGCGATGTTTTTGCCCACCGTCAGATGCGGAAACAACGCATAATCCTGGAAAACGATGTTCACGTTGCGCTTGTTGGGCGGCAGATGAGAAATCGGCTTGCCATCCAGATAGATCTCGCCCGACGACAGCTCCTCGAACCCGCCCAGCATACGCAATGTCGTGGATTTTCCGCAGCCCGAAGGGCCAAGAAGCGTGACGAACTGACCCGGCTCGATGGCCAGATCGAGATTTTCCACGGCCAATGATGGTCCGTAATATTTGTTGACGTCTTTGAAATGAACGACCGGCTGCATGGCATCAGTTCCTTGAACGGCGTGTGAAGTGCTCGGCGTAAAGGCCGACGATGGCGGTGACGGTCAGAATGACCGTGGCAATGGCATTGATCTCTGGCGACATTCCGCCCTGGACCCTGGCAAAAATCAGCATTGGAAGTGTGGGCTGATAGCCACCCAGGAAGAAGGTGCGAACGAAATCGTCCATACTGGTCAGCACACAGAAGATCATGCCGCCGACAAGTGCCGGCATCAGATAGGGGATCGTGACCCGCAGAAAGGCGATGAACGGATCGGCACCGAGATCACGTGCCGCATCAACCAGATTGGCGGGCATGGAGCGCAAACGCGTCAGTACCATGATGACCACGAAGGGCACGGCATGAACCGTATGCGCCAGTATGATCGCAAAGGTGCCGGTGGGAATATCGACCGCGCGGATGAAGATGCGCATCGAAATGGCATTGATCAGACCTGGCACCACGGCCGGAAGACAGGCCAGCGCAAAGATCAGGGCCTTGCCCCATATGCCTTCGTTCGACACCAGAAGGGCTATCCACACCCCGATGATCGTCGCCGAAACAGTGGTGGCAAGGGCAATACCGATGGAATAGATCGACGCCTCGATGAACTGCCTGTCCTGAAAGACCTTTGCATACCAGTCCAGCGTCCAGTTGGTGATCGGAAAGGCGATGAAATTCGCATCCTTGAAGCTCATGGCCATCATCAGCACCAACGGCAACATGAGATAGATGACAAACAGCCAGTAGGAGGCGCCAAGTGCCGTCTTGGGAAGATCGTTGAGATAGGGGCGCATCGGTTTCTCCTTACATCAGCCGGACGGACCGCCCGCCGACGACACGCATGAACAGGCCGACGGTGGTCAGCGAGACAGCGAGCATCAGCATGGCGAAGGCCGCACCTTCGGGCCATTTGTCGTTCGAAGAGTGGAAAAGGGTGGCAATGACTTCAGGGAAAATGACCGTATTGGGTCCGCCCAGCAAAAGCGGGGCGGCGAAAACGCCGACCGAGGTCAGATAAACAAGGCTGCACCCTGAAACGATACCGTCCTTCGACAGGGGCAGAATGACCCGGCGGAAGCGCTGGAACGGTCCGGCGCCGAGATCGGCGGCCGCATGCACAAGCTGTGTCGGGATTTTTTCGATCGCCGAATAGAGCGGCAGCAACATATAGAGCGACAGAAGATAGACGACACCGAAGCTGAGCGAAAATGAGGTGTAGAGCATGGGAATGGGGCGGTCGATCAGGCCCAGTTCCCGCAAAAGCACATTCACCGCACCACGATTGGCCAGCAGCATGATGACCGAAAATGTACGGATCAGCTCCCCTGCCCAGAACGGAATCAGCAGCAGCAACAGTGCCCGCATGCGGTTTTTCGGCTTCACGACTTTCGCGACGTAATAGGCGACGGGATAGACGATGAGAAGCGTCACGGCCGTCACAACCGCTGCAAAAACGAGACTGCGGATAAAGGGTATGAAATAGAGCGGTTCGGCAAAAAACAGCTGGTAATTGGCAAGCGTATAGTTGCCTTCGGCGGTCGCTGGTGGTGGGTAATCAGCCATGAAGCTGATATTGGCCATCTGGGCGATCGGCCCGATATGAAGGGCGATAATCCACACCAGCGGCACACCGGCAAGCACCGCCAGCCGCACGGCACGACTATTGGCAAGCAGCCCTATCGTGTTGCTGTAGAGGCCCGAACCGGTCACTTTCCCGATCCATCCGGCGTAAGAAGGGGCCGCCAATGACTTTCCGGATGCTGATCGCGTCATCGTTGTATCAACCATTATCTGTCGTTCCCGGCTCTGGATAAGCTCTTTCTAGGACGGACCGGCCCTTGCGGGCCGATCCAAGGGGCAAGTTTCGGTGATCAGGCCGCCTTGATTTCGGCTGTGGCCTTGTCGATCATCTCGTTCTTCATGGCGCGGTTGACGGACGAGAAGAACTTGATGCGCTCCATCTGCTCCTGTGGCAGTGTCATGGCAGCCCGCTCCTTGTCGTTCAGCACCTTGTCGACACCATCGAATGCCGAGGAGAAGCCCGACTGACGGCTCATGGATGCGCCGATTTCCGGAGAGGACAGGATCGCATCCAGGAAGGTATAGGCCGCATCGGCGTTCGGGCTGTTCTTGACGACGTTGAACGAGTAGAGGAAACCGTAGGTGCCTTCCTTCGGCACGGACAGCGCAATTGGATGACCATCCATGATCAATTTTGCTGTCGGGCCGGACCAGGCCTGTGCGACATAGATGTCCTCGTTGACGAACATCTGCTGCACTTCGGAACCGGCGTCGTAATATTTACGAACCTTGTCCTTGTTCTTGATCAGGAAATCGCGCGCCTGGTTGGTGGCGGCGGTGGCGATATCAGCCTTGCCTTCATAGGTGACGTAGTCGCCATCATTGCCCTGATAGAGCATGGTGATGGAGAGGAAGTCGGTGACAATATAGGATGTCAGGCTCTTGTACTGGTCATCAAACATGATGTCCCAGCTATCGGTTTCCTTGGTGTAGTCCGTGTTGCGCGCCAGACCTTCAAAGCCCGCGAGCAACGGCAGGCCATAAACCGAACCGTCGACTGTCAACTGCGGCGCGCCCTTGTAGGCGGAGGCGAGATTGCCCCAGTTCTTGAGACGGGCCGTGTCCAGCGGCGACAGCAGGTCCGACTTGATGAACTGCGACAGGCGGTGGCCTGTAACGGTGACGATATCGGTCGAGGGCGTGGCACCTTCAGCGGAAAGCAGATTGTACTGCTTGCCCTGGTCGTCGGTCAGGCGAACGCGCACCTCGATGCCCGTATCCTTCTGGAACTGGTCGATGAAGCTCTGCGGCACGAACTTGTCATAGGTCGTGATGTTGACGACCTTGCTCTGGGCATTGGCAGAGCGGATGATGCCAGGTGCCGCGAGAACGCCCGCACCTGCTGCCATGAGCTTCAATGTGGAGCGGCGGGTTGTTGTGACTTTTTGCATGGTAAACTCCCTTTGTGACTGGTGGTGACTGCTTTTCAGATGGAACGTCCAGGCATTCGGCTTCCATTTGCGGAGACCGTATTTCGGTATGAAAGTCTAACTTCCACGGAATGGGGTGGTTCGTGAGAGCTCGCTGTCGAAGCCTCCGCCATAGGTCATGTCGGCCACACGACTGAGTTGGCGCGGGTCATGCGCGATGAAATGGGGCATGCGGGCAGATGCGATGCGGATGATCAGCTGGATCAGTTCCCGCGATGTTTCCGAGAGCGGGCGTGCCGACGCGGAAAAAATTCCCCACAAAAACGGAATATCGACATCGAGCGGGCGCACCTCGACATGAGCCATTTGCAAGCCATAGGCGGTGGCCGGTTCGATGATTGCCACGCCGATGCCTGTCGAGGCCATCTGGACCGCATTCATGGCGGCACTGGTGGCAATGATGCGTCCGGCACGCACATTGGCCTGTTCTAGCGCCTGATCCACACGCCTACGAAGACGGAAGGGGTTGGCCATGGTCACCAGTGTGCGAGCTGCCAGATCGGAGATGGCAATGACCTCCTGTTTTGCCAGCGGATCATCCGGTGCCACCGCAGCCACGCAGCGCCCCTGGAAAAAGCCGTGAACGTCAAGCCCCGGCTGATCGGCGGGCAGGGAGGTGACGCAGAAGTCTGCGGTACGCGCCAGAACCGATTGCACGGCGGCTTCCGCCGGCATGCTGCGCAGGAAGGTGGTGTGCGGCAGCAGTCTTTCGGGAAGCTCTGCCAGCGCAAGAGGAACGATGCCGGCGGCGAATGCGGACGTCGCGGCAATTTCTATGGGTTCCGGCTCTTTGAGTGCGATGGTTTTTGCCCGCTCGCGCAAGTGGCCGATACCACTGAGAAAGCGCTCCGCTTCCGCATGAAAGGCAATGCCCTTGTCCGATGGGGTGATCCGGGGACCATTGCGATCAAACAATGCGAAACCCAGGGACGTTTCGAGATCCTGGATGAGCCTGGTGACCTGGGATTGCGAACGATCAAGAAGCCGCGCAGCACCTGTAATGCTGCCCGCTGACATCACCGCTAAAAACACTTCGAGTTCGCGTATTTCCATAGCTATCATGCATCCTGTGCATTGTGACAAATGCATAGTGCATAAAGCGCATCTTATCCGCTAGTGACAAAGATCAATTTTTTATTTGCGTCCGATTTTTTAGAAAAAATGTGCTTCCTGGTCGTTCGCTACCAGAAACCTTAATCTGCCATTTGTTTTGGCAACTGCCTGCGGGTAGTGGAGGGCATTGCTCCTTTTTGTCACTGCCACCGGCAAACTGGCGATTGTCATGCGCAAGAATGCACCAGACAGTGCGCGAGATATGCAGGCAATGACCGTTTCAATGGCTGTTGCAAAAATGTTGCATCCCTGATCTTTTCTTGCCGCGGTCTGCGATCCATGCTTGTGAACAGCGGGTCGAAGTGCCGCACCGGCCCCGTTTGACCACGAAAAGGAGACGAAAACTCAATGCGAATTGGTATTCTTGGCGCAGGCTCGATTGCCTATGGTATGGCCGCTTTCCTCGCAAAGGCCGGTCATGAGCCGGTTCTGTGGTCCCCGTCCGGCGCCCATGGTGGCCCACTTGCCAGTGGCACACCGCTGACGGCCTCGCGGGCTATAGAATTTTCCGGCAAGGTTGCCGTCGCCACGGATTGCAGTGCGGCCGTCGCCGATGCGGATGCCGTCATTCTTGCCCTGCCTGCAAACGGCCACCGTATGGCCTTTGATGCAGCTGCACCGCATTTGAAATCCGGCCAGCCGGTGATCATCAGTTCGCACAGCTCTTTCGGAGCACTGTATCTGTCGCGGCTGCTTGCAGAACGTGACGTTTCATTGCCCATCATCGTCTGGGGCACCACGCTGCTGACCGCGCGCCAGCAGAGCGATGGCGCAAGCGTTCACGTCAATACCGTTCGCCAAAAGGTGGATTTCGCCACCGTGCCAAAATCGGCGGCCAAAGAAGGCAAGGCCTTCTGTACAGAGCTGTTCGGGGACCGCTTTGTCGAGCGCGACGGACTTCTGGCAATCTCGCTTTCCAATCTAAACCCACAAAATCACCTTGGCATCGCGCTGCTCAACCTGACGCGCATGGAAAAAGGCGAGAACTGGGGGCAGGGCGAACATGTCACGCCGGCGGTCGGTCAGTTGATCGAGGCATTGGATGGCGAGCGGCTGAAGATTGCCGAAAGTTTTGGCCTGTCCGTCAAAACCGTGCGTGAACATTTCTCGCTGTCTTTTCACGTTCCGCTCGGCTCCGTTTCAGAGATGAACCAGCAGATGCATCTTGAAGGACGCGGGGGTCAGGGCCCCGCATCGGCTGAAAGTCGTTATATTTATGAGGACGTGCCGTTCGGTCTGGTGCCGACCAGCCTGCTGGGTCGCATCTCCGGTCATCCAGCGCTGCTTCATGACGCCGGAACCAGCCTGTTTTCCGCCGCCATGAATCACGACCTTGCCTCAGAGAATGATCTGCTGCCGGAACTGGGACTGGAAAACATGTCGCCAGACGAAATCAGGGCGATTTGCGACACCGGCTTTACCGGTTGATCTGTTTCGCCCAAGCCGCTGTCCCGCCTTTGATCAGGGACAGCGGCCAGCCATATGCGCCATGGAGCCAGTGATCGGCTACCGCACCACCCTGCGTGATGCCCTCTCCCGCCCGGTCACACCGCACGAACAATCTGTTTTCCTAAAACGCTGGTGGCATCAGAGAATTCTCGCTGCGCGACCGCTGCGTCTGCTGGCATTGTTGTCATAGCTCGAGGCCTGTTGCAGCGATTTATGCTTGGACTGTTCCATGACTTGGGGCAGGGGAGGGGCGTCTGGCACCGCGATCGGCGCTTCGGCGGAAAGTTGCTCCAGACGCAGCCCGACCGTTTCACTGCGCCGCCAACCGCCAGAGGCAAAAGCGACCATCAAGAAAACGATCGTTGTCGCAGGTTGCCAGAAGATGTGAGAGCACATCCGCTGCCACCGCCCTGGCACTTTTGCGCTTGCGTCTGTGCGGTGTTGCGCGGACGGACAGCATGCTGAAAGGTTTGCGAAACGCCCGTCACTCGTCAGCGCCGAGGGACAGTCTGGAAAAACGCGTGGTAGGGACCAGCCTTCGCGATGCCCAGGAGGCTCCCAAGGTCGGTTAGCGGGGTTTCAGACAAATCGATACGGATATCGACCTCGGCATAGGCCTGCTCTCCCTGGATCCTGAGTGCAGCAGAACCGATTCCGCGCTTGTCGCCACCTGCAACTGCGCCAGCATTTAGCCCGGCAAACAGGGCATCGGCAAAACTCAGCTCTGCGAGCGATGCTTGAAAGTCGGCCATCATCGCTGTGAGAACCGCACCACCCGTCAGCATGTTGCCAGCAACGGCTACGCCCCTCTCAACCAGGTGACCCGCATGGCCAATGCATCGTGGACCGGTCCATCCTGCTGTCAGACCATCGTGATCGACGATGATAGCCTGACGCAAATCCGCATCCTCATCCTTCGCCAGCGCCATCTCAAGCGCGTCTGCTGCATTGTGGCTGTCAGCGACGCACAATGCATCGACAGCAAGATATGGGTTGGTCATGGCCTGTGTGGCGACAGCGCCAATCATGGGCCGAACATGCGGCACGAGAGCTCCGACCATCGGTCCAGCCGTCGCGGTGGCAACGCCGAAAGCGCCAGTTCGAGGGTCACGGGCGACGATCGAGAAGGTCATGCAGGAAAATCCCTTGGATAAATTTATCATCATAAATTGACATCGTGCGAATTTATAATGATAAATTAAACATGCTCTCGAGGGAAGCGCAACCGCGCAGCAGGAGCGAAGGGAAAGCAAGGAGAGGTTTTATGATCCGCAATTGGAAAGGCATCGCGTTCTGCTTCTTGGTCGTCACTGCGTTCGCTGTGCTTTCACCGGCACGAGCCCAGACCCCACCCAATGTTCTTATCGTTGGCCAGATCGCCGAGCCGGCCTCGCTTGATCCGCACGTGTCGACCGCGACAAACGACTTCCGCATTGCGGTCAACATCTATGATGGTCTTGTTCGCAACAAGCCTGGCACACTCGAGATCGAGCCGGCACTCGCAACGGACTGGACCATTTCCGAAGACGGCCTGACCTATACCTTCAACCTGCGCAAAGGCGTGACCTTCCACGATGGCGCGCCGTTCAATGCCGAGGCGGTGAAGTTCAATTTCGATCGGATGCTCAAGGAAGATCATCCCTTCCACTCAACCGGCCCGTTTCCGCTCGCCTTCTTCTTCTCCTCGGTCACGGACGTGGACGTGGTGGATGATCTCACGGTCAAATTCACCCTCAAGGAGCCTTTTGCCCCGTTCATGAGCAATCTGGCAGCGCCGACTGGCCTTATCGTCTCGCCAGCGGCTGTTGAGAAATACGTCGCCGACTATGGTCGCCATCCTGTCGGCACCGGACCCTTCAAGTTTGAGGAATGGCAGTCCAATACCCGTGTCGTCGTCTCGCGCAACGATCAGTACTGGGACGGCGCGCCATCGCTTGAAGCGGTGATCTTCCGCCCCATCACCGACGCAAATACCCGCGTTGCCGAAATGCTCTCCGGCGGCATCGACGTGCTGCTCGAGACCCCGCCAGACAACGTTGCCCAGTTCCGAACCGACGCCAATTATCAGGTCGCAGAAGCCGTTGGGCCCCACGTCTGGTATGTGATGCTCAACGCCAAGGATGGCCCTTTTGCAGACAAGCGCGTCCGTCAGGCGGTCAATTACGCGGTCAACAAGGAAAGTCTCGTCAAAGACGTGCTCCAGGGTACCGCAGACGTCTCCGCTGGCCCCATTCCACCCGCCTTTAACTGGGCCCATAACAAAGACGTCGCGCCCTATCCGTATGACCCTGCCAAGGCCAAGAAACTCCTCGCCGAAGCAGGCGCAGAGGGCGCGAAATTGACCTTCCTCGTCACAGAGGGTGGCTCGGGCATGCTCGATCCAGTTCCCATGGGCACTGCAATCCAGGCAGATCTCGCCGCCGTGGGGCTCAATGTCGAAATCAAGACGTACGAGTGGAACACCTTCCTTTCGCAAGTCAATCCAGGCCTTGAGGGCAAGGGCGACATGGCTGAAATGGCATGGATGACCGCCGACCCGGATACCCTGCCATTCCTGACCCTGCGCAGTGCAGCATTTCCTGCCGAAGGCGGATTCAATTCGTCCTATTATTCCAATCCGGAAGTCGACAAGCTTCTCGACAGGGCGCGCGTGTCGACCGATCCGGCGGAACGTGGTGAACTGTACAAGCAGGTCCAAGCGATCACTCACGACGATGCGCCCTGGCTTTTTGTCGCGAACTGGAAGCAGAACGCCGTCGTCACCCGCGCCGTGGGCAACTTCGAACTGCAGCCTGACTTTTCTCTGATCCTGCGCGACGTAACAAAGCAGTAAACCTGCGCCGGATGGGTGGTACGTCCACCCGGCATACGCTCTTTGCATCATCTTGCAGAGAAACCCGGTCTCAGAGAATGCGAGATGACCGAGAGGAATAAAGTTAGCAGGAGGAACGCCTATGCCCGCCTATATCGCCAAGCGCCTTATCGCCGCGATTCCAGTGATCCTCGGGCTCTCCATCATCGTCTTTCTGGTGATGAAGCTCATACCAGGCGATCCGGCGCAGGCGATCCTCGGCTCATATGCGACCCCCGACAATGTTGAGCGCATCAATCGCGCCTTGGGGCTCGATCGCTCCTGGCCCGAGCAATATGCCATCTGGATCGGCAATCTCTTGCAGGGCGACTTTGGCCGTTCCTACACACTCAATCGACCCGTGTTCGATGAAGTGATCGAGCGCTTCTGTGCCACGCTCATCTTGGCCGGTGCATCTCTCGTCATCTGCTCGGTCCTCGGCATTCTCGCCGGCATTGTCTCGGCGGTGCGTCAATTCGGCTGGGCCGACCGCATCATCACCTTCTTTGTCCTCATCGGCATTTCCATGCCAGCCTTTTTCCTCGGCCTCATATTCATTCTGCTGTTCGCGGTTCAGTGGAAGCTGCTCCCCGCGTCGGGCATGTTTGCAGTTTATGGCGGCGGTGATCTGCCTGATCTTCTGCGCCATCTGATCCTGCCTGCTTCAACGCTTGCCATCGTCGCAACCGGCGTCGTCGCTCGCCTTACGCGCGCTGCAATGCTCGAAGTGCTGCGCCAGGATTTCATCCGCACCGCCCGCGCCAAGGGCCTTAGGGAAAACAAGGTCATCTATCGTCACGCCTTTCGCGCCGCGCTCGTTTCCATCATTCCCGTGCTTGGCATACAGGCCGGGTTCGTACTCGGCGGCGCCGTTTATATCGAAACCGTGTTTCAGTGGCCGGGCCTGGGGCAGATGCTCGTCAAGGCGGTCTCCACCCGCGACCTGCTTCTCGTGCAGGGCGGTGTTCTCGTCGCCGCGACAGTATACGTTCTCGTCAACCTTCTGGCCGACGTCGCTCAGGCCCTCGTCGATCCGAGGCTCAAGGCATGACCGATCTTAGCATCACCGCTCCCGTCACCGTTCGCAAGCGCCGTAGCAATTTTCAATTGCTGATGGCCAACCGCCTTGCTGCGGCAGGTCTCTTCATTTTCGGCTTTATCGTGATTCTGGCGCTGCTCGCGCCCATCCTGCCCGTCCCCAATCCGGATATAACCGATCAGCCCAACCGCCTGCTGCCGCCCTTGAGTGGAGGTCATCTTCTCGGTACCGATCACCTCGGGCGCGATATCCTTTCCCGTCTTCTCTGGGGCACCCAGGTTTCTCTTTTGGTGGGCATCAGCGCCACGGCCTTGGCAGCGTTGTTCGGCTCCCTCATCGGTCTTGTCGCCGGCTATGCCCGCGGTGCCACCGACAGCCTGCTCATGCGCTTTGTCGATATGCTGATGGCTTTCCCCTACATTCTCCTTGCCATTGCCATCGTCGCCGCACTCGGCCCCGGCCTGCTCAACGCACTCTACGCCATCGCAATCGCCAATATTCCCTTCTTTGCCCGCAATATCCGCGGCGTCACCGCCTCGATCCGTAATCGCGAATTCGTCGATGCGGCCCGGCTTTCGGGCAAGAGCCAGGCTGCCGTGCTCTTCACCGAAGTCTTGCCCAATGTTCTGCCGGTCATCGTCATCACCATGTCGACCACTGTCGGCTGGATGATCCTTGAAACTGCGGGCCTTTCGTTCCTCGGCCTCGGCGCCCAACCGCCGTCATCGGACCTCGGCTCAATGCTGGGTCAGGCCCGCGCTCAACTCTTCACCGCACCCCATGCGTCGATCATTCCAGGCGTGATGATCTTTCTCCTCGTCATGAGCATCAACCTCCTGGGCGATGGTATTCGCGACATGCTCGATCCGCGACTTCGCTCTGGCACGCTTGGTCGCCCGATGCCCGCCACCAAGATCGACCGCCAAGCCAGACCCGCAGAGACCATGCCGGATGCGCCTGCACTCGTCGTCCAGAACCTCTCTACCGGCTTCGATACCGGCGACAGTCTGATCCCCGCCGTGCGTGACATCAGCTTCCGCCTCGACAAAGGCGAATGTCTCGGCCTGATCGGAGAAAGCGGTTCGGGCAAGTCCGTAACCGCGCTCTCCCTGATGGGCCTCGTCGCTTCGCCGCCCGGCGTCATTACGCATGGTAGCGTCTACATTGACGGACGGGATGTGCTGTCGTTGCGCGAACATAAGTTGATTGCGCTGCGCGGCGCACGCGTTGCCTATGTATTCCAGGATCCACTCACGACGCTCCACCCGCTTTTTACGGTGGGCGACCAGATTGCCGAGGCCGTCCTGGCGCATAACCCAATTGGCAAGCAGCAAGCCGCCAAGCGCGCCATCGACCTGATGGAAACTGTCGGTATCCGCGATGCAGCCAATCGCGCCAGCGCCTATCCGCACGAACTCTCGGGCGGCCAGCGCCAGCGCATCGGCATTGCCATGGCACTTGCCAATGATCCCGACATCATCATCGCCGATGAGCCAACGACCGCGCTCGATGTCACCGTACAGGCCCGTATACTCGAACTCCTACAAGACCTCCGGCGCGAACGCGGCCTTGCCCTTCTCCTCATCACTCACGATTTCGGCGTCATTGCCGAAGTCTGCGATCGAGTGGCGGTGATGAAGAATGGTGAAATTGTCGAAGAAGGCGAGACAGGAGCGGTCCTGCGGAATCCGCAACATGATTACACCAAACGCCTCATCGCCTGTGTGCCAGAAGTTGGGGAAAGCCACACGTTCCTTGACCGGGTCCGGCCGCTTTTCGAAGGGGAAAAAGCATGAGCCAGAACGCTATCCAGATCCGGAACCTCGTCAAGACTTTTGGTGGTGGCCGCAGCCTCTTCGGCCGCAAGGCCAACGAGGTCCAGGCCGTGAAGGGCATCTCGCTTGAACTCCAGCGCGGAGAAACGCTCGGCATTGTCGGGGAGAGCGGTTCGGGCAAATCAACCCTCGCCCGCATGCTGGTTGGCCTCGAACATCCGACCTCCGGCACGATGCTGATCGACAACAAGCCTTGGGATGAACTCGCATCGTCAGGGTCCCGCGCCTTTGGCCGCACCATTCAATATGTCTTTCAGGACCCGGTCGCCTCGCTCAACCCCCGCAAGACAATAGGCGATATTCTCGATGTTCCGTTGCGCCTTCTCTGTGCCTACGACGCTCAAAGGCGCTCCATTCGCAAACGTGAACTGATCGACGCGGTACAGATGCCGTTCGACACCCTCGAACGCTATCCGCACGAATTTTCCGGCGGTCAGGCCCAGCGTATTGCCATTGCCCGCGCCCTAGCCGCCGAAGCGAGCATCCTCGTTCTCGACGAACCGGTCAGTGCGCTCGACGTCTCGGTTCAAGCTCAGGTCCTCCTGCTCCTCCAGCGCTTGCGTGATGAACTCGGTCTGTCCTATCTCTTCATCAGCCATGACTTGGCTGTTGTCGAAGCCATTTCCGATCGGGTCGCTGTCATGTATCTCGGAGAGGTGGTAGAGGTTGGGCCCGCAAGCCAACTCTTCGCCGAACCGCAGCACGACTACACGCGGTCGCTGATCGCCAGCGTGCCGCGCCTTTCCGCATCGGACACCGCCGCATGAACGAAACCACGCCACTTGACCCGCCACGCCGCAAGCGCACCGATGAGATCGTCAACGCCATCAAGCGCATGATCGTTCAGCATGGCCTTGGGCCTGGCGATCGACTGCCGCAGGAACGCGATCTCATTGCCCAGTTTTCGGCAAGCAAGGGCACGGTCCGCGAGGCTCTCAAGGCCCTCGAAGTACAGGGACTGATCTCGGTACGCACCGGGCCGGGTGGCGGTGCCTTCATAGAGCGCATGTCCGAAGGCCGGGCGATGAGCCTTTTGTCCAACTTCCTTTTCGCCAAGAACCTTTCGATTGCCAATATTTACGAGATGCGAAAGGTGCTAGAGCCACAATTGGCGGCGAGCGCCACACCCAATATCGATGAGGCCGGCCTCAAACGCCTCGAAGAAATTATTCTGATTTACGATCATGAACCGGCCGATCAGGCCGAACGCTGGAACCAGCGCATGGCTGAACTCGATTTCCACGGCGTCGTGGCCGAATATTGCGATAATCCGATCCTCGCATTCACCTGTCGCTTCCTCCAGCGCCTCCTCAAGGATCTGACGGTCGCGCGCGATATCTATGTGCAGCCGGAGCCGGTCTCACGCGCCAGTGGCATTCAGCATCAGCGCGATCTTATCGATGCAATGCGCCGCCGGGATGCCGCAGCCGCTGCGGCGATACTCAAGGACCACATGGATGGAGCCGAACAACATATGCTGGCTCTCGAAGCAAAACTGGACGACCGCTTCCTTGAGGAGGTCTCACCGGTCCGGACAAGAAAGCGTCGCACCGCATGATCGATAAAGATTACCTCCTCGACCTCCTGCTGCATCTCGTCAAAACCCCAAGCCCCGTCGGCATGACAGAGCGTGCGGTCGCGCTTGTCGACATGTGGCTGCGCGACCTCGGCTACACGCCCAAATATACGCGCCGCGGTATCCTATATGTCGAAGTCGGTGACGGCCCACCCCGCCGCGCGCTTGCGGCTCATCTCGACACGCTCGGCGCCATGGTCACCGAACTCAAACCAAACGGCCGGCTTGCCCTGCGCAATACCGGCACCTGGGCCGCCCGTTTCGCCGAGGGCGCCCGCGTCACCATCTTCTCCGATAATGCCTCGCATCGCGGAACCATCCTGCCGCTCAAGGCCTCTGGTCACCGTTTCAATACCGAAGTCGATAGCCAGCCCGCCGACTGGGACAATCTGGAAGTCCGTGTCGATGCTCCCCTGCCTGACCGCGACGCGCTCGTCGCCGCCGGCTTCAATGTCGGAGACATGATTGCTGTAGACGCTCAGCCCGAAGTTGTCGGCGATTTCATCGTCTCCCGCCATCTCGATGACAAGGCCGGTTGCGCCAGCCTCCTGACGGTCCTCAAGGCCATTGCCGAGGGTGAGGTGCAGGTGGCGGTGCCGTTCCAGGCCATGTTCACCATTGCCGAAGAGATCGGCATCGGTGGCACCCACGGCTTCGGCCCCGAAGTCGAGGAGCTTCTTGCCATCGACAATGCCGTCACCGCGCCCAATCAGGCCTCATTGGACGATGCCGTGACCATTGCCATGCGAGATCGTCAAGGCCCCTTTGATGCGAAAATGACGCGCCAAATGATAACGATCTGCCAAGACAAACACATTCCTTTTATCCGCGATACATTCCGGCATTACCGCTCCGACAGCGCCGCCGCTGTTGAGGCTGGGTGGGACATGCGCGTTGGCCTCATCTGCTTTTCGCTTGATAGCTCCCACGGCTGGGAACGCACCCACATGACATCGCTTATCAGCCTCTGCCAATTAATTGCGGGTTACCTTGAGACCCCGCTTGTGACAAATACATCCACTGACTGAGCGATCTCGAGACAACTCGTGCAAATGAAAAACCCGACAGAAGGACGGTTTCATCCTTTGCCGTCTTACGCCAGGGCGGCGTTGTCACGTTTTTTCACTGAGGCCGCACGAAGCGCTTTCGGATGAGATTCAGGCTGCTGCGCCGGTCACGGCCTTCCACTGCGCCATAGCGCGGATCCGATGAATGTGGGTGGCAAGGGCTGAGTGCTTCTGGTGCGACGGGACGAAATGATTTCTGACTGCTGAAAACACCGAGATAAATCGTTGCAGGCCGCCCACAGTTCGGAAGCCCTCGATCACTCGTTCTCGTTTTCTCAGCGGTAGATGGGAATTTTCCGCACGGTTGTTGAGGCCCTTGTGTGATCTATGCTCGATGGCCGGCATCACATCTCGCTTTGCTGCCCCGTATGAACGCAGTTTATCGGTTACAATTCTCTTTGGCGCGAGGCCTTGCTTCTTCAGCAGTCTGATCAACAATCGCTTGGCAGCCTTGGTGTCGCGACGCACCTGCACGATCTCGTCGAGAACATATCCGTCCTGGTCGACAGCTCGCCAAAGCCAGTGCTTTCGACCGCCGATCGTCACGACCACCTCGTCCAGATGCCAGATATCCATTCGCGACGGCGTCATTTTACGCAGTTGCTTTGCGTAGGCCGAGCCGAATTTGCGGCCCCAGCGCCGGATCGTTTCGCAGGACACAGCAATGCCGCGCTCCAGCAGCATTTCTTCCACCAGCCGTAAACTTAATGGAAACCGGAAATACAGCCAGACTGCATGGGCGATGATCTGCGGTGGGAAATGGTGGTTCTTGTAGCTGATGGTCGGTGCGCTCATCACGTCCGATTATCCAGCAACAGTTAAGCCACGGACAACGTGACAGCTCCGCGGAGTGCCGTCAGCACTTTTGCGCGGCGATGAGGTTCTCGATGGCGCGCACAGCGACGGGATAGCCGGTCGCGCCGAGGCCCGCCATCACAGTCGTCGCCGTCATCGAGACAAAGGACCGATGATAGATCGACTCCCGACGATGGACGTTGGAGATGTGGAACTCGATGATCGGCCCCTTGAACATCTTCAGTGCGTCGAGCAGGGCGAGCGAGGTGAAGGTGAAGGCGGCCGGGTTTATAATGATTCCCGCGCCCTCGTCGATCGCCTCATGCACGAGATCGATCAGCTTTTCCTCGCTATTGGTCTGGGCGAAGATCAGCGGCCGGTCGCCGGCGGCCTCGCGGCACATGGCCTCGACCTCCGCCAGGGTCGTCGTGCCGTAGATTTCGGGCTCGCGCTTGCCAAGACGGTTGAGGTTGGGTCCGTTCAGGACATAGAGGGGCTTCTTGTTGGTCATGATATGTGATCCTAGCCTTGATATCCGAACAGGCGCGGCAGCCACAGCACCAGGTCGGGAACGAATGTGATGATGACGAGCGACACCACCATCCAAAGGATGAATGGCGTGGCATCACGCACAATTGCTCGCATCGGCGCGCCGGAGATCTTCGCGACGATGAACAGAAGCAGCCCGTAGGGTGGCGTGACCAGCCCAAGCATGATGTTGACGACGACGACTACGCCGAAATGGACAAGGTCGATACCAAGTGTCTGGGCCGTCGGAATGAAGACCGGCACAATGATCAACAGGATGGCCGTGCCTTCGAGAACGCAACCAAACAGCAACAACACGACGTTGACGAAGATCAGAAAACCGACCGGTCCCAGATCCCAACCCATCATCACCAGCCGCAGCTTGTCGGGAATATTCTCGAGCGTCACGACATAGTTGAAGACGAGCGAGCCGGCGATCAGCATGCCGATGGTGGTTGTCGTTTTGGCGCTTTTCGAAAGCGCTTCGTAAAAGCGCGCGGGAGAAATGCTGCGGTAGATGACCGTCGACACCAGCAAAGCGTAGCCGGCAGCGATCGCGGCTGCCTCGGTCGGCGTGGTGATCCCGCTATAGATGCAACCGAGCAGGATCACCGGCATCATCAGCGCCGGCAGCGCCCGCCAGGTGATCTTCGGCACCTCGCGCAGTGCTACCGCCTCTTCCACCGGAAAATTGCGTCGGCGCGCGGTAATGAAGATTTGCAGCGCCTGCAACGACGCCATCAACAAGCCAGGCAGCATGCCCGCGAGGAAGAGATAGCCGATCGAGGCATCCGAGACCAGTGCATAAACCACCATCGGGATCGATGGCGGAATGATTGGCCCGATGACTGAGGTAACG
Organism: Agrobacterium sp. B1(2019); assembly: GCF_008274755.1. NCBI lineage: Bacteria > Pseudomonadati > Pseudomonadota > Alphaproteobacteria > Hyphomicrobiales > Rhizobiaceae > Agrobacterium > Agrobacterium sp. B1(2019). The sequence continues at coordinate 308,139 of NZ_VTPB01000004.1, read as the reverse complement.
GCGGTCAGCGCGGCGGCAAAGCTCGAAGGATAGCGACCGTTCTTCGTCATCATCGCATGCATCAGTCCGCCAGTGCCGGCGGCATCGGCGATTGCCGATCCGGACATGCCGGCGAAGATGATACTCTGCACCACGTTGACGAGCGCCAGACCGCCCCGAAATCGACCTACAATCAGGTTGCAAAAGCTCAGCAGCCGCTCGGTCATCGACCCGATATTCATGAATTCCGCAGCCAGAACAAACAGCGGCACGGCAAGAATGACATAGTTCGAATACATGCCGTTGAGAAATTGCTCGGCGACCGTGCCAAGATCGAGGCCTGCCATCCAGAGATAGAGGATCGAGCCGACCATCATTGACAGGCCGATGGGCATGCCGACAAGGGCCAGGACGGTGATGAGGACGAGCGAGGCGGAAAAGGGGCTTATGGAGCTCACGAAACCGTTCCTGTTCAGTGGTTGTCGTCATCATCGACTGACGCGGACCGAAGGGCCTGCACGCCGAGCCAGACGTAACGGATGATCATCGCCACGGCGAAAACCACGTAGATCGAATAGAGGTAGTCGAAACGGATCTTCATGTAGGCGGTACTCTCGACCTTCATGAAGCTAACGTAGTCGATGACGCCGGGCAGCGAGATTCCGAACAAGGTGACAAGCGCCAGCGACGACATGATCTGCATGGCCCGGCGCATCCGGCCCGTCGCGCTCGCCCACAGCAAGTCGAAGCGGATTTCATCGATCTCGCGGATGACGAAGGCCGAACCGAACAACACGAGCCACATCCACAGGACCACGCTCAGTTCGTTGGTCCAGCCAACGGAAAGATTGAGGGCATAGCGGAAAAGGATCTGCAGCAGGAAGGCTACGAACATCGCCAGCAACATCAGCGCCAGCAGGTTTTCAGCGCGGCGTCTGAGCCACGCGCCGATGGGTCGCAATTTATCCGTCACGATTTCCTCCCGATAAGAAGTCCGGCGCGCGGGGCGCCGGACACACCGCATCTCCTGTGCGGATAGCTGGATCAGCACCAGGCCCGATCAGATCGCGGCAACCTTTTCCAGGACGCCAGCTGGCCAGGATTTTGCGAGATCGGAACTCAGATACTTGTCCTGAGCAAACTTTCGGAACGCGTCAATGTCCGGCGTGTAGATCTCGAGCCCGGCGTCCTTGAACTCCTTGACCAGCGACTGCTCCTGGGCGAGGTGCTGCTCCTGGCTCCACGCCATGGCCTTGTTGGCCGCCTCCTGGAACGTCTTCCGCGTGTCGGCGTCCATCGCCTTCCAGACCTCCGAGGAAACCGTGAGCAGGTCATAGCCAACAAGATGGGACGTCATGACGATCTGCGACATGACCTCGTAGAACTTCATGTTCTTGACGTTCGGAAGCGGATTGTCTTGCCCGTCGATCGCGCCGGTCTGAAGCCCGGTATAGACTTCCGCGTAGGCCAGCGGCACCGGATTGGCGCCGAGCGCTTCGCCAAGGAACTGCCAGGCGTCACCGCCGGGCATGCGCAGCTTGATGCCCGCCATGTCGGCCGGCGTATTGATTTTCTTGTTCGGCTTCAGTCCAACCTGGCGCGCGCCGAAATAGGTGGGGCCAAGAATATGAATGCCGAGCTTGTCCTCGGCCATCTGCTTGAACTCTGCCCCAATATCACTGGCGAAAAACGCCGTCACATGCGCGGCGTCGCGGAACAGATAGGCCGAGGTCAAGACCGACCATTCTGGAATCTGCTTGGAAATGTCCTGCGGCGCGATGTTGCCCATCTGCAGGTTGCCGCGTTGAAGCGCGACAAGTTCCGTCCCCTGCTTGAACAGCGTGCCGCCATAGTAGGGCTGGACATTGAAGGAACCGCTTACGGCTTCCGCGAAGATCTTGATCATGTTCGCGCGGATGTCCTGTTCCGAGAATACCGCCGAGAACTTCAGTTCGGCCTTGTCCTGAGCCAGGGCCGGCAGGGCGAACGCGCCGCCGGCCAGCGCCGCGCTGGCGCCAAGGAAATGGCGCCGGGTCAGTTCAAATGTCATGGATTTATCCTCCTCTGCGGTCGTTATCGCACCTTGCGGGTCGACCTTCCCTCTTTCCCTCGGCCATCCTCCAGATTTGCCGATACGAAAATTGTACTAAATGGTTCATTCAAGTCAATTGGCAGCAGCCGAATCGACATATATTTTTCATTTCATCTGGTATTTTGCCTTTCATCCGATATCCTGCGAAAAAATGGGAATACAGCATGACAGGCTCCGTCACTCCGCCCACCGAAACCACGGGCGAGAACGCTCACAGGCGCATTCGCGCCGACATAATCTCCGGCACGCTTCCCCCGGGATCGCGGCTGAAGATCGAGCAGGTGCGCGAGCGATACTCCGTGAGCGCCTCGACCTTGCGCGAGATCCTCAATCACCTCGCGGCCGAAACGCTGGTGGTCGCCGAGGGTCAGCGCGGCTTCATCGTCAGGCCCGCCACCCGCGCCGAACTTCTCGAGCTTGCCGATCTGCGCGTCCTGCTCGAAGGCCACGCCTTACAAACCTCCCTCGCCGAGGGCGACCTCGACTGGGAGGCCCGTCTCGTCGCCGCCCATCACAGGCTCGCCGTCATCGAGCGCGGACTGCTGCAGGGCGAAAACGTGCGCACAGTTGACTGGGTCCGCTACGACTGGGAATTCCACCTGGCGCTTGTCTCGGCCTGCCGGTCCTCCAGTCTGATGGCGATGCTCTCCACCGTCTTCGACCGCTTCCTGCGTTACCATTTGCTGGCGGAAAGCTTTCGTGGACAGGCCGTCGCCGACGACCACCGCAAGCTCTTCGAACTCGCACTCAGACGCGACACCGCGGGAGCCCTGGCGATCCTCGCGGAACATGTCCACAACGGAACCAGCCATGTGCTGAGAAGCGGCCGTTTCGGCTGATTCGGCCGCCCCTCGGCGCTCAGAGCGCGTTGATCCGCTCCAGCATACCCGCTGGCCACGAACTGGACAGCGATGACGCCAGATATTCCTTCTGCGCGTGGGCGCGGAAGGCGTCGACATCCGGCTCGTAGACGTCGAGCCCCTCTTGCTTGAAGAACTCGACCAGCTCGGCTTCCTGCTTTTCGTATTCCGCCGTACTCCAGGCAAAGGCCTTCTTCGCCAATTCTCGCATGCGCGACTGCTCGTCCGCCGGCAGGCCGTCAAAGACCTTTGCACTGATCAGCAGCAGACCGAAGCCGACATTGTGGCCGGTCAGAATGATCTGGTTTGTCACTTCGTAGAATTTCATGAGCTTGTCGTTGGGCAAGGGATTGTCCTGCCCATCTATCGCGCCGGTCTGCAGGCCGGTATAGACCTCGGCATAGTCCATCGCTACCGGGTTGGCCCCGAGCGACTGGCCGAGGAACTGCCAGCTCTCGCCGCCGGGCATGCGCAGCTTGACGCCTGCCAGGTCCTCTGGCTTCATCACCTTGTTCTTACCGCGCAGATTGAGCTGACGGCGCCCGTAATAGGCGGGAGCAAGGATCTCGACATTGAGTTTCTCGCGCGCGACCTTGCGGAATTCCGCGCCGATCTCGCTATCGAAGATGCGCGACAGATGCGCGGAATCCCGCACCACATAGGCCGCGCCAAGAATGTCGAATTCGGGTGCCTGCTTGGCGAAATCGGACGGCGGCAGCAGCGCCATGTCGAGATTTCCACGCTGGACGGCAACGAGTTCCGTTCCCTGGCGGAACAGTGTGGAGTTGAAGAAGGGCGTGAATTCGTAGTCGGCGCCGAGTTCCTTAGCGAAGATGTTGAGCAGCGCCTGCGAACGCGGCGCATCATCAGTCGTCACATCGGCGAACCGCAGCTTGGTCGCCGCCAGCGCCACTCGCGGCAGGCCGATCATGGCCGCCGTCATCGCCGAGCCCGCAAGCAACTGACGTCTTGTGATGTCTCTCATGGATTTTTCCTCCTCAAATCCTGTTTTCTTGATCAAATATCGAACCGGTTTTCCGGAATTCCCTGAGCCACTCCCTCAATGGCGAACAAAGCGCCCGCCAGCGGCTCCTTCTCCCGCTGCACGTCCGACAGGAACTTCGCGGCTGTCGTGACATAGAGCGTCCTGTAGTCGGACCCGCCGAAGCAGACGCAGGTCGGGTTCGTGGTCGGCAGGTGCACAACGGTGTCGATGCGTCCGTCCGGTGCATAGCGCACGACGCGGCCACCGGCGAAGAACGCCGTCCACAACCCGCCATCGGCGTCGAAACACGCCCCGTCCGGCCGTTCGCCCGTCGTTGAATAGTCCGCGAACACACGGCGCCCACTAATCTCGCCGTCCTCGGGATCCATGTCGAAGACATAGCTGGTGTAGCGGCGCGTATCGGTGAAATGGAAGCGACGGCCGTCCGGCGAAAACGCGATGCCGTTGCTGACGATCACGTCGCCGAACAGCTTCTCCACTGCACCCGCCGCGTCGATCCGGTAAAGCCCGCCATTCGCTCGGTGCAGTTCGTTGTCCATGGTGCCGATCCACAAACGTCCCCAGCGATCGACCCGCCCGTCGTTGAGGCGGTTGTCGATATCCCGCTCGACCGTGACGAAGGGCGACAGCGTGCCGTCCTCCGTGCGCAGCAGCAGATCGAGATCGCGGGCGAGAAGATGCCCTCCCGATTCCGTCAACGCCTGACTACCGAGATGGGTCGCCTCGGGAAAGACCTGGACATGATGGCGCCCCGTAACCGTGTCGAGACACTGCAGTTTCGGTTTTTCAATGTCGAGCCACCACAGTTTGTTGCTGCGTTCGCACCATAGCGGCGTTTCCCCAAGCTGGTCGTTCGTCTGCACCACACATTCAACGCGGCGGGAATCGATGGTATTGATGGTCATTGCTGGGGCATGCCTTCCGGTCTGATCAATTTCTTTAGCGCGGCGATGCGGAAGATTGCGTTCGGAGCCCCGTAGCCTCGATATTCCCGGCGCTGGACGATCTCGAAGAAGAAGCCCTCGCCATAGGTCTCGCTGTAGAGCTGAAAATACTCGCCGTGCTCGTCACGGTCGTAGAGGATGTTCTCGTGCCGCAGCCGGTCGGTAAGTTCAGGGTCCAGTCCGTACCGAGCCTCCACGTCGCCGTAGTAATTCGGTGAGATCTGCAACCGCCGGAAGCCGTTTTCCTGGAGCGCGGCGGCCGTCGCGAAGATATCGGCGGTTTCGAAAGCGATGTGCTGGATGGCCGAACCGAACTTCTCCGCGATGAAATGGCCGGCCAACGTGCGCCTGTTCTCCGCACCGTTCATGGTCAGGCGGAAACTGCCGCTGTCATTCTCGATCACTTGACTGCGCACCACACCGGCCGGATCGATGATGTCCACCATCGGCGACTTATGGGTAGCGAAGATCGAGGTGTAGAACAGGATCCAGGTGAGCATCTCGTCATAGCCCACAGTCTGCGCGAGGTGGTCGATCCGTCTGAGGCCGACATCGCGCACGCCGTCCTCCTCTCCCGCCGGAAGAAAGTCGATCTCGGCGAAACGGCCGAGATCGCTTTTCCCGTCGAGCAGATAGATTAGCCCGCCGCCGACGCCGCGGATGGCCGGGATGTCGAGTTCGCCCCCCGCCACCGCCTGGCTAAAGGGTTCCGCATTAAGTGCCACAGCGCGCGACAGCGCGGCCTGGGCGTCGTCAACAGCCAACGCCACCGCATAGGCCGACGTTCCGTGAATCGCCTGGGTCGTGCTGGCGAAGCCAGCGTCCTCGGTATTGACCAGCAGCCGAATCGCTCCCTGCTGATAGACGGATACCTTTTTGCTGCGATGAACGGCGGTCTTCCGGAAGCCCATCGTCTTTAGCAGGCTCACCAGGCCTGCGGCATCATCTTCGTCGGTGACGAATTCGATGAACCCCACCTCTCTGATCGCCGCCCGGTCGGGCATGGCGGGCACGGTCAGCCCTGTCGTCTTTTGGCGACGCGCCACCTGGTCGCCCAAATAGATCAGCGAACGATGGCCGTCCGCGGCGATCTCACGCGTCGAGCCACCCCGGAACTGGTCGTTGAAAATCTCGAGCGAGAGATAGCCGTCATAGCCCGTGTCGGCGACAGCGGCTGTGAATTCCGCGACCGGAAGGTCGCCCTCGCCGGGCATATTGCGGAAATGGCGGCTCCAGTAGAGCAGGTCCATGTCGATCAACGGCGCATCCGCCAGCTGAACGATGAAGATCTTGTCCTTCGGGATCGAGCGGATCGAATTCGTGTCAATCTTGCGTGACAGCGTGTGGAAGCTGTCGAGGATCAGGCCAATCGAGGGATGGTCGGCGCGCCGCACGATCTCCCAAGCGTCGCGATGATCACTGATATGCCGCCCCCAGGCAAGCGCCTCGTACCCAACCCGCAAGCCACGTGTCGCCGCCCGCTCGCCCAGTTCGCGAAAATCGGCCGCCGCCCGGTCTATGCCGCCGAGCGACACGCCGGAAACGTTGGAGCAGACGAGCAGAAGGTCCGCGCCCAGTTCTTGCATCACATCGAACTTGCGTTCCGCGCGATCGAAGGTACGGGCTCGGAATTCTTCCGGCATGCCTTCGAAATCGCGAAACGGCTGGAACAGCGTGATCTCCATCCCGAGATCGCGCACCATCCGCCCGACATCACGCGGGCTGCCGTCGAAGGCCAGGAAGTCGTTCTCGAAAATCTCGACACCGTCGAAACCGGCCTTGGCGATCGCCTCCAGCTTGTCCGGAAGCTCGCCGCTGATGGATACCGTTGCAATCGAGGTTTTCATTCTGCGGCCCTCACTACTCCTTGGCTCGCTGTCAGCGAACGAAAATGCGCGAGCATGCGATCGGCGTCGGGCGCGAGACCGGTGAAGAGCCGGAACGCACCAACAGCCTGGAACACGGCCATGCCGCCGCCATTGAGCACCTTGCAGCCCTTTTTGCGCGCCGTCGCCAGAAGCTCCGTCTCCAGCGGGAAATAGACGATTTCCGACACCCAGAGGTCCGGCCGCAGCAGGTTTTCGGACAAAGGCAGACCCGGATGCTTGGCCATGCCGGTCGGTGTCGCATGGATAAGGCCGCTCGCGCCAGGCATGACATCGGCCGCCTCCAGACCAACGTCGACCACGGCCTCGGGAAAGAGATCCCGCATAACACCGGCCAGCTGCCGCGCACGCCCCGCATCGCGGTCAACGATCGACAGACGGGCGGCGCCGAGCATCAGGATCGCGAAGGCGGTCGCGGCTCCCGCGCCGCCGGCGCCAAGCTGCACGACCTTCGAAAGATCTGCGCCCGGCAGGCCACGACGGAAGCCCTCCGCGAAACCCCACCAGTCGGTGTTGTGGCCATGGCGCTTGCCATCCTTCAACACGACGGTGTTGACCGCGCCGAGCTTCATGGCCTCTGGCGACAGTGTATCGAGCAGTGGAATGACCTCCTGCTTGCAGGGATGGGTGATATTGAGCCCGCAAAAACCTTGCGCCTCGGACCGCGCGAGCGTGTCGGCCAGCCTGTCGGCGCCACCCTCGATCTCAGTGAGGTCGATTATCGCATAGTCATAGCCAACGCCAAGGTTGCGGCCTTCGGTCATGTGCATGGCCGGCGTAAGCGACTGCTGAATACCTGAGCCGATCAGACCGGCTTTAAAACTGGATGGTGTGGACTGCATCTCGCAACGACACGGTATCGGCTGGGGCAAGCTCCTCACCCTCAGGACACCCGGTCTCCTCCCTGGTGCGCTTCGATACGTTTTCAATAATGTACTAACTAGTTCGTGTCAACATTGTCGCCGAGGCTCGGTTGAAACGGGGAGGCGTTGTGCTTTATGAAGCGATAGGGGAAGCATCGGCGCTACAACGACCGCGCGACAGGAGAACATGTCTACCATGGCCAACGAGCCACGCCTTTCACGCAAGAACGATCCGGAGAAGACGCGGCAGGACATTCTGAGTGTTGCGACCGAGGAATTCACGACGCATGGCCTCGCGGGCGGCCGCGTCGACGCGATCGCTGCGAGGACGCGCACTTCCAAGCGTATGATCTACTATTATTTCGGCTCCAAGGAGGCGCTCTACCTCGCGGTGCTCGAGCGCGCCTATCGCAAGATCCGCTCGCTCGAGGCCGATCTCGAACTGTCGAACATGCGCCCGGAACTGGCCCTGCGCACGCTGATCGGTACCACCTTCGACCATGACGAGGCCAATCCAGACTTCGTCCGGCTCGTCAGCATCGAGAACATTCACCAGGCCGCCCACATGCAGCGATCGAGCGAGATCCGCGAGCTCAACATCTCGATCATCAATACGCTGGCCGACATCCTCGAGCGCGGACGCGCCGATGGCAGTTTCCGCCGCGATGTCGACCCCATTGACCTACATATGCTGATCAGCGCCTTCTGCTTCTTCCGCGTATCCAATCGCTACACCTTCGGCACGATCTTCCGCCGCGACCTCTCTGCACCAGAGCTTTACAACCGCCACAAGACCATGGTCGCGGACGCGGTGCTGGATTACCTAAAAGCATAAGCAATCTCAACGAAGCGATGCACATCCTCCCGCAGCAGGCTTTCTCGCTTCTGTCTACATCCCGAAATCCAGTTGCGACTGATCCTGATCGTTATCTCTTTGACGATCATGGGTGAGCGACGATAGCGTTACGCCCAAAAGGCGCACCGGCCGCTTGAATGGATAAACCGTCGCCAGCAGCCCGGTTGCTGCCTCGAAAATCTCGTTACAGTTGACAAAGGGCAGGGCGGTGGTCCTGCTGCGCGTCGCCTGAGTAAAGTCCGAGTATTTGATTTTCACGGTGACTGTCTTGCCGCTAAATGCTCTGGCTTCGCAATAACTCCAGACCTTGTCCGCCAGAGGCCTCAGCTCGCTCGTCGCAAGATCAAGATCGTTGATATCCTCGCTGAACGTATCCTCGGCGCCAACCGATTTTCGGACGCGGTCCGGGCGAACCTGGCTGTTATCGACACCGCGAGCAATGCCATAAAAGTAGGGCCCAGACTTTCCGAAATGCTGCGCCAGGAAGGCTAGCGACTGCGCTTTCAGATCCGCCCCGGTCTCGATCCCGAGCCGGTGCATCTTCTCGGCAGTCGCTGGGCCGACGCCGTGGAATTTTTTGACCGCAAGTTGCTCCACAAAGGCCGGACCGTTCTTCGGCGTGATCACGGCCTGACCGTTGGGCTTGTTAAGGTCGGACGCCATCTTTGCCAAAAACTTGTTGTAGGAAATCCCGGCCGATGCGTTGAGACCAGTCACCGCCTTAATCTTCGCGCGAATTTCCAGCGCGATCTCCGTGGCGACAGGCATGCCCTTCAGGTTTTCCGTCACGTCGAGATAAGCTTCGTCCAGCGACAGCGGCTCGATCAATGGCGTGTATTCGGCAAAGATCTCCCGGATCTGCTGCGAGACCGCCCGGTAGACTTCGAAGCGCGGCTTTACGAAAATCAGATCCGGGCATTTGCGCGCCGCCGTGACCGACGGCATGGCGGAATGAACACCGAACTTACGGGCCTCATAGCTGGCGGCCGCCACCACACCTCGGGCGGCAGCACCGCCGACGGCCAGCGGTTTACCGCGCAGCTCCGGATTATCCCGCTGCTCAACCGAGGCATAGAAGGCATCCATGTCCACATGGATGATTTTGCGGATGGTCTCTGTTGCGGGAAAAGTATTTGTCATGGTTCTTCCGGCAGCCATACGTCAGGTAGGTTATCAGAACAGACAGTGAACATATCACTGTCCTTACCGATCGCAAACCCTTCCTTTAGGGGCCAAAACTCGCCGACGCCTGGTCCGCCTATAGAAGGGTAGGCTGTTCAACGAGCTCGCCAGACTTTAATACGATCGATGACCCATAGGGTTCACGCGATAAAATGATCAGCGCATCGTTCGGGCGTGGACGGGCGAGGTGCCTTGCCTCTTCCCATGGCGCCTGCATCCAGGCGTCGGTTTCCTCCTTCGTCTGCAGCAGGACGGGCATGGCCTTCTCATGGATCGGCTTGACGAGATCATTCGGATCCGTGGTCAGGAAGCCATAGAGATCGTCAGTGGTCATCCCGTCCCGGACTTTTCGGACGCTCTTCCACTGCGGCACATGGATGCCGGCGAAGAACATCAGCGATTTTGCCTCGTCGCGGGCAAACCAGGCATTCGGCACTTTGCCGCCGGGTTCCTGACTTGCCGGATCGGGTTCGGCAAAGCTGGTGACCGGCACGAGGCATCGATGTTCGATGCCGAACCAGCGCGTCCAGTGCGGCAGGTTGAGCTTGCGGACATTGGTCACGCCCCGATCCGGTTCCATGCGGATAAGCTCATCCATGTTAACGGCCTGACCTTTGGCTCTCAGTTTCTCTGCCCGAGCTTCGGCAGCCTTCTTTTGCACGAAAATCGGCGATGGCAGGCCCCAGCGTGCATGGACGAGCTGCTTTTTTCCGTCAGCCGTGTTTCTGACGATCGGCCCCATCTGGTCGGGGTTCATTTGGTAGGCCGGCATCAGGTTGATAAAACTTTCGGCGTCCTGGGCCCATTTCGAGACCCAGTCCCTGTCCTCCATCCGGTAAAGATTGCACATGGCAGCACTTCCTCCGTTGCGACCGAATGCAGTTTGTCCGGTGAGTTCCGCCTGCGTCTAGTCGAGTTTGTAAACGTCGGCATTGTCCTGCCGTTCCCGCAGGCCCTTGTAGGAAGCATGCCGCAACTTACCGTCGCCCGTCCATGTCCTAAACTCGATCTCGGCGATCAGGGTCGGCTCGACCCAGACGATATCTGATTTTTCAGCAAAGGCGACAGGTGGCTGCTTTCGCTTCCAGCGGAGTTTGTCGAGTATCTTGCGTAGCCTGATCATCTCGGCGTCCTTGAAGCCCGTGCCGACGTTTCCGACATGGACGAGCTCATCACTGCGATAGGCGGCAAGCGCCAGCGATGCGAAGCCCGTTGGCGATGCTGCCGATTGCTCGTAGCCGACAACCATGAAGGCTTCGCTCTTAACGCACTTGATCTTGACCCAGTCGCCAGTCCGGCCGGAGCGATAGGGCTGATCGAGACGCTTGCCGACGATCCCCTCGAGGCCAAGGCTGCGGACATGCTCCAACAGGACGTCCGGTTGTGCGTCGAGTGTTTCCGATAGACGGACGGCGCCGTCATTCGCCTTTATCGTATCCTCGAGAAGATGCCGGCGTGATCGGTATTCGATCTCCCGCAGATCGTGGCCGTCGAGATAGAGGAGATCGAAAGCATAGAGAATGGCGTCCGAGGCTCGATTTCCGGCCGTCTTGCCGGAAGCGCCAAGCGATTGCTGCAGCAGCCCGAAATCCGGCCGCCCTTCGTCGTCAAGCACCACCGCTTCGCCATCGATGATCATCGTCGCCGGTCCGAGAGCCCGGGCTGCCTGTTCTATCGCCGGAAACCGGTGCGTCCAGTCATGGCCACCGCGGGTGAGGATGCGGATCCCTGTGGCCTCGATATGAACAGCCAAGCGATAGCCGTCCCATTTCAGCTCCCAGCCCCATTGGTCGCCTTGTGGCGGATGCGCCTTCAGCTGTGCAAGCGCCGGCTCGACGCGCTCGGGCATCGGGTCGAACAGAAGCTGTGGCTGTGCGGGATTGCGCTTCCGACGCGGCTTTGAGCGGATCGGGGCTTCGGTATCACGAAGGAGCGGCTTTGATCTCGGTGGCTTCGTCATTGGGAGAGTTCAGCACGAAAATCTTAAGAACATTGTGACGCTTTGCTTCCATCCCCGCTATCCACCGAGCGCGCGCCACCATTCGAGAGGCCCGCAAAATTTCTTTTTGCCGTACGCGCTTGATTCCGCTTCGAATCTTTAAAATTGCTAATGCTGGGATAATATTCCTCGCTTGACTCTTGTGCGCCATAAGAACAAACAATGAACAAATAGCCCGTACGACATGATGTCGATCCTTTGAACACGACCTTGAAGGGAGCCGTGAACGATGACCGCTGCCCGCCCCAAGGTGGTGTCCGATGTGATCTGTGACTTGCGTGACCGCATCGCTTCGATGGAGGGCGGATTCGCGAAACGGGCCGGAACGCTCCCTTTCGGTGTGCCCGAGATCGATGCGGCCTTGCCTGGCGGGGGGCTTGCCTATGGAGCGCTGCATGAGTTTGCGGGCGGAGGATCCGGTACAGTCGATGGTGCAGCCGCCGCGCTTTTTGTTGCCGGCATTGCCGCCCGGACCAAAGGCCCCGTCATCTGGTGTCTGACGAGGCCGGATCTGTTCTTTCCGGCGCTTGCCCAGGTCGGCCTCCATCCCGACCGCGTCATCTTCGTCGAGTCCGACAAGGAAGAGGATGTTCTGGCCAACATGGAGGAAGGCCTATCCTTCGGCGGTCTCGGCGCCGTCGTCGGCGAGGTTGTCCGTCTACCGATGGTCAGTTCCCGGCGTCTCCAACTGGCGGCCGAGCGAACGGGGACCATGGCGCTCGTGGTCAGACGATGGCGACGACAAACCGAAGCGAATGATTTTGGTCAGCCGACGGCATCGACGACCAGATGGCGAGTGAGTGTGATGCCGTCAGAGGAGTTGCCGGTACCGGGGGTGGGCAGACCTCAATGGTTTCTGGAATTGATGCGCGTGAAAGCGGGTGAGTGTGCTGAGTTTCTCGTGAGGGCGTGCGATGACAAGGGTCGTCTCGATCTATCTTCCGGATCTGCCGACGGATCGCATTCGTCGGGCCGATCCGTCTATTCCGCCTGAACAGCCAATCGCCGTGATTGCAAGAAGCGGTCCGAAGCGGTGGGTTTCGGCTGCCGACCCGGCCGCCAGAGCGGCAGGCGTACATGTCGGCATGCCGGCGGCGAAGGCGCAGTCGCTGTTTCGCGGCCTGATGATGGTCGATGCAGATCCCGGAGCCGATCGCGTTGCACTCGAACGCATCACGCTCTGGGCGCTGACGATCTATTCGCCAATCGTTGCCGTCGACGGGATCGATGGCATTGTCATGGATACCGAAGGTGCCGACCACCTGCAGGGCGGCGAGCTGTCAATGGTGACAAAGATCGCCAACCAGTTTCTGGGAGGCAAGCTGACTGCCCGTGTAGCGGTCGCCGACAGCTGGGGTGCAGCCCACGCCTGCGCCCGCGCCATCAACCGCGAAACGATCGTGGTTAAGCCGGGTGAGACAGTGCGCGCCGTCGAAAAACTGCCGGCCTCGCTCCTGCGTCTGCCGGCAAAGATCATCGGCGATCTGCGCGTCCTCGGCTTCCAGACCATTGGCGAGCTTGCCAACACGCCACGTGCGCCACTGACTTTGCGCTTTGGTCCGGAGATCGGCCGCCGTCTCGACCAGATGCTGTGCCGTATCGCCGAGCCTATCGAGCCGATCCGAATGCCTGAGCTGATCGAAGTCTCGAAAGCCTTCTCTGAACCGATTGGGGCTGCCGAAACGATCAACAAATATGTCGGCCGCCTCGTCGTCCAACTGGTCGATGAGCTTCAGAAGCGCGGTCTTGGGGTGCGCCGTGCCGATCTGATCGTCGAGAAGGTTGACGGTACCAGGCAGGCCATTCGCGCAGGCACCGCCAAGCCTGCCCGCGATATCGCCTGGCTGACGAAACTGTTTCGGGACCGGACCGAAAAGATCGAGCCAGGTTTCGGGATCGAGAAGCTCATCCTTGTTGCCGTTCTGGCCGAGCCATTGGAAGAGGCGCAGAAAGTCTCTGCTTTGGTCGAGGATGACATCACCGATGTGACGCCGCTCATCGATATCTATGGAAATCGGGGCCAGCGGGTGTATCGCGTCGCACCGGTCGCCTCCGATGTGCCGGAACGCTCCGTGAAGCGGATCAGTCCCGTTGCTGAACCGATCGCTATTGCCTGGGTCAGCCATTGGCGCCGGCCGGTTCGGCTGTTGCCACGGCCCGAACTGATCGAGGCAATCGCGCTGATGCCGGACCGCCCTCCGGTCTCCATCGTCTGGCGCGGCAAGCGCCGTAAGGTCAAGCGCGCCGATGGCCCGGAACGCATTTTTGGAGAGTGGTGGCAGCGCGATGCCGAGATGGACGCCGTGCGCGACTACTTCGTCATCGAGGACGAATCCGGTGAACGCCTGTGGGTGTTCCGCTCGGGCGATGGGGTTGATCCTGAGACCGGGTCCCATCGCTGGTTTTGCCATGGGATCTTCGCATGAGCTATGCCGAGCTGCAGGTCACGACGCACTTCTCCTTTCTGCGTGGCGCATCTTCAGCGCAGGAGCTGTTCGAGACCGCCAAGATCCTGGGGATCGAGGCGCTCGGCGTCGTCGATCGCAATTCGCTGGCAGGCATCGTCCGTGCGCTGGAAGCATCCCGCGCCACCGGTCTGCGCCTGGTCGTCGGCTGTCGTCTCGATCTCGCCGACGGCATGTCGGTGCTGGTCTATCCGATGGACCGCGTTGCCTATTCGCGCCTCACGCGGCTGATCACGCTGGGCAAATCGCGTGGCGGCAAGAACAACTGCCTCCTGCATTGGGGCGATATCGTCGCTTACTCCGAGGGCATGATCGGCATTCTGGTGCCTGATCTGCCGGATGCCACCTGTGCCGCGCAGCTTCGAAAAATGGCTGAGCTATTTGGTGATCGCGCTTACGTGTCTCTCTGCCTGCGCCGGCGCCCCAACGACCAGCTGCGTCTGCATGAGATTTCCAACATGGCGGCGCGGTTCAAGGTCAGAACCGTCGTCACCAATGACGTGCTGTTTCATGAGCCGGGCCGTCGGCAATTGCAGGACATCGTCACCTGTATCAGGCACAACACCACGATCGACGATGTCGGTTCCGAGCGCGAGCGCCATGCGGATCGCTATCTGAAACCACCGGAAGAAATGGAGCGTCTGTTTCCGCGATATCCCGAGGCCTTGGCGCGAACTAGGGAGATCGTCAGACGCTGCAAGTTCAGCCTCGAAGAGCTTACCTACCAATACCCGGAGGAAGCCATCGTGCCGGGCAAGGATGCTCAAGGATCGCTCGAGCATTATGTCTGGGAATGTGCGCCCGATCGCTATCCGGAAGGCCTGCCACCGGATGTCCTCAAAACCGTGCGGCACGAACTCGATCTCATCCGCACCATGAAATATGCGCCTTACTTTCTGACGGTGTTTTCGATCGTGCGCTTTGCCAGAAGTCAGGGCATTCTCTGTCAGGGCCGGGGATCGGCGGCTAACAGCGCCGTCTGCTATATTCTCGGCATCACATCGATCGACCCTTCCACCAATGATCTCCTCTTCGAGCGTTTCGTCAGCCAGGAACGCGACGAGCCGCCGGATATCGATGTCGACTTCGAGCACGAACGGCGCGAGGAGGTCATCCAGTGGATCTACAAGACCTACACCAAGGATAAGGCGGCACTCTGCGCCACCGTCACCCGATACCGGGCCAAGGGCGCAATCCGCGATGTCGGCAAGGCGCTCGGACTGCCGGAGGACGTCATCAAGGCGCTATCGTCAGGCATGTGGTCGTGGTCGGAAGAAGTACCCGAAAGAAACATCCGTGAGCTCAATCTCAACCCCGACGACCGGCGCTTAGCGCTCACCCTGAAACTCGCGCAGCAGCTGATGGGCGCCCCGCGCCATCTTGGTCAGCACCCCGGCGGTTTTGTCCTGACCCACGACCGGCTCGACGATCTCGTGCCGATCGAGCCAGCGACAATGAAAGACCGGCAGATCATCGAATGGGACAAGGACGACGTCGAGGCACTGAAATTCATGAAGGTGGACGTCTTGGCGCTCGGGATGCTCACCTGCATGGCCAAGGCCTTCGATCTCATCCGCGAACACAAGGGCCAGCACCTTGATCTCTCGAAGATCGAGCAGGAGGATGCGGCGACCTACGCGATGATCCGCAAGGCTGACACGCTCGGCACCTTCCAGATTGAAAGCCGTGCGCAGATGGCGATGCTACCGCGCCTGAAGCCCCGCACCTTCTACGATCTGGTCGTGCAGGTGGCGATCGTCCGGCCCGGTCCCATCCAAGGCGACATGGTGCATCCCTATCTTCGTCGGCGTGAAGGCAAGGAGCCGGTCGAGTATCCCACCCCTGAGCTGGAGGCCGTGCTTGGAAAAACGCTCGGCGTGCCGCTGTTTCAGGAAAGCGCCATGCGGGTAGCGATGGTCTGCGCCGGTTTCTCCGGTGGTGAGGCAGACCAGCTGCGCAAATCCATGGCTACCTTCAAGTTTACCGGCGGCGTCTCGCGGTTCAAGGACAAGCTGGTTTCGGGGATGGTGAAGAATGGTTATTCGCCAGAGTTTGCCGAAAAGACCTTTTCGCAGCTCGAAGGTTTTGGCTCCTACGGCTTTCCTGAGAGCCACGCAGCGTCGTTTGCGCTGATTGCCTATGCTTCGAACTATATCAAATGCCACTATCCAGATATCTTTTGCGCAGCCCTTCTCAACAGCCAGCCAATGGGCTTTTATGCTCCGGCCCAGATCGTCGGGGACGCAATCAAGCATGGCGTCGAGGTGAGGCCGGTTTGCGTCAACCGCTCGCGCTGGGACTGCACGCTGGAAAGGGTTGGAGGCAGCGATCGTCATGCTGTGCGCCTCGGGTTTCGCCAGGTGAAAGGGCTGGCTGTCGCGGACGCCGCACGGATCGTTGCAGCGCGCATGAACAACCCGTTCGCCTCAGTCGATGACATGTGGCGCCGGTCCAGCGTGCCGACCGAAGCGCTTGTTCAACTGGCAGAGGCCGACGCCTTTCTGCCATCGTTGAAACTCGAACGACGCGATGCGCTTTGGGCGATCAAGGCGCTGCGCGACGAGCCCTTACCGTTGTTTGCAGCCGCAGCCGAACGCGAGGCGACAGCGATTGCCGAGCAGCAGGAGCCAGAGGTGGCACTTCGGCAAATGACGGACGGCCATAACGTCATCGAGGACTACAGCCACATCGGGCTGACTTTGCGCCAGCATCCTGTCGCCTTTCTGCGCAAGGACCTGTCGGCACGCAATATCATCACCTGTGCCGAGGCGATGAATGCCCGGGATGGCCGATGGGTTTACACCGCTGGCCTCGTGCTGGTGCGGCAGAAGCCGGGATCGGCCAAGGGTGTGATGTTCATTACCATCGAGGACGAGACGGGTCCTGCCAATATCGTCGTCTGGCCCACCCTGTTCGAGAAGCGCAGGCGCATTGTGCTGGGATCGTCGATGATGGCGATCAACGGGCGGATCCAGCGGGAAGGGGAGGTCGTCCATCTCGTCGCCCAGCAACTGTTCGATCTCTCAGGCGACCTGGTTGGTCTCGCTGATCGAGATACGGAGTTCAGGCTGCCGGCTGGTCGCGGCGATGAGTTTGCCCACGGGGGCGGCGGGCCGGATTCACGCGATCGGCCAAAGCCGGTCGTTCCGCGGGACATGTTCACACCGGACCTTCACATCGATACGCTGAAGGTTAAGAGCCGGAATTTTCATTAAGCGATTTAGGTAATGTATAGTCGGAGGCCCTATTGCTTCCAAGCGTTGTTACTTCTCAGCGGCCAACTCGCTGAAATTCTTGATGTTGACCGAGGCGTCGGGAAACTTCGCGGTAATCTCCAACGTGCCACCTAATGCTTCGATATAGCGTCGCAGATTGCTGACATAAATATCGGCGCGCTGCTCCAGCTTTGCGACAGCCGGCTGCTTCACATGGAGTGCGCGTGCCACATCCTGCTGAGTTTTTTCACGGGCCACGCGCAACTCGTGTAACGCCATGTCTTCGAGAATTGCCTTGGTCGCTTCATCGTTGCGGGCACGGCGTTCGGGCGACATTCTGTTGCGCAAGTCGTTAAAGGGGCGATGTCCAGTCATATCAAACCTTCCTTCCCGATCTCGATCAGGTAATTGTCATATAGTCGATCAGCGACCGGAACCATGATTTCATAAAAGCGGTCGTCGCCGGTTTTATTTCCACCGACGAGCAAAATAGCAGTGCGACGCGGATCGAAAGCGTAGAATACCCGGTAGGGTTCGCCGCCGCTCTGAATCCGCAGTTCCCGCATATGTTCGTGCTTTGAACCTTCGATGCCGGATGAGTAAGGGAAGGGAAGTTGCGGTCCTTTGGCTTCTAAAATTCCGACTACCCTTACAATATCGTCTTGAACGGCCTCGATCAGCGTCGTGTACCACTCACCAAACTCATCGGTATATTCAACGCTCCAACTCATCGGTGCTCCAAATGTATTCCATTTGTGGAATATTTCAAGAGATATTCCGCAGACGGAATAACGCGACCCCTCAAAGTTGACAAGAGGACGGCGCTGATCCGTTGGCGCGCACGACGATCGTTCCAGCGAACTTGTGATCTGGAGCCTGCGTGAGAACGACGTCAGACCTCGATGCGGCTTCCGCAACCGTCCGGAACACTCAGCTTCGGGCTGCATGCGGGCCGTCTCCAGCAGTTATACCCGTCGACACCGACCCCGACGTCGGAGCGAGAAAACAACCGGAAAGGCGATCAGGGAAGGCGAGGATCCGCATCAGCACGATTATTGTGGATCCAAGGCAAGGCGTATGGGGCATCCCAATCCCGCTCTTGATGGATGGCTACCTGGTCCGGCCCCGGATCTCCGTCGATCAACCCGCTCACGGGGTCCGCTAGCAAGCTGCGGCCGCTTCGGCTTTGCCTTCGCGGTGATCGCGACCGGTTCCGGACACTGACGGGAGCCATCGAGCGGGAATGGCCCGCTCCAAAGATGGAGCCTCAGATGAACACCGATCTTTCGCTTGCGCAGAACCACGCCTTCCAGCTTTCCCGCACCCTCATGGTTCCGGTCACACTGTTCAGGTCCGGCAACGAGTTCGGCGTTCTGCCGAGCGACGAACTCGACGATGAAGACGATCTGGAGATCGTGCATGAATACGTTCCGGGTGGGTCTCATTGAGACCCTTCACCTCCTGGGTGTCGCTTGCGAGCGGCAGGCGGCAAGGGAAGCTGCGCCGCTGCTGACAGGTCATCCGGAGCGGAATGCAAATCTGCAGATTGCCAGCCGCGCCCTTGCCCCCTTTGCTCTTCGCGGCCGCCGGAAACGGTCCCGCAAATTGCGGGAGGAACGAATCTGGAGAGAAGGCGGCGCCAAAAGCGCCGGGAAAATAATGGAGAAAGAAAAACTGGAAGAACTTCGGGACCGTGTCCCGTGCGCAGCCGTGTTGGAACAGGCTGGGTTCGCCATCGACGTCAAGGAAAGCACTCGCAAGGCAGTGAAATACCGGCGCGGTGCGGAAATCGTCATCGTCATCCATGGGGGGCGAGGATGGTTCGATCCACTGTCCGACGCAAAAGGCGATGTCTTCAGTCTCGCGGAGCATCTGGACGGCGTGACCTTCGTCCAGGCGCTCGACCGGGTGGCCGCTCTTGTCGGCATCGTCGCCAGGGATCCTGCCTGGTCTCGACCGGCCGGAAAGCCCGCTCACAGCAGTTCCGTCTCTGAACGCTGGGCAACACGACGTCGGCCGTGGCAGGGATCAATGACCTGGCGCTATCTGCGCAGCGAGCGCTGCCTACCGGGAACGATCATCCGGAAGGCCATCCAAAGTGATGTCCTCCGAGAGGGCCCATACGGCAGCATGTGGGCCGCACATGTCAATGACGATGGTACTGTCACCGGCTGGGAGGAGCGCGGTCCCGATTGGCGCGGCTTTTCGACAGGCGGTTCTAAAATGCTGTTTCGCCTTGGCTCTCCTGACGCCATGCGTCTTTGCGTCACCGAAGCGGTGATAGACGCCATGAGCCTGGCGGCATTCGAGGGGCTGCGTGAGAGCAGCCTCTATCTCAGCACCGGCGGTGGTTGGTCGCCGGCGACAGAAGCGGCAGTCCGCCAGTTGGCCGCGCGTCCCAGCGCTGTTCTGGTCGCGGCCACCGACGCCAATAGCCAGGGCGAAATCTTTGCCGGCCGCCTCCGTGACATCGCAGATGAGGTGGGCTGTGACTGGTTGCGCCTGAAGCCGCCGGCCGAGGACTGGAATGACGCGCTGAAGGCGCGGGAGAAAGAAAGAAGGGAGAGAAGAATGGAAACAAGCCGAGGCCTGCCGCATGCCCGCCGGCCGCGTCAAGGGTGAAGCTTCGCCCGCTTAAGAGCGGCCCTTGACCCGCCCGGACGGAGAGGCGGCTTGAGGGGAGAGGTCATGAGGGACTGAAGAGGATGGTGAGCCGGCAGGGCAGCACCGCACTTCGGTCCGGACAGGGCCAGAGGAGCCGCCAATGAGCAACCCTTCCGCAATCCGCAAAGTCTACCAGGGCATCGCTGAGCGCCATCAGATGTTCCGAATGTTCGATCGGCATGCTAAGCGTCCTCACCGTTTCGACGGTGACGCGAGCGCGCTCTATGCAGGCGAGTGGTTCGAAATCGCCGAGCGCGAGCATGATTACATGTTCGAGATCCTGCCGCCGCTGTGGATCCGGGGTTCGATGTTCGCGATGCGAGAATTTCTGACCGAATCCGTCACATCGGTGTTCCTCGCGCTGCGGATCGACGGAGTCATTCGTTTCTTCCACGCCTATTGCGATCTCTCCGACGGCGGGTCGGTGGAGGACATGCGCCTGGCGATCATCGAGAGGGAAACGCGCCCTGTTCGATCGATGACGCGGGACGAACGCCTCGAGCACATCTGGAGCGACACGGCGGACGCATATCGCGGCTACGCCGATGAAACCACCCCGCAGTATCTGCCGTGTCAGCGTGTCATCACTCTCTTCAGCAATGCCGGATCTGCCAGGCTGAAGCTGCTTGATGACCTGACCGACGACGAGATCGCAGCCAAACTGCCCGTTCAACTGCGCCATCTGCCCGATACGGCAGTCGCAGCGTGAGGAGGCGCTTTCTATGCTTTTGTTTCCGATTGAATCCGTGCGGGCGGTGATCGCCCGCGGTCGCGCCGACGCAGAAGCCAATGGCGGCTTTCGCAATCCCCACTATGGCCTTCATCCCGGGGGCGGCGAGCAGCCGGGTGTCTGGCTCGTGGGTGATCACGGTGTCTACTTGTGCTCGAACGGCAAACTGCCGGACGGCGAAAAGCCGTTCGTCGCCTATGCGCTCGAATGCGATCCCCGCACGAACGACGACTGGTTCGAAGTCAAGCGCAGAACCTTCGGAGGAGACGACGGTGTCGAATTCATCGATGCCGACCAGCTGGAGGCGATGATCGCCGCTACTCCGAATGCCAGGCATCTCGGCATCACCTTCGATGAGGACTCGATGGAACTCTTCATCATCGAGTGGCCGTAGCGTCTTCGCCGCAGCGGATCCCCAACGTCAATCAGCATCTCTTCGTCAGCGCGTCCCGGTCGCTGGACGACGACGCGCGCCCTCACAAGGAGAATTTATCATGAGCAACGACCCCTTCACGTTCGACATGTTTGGCAATACCGCACTATCGTCCGGCTTGGGCCTTGGCGTGACCGCCTTCGGCGCCTTTTCGCCTGCGGCCGCAAATGACGACGATCCCGATCCCACGCCGCCGGCGTCAGGGCCGGCATCCGTACCTCCCGGGGAGGCGGCAGTGCCCTCCCGCCCCACGAGGCTCCGCGCAAACTTCTATTTCGAGAGTGACCGCGGCTTACCTTCGTCCTGGAAGGAGCGCGCCCGTCTGAACGTCGCCGCCATCCTGACGGCGCGAGAGATCGAGCGCAATGGTGTGCCCGTCACACGCGAACACCAGAAGCGCCTGATCCGCTTCACCGGCTTTGGCGCCGGCGAACTCGCCAACGGGATGTTCCGCCGACCGGGGGAGGTCGATTTCCGGCAGGGCTGGGATGATCTCGGCTCCTCGCTCCAAACAGCCGTCTCCGAAGCCGACTATGCGTCTTTGGCCCGCTGCACCCAATATGCTCATTTCACGCCGGAGTTCATCATCCGGGCGATCTGGGCCGGCATCCAGAGGCTCGGCTGGCGTGGCGGCCGCGTCCTTGAACCGGGGATCGGCACGGGACTATTTCCAGCGCTGATGCCAGAAGCGTATCGAAACAGCAGCTACGTCACCGGCGTCGAGCTCGATCCCGTCACCGCGCGGATCGTCAAGCTGCTGCAGCCGAAGGCCCGGATCATCAATGGTGACTTTGCCCGCACCAATCTGACGCCGATCTACGATCTCGCGATCGGCAATCCCCCATTCTCGGATCGTATTGTCCGCTCTGATCGCGCCTATAGTTCGCTCGGCCTTCGTCTGCACGACTATTTCATCGCCCGGTCGATCGACCTCTTGAAGCCGGGTGCGCTCGCGGCCTTCGTCACATCGCACGGCATGATGGACAAGGCCGATACGACGGGGCGCGAGCATATCACGAAGTCCGCCGACCTCATTGCCGCGATCCGCCTGCCCGAAGGCAGCTTCCGCCGTGATGCCGGCACGGATGTCGTCGTCGACATCCTGTTCTTCCGCAAGCGCAAGCCGGGTGAGCCGGAGGGGGATCAGACCTGGCTCGACGTGGACGAGGTTCGCCCCGCAACTGATGACGAAGGCGCCATCCGCGTCAACAGGTGGTTTGCCCGCCATTCCGACTTCGTGCTCGGCACACACACGTTGACCTCCGGACCGTTCGGCGAGACCTATACCTGCTTGCCGCGCGCTGGAGAGGATCTGGAAGCCGCACTCGCCGCTGCGATCAATGTCCTGCCGGCCGATCTCTACGACGGCGAGCCAACGCCCATCGATATCGATCTGGAGGACGAGCTCGGCGACATCGTCGATCTGAAGCCGAGGGACAGTGTTATCCGCGAAGGCAGTTTCTTCCTCGACCGGTCGAAGGGCCTGATGCAGATGCTGGATGGCGCGGCCGTGCCTGTGACGGTGCGAAAGGGTCGTACAGGGGATGGGATCTCGGAAAAGCAAGTCCGGATCGTCTCAAAACTGATCCCGATCCGTGACGCGGTGCGCGAGGTACTGAAAGCTCAGGAAACCGACCGCCCATGGCGCGATCTCCAGGTCCTCCTGCGGATTGCCTGGTCCAGTTTCGTCCGCGACTTCGGGCCGATCAACCACACGACCGTCTCGATCCAGGAGGATGCCGAGACCGGCGAAGTCAAGGAGACCCATCGCCAGCCGAACCTCGCGCCTTTCCGAGACGATCCCGATTGCTGGCTGGTCGCCTCGATCGAGGACTATGATCTGGAGACCGACACGGCGAAGCCAGGCCCGATATTCGCAACCCGCGTGATCGCTCCGCCGATGTCGCCTGTCATCACCAATGCGGCTGATGCGCTGGCCGTCGTACTCAACGAGCGCGGCCATGTCGACCTCGATCATATCGCGGAGCTGCTCCATAGCGACGTGTCCACCGTCATCGCCGATCTGGGCGACGAAGTGTTCCGCGATCCTGCCGACGGATCCTGGCAGACGGCAGATGCCTATCTCTCCGGCACGGTGCGCACCAAGCTCGCCGCAGCACAAGCTGCGGCAGACCTTGATCCCGTCTATGAGCACAATGTTCGCGCCTTGGTTGATGTTCAGCCGGCCGATCTGCGACCATCGGACATCACCGCCCGTCTCGGCGCCCCTTGGATCCCGGCCGCCGATGTCGTGGCCTTCGTCAAGGAGACGATGGAAGCAGATATCCGCATCCACCATATGCCGGAGCTCGGGTCCTGGACGGTCGAAGCGCGCCAGCTCGGTTACAGCGCCGCCGGTACGTCCGAATGGGGAACCAGCCGCCGCCATGCCGGGGAATTGCTCGCAGATGCCCTGAACAGCCGTGTTCCGCAGATCTTCGACACCTTCAAGGATGTCGATGGCGAGCGAAGGGTGCTCAATATCGTCGATACCGAGGCAGCTCGCGACAAGCTGCAGAAGATCAAGCAGGCCTTTCAGGACTGGATCTGGACGGATCCCGATCGCACCGACCGGCTGGCCCGCGACTACAATGATCGTTTCAATAATATCGCGCCGCGCAAATTCGACGGCTCCCATCTCAAACTTCCCGGCGCCTCAGGCGCCTTTACTTTATATGGGCATCAAAAACGCGGCATCTGGCGGATCATTGCCGACGGCTCGACCTACCTTGCTCATGCCGTCGGGGCCGGCAAGACGATGACAATGGCCGCGGCCATCATGGAGCAGCGCCGTCTCGGCCTGATCGCCAAGGCGATGCTGGTCGTACCCGGCCATTGCCTGGCGCAGGCCGCACGAGAATTCCTCGCGCTCTACCCGAACGCGCGGATCCTCGTCGCTGACGAGACCAACTTCACCAAGGACAAACGGGCCCGCTTCCTGTCGCGAGCGGCGACCGCGACCTGGGATTCGATCATCATCACCCATTCGGCGTTTCGGTTCATTGCCGTGCCCTCGGCGTTCGAGCAACAGATGATCCAGGATGAACTGGAACTCTACGAGGATCTGCTGACCAAGGTCGACAGCGAAGACCGCGTCTCGCGCAAGCGCCTCGAGCGGTTGAAGGAGGGTTTGCAGGAGCGGCTCGAAGCTCTCGCCACCCGCAAGGACGATCTCCTGACCATCTCCGAAATCGGCGTCGACCAGATCGTCGTCGATGAGGCGCAGGAATTTCGAAAGCTTTCCTTTGCCACCAATATGTCGACGTTAAAGGGCATCGATCCGAACGGCTCGCAGCGGGCCTGGGATCTCTATGTAAAGTCTCGCTACATCGAGACGAAGAAGCCTGGCCGGTCGCTGGTGCTGGCCTCGGGCACGCCGATTACCAATACGCTCGGCGAGATGTTCTCGATCCAGCGACTGCTCGGCCACGAAGCGCTTGCCGAACGCGGGCTGCACGAGTTCGATGCCTGGGCCTCCTGCTTCGGCGACACGACGACAGAACTCGAAATCCAGCCCTCCGGAAAATACAAGCCTGTGTCTCGGTTCGCTTCCTTCGTCAATGTTCCGGAACTGATCGCCATGTTCCGCTCGTTTGCCGATGTGGTCATGCCGGAGGATCTTCGTCAGTATGTGAAGGTGCCTGACATCTCGACCGGGCGCCGTCAGATCCTGACGGCCAAGCCGACGGCTTTGTTCAAGACCTACCAGCAGATGCTCGATGGTCGGATCAAGGCGATCGAACAGAGGGAGGGACCGGCCAAGCCGGGCGACGACATCCTGCTCTCGGTCATCACCGATGGGCGCCATGCGGCCATCGATCTTCGTTTCGTCATGCCGGGTGCCGAGAATGAGCAGGGCAATAAGCTCAATCTGCTCATCCGCAACGCCTACAGGATCTGGCAGGAGACGGGTGAAGCAAACTATCGCCGCCCCAATGGCACAGACTTCGATCTGCCGGGTGCGGCGCAGATGATCTTCTCCGATCTCGGCACGATCAATGTCGAGAAATCCCGCGGCTTCTCTGCCTATCGCTTCATTCGTGACGAGCTGGTCCGGCTCGGCGTGCCGGCATCGCAGATCGCCTTCATGCAGGATTACAAGAAGACAGAGGCCAAGCAGCGGCTGTTCGGTGATGTCCGTGCCGGCAGGGTGCGTTTCCTGATCGGTTCCTCGGAAACCATGGGCACGGGCGTTAACGCCCAGCTTCGGCTCAAGGCGCTGCACCATCTCGACGTCCCGTGGCTGCCGTCGCAGATAGAGCAGCGTGAGGGTCGCATCGTCCGCCAGGGCAATCAGCATGACGAAGTCGATATCTTCGCCTATGCCACCGAAGGCTCGCTCGACGCCTCCATGTGGCAGAACAATGAGCGCAAGGCGCGATTCATCGCCGCCGCCCTCTCCGGCGACACGTCGATCCGCCGGTTAGAGGATTTCGGTGAAGGTGCCGCCAATCAGTTCGCTATGGCAAAGGCCATTGCATCAGGCGACGAGCGGCTGATGCAGAAGGCCGGACTGGAAGCTGACATCGCGCGGCTCGAGCGGCTGCGCGCTGCCCATGAGGACGACCAATATGCCGTCCGCCGGCAGATGCGTGATGCCGAGCGTGAGATCGAGATATCGACCCGGCGGATCGCCGAGATTGGGGAGGACATCGCGCGGCGACAGTCGACCTCCGGCGATGCCTTTACGATGATGGTGCTTGGACAAGAATATACCGAGCGCAAGGAAGCGGGCCGCGTGCTGATGAAAGAGATCTTCACGCTCCTGCAGTTGCAGCAGGAAGGCGAGGTGCATCTGGCGACGATCGGGGGCTTCGATCTCGTCTATTTCGGAGAGAAGTTCGGCCGTGGCGACAATTACCACTACCAAACGCTGCTCCAGCGCACGGGCGCTGACTACGAGATCGATCTGCCGATCACGGTCACACCGCTCGGCGCCATATCGCGCCTCGAACACGCTCTCATCGGCTTCGACGAGGAACAGCGCCAGTATCGCCGGCGTCTGGAAGAGGCCGAGCGGCGATTGGCTTCCTACCGCTCCCGCAACGGAGGCGCTTTCGCGTTCGCAGACGACCTCAAGGAAAAGCGCCTGAAGCTGCGAACAATCGAGGCTCAACTGGCGGAAGATCTGGACAGCGAGACCATCGCAGCAGCTGCATAGCTGCGTTGCACAATAAATGTTTTCCAGTTGGTCAAAATTCGGGCATAACGCCTTTAGCTGATGCACATGACGGTCACCTCCCAGTTCCGTCGCAGCAGCTGTTCCCCTCTGGAGGTTTTAGGTCTCCACACTTCATGGGCCGCGGTTCCGCAGGCCCATTTTTTTATTCTTCGTTCGCCTCGTTTGACGACTCCGATGGGTTTATGCCGAGGCGGTTTTTCAGCGGGCCGCGCCGTTCAGCAGCTCGAAGGGCGATTATATCAAGGTACCGTTCGCGCATAGCCTTTAAGTCGATATCTCCCCGAATCCATTCCTCCACTACGGCGAGGAAGGCGGGATCAGTGTCGATCGGCGCACCGCGCGTTGTCGCCCGATCGATCACACGCTGTGCGATGGTTCTCCTCGTCTCGATATCTCTGCTCATGATATTTCGCCTGGCATTCCTGGTGGGCGAGAAGATCTAACAGTTGATGTTCCAGATCGCGACTTGAATTTGCCTTTCGTCAACAATATCTGAACATCACTTCCCGATGAGACGATGTCCTGCTCGCTGCAATCGCCGCGGCGTTTGACGTTGTCCCGGGATACAGAAGAAGGCGCTCTCCTCACGGGTCGAGCGCCTTTTTTGTGTCCAATGCGACCGCAAATGCGGTGCTGCACCTTGACCACGCCACTTCTGCGAATGAGATCTGCACTAAAACACATAGTGGGAACACATGCCATTTTTCCTGGTAACGCAGACATCGCTGGTCGAAGCTCAAGATGAGCAGGAGGCCGCTCAAACAGGCGTCGACCGCTTCCGCTCCGGAGGACAGGTCATCGTGTCGGTCAGATCGGATGAGACAACAATAACCCATGTCACTGTCGCTCCAGTGACAGAGGAGTCACTCTCCCTGGCGGAAATTGGCAATCCGTCGCCTCCTACAATCCCTCTCCCCGAAATTGCCACTGCCACACCGGAGAGCAGGAAGCTGATCTTGAAGCGCATGCTCGCCGATGGTCTGGCCCTTCTTGGGCGCCGAACCTAGCCCATTCTCGAAGCATGGCGGCCGCCCGCATTCTCCGGTCGTCGACCGGTTGGGCCAAACTGAACAATGAGGATTTGAGAAAAGAGGAAAGCAGGAAGCAAGAACCGGTCGCAGATCGGTCCTCCTGTCGACGCTAGCGCTCAACCGCCGCCTGCGCCATCCCGGCTGCTTGTCCTTCGCAGGGCTGTCAGCCCCGCTCGTCCTGCGCAGCAGGGATGCTCGGCCGCAGTTGCGGCAGTCCGGCCGCTCCGCGGTCCGGGAGGTGTCTTCCAGAAAAGATGAAGACAGGAAGGGCTGGCAAGGCGCCGGTCCGGAAGCTCCCGAAAGGAACATCCCATGCAGATCATCAAGGTTGACCCGCGCGCGCTGAAGGAAAACCCTGACCGGATGCGCCAAACGAAGTCTTCGCCACAGGCGGATGCACTGATGCTGGCGACGATCAAGGCCGTCGGCATCGTGCAGCCGCCGGTGGTTGCCCCCGAGACCGATGGCGGAAACGGCTATATCATCGATGCAGGTCATCGTCGTGTCCGGCTCGCCATCGCCGCCGGACTGGAAGAAATCGAAATCCTCGTCGTCGATGCTGCCAACGACAACGGCGCCATGCGCTCGATGGTCGAAAACAGCGTCCGCGAGGCGCTAAACCCCGTGGATCAATGGCGGGGCATCGAACGGCTCGTTGCTCTCGGCTGGACCGAGGAAGCCATTGCTGTCGCCCTCGCGCTACCTGTTCGCCAGATCCGCAAGCTGCGCCTGCTCGCCAACGTCCTGCCGGCAATGCTTGAACAGATGGCGCTGGGCGACATGCCGTCTGAGCAGCAGCTGCGGATCATCGCCGCCGCCGGCCAAGTCGACCAGAAGGAAGTCTGGAAGGCGCATAAGCCGAAGAAAGGCGATACCGCTCCGTGGTGGCAGATCGCCAATGCGCTCACCAAGAAGCGCATGTATGCCCGCGATGCGAGCTTCGGTGACGATCTGGCCCAGGCCTATGGGATCGAATGGGTCGAGGACCTCTTCGCACCCGCCGACCAGGACGGTCGCTACACGACGAATGTCGAGGGCTTCCTCGGCGCCCAACACGAATGGATGACCAGCAACCTGCCGAAGCGCGGCGCCATCATCGAGGTCAACAGTTGGGGTCAGCCGGAGCTGCCAAAAAAGGCGGCGCAAGTCTACGGCAAGCCGTCCAAGTCTGATCATACCGCGCTTTACCTTGACCGCGATGGCAAGGTGCAGACGGTGCATTACCGCATGCCTGAAACGGCCAAGCCGAAGGGAAGCAGTCCTGAGGGAACTGCGGAAGGCAGCGATGATTCCGGTGCATCCACGACGCAGAAGGCTCGGCCTGACGTGACCCAGAAGGGTCATGACATGATCGGCGATTTCCGTACCAATGCCCTGCACGAGGCTTTCGGCCGCGCGCCGATCGAAGACGACATGCTGATGGTGCTGGCCTTCGCCGGCCAGAACGTTCGTGTCGACTCCGGTGCAGATGGGACGTTCTACGGCGGCAAGCGCTTCTCTCGCCATGCCGTCACCCTGTTCGACGAGCATGGCAAGCTCGCCTTCGATCAGGACGCGCTCCGGATCGCCGTCCGCTCGGTGCTGATCGATGTTCTGTCGTGCCGCCGCGGCGTTTCGAACAGCGGCATGGTCTCCCGTATCGCCGGCGAGGCGATCGGCGCCGACCAGTACCTGCCAAACATGGGCTCTGAGGAGTTCCTCCTGTGCCTTTCTCGCCAGGCGTTGGAGGCGGGTTGCACTGAAGCGTCTGTCCAGCCGCGTCAGAAGGTTCGCGAGACCCGCGCAGCGCTCGTCGAGCATTTCGCAAACGAGCGCTTCGTCCATGCATCGGCCCGCTTCACCCCACCTGCCGACGAGTTGCTCGACTGGATCCGCGGAAGCTCTCCCACCGATACTATCGGCACGGCCCAGCATGATGACGATGGCGGCCAAGCCGACGAGCCCGCTGAGGACCGGGAAGGGCACATTGATGAGGACGCAGATCAGGACGAGCTGCCGTATACCGATCTATCCGACGACGAAGAGCTTGCCCAAGACGTCCCTCAGAAAGCTGCAGCATGACCGCCGTCCCTCAGTCAAACATGGCACGACCCACCCCTGATTTTTCGGGGGTGGAGTTTGCCGCCGATGTGGACGGCTTATCCGCCGACAGGCCGTCCTCCTCCAAAGGCTGGCGAAGCCCCGGGGGACGAGCCATGATCGACGCCCATGCTTCGAAAACGCTGGCGCAAGCAATCGACGCCGGGCGACAAACCCAACGGCATCTGGAATGTCTAACCCGGCAGATTATGGCCCGCGCGGGGAGACAGGCGATGACGGCGAAGGCCGGAGCCGGCCCTCGTAAATATCATCATGAGCTCGTCCACCGCCTTACCTTCGAGCGGTGGGTCGAGCTCGACGTCATTGCCTGCAGTCTGGCGGTGCAAGAGCAGGCCATCGGGGAACTGCGGCATCGCGACGAATTCCCTACGCATCATCCGGCGGCATAAGCGGACCCGAAACGAGCCCGCCGGTGCTTGACTTGCCCGTCCTCGATGTCGTCGGCATGGGGCTCGGCCATATCAGTTCCTTCCCGCTGGAGACAGATATCGGGCCCGTGTCGGACTGCCCTTCTTGTTGCTGCGGTCTGAACCGGCGGCCGGGCGTTTCAAGGCCGCTGTCGCGCCGCGGAGCGGCCGATCCAGCCTCACTTCGCGAGGGCAAGCTCGCGGTCTGCTCAGGTCAGAACCTGCTGGCCCGCAAACCTGCCCTGCTTGCTCAGCCGCATCGGACCTCTGAAGCCGCCCGCCCTTTGCCGGTTCTGGTCGTCCGCATCGAAGGCCAGACCGGCACGGGCCGGAACCGCTTCGGCAGCCAAGGAAGGAACTGATATGGCCAAGCCCGCAACTCCCAACCGCAACACACGGCTTTCGCAATCTCGCCGCGGCGCAACCCTCGAAATGGTCCGCCTCTCGTGCCCCGACGCCTCCCAGGCGCTCAAGATCGCCGAAAGCTTCGGCACCGCGGTCGTCGACAGCGATGGCATCCGCAACCTGCATGAGCGGCTGATCATCGAGACCGCCGACAGCCTGTCCGAAGGGCTCGGCGAGAAGGCGATGCAGATCCACCTGCAGCGCATTGTCGGAGCCTTCGTCGGCTCGGCCCACGGCGCCGGTCAGTTCTACTCCCGGGCGGTTACCGAAGCGCGCGACGCAACTGCCAAGGCATCGAACGATGCCCGCGATGAAGATCTTGACGGCCCGGTCGGCTACGACAGCGCCGCCCAGCGCAAGCGGGAATTTGCGGCCGACATGGGCGTCCAGTCCCACGCACTCCGGATGGCAGCAGAGGGCGCGGTGACCGCCTACGAACAGATCGTCGGCGAGACCTGGAAACCATTCGACCGGCCGGTCGAAAACCCGGGCGCATCGCTCGACCGCAAGGCGGCCGAGGCTCAGATGGCCGCTCTTGGATGACACACTTGGCGGGGTCGCACCCGCCATTTCCCTTTTCAGGCTGGCGCCCACGGGCGCCGGCTTTTTTCATGTTCAGGATGGAGCTCGGGACACGCCTATCGCGGCCCGTCCCGCTCGGCGGTCCTGCAGGAGCCGGGCGCCCGTGCAACGGCTTTGCCGTCCTCCACGCTGTTGCGGCCTTCGGTGCACGGCCACACCAGCGGCCCCTGACTTCGGACCTCCGTGACGGGTCGCGATAGGCGCGGTTCCTAAAAAGGAGAGAAGAGCCATGATAAAGAAATCAGGATCGGACCGTGCGGATATCTACACGCGGATCACCGATCGGATCGTCGAGGATCTGGAAAAGGGCGTCCGCCCCTGGATGAAACCGTGGAGCGCCACCAACACCGCTGCCCGTATTAGCCGGCCCGTGCGCCACAATGGCCTTCCCTATTCAGGCATGAACGTGCTCCTCCTATGGTCCGAGCAGATATCGCATGGCTTTACCTCCTCAATGTGGATGACGTTCAAGCAGGCGCTTGAATTGGGAGGAGCTGTGCGCAAGGGCGAAACCGGCTCGACCGTTGTCTTCGCCAGCCGTTTCACCAGGTCCGAAGCGGACGGAAACGGTAACGAGGTCGACCGGGAAATCCCGTTCCTGAAAGCCTATTCGGTGTTCAATGTGGAGCAAATCGACGGTTTGCCCGACAGCTATTATGCGCCGCTAGCCAAGGTCGTTGATCCGATCGAGCGGATCGAGAGCGCCGATCGCTTCTTTCGAAATACCGGCGCGGTCATCCGGCACGGCGGCACTCAGGCCTACTATTCTCCGATCATGGATTATATCCAGATGCCGCCCTTCGAGGCGTTTCGCGATGCTGCCGGATACGCGGCCGTCCTCAGCCATGAGGCAACCCATAATGCCGACATCCAGATTATGCCGCCAACTGTCCGGATGAGCCGGAAGCCTTGGCCTCCAGCTCAAAGTTTGCGGCATAATCAAAGGGATTCGAGGAAGGCGAGCAACTTGTCGTCCGGCCGATATCTTCCTGGATTATCGGCGGCAGCCGTTAATCGGGCCAGGGCCTTTTCCTTGAGCCGCAGATCCGCATGAACGTAGACCTGCGTGGTCTCGACATTCTCATGCCCAAGCCAGAGCGCGATAACGGTCTGGTCGATCCCGTGGTGTAAAAGCTCCATCGCGGTGCTGTGACGCAGGACGTGGGGACTGACCCGTTTACCAACGAGCGACGGGCACGATTTCGATGCGGTGAGCACGTGCCGATGGACGATGTCTTCCAGCGCGTCCCGACTGAGCCGTGTCCCACGATTGCTTGGGAAGAGCGGATCATCTTGACCGCCCCTACGCTCCTTCAGCCAGGATTCCAAAACCTTGACGGTTTCCCGCCGGAGCGGTGTTGTCCGTTGCTTGCGACCTTTGCCCTCGCACCGAATGTGAGCCCCTGTGCCGACCACGACATCGCAGCACCGGAGGCCGGTGATCTCCGAGGCTCGCAAGCCTCCCTGCAACGCGACCAGCAGGATCGCGTGGTCACGGCGACCAATCCCGGTCGACCGATCGGGGGCTGCCAACAGAGCATCCATTTCTTCACGATCGAGGAATTCGACAGTTCGCCGGACATGACGTTTGCTCGGCATGGCCAGTATTTTCTGGCATTGCAGCATGTACTGCGGTTCGCTCATCGCCACGAAGCGGAAGAATGAGCGGATGCCGGCAAGTCTGGTATTTCGGCTGCGAGCGCTATTGCGGCGCCCGGTCTCAATGTCGCAAAGGAAGTCGGCAACCAGTTCGACGCCGAGATCGTCTATCGACAGCTTTGTTGGTGGTTTGCCGATCTTCTCGCTCGCATAGCGCAGCAATAAGCGGAAGGTGTCGCGATAGCCGGCGATCGTGTTCGGGCTGGCGTTCATCTGGGTGCACAGCCGGTCGGTAAAGAACTGCTGTACGAGCGAGGGAAGCAATGATCTGCTCATAAGCTTCCCTCCAGCGCCAGAGCGCGCTCAGCGCGGGCGGAGGCGAGGGCCAAAAGTTCCGGCACAGCCTCGATATACCAGTAGGTATGCTCGGGGCTGACATGCCCGAGATATGTAGTCAGCTTGATCATCTCGCGAGTGACGTCCATGCCGGATCGATACCAGTTCAGCATGGTGCGGACGGCAAAGGTGTGGCGCAGATCATGGATTCGTGGGCCACGGCCATGCTTATGGAATCTCTGCCTCTCCCGCAGACCAAGAGTTTGGCAGACGGTGGCGAAGTTGTATCTGACACCGCAGTCGCCGACCCGTTCACCGTGGTCCGCGACGAAGAATGGCTGGGAGCGACGTTCAAGCAGCCGATCCCGCTCCTTCGCGTAAGCCGCAAGCTGAAGCGCGGTACACCTCGACACCGGGATGAGCCTTGCCTTGCCGAGCTTACCCTTCCGCAGCGTGAGAACGCCATTCTCAAGATCGACATCGCCGCTGTCGAGCGAGATCGCTTCGCTGATCCTGAGCCCGGTGACCGCGATCAGGCCGAACAAGACCGCATATGTCAGCGGCCGGATTCCGTTGGTCGATGGCAATGCTGCTGCCGCTTCCACGATGGCGCGGATTTCTTCCGGCTTGTAGATGTAGGGCCTGCTTCGCCGATGACGGCTAGGGATGAGGTCACTTGAAGGGACCTTGTGCTGAGGATCGATGCCGTGGAGCCACTGCGCAAATATTCGGACGATACCGAGCCGTCGTGACCACGTCTGCTGGCTGGCAACACCGAAAGACTCACGCCATCCGATAAAGACCCCGGCGCTCACATAT
Organism: Agrobacterium sp. B1(2019); assembly: GCF_008274755.1. Taxonomy (NCBI): domain Bacteria; kingdom Pseudomonadati; phylum Pseudomonadota; class Alphaproteobacteria; order Hyphomicrobiales; family Rhizobiaceae; genus Agrobacterium; species Agrobacterium sp. B1(2019). Next base: position 274,504 of record NZ_VTPB01000004.1, on the reverse strand, counting down.
TCGGTGCCCATCTTCTCAGCATGTTCGATGAAGCGCCTCAGTATCCGCTCATCCGTGCGAAGCTCGAACCCGAGGCCACGGCGGACGGCTAGATAGCGATCCAGCTCTTGAGACAGCTTGCTCATGCTGCACCTCCTGTGGTCGGCCACGGCTGAGCAATGGTGCGCAGACCCTCGACATCAAGCCTTGCGTAAATCATCGTGGTCGCACGGGAGCGATGGCGCAGCGTGTCGCTGATTTCCTCCAGAGAAGCGCCATTCTGAACCAGATTGGTCGCCAGACTGTGGCGCAGGATCTGGGACCCGACATAGGGTGCTGGTGGCTTTAACCCCGTGTGTTCGTACGCCTTGCGCAGGATCTGATTTAGAACCTGCGCATCTTTGAACGGGCGGTGCGGCGCTCGGTCGATGACAAACAGAGATCGAGACGTCGCCACGCGCTCGAGCTTGATGTAGTCCGCAAGCGCCTTTCCGACTTCGGGCAATAGCGGCAACCTGTCGTGTCTGTCGCCCTTTCCACGAATGAGGATTTCACCTGAGCGCCAGTCGATGTCATCGATCTGTATGGCGACGACCTCTTGAGGACGCAGAGCGAGGCGCGCCATCAACAGAACCATTGCGTAGTTGCGTAAGGTGGATGGTGCCGTGTCGCGCACCGCAGCCAGGATCATCTCAACCTGTTCCAGCGAGAGATGACGTGGAAGCCGAGTTCCGAACCGCTGCGCCACACGCGGCACGGCGTTCGCGAGGTTTGCAGACGTCTTCCCAGCCTTGAACAAATAGCGGAAGAAGTTTCGCAGGTGTGACGGCACGGTTTTGTCTCGCGGTGCCCTTTGGACGACGCGCATATGCAGGAACCGGGCGATGTCGGAGGCGGATATACTCCCAAGATCATCGGTCTCTTCAGGGAAGCGGAAGTCAAGGAACTGCCCCGCAAACCGCCAGCTATCGGTGATTGTCCGCTCGCTCAATCCCCGCTGGCGGCGCAAATAGTCTTCATAGGCTGTCCGTAGTTCCAGCCGCGCCGCTTCTCTGGGCGAGAGCGCCGGACGCTCTCTCGTCACGCCACGCTCCGCAAGAAAGCGCCCAAATCGCTTCATCATGAACTTCGCGTAGGACGCTCGGGATTCTATCCACCCCATGGCTGCGATGAGTTCGGTGGCTCGCCTTTGATCGAGGTCAGACGCGGCAATCCCGGCCCCGTGCATTGCTTTTGCAACATCGTTGATGCAGCTCAGGTACAGGGTGATCGTGCTTTCTGCATGATCGAGCTCGACCATCTCATCGACAAAGGCGACGAGATGGTCCTCGAACAGCGAGAAGGCACAGGCGTAGAAGTAGCGATAGCGACTGATCGTCATGGTATTCTCCTTGTTTCAAACAAGGAAAGACGGCGGCCAATTCGAATGCCGTGCAAGATGCGTCAGTCGCCGGTGGATGTGATCGTAGTCATTCGCTCCACTGCCGAGCGTTGCTCTTTGGCGGGGCGTCCAGTCCTCTAAGCCAACAAAACACACATGTTTGTTCGGACGCTCAACAAGTCTCGGTCGTTCCTGTCTTCGACGAAAGCTCTGTTCGTCAGAATGTTAAAATCCGCTGGGAAAAAATTACCAGGAAGAAAGATGTGCAATCTTAAATTGTCGGCATCAAAGGAGTGCACATCCCATGGATTTCATCTCAAAGCTGCGATTTCTAGTAGTCGTAACTGTCTTCGTGTTTTTAAACGTTCAGCCGTCTGGGGCGGAGCAGCTCGATCTCTACGAGGGAACCTGGAAACAGGTGAAGTCAAATGCCGGCGAATGTTCACAATGCACGATCACGATTAAACGTAATGGAAAGACACTACAGGTCGTGGCAAACAACGGCTGGTCTGCCGTAGTCAGGTCTGCTCCCAAGCGGTTAGATGCAGAATTGACTTCTATCCAAGGGGATGGTGTCTGGCAGAACTCCGGCAAGGCCCGACCGCTAAAGATCGCATTGGTTCATGATGAGGGCGAGCTGCAGGTTTTGCTTCTCATCGCGGAGCAGAGCCGCCCCCGCACTATTGCTGCGACATTCCGCAAGTGATCGAAGCTAAGAGTATATCCCGCTGAAGCGCGACAAGGGCATGAGCTATGACGAGCATCGTGAGGGTTGTCGATTTCGTGACTGATGTTCTTGGCACAGCGATGGGCAACCGCCCTGAACCAGGATTCTGGAGAAACGTAGAACGTATTCTGATTGTCCTCTTGGTTTTGGGCTTGCTTACCACGCTTTGCGTCTGGCTCGCCCAAGCGAAAACGCTTGCTTGAAACCTATGCGAGCTCAAGCATAACTGTGAGGCATTGCGGCAAGCGGCTGTTTTGAAACACCCACGAGGTTCATAGCGGCCGAGTTTCTGATGAGCACCGACGACGGGGTGGACAATCGCCGACAGCTTTCCCTTTTGCTTCGTATTATGCCGGGACCAGTGAGCCTGAGGCCAAGGCTTTTGGCTCAACCGGAGAATTGTCGGCATAATCTGGATGTCGGCATTATGGGTGTTATGCCGATATCGGCATAAAACCCACTGGACGGCGGCGGAGCATCGCGTGGGACGTGACCTGTCGCGCTATGCGAAGGACCGGACCGAGCGGGCACGGGAGGAACTCATCGCCGAGCTAGGCAGTTGCTTCCTCTGCGCCGATCTTGGCATCGCACCGGAGCTCAAGCCGCGCCCGGATCATGCTTCTTACCTGCAGTCGTGGTTGTCCGTTTTGGCCAACGACAAGCGGGCGATTTTTCAGGCGGCGGCCCATGCGCAACGCGCTGTCAGCTTCCTGCATTCGCTGCAGCCGGAAGCAGACGTGAAGGCTGCGGCCTGAGCTTCAAGCGCGGTCGCCACCATCGGTGGCGGCCGCGTGATCCGCATCATGTTGGTTCTTGAGACCTTGTGCAATGTCAGCATCCAGCCTTCCCCAGATCGACGGTTGTGCAGTGTCGGGCTTGGGTTTGCGGGACGGTTTGCGCTCGATGATGAACGGCTTGGTCTGCTGACGCATTGATCCTCCAGGCAGCGATTCGACAGCGCACGATATCGCACCGGGCGCAGTCAGCAAGCGCGCCAATGTTAGCTGAAACGATTTTCCCCTGATGAAGCAGACGATGAGAGCGGCGGTCCCGGCGTGCGTGGCGCGGGATGCCATTCGCACCCAGGGTGAACGCGGCGGAACGCCATCGCCATATCCCTTCCCGCCAGAGTTTCCGGCAACCCATCTGCGGGCTCGATGAGGCATGTCTGACCGGAGACCGGCTGCGCCTCGATCGTCTTACCGCAACGGCCACGACCACTTTTCTTACCCCTGCCGGCTGCGCCGCCATTCCTCTCCCACTAACAAAAGTGGCAGTTGCCGCCCTCCACTGCGTTGCGGCCTAATCAGGTGCGGCCCGATCGTCACCGGTCTTTGCGACAGCCATCGAGGCCGCGATGGGCGCGGCCCGAACACCAGAAAAGGAATACGACAATGGCAACCATCGGCACCTTCACCTCCACCGAAAACGGCTTCACCGGCTCCATCCGCACTCTCGCCCTCAACGTCAAAGCCCGCATCGCCCGGGTCGAGAACCCCTCCGACAAGGGTCCACAGTTCCGCGTCTACGCCGGTAGCGTCGAGCTGGGCGCCGCCTGGCAGAAGACCTCTGAACAAGGCCGCGATTACCTCTCGGTCAAGCTCGACGATCCGAGCTTCCCGGCTCCGATCTACGCAACGCTCGCCGAGGTCGAAGGCGAAGATGGCCTCCAGCTCATCTGGTCCCGCCCGAACCGGGATTGATCGCCCTCACGAGGCTCCGCCACCGGCGGAGCCTTTTCCCATATCGGCATGAAGCAGCTTTGGAAGCCGTCATGCACTTGACTGTCGGGTTAACGCGCCGAGATTATTGGCACCTTGACGAGCGGCGCAAGATTGCCGCGTAGCTGGTGCTGGCCGAATTGGGCGTCATCATGGCCGAGCAGGACTGTTCCGTTGACGCCGTGCCGCTCTTCTGAGGGCGTCGTACAGCCACAGTGTAGCCGCCACTGCCCGATTGCCATCCAGATCACGATCAGCTTTCAGCGTGAAGGCAGGCAGTGCTGACGGCACTGCCCCGGGAGCAGCTTTGGCGGCTCTCCTTTTGGATACGCTTGCCGCAGCGCGGCCTACTTGTTCAGCACATCTTTCAATGCTTTGGCGGGCTGGAATGTGAGCTTCTTCGCAGCGGCGACCTTAATGGTGGCGCCGGTCGCCGGATTGCGAGCCTCACGCTCCGGGGTATCCTTGATCTTGAACTTGCCAAACCCAGGGATGGATGTTTCGGCTCCCGACGTGGCGGCCGTCGTGATCGAAGCGAAGACGGTTTCGACGATCGCTTTCGCCTGGGCTTTGGTCAGGTTCTGTTCGGATGCGATCTTGTCAGCTATTTCATTGGTTGTGGTCATGACGGTTTCCTCGTTAAAGACCGAGAAACCCTTTCAGGCGATCGTTATGTTGTCATGCGGCGATGTCATCAGAGTGGCGCTCGTGCCGGACTTTCCACAACATCTTGCCAGTTGATAGCCCCTTTTCCGCTTCTTAAGCAACAATTCGAGAAAGCGCGATATCGCGTCCTTCTCGTTGCCGAACACCTCGGTCATCTCCCCGCCCGCCTTGCCGATCCGTCCCCAGCTTCGCACCACGGCTATTTCTCCAAAAAGGGTTGGCCGGATCGCAAGCGCGTAGTATCGGGCCATGTTCCTGTTGGCATCGATCCTCTGGCAATAAAGCTGATAGTGATGTGTACCCATGCCCGCATGATCGGCGATGCTCACGATCTGGTCCAACGAGAGTTATGAATCGAAAGGTCCCCTTCGATTCATTTCTGTGATGGATGCAGGTTGCCGCGCGGAGGTGCTCGATCATCCTGACGGGATCAAGCTAGCCTCTATATAAACATAAGCCCGCGCGCGACCGTCGAGGGGAACACGGCGGATAAAGATGGCAGGCGTTTCCCGCTTCCTTTGGTCAGTCGATCCACCAGGGCGCGTTTACCGGCAACATCGTCAATATCTCGGTTCATGCCGAACCTTCAACGAGAGTAAACGACCTGATTGAGGTACGACATGCTGTCGGCGCGTCACTGGTGCTGATGAAGGAAACAAAATGGCCAACAGGAGCCGAATGCGTCCGGCAAAAAAACGCCTGAGCCGTCAAGGTCCCTGCTTGGCAAACCGGTTGGGCCTGGCCTGCATATCCATGTCCTTCCGCCTGAAATAGATCGCCCGCCCGCAGCGGAGCGGACTGTGGCCCTGGACGATAATGATCTGCTCGTCCTTGCGCATCGATTGTGTGATTTCGTGTGGCATGATCAGCGGACGGCGCTGGAAATTGATGCTTTCGGATTTGCGCGATGCGCTGTTCTTCGTACCCCAGCCGAGATTGCGAGAACTGCCTTTGACTTCGACAGTCATCTCTCCGCATTGGGCTGAGACGTTGCGGGCTGTATCCAGCGCCTTGATCGCTGCGTAGCTTACGAAAGCGCAACCGTCGATCCACGACACCGCACCGTCTTTTCCGAAGTGCCGTTCCAACTGTCCGACGGACTGGTACATCAGCATCATGCTGACGCCATACTTGCGACCGCGGTCGCGCGCCTCTTCAAGCACGCGCATGTAACCAAGCAGGTCGACCTCGTCCAATGCGAACAGCGCCCGTCTCGTGAACGCGCCATCCGCCTCGATCATCGCATTGATGAGCGAGCCGATGATCACCCGTCCAATACCGGGATAGGACCGCAGGATAGACGCCGGGATGTTTATAAAGACGTCTTTCTTTCCACCGGCGATCTCGCTCGATTTGAACGTGTTGCCACAAACGAGTGCCGCGTAATTGTCGAGCGACAGCCATTGCGTATCTTTCGATGCCGTCGAATAGACGCCTGAAAATGTCTGCTCGGTCATGTTAACGAAGACGCCGAGCGTTTCGCGAATGAAGGCAGACCTGGAGTGTTCCTGTACATCTCGCAACATGGCAAGCACCGATGTCTCAGGTTCGGAGACGATCTGGCGAAGGCTCCGCAAGTTTCGCCGGCCAGCGAACTCCGGCGACAGCATGACATGCGCCAACAGCCCGGTCAGGAGGTTGTGCGCCTGGTTTTGGAAAAATGATCCGGTCGAGCTCTCAAAGCGCACGCTCTCCGAGAGCAACATGTGCGCGATGCCGACGATATCCTCTTCCTTTTTCAGCGAATGCTCGATGCCGTCCAGCACGTTAAATCCCATGACCGGATTTGCCGGATCGAGCACAACGACCTCTCGGTCGAGTTTATCTCTGCGGTGGTCAACGACCATCGGGGCCACCTCGGTGGACGGATCCAGGCAAATGAGCGGGCCCCTATATCGGAGCGCTGTCGGCACGACATTGCTGGTGGTCTTAAAGCCCCCAGAGCCCGCGAAGAAAAGCATGTGGGTCGAATCGAAATCCTGGGCGTAGGTGAGCAGAGGTGCTCTACCGCCACGTCCCCAGGTGGCTGGATCGTTCGTATCGAACGGCAGCTCATGGACGAGCTCCTTGTCGACCCTGTAGCGCTCACCTATGACAATCTCGCCGTCATCGGGAAACAGCCTTGCCGCCGCCGACATCGGTAGCCAGTCGGCATCTCCGAACGTTCCGCGCCTGGCGCGCGGCACCCGTTCGGGCACGATGCTTGAGATACGGGCCGCGACCGCGACCACCATGAACCCCATCGCTGTGCCGACGACCGCAATCATGTCCACGAATGACAGTGCCCGATCCCAGGTCAAGACGCCGCTTTCTACGGACGGCAGAAGCCGCCCGAACTCGCGTAGCCCGTAAAAGCCTGCCATCAGGAGAAAGCAGAGAAAACTCGCCAATGCCACGGGCCTTCGCCGATGGAGGGGCAGCACCCAGACCGCCAGCAATCCAGCCAGCGGCCCCAACAACAGGACCGGCAACGGTGACGCGCGCAGAAACCAGTATTGCGTCTTGCCGGTGATGCCGTTCGCCAATTCAGGCCAACGCCAGTGGGAGACATAAAAGGAAAAGCCGGTGACGACGATGGGAACGATGATAAGCAACAGGCTCGGATGCAGTCTGGCCTTCCCCTTCATTCCGGCGCCTTTGCAAAGCGTTCCAAACCGCCGTTTGATGCTGCAGCTCTGAAGGCGAGCTCCCCGATATCGCACAGACGCCGATGTTCAGGTGTCCCCGGCGCGACCCGCGTCATTTCGAGAAGCCCGCCTAGAAGGAAAGCCCGATCGGCGTTCGACAGGCCCGCACGCACAACAATGCCACCAAGCAAGAACTTTTCTCTCGCCTCCCTCTTTCGATCAGCTGTCATGAGGAACCGCCGTTTCCGCTCCAGTCCCGCCACTTGCCTGTCCACGCGGCGAAGCCGGTGCGCCAGCAGATTGCGTCTTTGCGCCGTTGCGAAATCGCGACGCCATCTCCTCGACGATGCGATCGACCTCCTCGTCAGCGATCTCCATCTCTGCCAATCCCGATTTCGTCGCCGCACGCGCAAAACGATCGGCCGATTTAGCTATTAATGTTTTTCTTCTTTCCCGGAGCCTCTCGATTTGAGCATCAATATCCGTCAATGCCGTTTTTGTAGCCATAAAGACGTCCCTCTCAACCTATTGGGAAATTTCTATTTCGTCATTTAACTGACTAGAAAAAGATAGTAAAAAGCGCTATCGAACACAAGTCCCCAAAAGTCGATGTTGGGAATTCCAGCTGGGCCGTCTTCCGGACAAGCGGCATCGGTCTTGTCAGGCCGATTGATCTGAGGGCGCAATATACGTCGCTGGCGCGACGTGCCTGAAAGGGTCTGGAGACGTCATTGGCAATTATGTTCGTCAGAGCGCAGGTAATCAGCAGGGGAGGTGGACGCAGCATCGTCTCGGCCGCCGCCTATCGTCATCGGGCGCGGATGGTAGACGAACAGGCTGGAGCTTCCTTCAGTTACCGTGGCGGCGCGGCCGAACTCAAGCATGAGGAACTCGCATTGCCGGACCAGATACCGGCCTGGCTGCGCAGGGCTATCGATGGGAAGAGCGTTGCTGCGGCCAGCGAGGCTCTTTGGAACGCAGTTGACGCTTTCGAGACGCGCGCGGACGCGCAGCTTGCCCGCGAATTGATCGTTGCGCTTCCGGAAGAGCTGACCCGGTCAGAGAACATTGCCCTGGTTCGCGAGTTCGTCCGGGACAATCTGACGTCCAGGGGCATGATCGCCGACTGGGTTTATCACGATAAGGATGGCAACCCGCACATCCACCTGATGACCGCACTCCGACCTCTGGCGGACGATGGCTTCGGGCCGAAGAAAGTGCCGGTTATTGGCACCAACGGCGAGCCAATGCGGGTCGTCACGCCGGACCGACCGAAGGGCAAGATCGTCTACAAGCTCTGGGCCGGAGACAAGGAAACGATGAAGAACTGGAAGATTGCCTGGGCGGAAACGACCAATCGGCATCTGGCGCTTGCCGGCCATGATATCCGTCTCGACGGGCGCTCCTACGCCGAACAGGGGCTCGACGGCATTGCCCAGAAACATCTTGGGCCGGAGAAGGCAGCGCTCGCCCGCAAGGGGATCGAGATGTATTTCGCACCGGCCGATCTCGCGCGCCGTCATGAAATGGCGGACCGGCTGCTGGCCGAACCAGCGCTTCTGCTGAAGCAACTTGCCAACGAGCGGTCTACCTTCGATGAGCGGGATATCGCCAGGGTACTGCACCGCTATGTCGACGATCCCACCGATTTCGCCAACATACGTGCCAAGCTTATGGCCTCCAATGATCTCGTGCTGTTGAAGCCGCAACAGGCCGACCTTCAGACCGGCGAGATGGCGGAAGCTGCGGTCTTCACCACACGCGATATCCTGCGCGCCGAATACGACATGGCGCAGTCGGCCGAAGCCCTGGCCCTGCGCAAGGGCTTCGGCGTCGCCGCAGCGAAAATTGCCGCGGCCGTCAGAACCATAGAAACCGGCGATGCGGAAAATCGCTTCAGGCTCGATCGCGAGCAGGTGGAGGCGGTCCATCATATCGCCGGCGACAATGGCATTGCGGCTGTGGTCGGGCTTGCCGGTGCCGGCAAATCGACGCTGCTTGCCGCGGCGCGCGTCGCCTGGGAGAGCGACGATCACCGCATCTTCGGGGCGGCGCTTGCCGGCAAGGCTGCCGAGGGGCTGGAGGACAGTTCAGGCATCAAATCGCGCACGCTCGCCTCGTGGGAAATGGCTTGGGAGAACGGACGCGATCTGCTGCACCGGCAAGATATCTTTGTCATCGATGAAGCCGGCATGGTCTCGTCGCACCAGATGGCGCGTGTGCTCAGGCGTGTCGAGGAGGCCGGAGCCAAGGTGGTTCTCGTTGGTGACGCGATGCAGCTTCAAGCGATCCAGGCCGGTGCCGCCTTCCGGGCTATTTCCGAGCGGATTGGTTCTGCCGAACTTGCCGGTGTGCGGCGCCAGCGTGAAGACTGGGCGCGACAGGCCTCCCGTCTTTTCGCCCGCGGTCAGGTCGAGAATGGGCTGGACGCTTATGCGCAGCGGGGCCATATCGTCGAGACCGGAAGCCGGGATGAAGCTGTGGAGCGCATCGTTACCGACTGGACGAGCGCTCGCCGCGACCTCATCCAGCAAAATGCCGATAAAGAACAGCCGGCCCGCTTGCGTGGTGGCGAACTGCTTGTTCTCGCCCATACAAATGACGACGTGAGGCGGCTCAACGAAGCGCTGCGCAATGTCATGAAAGATGAGGCCGCGCTGACCGCCTCTCGTGAATTCCAGACGGCACGAGGCGTACGGGAGTTCGCCGGTGGCGACCGGATCATCTTCCTTGAAAACGCCCGCTTTCTTGAGCCGGGTGCGCGAAAGCTTGGACCCCAATATGTCAAGAACGGTATGCTCGGCACGGTCGTCTCTACCGGCGGCCTGCACAGTGGCCCGCTTTTATCGGTCCGTCTCGATAATGGCCGGGATGTGGTCATCAGCGAAAACAGCTATCGCAATGTCGATCACGGTTATGCCGCGACCATTCACAAGTCTCAAGGCGCGAGCGTGGACAGGACATTCGTGCTCGCGACCGGCATGATGGATCAGCATCTGGCCTATGTATCGATGACCCGCCATCGCGACCGGGCCGATCTTTATGCTGCTCGCGAGGACTTTAAGCCAAAGTGGGAATGGGGGATGAGGTCCCCGATCGATCACGCCGCCGGCGTGACGGGCGAGCTGGTCGGAACCGGCAATGCGATGTTCCGGCCGCAGGATGAGGGTGCCGATAAAAGTCCCTATGCTGATGTGAAGACCGACGACGGGACCGTGCATCGGCTTTGGGGCGTGAGCCTGCCGAAGGCCCTGGACGAGGCCGGCGTGTCGGAAGGGGACACGGTGACGTTGCGAAAGGACGGCGTCGAACGGGTGACGGTGACGGTGCCCGTCAGCGGCGAGAAATCCGGAAAGAAGAGGTTGGAGCAACGGACGGTCGATCGAAATGTCTGGACTGCCAAACAGATCGAAACGGCGGAGGTCCGCCAGCAGCGCATCGAGCAGGAGAGCCATCGGCCGGAGCTGTTCAAGCAGTTGGTGGAACGTCTTGGGCGCTCCGGCGCCAAGACGACGACGCTTGATTTCGAGAGCGAGGCTGGCTACCAGGCACACGCTCGGGATTTTGCCCACCGTCGCGGTATCGATACGCTTTCCGGGGCCGCTGCCTGGATGGAGGCCGGGGCAGGGCGGCCGCTGGCGTGGCTGGCGCAGAAGCGCGAGCAGGTGGCGAAGCTTTGGGAGCGGGCGAGCGTGGCGCTCGGTTTTGCGATCGAACGTGAGAGGCGTTTTTCCTATAATGAAGAATGTACCGAAAACCTTGCGACCCAAGTTCCGGCTGATCGACGATATCTTATTGCGCCGACAACATTGTTTTCCCGTGGTGTCGACGAAGATGCCCGTCGCGCGCAGCTTCGCTCAGACCGCTGGAGGGAACGCGACGCGATTCTTCAGCCGGTCTTGCAAAAGATTTATCGCGATCCCGAAAGCGCGCTTGCCAGATTGAACGCGCTTGCGTCCGACGCGCGGATTGCGCCCCGCGAGCTTGCCGAGGATCTTGAGGCCTCGCCACAGCGTCTCGGCCGTCTGCGTGGATCGGATATTTTGGTCGATGGCCGTTCGGCTCGCTCCGAGCGCGATACGGCGGTGTTGGCCCTGTCCGAATTGCTGCCGCTGGCACGTGCCCATGCCACAGAGTTCCGCCGCCAGGCCGAACGTTTCGGCCTGCGCGAGGAGCAACGCCGCGCCCATATGTCGTTGTCGATCCCGGCGCTTTCAAACCAGGCCATGGGGCGCCTTGGCGAAATCGAAGCCGTACGCGAGCGCGGTGGCACGGATGCCTACAAGACCGCCGTCACCTACGCGGCGCAGGATCGTCTTCTGGTGAAGGAGGTGAGGGCGGTCAACGACGCTCTCACCGCTCGCTTCGGATGGTCCGCCTTCACCGATAAGCCAGACGCTGTTGCCGAGCGAAACATGATCGAGCGCATGCCGGAAGACCTTCACCCGGATCGGCGAGAAAAGCTCGCGCGCTTGTTTGCCGTCGTGCGCCGCTTTGCAGAAGAACAGCATCTTGCCGAAACGAAAGATCGCTCCAGGATCGTTGCAGGTGCCAGCGTCGAGCCAGGAAAAGAGACGGTAGGGGTGTTGCCAATGCTTGCAGCTGTAACGGAGTTTGAAACCGCGATCGACCAGGAAGCGCGGAAGAGGGCGCGCGCTGTTTCTCACTACGGTCAAAATCGCACCGCCCTTTTTGGCGCAGCAGAGCGCATCTGGCGCGATCCGGCAGGTGCCGTCGGGAAGATCGAGGAACTGATCCTGAAGGGCTTTGCAGGCGAACGGATCGCCGCGGCCGTCGCCAACGATCCCGCAGCCTATGGCGCGTTGCGAGGTTCCGGCCGTATCATGGACAAATTGCTCGCTGTCGGCCGGGAGCGGAAGGAAGCCTTGCAAGCCATTTCGGAGGCGGCAAGCCGCATTCGATCACTCGGCGTGTCGTGGGCCAGTGCCTTTGATGCGGAGACCCGCGCGGTCTCCGAAGAGCGCCGGTGTATGTCGGTCGCCATTCCCGGGCTGTCGCAGGCGGCCGAGGATGCGCTGTCCACGTTGGTGGCCGATATAAACAGGAGCACGGGTAGGCAAAAGAAGGCCGGACAGGATGCCGTCGTGCGCTTGCTAGATCCGCACATCGCCCGGGAGTTTGCAGAAGTCAGCCGGGCCCTCGACGAGCGTTTTGGCAGGAACGCGATTTTGCGAGGAGAGAGGGATGTTATCAATCGCGTATCGCCTGCTCAGCGTCGTGCGTTCGAGGCAATCAAGGAGCGCCTCCTGGTCCTGCAACGGGCGGTACGGGAAGAGAGCAGCCAGAAGATTATTGCTGAACGTCAGCGTCGCTCGATCGAGCGAGGGCGGATTTTTACTCGATAGGAGCCGGCATGGCGGGACGGACCCGTTTAAGGAAAATATGAAACGTCGGTTGACGGCATGAGGCTTGTGCCGGCCCGCAGAAACGCACGACGAGGTGTGGTCCAGTGCATTATTGCGAGGTGCTGGCCAATTTGATTTCGATGTCACCATCCTGTGAATCTCCTCTCGTGATCCGGCGAAGCCGGTGGTCTTCATAGGAGGGCCTGCGCTCCTAGTTAGGTCTTCGGAGAAAACGGCGCTTTGCGACGTGGGTGTGGTAGTCTGTCGACCCGAATACCTTCGCCTTAGCACGAACCAGGACGGCAAGGGCCAGCTCCTGGCAGCCCAGCACGTAAACATATGGTGGATACTGCGCCAGCATCCGTATCTACCAAATTTCTGGGAGGTCCTGTCGGTGTTGGATCGCATGGAGATCATGTCGGCCCGAGGCGGCACCAGTCATATTGCAGCGCTGTTCGAGAAAGTGCAAGGTCGGCCGATATCGCGGCAGCAGGTAAGCGCACTGGCCCAACAACATGACTACATGAAGCTTATCCCCCGAAATGGAGGCGCGAGAGACATCCTTGCGCCAAAAGTAATTGCCCTATTGTGGGGCCAGCGTGACCGAAGCTTGATTGAGCAGTTGGGCCTCGGCCCAGTCACCGCAGACGAATTCATTTCGTTTCGGCCCTTAAAGGCCGATGACGTGAGGCTTTTTCGGAACGCCTGTCACATCGACTGATAGATACTCGAGCGATCCGTTAATCTGATCGCTGGTTGACGCTTGCCAAATATAGACTGACCAGGAAAACATAAGCGCCAAGGAGACCAATCTGGCGCGGCTGAAGCTGAGTAGGGTATTTCGGGCATAGGAGTCCTCTACTACGCGCCCGGCGAGGCCTACCAGTTCGACTGGCGCCATGAGATCGTTCTGATCAACGGTGTGACGACCACGGTGAAAGTTGCTCTCTGCCACAGCCGTATAGTGTTTGCACAGGCAGAGAACCTATACACCTGTTCGCCGACCTCGGTGCTTCTCTAATCGGCGGTGTGAGGTCAAGCTGTTTCGAACCTATCGTAGGCCCATCCCGGGCAGATTTTCGTCCGGGGTTGGCCCGTAGCAATCATCGAAGCCTCTCAGGCGAGAATGCTTGAGACGACCCGGTCAATATTTGCATCGGGCCAATGCTCAGCGTGGCTTAGCCCTGGCGGCAGATCATATCCTACGAAGTAGCTTTTGGACGCCAGGTTGAGCATTGGGATATCACCCCAAGAATCACCTGTGGCTGCGAGAGCCTTAGGGCCAAGGTTCAGTTCAGATAGAAGAGCTTCGAGATAGCTTGCCTTGTCCTCAGGCCAAAAATGCCGGATCGTGTCGTCGGTCTGCCATCCCGTACCGACAGCGTAGTCCGCGTCCAATTCGGCAGCGAGCCAATCGACGGCGAATGCCCAAGTTATCGAAACGAGAGCCGTTTTGATCCCGGCTTTCTTCAGACGGGCAAACCCCTCTTTCACGCCAGGCGCGAGCCGAAGCTCGATCAGATGCTTGGTCAAATTCGCCTGACCGAAAGGCAGATACCATTCGAGCATAGTATCGCGACCAGCGATGATCTCCTCACGAGATCGTAGGAGTTCGAAGGCGTCCATCTCGTTTGAGCGACCAATATTTCGAGCGATACATCCGCAGATGTTTTCGCCGCGTAGTAGGGTGCCATCGACATCAAAGGCGGCTAATCTGATCCCGGTAATTGTGGGTCTCCTTTCGATGCTCGAACCACTGGGTATGGTAAGCAGAGACAAGGTTTCACGCAACGGCCGCTTCTGGCGCGTCTTGGGCCCCAAGGTTCCTCCATCAAGGCAGCAGCCCTGTCTGCACATAACTCGTGTAGCGTCCAACATCGTTTCGCGGCCCGCGCTTCTCTCCGGGATCGGCATTCGGCCCTCCCATGATGGGGTCCAGTAGATAATGCGGTCCAATCTATGCTGCATCCTGATGACGGATCATCGGTATAAGCGCCGGCACGAACTCACGTCACCATCGTCCGCGAAGGACGTCTCCCGCTACAACGCGGAACCTTGAACTCGAATTTTTCGCTCGTCTTCGTGCCTGACTGTCATGCAACGGCAGTTGATACTGATTCCTCCCTTGTCCAGCGAAACTCTGAACCATCTGCCCACATCCGATGCATGACGACCGCAAGACGACGTGCCAAGGTGACCTTAGCTTTCTTGCTGCCGTGCCGCTTGGCGATGTTCATGGCCCACGCCTTCAGCCAGCACCATTTGACCACGCGCGTCATCATCGACTGGGCGGCCTCAAAGAGCAGCCGCCGCATCATGGCGTCTCCGCGCAGAGAGACGTGGCTGGCCCGGCTCATTTCGCCGGACTGTTTCAGCACGGGCGTAAGACCCAATATTGCTCCGACCGATCGAGAATGACGGAACCTGCTGGGAATATCGATTGTTGAGACATAGGCGAGCGAGACGATTGGCCCAACGCCGGGGACCGTCATCAATCGCTTGCAGACCTCGTCCTGATGCGCCTCGGCTAAAACCTTCTTTTCAATTTTGGCAAGACCTTCGCGCAGCTTGCGCCGTCCTGCGAGCAATGGCTCCATGATTTCCCTAAGCTCGGCGTCGTGTTCGACGAGTTCAAGTATTCTTCCCTCGAACGCACCGCCCGAGGCCCGCCCAACTTTCAGTCCGAAGTTGCGCAGGAGTCCACGCATCTCGTTCTCCAAATCGATCGCCTTAGCTTGCAGTAGCGATCGGGCCGTTAGCAATGCGCGGCGCTTCTGGCTGGTGAGGGTCTTCACATGCACGTCCTTGAATAGCCCGACTCGCATCATATGGGCGATCCCGCGAGCATCGTTCCGGTCGCTTTTGTTCTGTTGGAGGGCATCCAAGAACGCTTTCGTGTGGCGCGTCTCAATGCAGAACACCGGGAGGCCAGCTTTTGCGAGTCCGTCGAAAAGCCACTGCGACAACGGACCTGCCTCAATGCCAACCCTGTCCATGCTGAACGCCGGATCACTCAGGATCGCAATAAGGTCTTCTGGATGAGAGACCACCTTCCGCTCACGGCATATTTTCCCACTTTCATCGACGATGCAAATGCTCGTTTCTTTGACCGAGACATCGAGGCCGGCATAGTATTTCATGGCTGCGCTCCTCTGCGTGATGGTTGTGCCTGCTTTCCGACAGGTTACCTGTATCATCGGCAGTGCGATGCAGCTCCTTCTTCCGAACGGATGAGATGGGGCACGGAGCCGATTAGCCCATCTATGCTCTTGCTCGCTTGTCTTTCCCGGAAAGCTGAGAGTCTACCTGATCCGTTGCGGGCGCTCCCTCTCTGGGGGCCGATTACTCTGGTGGTTCGCCACGACAAGATGTAAGCGGTGTCTCACTGGCACGTCGCCTGACAAACGCTATCCCTCGAAGCTGGAAATGATGGTCGTTAGTTCCTTCATGTCGGCGAAGGTGACGTCGGCTCCATATGGATGATTGGGTGGCGATGGGCTGTACAGCAGCGCTACCATTCCTGCAGCCTTTGCCGCTTGGATGCCCACGAGGCTGTCCTCGACCACCACGCATTGGTGGGGTTCAAATCCCATCTTGCGCGCGGCATGTAGAAACAGGCCGGGATCGGGCTTAAAGCTTCCGACGTCATACGAACTGTAGAAATCGGTGCCAAAGTATGGGGCTAGCCCGCTCAATTCCAATGTCTGGATGATTTTGTCCGGCGGCCCGCCCGAGGCAATACACCGTGGGTGTTTCAAATGTTCCAGCATCGGCAAAACCCCGGGAATGGGTTGCAGACCTTGGGCAAAGCGTTTCGACAAGGTGGCGCGATAAATCGCCTCGAAGTTCAATGGCAGCGTTCTGGATAACCGGTCCTCGATGTCCTGAAAGATCGAAGATAGTTTCTCCCCTCGGTAACGCTGCAGCAGATGTTCAACAGGATCATAACAGTCTGGCAGCAGATCGGCCAGCACTTGAATACAAATGACCTCGCTATCGACAAGCGTCCCATCCAGATCGAATATGACGCATATGTCCCGCATGCCTTGGCCTCTCTGGCGGTTCAAGCACGAACGCCTAGACGCCTTTGATAACGTCGCCTCGCGGATAATTCCACGGTAGCAACTCACCAATCTGGCTTTGCTTGTGGCCGTTGATGATGGAGGTGAGCGCCTTTGTCAGGTAGGCCTGCGGATCAACGCCATTCAACTTACACGTCTCGATCAACGAGGCGATGGTCGCCCAGTTCTCTGCTCCAGCGTCGTGCCCTGCGAAGAGTGCGTTCTTCCGGTTCAGCGCAATCGGCCGGATAGTCCGCTCGACACTGTTGTTGTCGATCTCAATGCGCCCGTCGGTCAGGAAGAGCTTCAGGCCGTCCCAATATTTGGCGATGTAGGCCAAAGCCTCGCCGAGTGGGGACTTCGTGGAGACACGGGCGCGGTGATGGACAAGCCAGCCATGCAGGTCTGCGACGAGTGGCGCTGATCGTTCCTGCCGAGCTGCAAGGCGAGCTTCAGGATCAAGGCCGCGCAGGTCGGCTTCGATGCGATACAGTTCTCCAATCCGTTTGACGCCGTCTTCAGCAATGGGCGCTGAGCCGTTGCGGGTGATCTCCACCAGCTTCCGCCGGGTATGCGCCCAACAATAAGCGAGCTGAATGTCTGGACCAACACGCTCGGGGGCGATCAGCCTGTTGTATCCAGCATAGCCATCGACCTGCAGGATGCCGGAGAAGCCCTGCAATATCCGTTCGGCATGAATGCCACCGCGACCGGGCGCATAGGTGAAGGCGACACCTGGCGGAGCACCGCCGCCCCATGGGCGATCATCCCGCGCCAGCGCCCAGAAGTATCCGGTCTTGGTTTTGCGGGAACCGGGATCGAGAACCGGAGCACGGGTCTCATCCATGAACAGCTTGGTCGAGCGCTTCAAGTCGGCGATCAGTGCATCGAAGACGGGCCGCAGTTCATAGGCTGCCCGACCGACCCAATCGGCAAGTGTTGATCGGTCGAGATCGATGCCCTGGCGGCTCATGATCTGCGCCTGCCGATAGAGCGGAAGGTGATCGGCGTACTTGGACACTAGAACATGGGCGACGGTGGCTTCCGTCGGCAGCCCAGCCTGGATCAGCCGTGCTGGTGCCGGAGCCTGAACGACCCCGTCGGTGCAGGCACGGCAGGCATACTTAGGGCGGCGGGTGACGATCACGCGGAACTGTGCTGGGATCACGTCCAACCGCTCGGCGACATCTTCGCCAATGCAATGCAGGCAACCACCGCAGGCGCAGATCAGGCTTTCTGGCTCGATCACCTCCTCGATACGCGGAAGATGCTTTGGAAGGGAGCCGCGATTGATCGCACGTGGCTTGGCGATCCTGTTTCCTGCAGGAACGTCCGCCTCATCCTCGGCATGGATGACAGCCATGGCCGTCTCCAGGTCTTCCAGCGCCAGGTCGAATTGGTCAGGATCGGTCTTCTCGGATTTGCGTCCGAAGGCTGCCTGCTTGAACGCTGCGACCAGCTTCTCAAGCCGCTCGATCCGCTCATCCTTGCGGGCGATATGCTCGTCCTTGCTGGCTATCGCGACGTCCTTGGCTGCCTCGCGTGCCTGCGCCGCAATCAGCAACGCCTTTAGGGTGGCAACATCATCGGGAAGGTCGGCGGCATCAAGCATGGCCGGAAACTACCAAATCCCGAACCGATTTGCCCTCGGAATCTGCCTCGCTGAGTCATCGTGCCGCAGCTATTCGATGGCCTCCGGCGTCCTCGTCTGGACGGCATGAACCCGCCGCCAATCAAGGCCTGCGAACAGGCCTTCGAACTGGGCGTGGGTCAATGTCATCAAGCCATCCTTGATGCCCGGCCAAGTGAATGTGTGCTCTTCAAGCCGTTTGTAGGCCATGACGATTCCGGAGCCATCCCAGTAGATCAGCTTCAACCGGTCCGCCTTGCGCGACCGGACGACCAAGAACGTACCAGTGAACGGGTCTTTGTGTAGCTCGTTCTTCACCAGCGCCGCCAGGCCGTCATGACCCTTGCGGAAGTCGACGGGTTTGGTCGCCACCATGATCCGTACGCGGTTCGACGGAAAGATCATGTCGCTGCCGCCAAGGCGCGGGCGATAGCCGCGATCCGGGATGCAGACGCGCCTTCCTCAAGACGGATCGTGACAGGGCCTACGACAATCTCGGCGCGGGAAGCAACCTTGACGGCCTGTGGCTCCGACGCTGGAGTATCGACAACGATGGCCGCAAACTCGACTGCATCGTCCGGCTCTGGCAACACCAGCTTGCCTTGTCGCGCCAACGTCCGCCACGATGACAGGTGGTTGGCCTTCAGCCCGTAGCGTTCAGCCACCTCATTCACCGTCACGCCTGGTCTCAGGCTCTCCGAAACGATCCGTGCCTTGACCTCGTCAGGCCAATGGCGGTGAGGCTCACGCCTGTTTCGCCGCGTTGTGAGAACCTCCAATGTAGATTCCATGGAGAAATTCCTTGTCTCTCATCCATGGAACGTCGATCACAGATCAGTGCGCGGCAGACAATGTGGGGGCGGAACACCGCTTACGACAAGATTCCACTCGAGCTTCAAGATTTGATGTGCAGGAACCAGTGAGAAAGCTGCCTGCAGCACGGACTGCATCCCGAGGCGTGTTAACGGATCCTTGGCCTCCACATGAAGGTGAAGGCCACCGACTGCACGGGTGATGACGGCGCGTCCGGAGTCAAAGGCAAGAAGTCGTTCGGAATGATTGTTGGTGATTGAAAAAGACCAGCCGCGCAGGGTAACGCACAGCAAATCGAGCGTCCGATCCGGTTCCGGCATCGACACGAACGTTTCGGAAATGTGTTTGGCCATAGGAAATCCTCGGCGACCGGTCAGACAAATAGAAGGCCGGAGCAGTTGCAGCGCGTGACGGGAACACCGGTCGGCGATAATGTGGCTCATACACCTGAAGTTTTCCTCGGATGACAGGGCGGATGCTACATAAAATCTCAGACGCGACGCACAAGACGGTCAAGGGCCCGCAAACAACGGTTTCACCCTCATCATTCCTTTCCGGTATTCTTCATTGGAACTCCACCAAGGCGCGGTTAGTGAACGGCAGTGCTGCTAGCCGTCACGGCACACCATATAAAGGCAATTAGGGAAAGCGCCGAAGCGCTCTATTCTTCAGCCACGTCTTGCTCGCGAATCTCACGACCGGCATCTGCCTCAAGCGCCGATATATGGTCGCGGCATACCTCGTCCACCAGACCAAGCAGTATCGTTACTCGCTCGCCAATCCAGTCAAGTGCTTCCCGACTTATTTCGTATTGGCTGGAGTAGCGTGCCTTCACGTAGGCTTCGTTGATTGTATTGAACCACGCTCTCTCCCGATGGTGCTCGCGAGGGAAGGCCTCGATCAGTCGTTGATCCCGTTCTTCTGCGAAGGATCGCAGAACTTTGAGATTGTGAGACGCCGGCGTGTAGTTCGTCAGCGTTAGGAGAACGCTGGCATATGCCTGCTCGATCGTCTGATGTAGCAGGAATGCTGCCTCTTTGGTATCTCCCTCCCGATTGTAGAAGTCAAAGCCCTTTTTGTATTTCGAAGCCGCGATAAACCTATGGTCAAAATGCTCTTTTGCGACTCGCAAGTGCGCTTCCGGCGTCAGCGTCTTAGGCTCTGCGAGAGGCTTGTCGTCCAGCTCGTAAAGAGCGATGCCTTCCTTACGGATGTCGGAAAAGAAATGCTGGCTCTCCTGCAAGGAGGTGTTCACCTCTCGCAGCGAATGGACGATGATCTGCACGGGTCTTTTTATCGTCTTGTCACGGATCAACCTGTCGGCAGCCTTGTACCAATATTCCGCAAAATCCGTCAGCTTGCGGTTGTTGACGATCACAAGAAGATCGAAATCAGATCGATACCCCTTGGAAGTGAACGGTTCGTCCACCTGCGTACCCCTGGCATAGGATCCGAAGAGGATGATCTTCAGGATCCGTCCACGCTTTTTGAATTTCGCCGTGCCTCCCTCCAGGGCATCCTCGAATTCTTCGTGAATAATCTCCAGCGCGCGCTGGAGTTCCTGTTGTATTTGCGGGGGAATATGGTCGAGCGATGTCTTCATGTTCGGCAAATGTCTTCTCTTTTCCGCAACAGGCTGGATTCGTCCGTCTCAATCTGTAGTTTACATCACACTTTGCTGGCAACAAATGTTGCTGTCCGAAAACCCGCCTAATCCCTTCGCAAGTCCGGCTTTCTGAGCGACTGCAGCCCGATGCTGACTTACGATACTGTCTGGTCGTCCATGATCTCTGACAGGGCTGTGCAAAGTGCTCTGATTTCCTCACATGTATGGTCCGAGGTGACACAAACGCGAATGCCGGCCTTCCCCTTCGCAACTGTCGGGAAGAAGATCGCCGAGCCGTAAATTCCTCGATCGAGGAGCGCCCGGGTCCCGTTGACGGCGCGCTCTTCGGTGCCAAGGTTCAACGTCCGAATTGGCAAGGGTGCACCTCTTTGCTCTGTCACCAGCATCGAGTCCAGAAGTTCGATATTGGAACTGAGGGCGAGCTGTCTTCGCAAAAGCTCGTCGCTGCGGTGTACTGTCAACGAACCTGAAACTGCACCGATTGCCGCAACATTCAATGACGCAGAAAAAGCGTGCGCGACGGCAAAACGCCGGAATAGTTCTTCCTGACGCGCCGTACCAAGCATCAACATTCCGCCCGAGGCGCCAAAACCCTTTCCGAGCGACGCGGCTATGATTGTTCGCTCGCCGAGTTCGTTTCCGTATTGTGACCTCGCAAATCCTTCGCCGTTCTTCCCGCAGATTGATACGCCGTGGGCGTCATCGATGTAGAGAAACAGGCCGTATCTATCCTGCAAGTAGCGCAGGTCCCGAATGGGCGCATGTCCACCCATCGAGTAGACGCCGTCGCAAACATAAGCCACGGCCCTGTTGGCCCGGCACAACTCCTCCAATGCGTCGAGATCATTATGGGCCACCGTACGAACCTGCGTTTCCAGAGCTATTGTGCCCTTGTGAAAGGCGAGTGTTGCGTGCGCGTGGCGGTCAAATGCCATCATCGGCCTGATGCCGCCAGTGAGGTGTCCGGAGGCGACGATAGGCAATGCTCCCATGTTCGCCGCCAGCACGGTTGTGTAGGTAATGACCCGCGCCTTGAAGTGATCTGAAAGAGAATTTTCCAGGTCGCGGAGGATTGCAAAGTTCAGTCGGGTCCTTGCACATGACCAGTGCAGTGTCCGGTATTCCTCAATCGCCTTGACCGCGCCGTCTATGACGAGTGGATGATTGTCGAGGCCCAGATATGAACAACGCACGAAATCCGTGATGCGCTGTGATGGAAAGCCGTCAAAAACGACCTCCACCTGCCGCGCAGCCCTTGGCCGCGCATATAGGGCCATCAAGCCCTGCTGGTGAGCCGCGTTGAAGTAGTCTTGGGCATGATCTATCAATCCCCCGGTGTTTCGGCTTGCGTGTTGCAGCGTTTTGTCGGTCGACATTTCTCAGGTCCCCTAACCAAAAAGATGAATGCAGGATCGGCAAATTATCGCAACGATCAACAAACGCTCTCGGAAGATTTTGAGAAATCTCTGTAAACCTTTGGCGTCATAAACCAGAACGGCACTTATGTCGGCTGCGAGGCTACATCGATGGCGTAGCCGCTTGATCTTGCAGTTCTGATGATTTCTAAGCCCGCCGCTTTCTTCAGATGTCGCCTAATACGGCCAATGTGAACGTCAACCGTCCTCGGTTGCACGTAGACCTCATTCGGCCACGCCGCCGCTATCAACTCGCCCCGACTGAACACTCTGCCGGGAGCGGTAAGAAGGTGTTCGAGCAATTTGAATTCGATCGGCCCCAAGGTGAGCTCAATGCCGCTAACTGTAACGCGTTTGCGTTCCGGCCAAAGTTCGATTTCTCCCAGTTGAAGGGGTACGTTTGGTGATGTTGTCGCGACCGGTTGTTGCCGGAAAGGGTTTATGCCTTCAAGAAAACCCAGCAGATGTGGCGGCCAGAATGGGCGGATCAGGCACTGATCCGCGCCTGCCCGCATGAGTTCCATATAGGCTTCCGTGTCACCGTTGGGAATGATGGCAAGTACTGGCAGTTCTTCCGTCTTGTCGCACGATCTGATGCGCTGGCAGATGATGGCTGCCCCGTTGTGATCGCGATCCACGTCGAGGATCAGTCCCACGATGTCCGGCTGGGCTACTTTGTCGCCGATTTCGTTTCTATCGCAGAGAACCGCCCGTGTACCCTCCGTGGAGAGAATATGCTTGAGCATCGCAAAATAGTCCGCGTTCTCGGTAAGAATTGCGACCGCGGCTTTTGTTTCTATCTCATGCTGCATCTCAGACCCTCAAATATACAACGACTGTTCGCAGCCGTCATATGATGTCACAAAAAATAATGCAATCACGGGTAGTCATCCATGCAAAATAGAATAAATAGGGAAATATCACCGAATCTCCGCCATTTCGCTTGAAATTGCATCTTATTATGTGACATCATAAAGATGCTTTCCAAGGGCCCGGTGTTTCATGGGCGGGGAAGCCGTAACCTGATCGAGTAGCCATGGGCGAACATGCAGGCGTTGAGCTCTGCATCTCTGAAACGAGCCTGAACGCCCGGCATATTCGTTGTTCTGCGCCGGGTGGCTCGGAGGTTACATGCATAGTTTGAAAAGTGCAGGCGTTGCCGGTAGCGCCGGCGATGACATTCTCACGTTTTGCGATGAAGCCGACGCTACGGCGGTTGCCAGAATGATTTTTGGTACGGATGCCGCGCTCGCCGTCGCCTTCAGTGCTATTGATGCACGTCTCGACGGGAGGGATGGCGATTTTCTTTTTTGGGCCAGAGTTTTCCGGTCGCTTACTGACGTATGAATTGTGAGCGTCGGATTAGAATTTTGTGGCCGAATATCCTGCGGTGCGAACGGTTCTAATGACGTCGCGACCGTGTCGGTTCAAAGACCGTCTTATTTTGCCGATATGAATGTCCACCGTACGCGGTTCGACATCGGCATCCTCGGGCCAGCAATTCCGGATGAGTTCGTCACGGCTGACGACCCTGTCTGTGTTCCTTGCAAGATACAACAGGATCCGGAAATGCAGTGGCGAAAGACTGATGTGCGTCTCGCCCCGCCGGACCCGGACGGATGCAACATTGATTTCCACGTCATCGAGAAAAACGCTGAGATCAGTTGATGCGGTTGTGTTACACCGCAAGCAATACTTGAGAAACTCAAGCAGGTTGCCCGGGTCAAAAGGGCGCCTCACCAGATAGTCAAATACCGACGATTGAACGCCGTCTATCATTTTATTGTCAAGCGGGAAGCCGACAAGTCGAATATCGGGCTGTTCTTTCTTTATGAGAACCGCTGAGCGGAGCAGATCGCCCGTTGCAAGGCAGATCAGTACCGTGCGACGCTGTGGCTGAACCTTGCTATTATCCGGTAATAACATGTCGAGACTCGGCAGCAGGTCGACGTCGTGACCGGCCTGCTCGAGAATGTAACGCAAAATAAGGTAGAGCTCCGGGTCAGTCGTGTGGATGATGATCGAGTGAGGCAAGAGCATCTCCCTTCCCTTTGTTTTCTGCGTCTCACAATTCTTGACTCAAGCGGGCGTGTACTCGCCACCGTTGATGTCTATGATCGCTCCATTGATGAAAGCGGCTTCATCGGAGACTAAAAAGCCGACCAGCCGTGCCACTTCTTCGGCCTCTCCTAGTCGCCCGGTGGGTATTCGTTTTGCTGCGTCGAGATTGACCGGGGTCTCCGCGGTTCCCGTCATTGGGCTCAAGATGCGACCCGGAGCGGCGACATTGATTGTGATCCCGTCGGCTGAAAATTCGCTGACGAGCGCACGGGCCATGCCAGCGAGCCCGGCTTTTGATGCTGCATATGCGGCACCGGCGATCATCGGCCGTGTTCGACCTGCAAGCGAGCCGATCAGGACAATCCGGCCAAATCCCTTATCGACCATACCTGGTAATGCCGCCTGGCAGCAGAGCATGGCGCCGGTCAAATTCACGTCAAGCACATCATTCCACTCGCAAAGGTCAACGGAGGTAAATCGCTTGGCCACACCGTCCGGTGCTTTCGGCGAAATGCCGGCGGAATAAACCAGTAGCGCAGCGGAGGACCACAAGGTTTCGACATCGCGAAAGAAATCGGCAACCTCGCCTGGATTTCTGACGTCGCAACAACCGACTAATAGCTGGTTAGATGCTATCTCAGCATCGAAGAAAGAGCGCGCGGCGTTCGCCGCGCTTTCTGTCTGCCCAAAAACCGCGACCTTGTGGCCAATATTGAGTAAATGTCGTGCAACCGACAGTCCAATACCGGACGTGCCTCCGGCGACCACTGCGACTCGGCTCTGGCAATCTCTCGTCATGCCGCACTGTCCATCTGAGCAAAGAGAGAAAGTGCAGGGTGAGCTTCGGGATCGGTCATAACCTCAATGAGCAACGGCAACTTTCTTTTCTTCACCTTTTGCATGTGGGCCTTGAGGTCCTGCGGTTGCATGACCCGGACGGCATCGCATCCGCACGCTTGTGCAATCTTGACGTGATCGACCTCTGCAAAATGGCAGGCGGTTGTGTACTTTCCGAATTTTACAGTTTCGGCGTCACGCTGGAAGCCAAGAATTCCGTTGTTCAGTACGATGATCGTAATCGGAATTTGCATGCGGACCAGTGTTTCAAGCTCGGCCCAACTGTGCGCAAATCCCCCATCTCCCACCAGTGTTACAACATCGCTCTGAGGTGCCGCGACCTTGGCGCCGATTGCAAGGGGAACTCCCCACCCAAGTCCTGCAAGACCCCGCGGGGTGAGCACACGCGTCCTTTCGGAAGAAATTCTGAGTTGGCCGAGGACCCACATCGATGAATAACTAGCATCCGCCACCACAGTGGTGTTCTCATCGATTACCCCTTGAAGCTCGGCCATAATCCGTTCGGGACGAAGCGGTGAAGCCTCAGAGCTGTAATAGACCCGGCGATCGTCATTGAATTTCCTCCAGCTTTCCCGAAGACGGTCGCAGACAGCCTCGCGGGCAACGGTTCTGAGGTGCAAGTCACAAAACCTGATCCTTTCACGTAGGCCGGCCAAGGTCTCCCGCGCGTCACCAACAAGACGAATTGCCTCAAAATTCCGCCCGACCTCCTGTGGATCGGCATCTATATGGATAATCTGGGCATCGGGACTGTACTGCCGCCAGTTGTCTGTACCATTCTGGTTCGTCCTCGTTCCGATCAAGACGACAAGGTCCGCTTCACGAACGATCTCGACCGTGTGTCGGCCCAGCGACTTCGGGCCGACAAGAGATGCCAGTACACCTCCTGAAAGTGGGTGCCACTCATCAACTGAGCCCTTACCCATATTCGTTGTGAAGACAGGTATCGAGCACTCGTCCTGCAGCAGTCGCAACTGCTGGGCAGCCCCGGAGGCGTGGATGCCGCCGCCTGCTATCACGACGGGTGCGCGGGCGTTTGCTATCGCTTTCACAGCGATATCGAGATCTTTGTCGGCGGGACGTGATCTGTCGAGCGGCCAATGGCCGAGATTGTTCGCTCTTCTCTTTGTTGAGGCAGTAGACGCGGATCGCAAAAGATCCGCAGGAAGGAGCAGTACTGCGGGACCCGCTCTGCCAGACGAGGCGGCGGTGAACGCGGCATCGATGTAATCGTCTACCCGCTCTTCCACGGAAACACGACGAACCCATTTTGTGCATGACTGAAACAGGCTGATGTGATCGAGGTCCTGAAACGCGTTTCGATCAGTCTGATCACGCTCCACGTCCTGGACAAGTGCAACGACCGGGACGCTCGCCTTGAGTGCTTCAGCCAGCGGAGCAACAAGCAGCGCCGCCGCGGGCCCGTTCTGGGCTGCCACGACGCCGACTTTGCCAGAACGCCTAGCGTAGCCATCGGCCATGGCGCCCCCCATGTTTTCCTGGCGATACGCAATCTGCGTTATACCGATCTTTTCGGCCGCCAAAATGACGGCCGACGGAAGGCTTTGTCCAAAGATCACCTCCACATCATGGCGCCTCAACGCGTTGGCAATACGCTCAGCGACGGTTATTTCATGAACTGCAGTATCCATTATGCGGCCTCCCAGGCATGGCGATCAAGATTCACGAGGAAATCGTCAAAGACGGAAACAATGTCACCCATGTCACTGTCCGTCATGGGCGTTGATAGCGACGCAGCGGCGCCGTAGGGCATCAAAATCCCATTGTTTGCAAAGTGCCTGCGCAGCAGTTTCAGGACGGTTTCTTCCGAAGCTGTCGGAATGCTGTCCTGGTAAGAAACCGGCGCCACCTTCTTGGCGTGTATTCGAAAAAGCGAAGCCGCTCCCGTCACGCTCAGATTTGCGTCGTGACGTTCGATGCGTGATCTCAAACCGTCGCGAACCAGGTCACCCAGATGTTCGAGACGTTGGAAAGCATCCTCCGTTAGGGCTTCCATCGCAAGACGGCCAGCGACCATCGACACGGGATTTGCAGAAAAGGTTCCACCTTGCGTAACTGGTGCCTTACTTCCTTGCTTGCCAAAGGCCGACATGATCTCCCGACGTCCACCGACTGCCCCTACCGGAAAGCCACCGCCGATGATCTTCCCCATTGTGACGAGGTCAGGCTCCAGACCGTAGCGCGCTGAGGCTCCAGTGAAGCCCTGGCGGAGGTTCAGTACTTCATCCGCGATAATGACGATCCCATGTTGCTTCGCCACCTTGTTGATTGTTGCGATGAACTCCTGTGTCGGCTCTATGAGACCCGCCCGGCTGGGCATCGGATCGATAAGAATAGCCGCAAGGCGCCCGGCATTCATCGTGATCTGCTGCTCCACCTGCGTGGGGCAGTTAAATTGGAGGAGCACGACGTCATCTATGACGTTTGCGGGCATGCCTGGGTAGGCGGGGCAGGGCGTGTTCGACAAGGCGTGCTGCCCCACCTCCGCCCAGTCATATGCGCCGTGGTACGCACCTTCCACCCGAGCGATTGCGACCCGGCCGGTCGTTGCTCTAGCGGCCTTGATGGCAAACATGACGGCTTCCGTTCCACTCGCGACGAAGCGGACCTGCTCAACAGCCGGAATCCTGCCTATTAGCAATTCCGCAAGATCAATCTCATGGTTCATCGGATTAGCAAAGCAACTGCCTGCTCTTAGTAGCCCGGCAATCGCCTCAGTTATGGGGGGATAGGCATGTCCGTGGATCAAGGTTGTGAAGTTATTGTTTAGATCCAGCATGCGGTGCCCGTCGACGTCGGTCACAAACGAGCCTTCCCCATAGGCAACAAAGACCGGGTAGGGATCCAGTTCAATAGTCGCGCGTGTGACGCCGCCTGGAAAAACGGAGGAGGCGCGTTCAAAGAACGCGATGGACGTTTGCCGCTCAGTGGGGCCTGTCGGCGAGGTATTCGACGATAACAGCATTAAATCATAAAACCCTTGTCCTGGAGGAAGACAGGCACACTGTGCCGGTCACTTGCAATTTTGTTGCAACAAAAATTCTATGAGTCAATATGTGACGTCAATTTAAAGTTCGGGTTATTATTCGTCCGTAGTTGATGCGGCGTTGCGCAGTTTGCGGTAGCCCTCCCTGATGTCGTTCTCTATTGCCGCCCGCACGCCGGTCGGGTCTTTGTCAATGAGAGCCTCAATTGCGACCATGTGATTGTGGACGCCCTGGCGATTTTGCGCGTACTCGGGGTATAGGTTGAGAAGCGTAGGACCAATCCGCGCCCAAAGGGTTTCAATCATGCTGAGCAGGCCGGTCATTCCGGATAGATTGTAGATGGCAAAGTGGAATTCCTTGTTGTGCCAAAGAGCATCGTGATACCTGCCTTCTTCTAGGCTTGTGTTTATAACATTTTGTATATCAATGAGTTTTTTTATTGACGCTTCGTCGGGATTCCTTGCTCCGTATTCTGCGGCAGTTCCTTCTAGGGCGATCCTCGTAACGGTGATATCGCGCAATTCCGCCCTTGTGAGCGTCGGAACGACGAGCGTTTTTGGGCCGGAAAAAACAAGTACCGATTCCGTCGTCAGGCGGTTCAATGCGTCGCGCGCAGGCGTCGTGCTTACGTTGAGTTCACTGGCTATCCCCCGGACGGTAAACTTGTGTCCGGGAGGGTAGCTGCCGCGGATCATTCTCTCCCGTAGCACATCATAGACCATGCTTCCCATTCGCTGGCCTTGAACGCCGGCATCGCTCTCTTCACGTAAAATGTCGATCATTTTCCCCTCTTGTTCCGTTGACTCACCGCATTTTTGATGTCACAAAAATGGAATATAAAGTTTTTGCGAACGATATGTGACAACATAAACGCTATTAGCATCTAATCTGTTACGCGTCGCTGGCTTGGCAAGATAATCTTGAAAGCTGCTCCGAGCACCCGTTTTCACGTTCGTCGCAGCATTAAAAAAGGAGGGGTAAGGTATTGATAGGTGAGACTCTAAATCTTGACGGGCTCGCGAAGAGCTATGGCAACGTCGTTGCGGTCGCTGGTGTTGACGTCTGCGTGCAGCCAGGTGAGTTCGTGTCAGTGCTGGGCCCATCTGGGTCAGGCAAGACCAGCGTTCTGACGATGATTGCCGGTTTTGAGCGTCCCACGGCAGGCAGGATCGTGATCGGCGACCGTGACGTGACCGACGTTGCTCCGAATAAGCGAAATATCGGGATGGTCTTTCAGAAATACGCACTTTTCCCCCATCTCACTGTCCGTCAGAACATAGCTTTCCCGCTAAAGCTCAGATCGCGCTGGCGCTCCGGATGGAAGCAGCGGGCGGACGACATGCTTGACCTCGTTCACCTGGCCGGTTTTGCTGACAGGTTTCCTTCCGAACTGTCGGGCGGCCAGCAGCAGCGTGTGGCGGTCGCGCGAGCGCTTGCGTTTGAGCCACCCGTTATGCTGATGGACGAGCCCCTCGGCGCGCTAGACAAGAAGTTGCGCGAAGCCATGCAGTTCGAAATCAAGCGCATCCAGAGGCAGGTGGGAGCAACCGTCCTTTATGTGACGCATGATCAGGAAGAAGCGCTGACGATGTCCGATCGCGTTGCGATAATGCAGGGCGGAAATATCGTCCAGATAGGAGCTCCCTCCAGTCTTTACCACGCGCCCGCCACCCGTTTTGTTGCTGATTTTGTCGGAAAAATGAGCTTCGTCGAAGGAGAGGTTTTTTCTTTTGAAGACGACGGGATGCTCGTGCGATTAGCCGACGACGTCTTTGTCCGGACCGCTTCTGTCGATGCGGCACGGGGGACGCTCCGGCTTGGTGACGAGATAATTCTTGCCATGCGTCCCGAGAGGATCGTATTGAAAAAACGAGGTCCTCAAAGGCTCGGGGCAATTCCAGCTCAGATCGAGAGTCTGGCATTCGTTGGATCATTCCATGCGTTTATCGTCCGTCTGGACCTGCCTGGATCACCGCTGGTGGAGGTTCAGGTCGTGACCGGAAGTGAGGTAGATTTCCGCACCGGTGATACGGTCGATCTCGTACCCGACCCGCATGCTGTCAGCTTTTTTTCAAAAGAGGAGAGGTCTGTGGCATGAGCGCTTCCTCACCCGCTTCCGGGGCACTCGCCAATCTACACAGTCTGATGTTTGCTTCGCCCTCTGCAAAAACATATTCCCATGCAGGTGCGTTGCTTTTGCTTCTGCCAGCTGCAGTCATGCTTTTGACGGGGTTCATTTATCCTCTGGCAAAACTCGTCGCGCTCAGTATGCCGGACATGAGCCTCGAGCTGTACATTCGCATCTTTCGCGAACCGCTTTATCTAAACGTCCTGTTCTCCACGACGGTCGTGGCACTTGCGGTTATGTGCTGCTGCCTCTTCCTGGGCTTTCCTGTAGCTTACGCGATGGTCCGGCTCAAACACCCTTGGGCCCTCATATTGACGGGATGCGTGCTCATTCCGCTCTGGACATCGGTCCTGGTCCGATCATATGCTTGGATTGTGCTGCTTCAGAGAACCGGCATCATCAACCAGGCACTTCTCTCGAGCAAGCTCATCGACGAGCCCCTGCGCATGATCTACACACAGGGGGCGGTCATCGTCGCGATGACTCATGTCCTTCTTCCCTTCATGATCATGCCCATCTTTGCGTCACTGCGGGCTATTCCTCCGGAGTACGTTCAAGCGGCAATGAATCTTGGATCAACCCGATTGCACGCCTTTCGCGCAATCATTGTTCCTCTGAGCCTTCCTGGGATATTTGCGGGATGCGTTATCAGTTTCGTTCTTGCACTCGGTTTCTATGTCACCCCGGCGTTGGTAGGGGGAGCCGGATCGCTCATGATGGCAACGCTCATCGGTCAACAAACGACTGTCCTGCTCGATTGGCCTTTTGCAGCTGCGCTTTCAACCTCACTGTTGGTCGTCACGGTTGCCGTCATAATCATATTTCGAAGAACACTTTCGCTAAGCAAGGGGCTGAACAGTGGCATCTGATAGTTCAACATTTCCGGTCTGGTCTACTGTGGTGCGGCCACTGCGCAATACCGTCGGCCGGTATCGCAATATCCTTCGCATCTATACCGTAGGCCTCTTTGTCTTGCTGATAACGGTATTCTTGGTCTTGCCGACATTTCTCGTCATCCCCATGAGCCTGAATGACGGCAGCTATCTTGCGTTTCCACCACAAGGCCTAACATTAAAATGGTACAGGGCGTATTTTTCGGATCCTGATTGGATGGCCGCGACATTGTTCAGCCTGCAGGTCGCATTCGCGACAGCTGTTGTGGCAACAACCATCGGCACGACAGCAGCGCTTGCGCTCGCAAAGAGCAGATTGCCTCTTAAGGAGCTTCTGCAAAGCCTCGCGCTTGGGCCTATGATCGTCCCGCACGTGGTTCTGGGTGTATCGCTTTACCTCGTGTTTTCACCGTGGAGAATAACGGGGACGTTTGCAGGCTTTGTTCTCGCGCACACAGTCTTAGCCATCCCGTATGTCATGATCGTGGTGGGTGCTGCGGTGCAGAAGTTTGATCCCTCGCTTGAACTCGCGGCCCTCAACTGCGGCGCAAATCGAATCCAGAGCTTTTTCCTCGTGATGCTGCCCAATATAGGCCCCAGCGTGGCCGCGGCTTCGGTCTTTGCATTTCTTGCGTCGTTCGATGACGCGACGGTTTCGTTCTTTATCTCTGACATTGGCGGGAAGTCGATTGGACGCAAGATGTTCGAAGATATCGATTTCAACCTCACACCAGTGATCGCCGCCGCGTCAACCGTGCTCGTCGCGATCTCGCTCGTGCTCATGACGGCGGCGCAACTTCTGACGACTCGAAGCAGACACTAACTCCACATTAACTGAAGAGGATTTGAAATGATCAGATCGGATCAGACGCCGAAGGCTTGCCTGAGGTCCGCGTTTTACATGTTCGTCGCCTTTGCTCTCATATTCGCTCTTGGGTTTCAAAAGGCGAGCGCCGAGCAACGTTTGGTCATTGCCACCACGGGAGGTACCTATGAAAAGGCACTGCGTGATGCGTGGTTCGAACCCTTCACGAAAGCGACAGGCATAAAGGTCGTCACTGTTTCTGGAACGGATGCGGAGAAGCGGGCAAAGGTCACGGCTATGGTTCAAACAGGTAACGTCACCTGGGACCTCTATCTGGATGGTGAAATCCAAGCTGGCTCCGACGCACACTTTGCCATAACGGAAGACCTGTCCGACTTTTGCAAACAGTTCATTAACAGCGCGGACCTCCGGGCGGACTCGTGCACGCGCGGCGGGGCGAAATTGCAGTCAACCTCCACGTTATTGGCTTACAAATTGAATGAGAACGGAAGCAACCCTCAAACCTGGGCTGACATGTGGGATTTGGTGAAGTTCCCGGGTGCACGCAGTTTTCCTAGCTTTGACGATCCATGGCGAGTGTTGGCCGCCGCATTGCTGGCGGACGGAGTGCCGAGGGACAAGCTTTTCCCACTTGATGTTGATCGAGCATTTCGCAAGCTCGACGAAGTAAGGGATAGTGTACAGGTTTGGTGGAGGACAGGAGATCAAAGTGTTCAGGCGTTTCGCAATGACGAGTATCGCGTTGGACAGATCTGGTTGACGCGGGCGAAGGCCTTGAGGGCAGAGGGTTACAAGATTGGCTGGAGTTATGATGGCGCATTTCTTGTGGGCGATCGCATAGCGCTCGTGCGTGGCGCGCCAAATCGGGAAAATGCGCTGAAGCTCATTGATTTCTGGCTGAGGAATCCTGCGGTGCAGGCCAAAGCCTGCGAAACGCTTTCATGCACTCCTCCAAGTCAGAAAGCGATTTCTCAGATGTCATCGGAGGCTCGCGCCACCCTGCCATCCGCAGCAGATGTTGAGAACCGGATCATCGTCCCTGATGCACAATGGATCAACGCGAACATGGGTATGTTGGTGCAGCGCTGGAACTCATGGATACGCTGAAAAAACCCAAGGCGCCAAGGCACTTTGACGCGCGCGTGGCATCGTACGGTACCGAAGGGCCATGACCTTTGATGGCAACCGATTGTTCGGCTTCGTCTCGGGCGGGAAAACAGGCAACGCGGTGGATCGTGCATCTCCGATCACAGGTCGTTTCCCTTGGTGCTAAACATTTCCATGATGTCTTTTGTATGCGCGATCAAAAGAGCGCAAAATGAACGCTCGGCGCAGTCTCTGTAAGGGGCTGTCCGAGGCATTAATGGATTGGCCCCTACAGCAAGCTGCGCTCTTCGGCATTGACTGTACCGCTACAGGTTGTGGCTAGTCTTTCTGCGATCGGTACCCAAGCCTTTCAGAAAGCGCATTGGCGGTGGTGCGAAGCTCCTCCCCAAGGCAAGCGATTTTTTCGTCGCTGGCTTCGCTGCGGATCAGGCTGATGGCGATACCAGCTGATGCCGCTCCCGAGTAATCGCGTATCGCCGCACCAATGCAAAGCATACCCTCGCGTATCTCACCATCGTCGATCGAGTAGCCGCGAGTGCGCGTCAAAGCAAGTTCCTCTTCAAGCTGCGAAAGGGTAGCAACGCTCCTTGATGTCAGAGGCAGTGGAAACTGAGAGAACAACATCCCCAATTCTTCGGGCCCGAGATCGGACAGGAGGATTTTGCCTGTGGCGGTAAACGGCGCAGGCAGACGCATGCCGATCCGAAATGTGTGTCCAAGCGGCCGGGCCGAGTTGCGGCAGCCGATATAAACGACTTCGCCACCCTCGCGGACGGTCAGGGTCACGGTGTATGGATCAAGGTCGTGCCGCTGGGCGAGATGGTCGTTGAAAGCTGATACGATATCGAGCTGCGACAAAAAGCCGTTCGCCCATCTGAGCGAGTGGGCTCCAACACGCAGGGTTCCATCGGCGGATCGCGCGAGAAGATCAAGCTCAGTCATAACCGCCAACAACCCATGCGCGGTGCTTTTGGGCAAGTCCAAAACGCGTGTCAGCTCGGCTGCTGAAAGGTTGCGGGGGGAACCCGAGACCAGATCCAAAATACGCACCGCGCGTCTGAGTGCCGGTACAGTGTCTGAAATTTGCGACGATTGTTGATCTTCTGCCATGCACCTTCCTTGACATCAGTGGCCGCATCGGCCCATAGTTCACTATATTGAGTCTAGTTCAATTAGTTGAACTTTAATGCGGGAGGGTTCGATGATCAAGCTGAAAAATGCGGCGCTATTGCGTGATGCATGCCTGGTGAATGGCCGATGGCTGAAAGCCGCAGATGGCAAGACGATTGCGGTGGAAAATCCAGCCAACTCGATGATCATCGGCCACGTTCCTTCATTATCTGCAGATGAGGTGGAAGCCGCGGTGGAGTCATCAGGCTGGGCACTTTCTGATTGGAGCCGCCGTCCTGCAAAGGACCGCGCTGCCATACTGCGTCGCTGGTTTGATCTCATGGTGGCGAACGCTGACGATCTTGGCGCGTTGATGACTGCCGAGCAGGGAAAGCCGCTTGCGGAAGCAAAGGGCGAGGCCCTTTATGCGGCATCTTTCGTGGAATGGTTCGCCGAGGAAGCCAAACGTGTTTATGGCGATACCATTCCGTCGCCGACCACGGACAAGCGCATTACCATCCTGAAGCAGCCGATCGGCGTCTGCGCCGCGATCACACCATGGAACTTCCCGGCCGCGATGATAACCCGCAAGGCGGCCCCGGCACTTGCTGCAGGCTGTACGATGATCGTCAAACCAGCTGAACAGACCCCTCTCACCGCACTTGCTCTGGGTGTTCTCGCCGAAGAAGCGGGCGTTCCTGCCGGTGTCTTCCAGGTGGTGACGGGCGCCGCACGCGATATCGGCAAGGTGTTTACCGAAAGCGACACGGTGCGAAAGATCTCCTTTACCGGATCGACCGAAGTCGGTCGTTTGCTGATGGCGCAATCGGCCCCGACGATCAAGAAACTGTCGCTGGAACTTGGTGGCAATGCGCCTTTCATCGTCTTTGATGATGCCGATCTGGATGCGGCCGTTGAGGGGGCGATCGTGTCGAAATACCGCAATGCCGGACAGACCTGCGTTTGCTCCAACCGGATCTATGTACAGGACAGTGTTTACGACGCATTCGCGGAAAAGCTGGTCAAAAGAGTCGAAAGCCTGTCCGTCGGCAAAGGCACCGAACCGGGCGTTCTGATTGGACCCCTGATTGACCAGAATGCCGTGGCAAAGGTCGAGGATCACATTGCTGACGCCCTTGGCAAGGGGGCAAAGATCGTGACCGGTGGTAAACGCCATACTCTTGGAGGCACGTTTTACGAACCAACGGTTCTGACGGGTGCAACCCAGGCTATGAAGGTTGCCCGTGAGGAGACCTTTGGTCCGGTCGCCCCACTCTTTCGGTTCGCGACAGAAGACGAAGCGGTCGCCATGGCGAACGATACCGAATTTGGTCTGGCGGCCTATTTCTACACCGAGAATGTCCGCCGGACATGGCGTGTCGCAGAAGCGCTCGAATACGGCATGGTGGGCCACAATACAGGCCTTATCTCCAACGAAGTCGCACCATTCGGTGGCGTGAAGCAGTCCGGCCTGGGCCGCGAAGGCTCTCACTACGGCATCGATGAATATCTTGAAATCAAATACCTGTGCTCGGCCATCGGCTAAGATCACGCTGGGAGGATCAGATGACCATCAACCCTTTTGAATTCCGCACCGTTCCCTCCATGCAGGTTGCCTGGAGTGGCGCCCAGCGTCTCGGAGAGATTCTTTCCGGCAGGTTTCAGGCGCGCAAGGCGCTGCTGATTACCGATGTGGGTCTCATCAAGGTCGGCCTTATCAAGCCGATCGCTGACGCCCTTGCGGCCAGTGGCTTTAACGTCACGATTTTCGACAAGGTCGTCGCTGATCCGCCAGAGCACATTGTTGCCGACTGCGTTGAATCCGCAAGTCGGAGTGGCGTCGATATCGTTGTTGGTCTTGGCGGCGGTTCATCGCTCGACATCGCCAAGCTCGTGGCTGTCCTTCTGGTTTCCGATCAGACGCTTGCCGACATGTACGGGATCGGCAACGTGAAGGGAACACGCCTTCCGCTAGTGCTCGTGCCGACCACGGCCGGCACCGGATCGGAAGTCACAAACATCTCGATCATCACCACGGGCGAAACCACCAAGATGGGGGTCGTTTCTCCGCAGCTTTACGCTGATTTCGTTCTTCTGGATGCTGAACTGACGGTGGGACTACCGCAGGTCCATACGGCAGCCACCGGTATCGATGCTATGGTGCATGCAATCGAGGCTTATACCAGCAAACACAAGAAGAACCCGCTATCAGATGCTCTGGCGCGCGAGGCACTGCGTCTGCTCGGTGCAAACCTGATCGCCGCCTGCAGGAACGGCGCCGACCGGAAAGCCCGCGAAGGCATGCTGTTGGGTGCGACATTGGCAGGTCAGGCTTTCGCCAACTCACCGGTGGCCGCCGTCCACGCGCTCGCTTATCCGCTGGGCGGCCATTATCACGTGCCGCACGGGCTTTCCAACGCCCTGATGCTGGGGCCGGTTTTACGCTTTAACGCGAAGGCTGCAGCGCCGCTTTATGCGGAGCTTGCCGACGTGCTGGGTGTTCCGGGTGAAGGTGATGCCGCAACCCGTTCGGATGCGTTCGTTCAGCATATGGAAACGCTGATGGACGAGAGTGGCGCGCCGCGGCGTCTGCGCGATGTCGGGGTGACGGATAACACGCTGGCCATGCTTGCGTCGGACGCAATGAAGCAGAGCCGCCTCCTGGTCAATAATCCGGTAGAAGTCCGCGAAGAGGATGCGCTTGCGCTCTACCGCGAGGCATTCTGATCAATTTCTTACATCAATATCTTCAGTCCCAAGGGAGGAAAACGAGTGACCGATATCAGACTTTACATGCTTCAGTCGGGTACGCTGAAATGCAAGGTACACAACATCAAGATGAACCAGGGAAATGGTGCGGACTATGAGATACCCGTTCCATTTTTCCTGATTACCCATCCCGCCGGGCACACCGTCATCGACGGTGGCAACGCGATCGAAGTTGCGACGGATCCGCGGGGCCATTGGGGCGGCATCTGTGATGTCTATTGGCCAGTGCTGGACAAGGATCAGGGCTGCGTTGACCAGATCAAGGCGCTTGGTTTCGATCCGGCCGATGTCAAATATGTTGTGCAGTCGCACCTGCATCTCGATCACACCGGCGCCATTGGTCGCTTCCCCAACGCAACCCACATCGTGCAGCGGTCTGAATATGAGTACGCCTTCACGCCGGACTGGTTTGCTGGTGGTGGCTATATCCGCAAGGACTTCGACAAGCCGGGCCTGAAGTGGCAATTCCTCAACGGTACGCAGGACGACTATTACGACGTTTACGGTGACGGCACGCTCACCACGATCTTCACGCCCGGTCATGCGCCCGGCCACCAGTCCTTCCTGGTGCGATTGCCAAACAGCAAACCGCTTCTCCTCACGATCGATGCTGCCTACACCCTCGACCACTGGGAAGAGAAGGCTTTGCCTGGTTTTCTTGCCTCGACCGTTGACACCGTCCGCTCGGTTCAGAAGCTCCGCACCTATGCCGAAAAGCATGATGCGACGGTCGTTACCGGACATGACCCTGACGCCTGGGCGAACTTCAAGAAGGCTCCCGAATTTTACGCGTAAATAAAACGAGCAAGCCAACACCCAGATACGGCGAGGTTGCATGCAGCTTCGCCGATTTTTATGATATGAGCCAAGGGCCCTCAGCCGAGCAGGACCGTGTATTTCTACGCACAGGCCTTTCGGGATATCCGCCTCCGTTCAGGTCGATCGCGTTGTCCCCTCAAGTGCCTGAATCCTGTCCTGATATGAGGTTTATCACACCGGCAACCCTGCCAGTTTCGTCAATGATGCAAACACTTGTTTCCTTGATCGAGACGTCCAATCCGGCAAAATATACCATGTAGCGCTTCTCCAACTGATGTTTTGAGCTACGTCACGTAGCGCGACGCGCTCAGTCCGCTTCATTTGCGAGGCGACTCCTGCGATACTCAAAGCGGTCTTGTAGCAGACCAGCTGTGACACAATCGGTGCCAGATGCCGAAGGGCATTTATAGCTGTTACATAATTTACTTCATGCCCCAAGCACGCGGTAAATGGCGGGAATGACCAGGATAGTCAGCAGGGTCGACGATGCGGATTTTGTCTTCCGCAGAATGATGCTTGCGCGTCGCGCGGCGGATGTCCTTGATCGTCTTCTCAACCGCCGATGTCTGCGGCCCGGTTTTCTGTCTCATCGCTTCCTTCGATAGTGCTACGATGAGCCGAGAATCCTCTCTTCTCAATTAAACCAATTCTGTCTCAAGGGCGCTGATCCGGGACAGGTTCGACTGCATGCACGGAGCTCTGAGTCATCGCGCCGCCGCGGCAGTATAAGCGGATTCGATGAGTATTTTAGTGTACTCAGCCGACGGCTTGCTGAATATTGTGTCTGTCGCTCCCTCCTCCACGATCTTTCCATTTCTCATGACGATGACGTAATCCGAAATGGCCTTGATGACGGACAGGTCGTGGCTGATGAAGATGTAGGAAAGGCCGTGGGCTTTCTGAAGATCACGTAGCAGATCAATGACCTGGCCCTGAACGGACCGGTCCAGCGCTGACGTGGGTTCGTCAAGAATGATGACCTCGGGTTTAAGAATGATGGCGCGGGCGATGGCGATGCGTTGGCGTTGTCCCCCGGAAAATTCGTGGGGGTATCGGTTGCGGGCGGCGGGATCAAGGCCCACTTCCTTCAGAGCCTCGATTGCGCGTCTGTCCCGTTCCGCACGGTTGAGGTCATGGTCGTGGACGAAGAGCCCCTCGGTGATGATCTCGCCTACCGTCTGTCGCGGCGAAAGCGAACCATAAGGATCCTGGAACACCAACTGGAGATGTCGCCGTAGCGGCCGCATCGCCTTTCGATCCAGCCCGGTGATTTCCTGTTTTCCGAAGAAGATCCGGCCATCGGCCTGGATCAGGCGCAGGAGCGCCCGACCGAGCGTGGACTTTCCTGACCCGGATTCCCCAACAATGCCGATTGTCTGCCCCTGGTGGAGGTTGACGTTCACGTCGTCCACTGCCCGGAACTTGCTCGATTTCGACAGGAAGCCGCCCGGAATCGTGTAGTCGATCGTCACGTTCTGACCGGAAAGCACGATCGGAGCCTCTTGACTGACTGCGGACTTATTCCCACGGGGTTCGGCATCGAGAAGCATCCGGGTGTAATCGGCCTTAGGGCGCTCGAAGATGTCCTCCGTTGACCCGGCTTCCACGATTTCCCCCCGACGCATGACCGACACGCGATCGGCAAAGTGGCGGACGACGCCGAGATCATGCGTAATCAAGACGATTGCCATCCCGAAACGCTGCTGCAGCGATTTCAAAAGATCCAGGATCTGGGCCTGGATCGTGACGTCAAGCGCTGTGGTCGGCTCATCTGCAATCAGGATGTCCGGCTCGTTCGCGAGCGCCATGGCGATCATGACGCGCTGGCGCTGACCACCGGAAAGTTCGTGCGGATAGCTGTCTATCCGCCGCTCGGGTTCTGGAATTCCCACCAGCTTCAGCAGTTCGAGAACGCGCGCCCGCGCCTCTTTTTTACTGCCGCCCCTGTGGTGAATAATCGGCTCGGCAATCTGTGCTCCGATCCGGTAGAGAGGATCGAGCGAGGTCATCGGCTCCTGAAAGATCATGGTGATTTTCGCGCCGCGGATTTTGTTCAGCTCGCCGACAGGCAGTCCAAGCAGTTCCCTCCCGCGATATTTCGCCGAGCCGGTGATCGCGCCATTGGAGGCAAGCAATCCCATGATGCCCATCATGGTCTGGCTTTTGCCCGAACCGGACTCGCCGACGACAGCAAGCGTTTCGCCCTGTTTGACGTCAAGATCGATGCCCTTGACGGCATGGACGGTTCCATCCGGTGTGGTGAAATCGACCTTCAGGTCACGAACGGTGAGGATGGTTTCAGTTGTCGTATTCATGTCAACGATCCTTGGGATCGAGTGCGTCACGCAACCCATCGCCAACAAAATTCAGCGAAAACAGGGTCAGCACGAAGAAGATCGCCGGGAATATCAGAAGCCAGGGGGCTGACTGGATATTGTTGGCCCCTTCGGAAATCAGCGCGCCCCAGCTTGTCAGCGGCGCCTGAACGCCGAGACCGAGGAAGGACAGGAAGCTTTCCAGAAGAATGACTTTGGGCACGACGACCGTTACGAACACGACCACCGGTCCGATCGTATTGGGGATGATATGACGGCGGATGATTTGCCAGTCGCTTAGTCCCAGAGCCTGCGCCGCACTGACAAATTCCCGCCGTTTCAGGGCAAGTGTCTGACCACGCACGATACGTGCCATATCCAGCCACTCCACCGCGCCGATGACAAGGAAGATCAGGATGAAGCTTCGGCCGAAAAAGACGACCAGAACCACCACCAGAAAAACGAAGGGCAGGGAATAGAGAATTTCGACGAAGCGCATCATCACATTGTCGACGCGCCCGCCGATATAGCCTGCTGTCGCACCGTAGACGACGCCGATCCCCAGCGAAACCAGACTGGCCAGCACTCCAACCGCGATCGAAATCTGTCCGCCCAGCATGACGCGTGCGAGCATGTCACGACCGTTCGAATCTGTGCCGAAGAAGAAGTATTCGCGGTTGACGCCCCCTTCGAGCTTCAGCGTGCGGCCGTCATCTTCGGTTGCAACCACCTTCGTATTTTCGAATTCGTTGGCGCGGTCGAAATAGCGTGTTGCGCGCGGATCGATTGCGCTGCTCGAGGTGATCGTCGCCGTGAAAGACTGGCCTTCAACGGCAAATTCCTTCAGCTCGACGCGGGCTCGGCTAGCGACACCTTCCATCACTCCCTGAAGGTTATTCACATCGGGACGTGGCTCGAGGCTGGGTGCCACCGAAACATAGGAGGAAAAGACCTGATCATACGTATGTGTCAGGAAATGAGGCCCGACAAACGAGAACAGAGCGATCAGGAGCAGCATGACGGAGCCCGCCATGGCAGCCTTGTTGCGTCTGAACCGCAGGGCAGCCAGCTGGAACAGGCTGCGGCTTTTGACCTGTTGCATATGGGCATTCGTGCCGGGGATATCAGTCATGTCTGACCCTCGGATCAAGCAGGCCGTAGAGGATATCGACCACGAGATTGAACAGGATGACGAAGATGGCAACGAGAACGACGGTTCCCATCACCAGCGTATAGTCACGGTTGATGGCGCCGAGAACGAAGTAGCGGCCGACGCCGGGAATGGTGAAGATGGTTTCGATAACCGCCGAACCCGTTAGCAGGGCGGCGGCACAGGGGGCGAGATAGGAAACAACCGGCAGCATCGCGGCGCGCATGGCGTGAAAAACAACCACGCTGCGTGCAGGAAGGCCATACGCTTTTGCCGTGCGGATATGGTCCATACGTAGCGCCTCGATCATCGCGCCGCGCGTCAGCCGTGCAATGACAGCAAGCTGCGGCAAGGCAAGCGCGATCATCGGAAGAATGAGGTAGCGTAGCGATCCGTCGCCCCAGCTGCCGGCCGGGAGAAGCCCGAGCAGCACGGCAAAGACGAGCGTGAGAACCGGAGCAACGACAAAATTCGGTACAGTCACGCCGACCGTCGAGATGGACATGATCGAGAAGTCGAAGGCGCTGTTTTGCCTGAGCGCCGCGAAGGTGCCGGCAAGCACACCGCCGACCAGCGCCAGCAACAGGGCGTAAGAACCCAGTTCGAGCGAATAGGGCAGCCCCTTGCCGATCAATTGCGCGACTGTGTTGTCCTTATAGATGTAGCTCGGGCCAAAATCGCCGGTGACGGCATTGCCGAGATAGATGAGATACTGGCGCCAGAGTGGCTCATCCAGATGGTAGGTTCTCATCAGGTTTTCCATGGTCTGCGGCGGCAGGGGTCTTTCAAGATTGAACGGACCGCCGGGCGCAAAACGCATCAGGAAAAAGGAAATCGTGACGACGATGAACAACGTCGGCACGGCGCTCGCCAAACGGCGCAGAATGAACGATATCATGTTTTTTCGGGCTCCGGCATGGCACGGTGGTGTCTGCCACCGTGCCAGTGCTGCTTATTCGGAAACGCTCAGGAAGCGGCTGAGGTGTTCGTTTGCAGCATTGTCCACCCAGCCCTTGACGCGGTTGGAAACCAGCCAGAGATCGGCCTGCGTCAGCAGCGGTGCCACCGGCTGTTCCTTCATGAGGATTGTTTCTGCCTCATGCAGCAGCTTGGAGCGCGCCGCCGGATCTTTTTCCTCATAGGACTTCTTCATCAACGCGTCATATTCGGCGTTGTTGAACTTCGAGTAGTTGAAGGTCTTGTTGGACGAGATGGAGAGCGCGAGAAAGTTTTCCGCATCCGCATAGTCGGCGACCCAGCCGGCACGTGCCACGTTGAACTTGCCGCCTTCCTGGAGGTACCCATAATGCGAGGCGACGTCGAGGTTCACGAGGGAAACCTTGGCGCCGAAGGTATTCTTCCACATATCGGCGATGGC
This sequence comes from Agrobacterium sp. B1(2019), assembly GCF_008274755.1. Lineage (NCBI taxonomy): Bacteria > Pseudomonadati > Pseudomonadota > Alphaproteobacteria > Hyphomicrobiales > Rhizobiaceae > Agrobacterium > Agrobacterium sp. B1(2019). Next base: position 232,069 of record NZ_VTPB01000004.1, on the reverse strand, counting down.
GGTCGCAACGCGCTCGTGGTTCGGGTTGGTATTGTAACGGATTTCGATGGATAGGGGCTTGCCGCCTTCACCGTAACCGGCTTCCTTCATGAGGTTAAGGGCCTCGTCCTCGCGGTCGAGCTGCGACAGTGTCGCGAAGTCGGCCTTGGCGGGCTCTCCGTAGGAATCCATCCCCGGAGGAACCATCGAATACGCTGGCACCTGCGAGCCGCTGTAGATTTCCTTGGCGAGGAAGTCGCGATCGACAGCCATGGATAGCGCCCGGCGCACGCGGACGTCGTCATACGGTGCTTCGCGCGTATCGAAGGTGTAATAGTAGGTCGCAAGCGTCGGTGAAACGTGCACCTGATCGCCATAGGATTTCCGCAGACGGTCGATCTGGTCAGCGGAGAAATTGTAAGCGAGGTCCATTTCCTTCGCCTCGAAACGGCGAACGGAGGCTGCCTGGTCATCGACGGGGTAGAAGATCACCTTGTCGATCTTGGTATTGGCTGCATCCCAGAAGTTGGTGTTCTTCACCACCGTCAGGCTGTCGTTCGGCACATGGGCCTCAAGCTTGTAGGCCCCGTTTGACACCATCACGCCCGGCTTCACGAAATTCGTGCCGTTCTTTTCAAAGCTCGCCTTGGAAATGGGCAGAGCCGTTTGATGGGCGAGCAATTCAAGGAAGAACGGCGTCGGCCGCTCAAGCGTGATCTCCAGGGTTTTGTCATCCACCGCCTTCACGCCGAGCTGGTCAACGGGCGTTTCGCCCTGGTTGATTTTTTCGGCGTTCTTGATCGGGTAGAGAATATTGGCGTATTTCGCTGCGGTCTTCGGGTCTTCGACGCGCCTATAAGAAAAGACAAAATCTTCCGCCGTCACGGGCGTGCCATCCGACCACTTCGCATCGGCGCGCAGTTTGAACGTGTAAACGGTACCATCGTCAGACAGCGTCCAGCTTTCGGCCGTGCCCGGAACGATCTTGCCGGTCGCGTCATAGATGGTCAGACCTTCATAGAGATCCTTGACAATAAAGGCCTCGATGTTGATGGACGTCTGTGCCTGATCGAGCGTCTGTGGTTCGCCGGCATTGCCGCGGTGTAGCACCGTTTCGGCGAACGCAGAGCTTGTGCCAAGAAGAAGCGTTCCCACCAGAAGTGCGGTCCGAGTCTTGGTTGTTATCGACATTCTTTCTTTCCCCGTGACTATTGAGCCGACAAATATGGCCAAATCGCCAGGAAGCGCAACCGAGACGAAATCATCAGGTAAAATTGCCATTCCAGAGCCAGGGGTTGCGAGAACCGGATGCAGCAGTTGTTCGCCCAATGACTGAAAAACGGTAGAGGTCATGCGGAATTCCGCAACATATTTTGCAAATGTGCGGAATTCCGCTCGCGCGCGGATCTGCTAACTTGCAAGTCCTGGTATCTCACCCGACATAATTTACTGGCCGCTCGAAGCTATGCTCCAACTGACCTGATGTGATGGACGGCCTCCGCTCCGGCATCGCATTGCGGACAAGATGTGGAGTGTCGAACTCACGTCAGGAGATACATCCATCGAGAAGGCTAGGATAATTGGCTTGGACATCGCCTAACGGTAGCGTAAACTCAACGGTCGCGAAGCCAAACCATGGCGCGGGCAGAGTTCATCGGTCATGCTCGGGCAATTTTAGCCCACAGGCTTATCGCCTGCGAACGCAATTCGCGATGATGGCTGGAGTGGATGTCGTGATGGGGGATGTGGAAAATGGTTGGCAATCTGTTCGTGGATGGAGACAAACACTACTTTGGCAGAATGCATTTTGGCGGTCTGAAGCGGATTCTGCAGTGCGGACATCGTTCTGGGGCTGACGCTGCCAGGAGGGTGTTTATGACCGCGCGTCGGATGGCTGGCAGTGTCGGTTTAGGCGGGCCGTGCCTCTTGGTTTTTTTCCCGCTTGGCCTGGTGTAGGCGCTGATGTTGCAGGAAGGCATAGGCGATCATTGTCATCAGCGCGTGTCGATGCAGACCTTGCCATGATCGGCCTTCGAAGTGATCGAGGCCGAGTTCTTCTTTCATTTGTTGATGCGCCTGCTCGCAGACCCATCGGGCTTTGATGGCAGCTGCCAGCTGCTTTAACGTTGCTTCGGCCGGCAGATTGGAGAGATAGTATTTGCGCTCGCCGTTCGAGCGCCATTCGCCCACCAGCCACGCCTCTTCGCCCGGCATATGCTGCTGTCCCTTGTCGAGGATACGTTGCGGACTACCATCAGCGATCCGAATGCGGAGCGCAGCAAAGCGCGCTGTCAGGCGACCTTTCGTGCCGCGACGCCAACTGACCTTCTTCCAGGAGGATGCTTCCAGGATCGTTTCGGCTGCCATCGACAGGGTGTCGGGGATCGAATTCTTGCGCGGTCTGCCATGACCGGAAACCGGAAAAATCAGGGCGACATCATGGGTGTAGACCTTTTGATGTTTGGGAATACCGACAGCCCATGTGAGGCCGCGTGCACTGAGCCCCTGGCGAAACGCGGCCGATAAACCATAGCCGGCATCGGCGAGCACGGTGCCAAACCGCACCCCCGCCGCGATCAGCCTGTCGATCTCGTCGAGCGAGATCGTCGGCTTGGTGCGGGATATACGCATCTCCTCGGGGACGCCAGCCTTCACCATCCGATCCTGGTTACTGGTCCAGCTTTCCGGCAAGAACAGTCGCAAACCAACCGGAACGGGAACCTCATCGCGTGCCAGCGTCAGCGATACCAACGTCTGGCAATTGGCGCGTTTGCCCAGCATCGAAGCATATTGCGGAGCGACCCCGACCGAATGATCACCCTTCTTCGGCAGACCCGTATCGTCGACCACCAGAAAGGCGTCTGAAGCTCCGACTATTCTGTCCGCCTGCACAGCCAGTTCAGTCTCAAGCGGACTGGCGTCCCAAATCCCATCCGAGATGAAATGATGCAGACGGTCGTAATGATCGGGCGCAAGGCGTTCCGCCATCGGTTCGATACTCTTGCGATCACCCGGTCCGATCAGGCCTGAAACATATACCGGGCACATCTGCCGCCGCTTCTTGTGACCAAGCTTCTCAACGAACGGCTTCAGCCAATCCGCCAGTGCAATATTCTGCTCCACCATCCACCGCACCCCTTTTTGAGGGGCCAAAGATGGCCGATTATCGTTAACCGTCAGTTAATCTGCCAAAGTAGTGCAAAGCGTTGTAAATGTCGCGGTGACTTGTAGCGCTTCATGATCCGCTCTCGCCCCCGGACTGGTTGGTGAGAATTCTCCGCCCGGTTGTTCAACCCTTTATTGGAGCGATGCTCAACGCCGGGCATGATCTGGTGCTTTGCGGCGTCTTAAGATCGAAGCTTATCGGTGATCATCACCCGAGGCGCTCGGCCCTGGCCCTTCAAAAGCTTGCGCATCAGGCGCTTGGCTGCCTCGGCATTTCGGCGGCTTTGCACAAGAACCTCCAGGGCGAACCCGTCTTGATCCACAGCGCGCCACAGCCAACGCTTCTCTCCTTCGATCGTAATCACGGCTTCATCGAGGTGCCATTTATCGCCGAGCCGACCGGAGGAGCGGCCGCAGATCTCATTGACGAAAGTTCGCCCAAATTTCTCCGCCCACAGCCGAACCGTCTGATGAGAGATAATGATCCCTCTAGCCGCCAGCAAGTCCTCGACTATCCGCAGGCTGAGAGGAAACCGGAAATACAGCCAAACGGCGTGAGCAATGATTTTAGCGGGAAAGCGATGGCGGCGACAGAGGGGATCACGGGATGTCATAGGCCGTCATCGCACATCGAGTTCCAGCTCTTAGTTAAATGACAATGCCCATCGGATGGATGTTTTAGGCGTCACGTGGTTGTAGTGGTTTTCACGGCCAGGGCACGGTTCAGAATTGGGATGCATGCAAGATATACCGCCGCGCCAATAAGCCATACGGCACCCGTATGAAGATCGCGCAGAAGCATATAGACGGTTCCAAAAACCGGTGGCCCCACTATGGCCGCCAACGCCATGGCACTGGAGAGTACGCCTTGTAGAAGGCCCTGTTGCTCTTCTGCGACTTGCCGGGACATCATAGACAGCAGCGCTGGTTCTCCAACGCCGCCCAGACAGAATAGCGGTATCAGGAGTACCGCTATCCAGCTCTCAAATGCGAGTGCCAGAAGAGCGCATGCGCTGGCATCACAGAGAACAGCAAAGAGTACCGTGCGAAACTCGCCTATGCGAACGCCGATCGGTCCCGTCGCAAAAGCTTGCACTGCTGCGTGGAACAGGCCTAAGCCTGCGAGCGAGAGACCGATTTGAGCAGAATGCCAGCCGTATCGATCCTGGCCATGCAAAACCCAGACAGTGGCGCCAATTTCTCCGACAAGCGCCACGATCAAATAGACCGCCAAAAATGGAACCATGGATCGCTGCCTCAATGCCCAGCTGAAGGCAGCAAAAGGTCCGGGCAAGCTATCCGAATTCCCAACGGATGCTTCTGCGCGGCGGCTTTCGGGTAACCAGCCTACGACGAGAATAAAGTTAAGCGCGTTAAGTATCGCGGCGAAAATGAAAGGGCTTTGCAGGGAATGTTCGCCGATCATGCCGCCCGCAGCAGGGCCCATTACAAACCCCAACCCAAATGCAGACGCTAGGTAACCGAAACGTCGTGTGCGCTGGGCAGTTGCCGTGACGTCGGCGATATAAGCGTTCGCAACCGCCATCACAGCCGATGTCATGCCGGAAATTGCTCTGGCGAGGAACAGGACTGGCAGCGTTGGTGCAAACGCCATCAAAAGGTAGTCCAGTGTCCCTCCTGCCAAAGATATGAGTAGGACGCGGCGCCGGCCATACCGGTCACTTAGTGTACCTAACACAGGGGCGCAGACGACCTGCATGAAAGCGAAAACAGCGAGGAAAAGCCCATGCAGAATAGGCGCGTTCTGATGACCAAGTCGCTCAAATAGAAGTGGTACCACTGGCAGCGCCAGTCCTATCCCGGTTCCGCTCAAGGCGACGGTAAACCACAATATCGCTATTGACTTCGAACGCATTACCACGTCCCCTATCGGTGATAGATAAATTTATCTATCACCGATAGGGAGGGCTCGCAATGGAGAGGACGCTGGAGAAGGCGACGATAATACGTGCCGCTTTCGAGCTGTTGTCGGATCAGGGCCTAGATTCATTCTCAACCAGGAAGGTCGCGGCAAAGCTGGGCGTGCAGCAACCCTCGCTTTACTGGCATTTCCGAAACAAGAGCTCACTGTTGTCAGCCATGGTTGAGGATATGCTGGACCGAGGAGGAGCGCATTCTACGCCCCGACCCGATGAGCCTTGGCCCGATTTCATGTTGCGCTCGGCGCATGCTTTCCGAAATGCACTCTTGCAATGTCGAGATGGCGCGCGCCTTTTCGCCGGGACGAAAATTATTCCCGGTCGGCTCGACGCTTTCGAGAACCAACTACAGTATCTGATTACCGGTGGCCTCAATGTGAAGGCTGCAACTCAGCTTACCATCTCAGTCGGTCATTTCGTCGTAGGCTGTGTCATGGCGCAACAGGCCAGCGAGTCCACTCATTCAAAGGAGTCTGGATACGCTCCCGATTTGGGAGAACACGACCTTCTCAAGAATGCACTCGAAAACCACGCCGGTGCTGACGAGGTCTTTGAATTCGGTATTTCGGCGCTGATCGCTGGTTGCGGGAGTTCCAACGTCAATAGAAAACCGGTTGAGGGCCGCAGCACCTCCAACTTCGCCGATCAGCAAACTTCGATAGTAGAGCGTTGATAATAAATGGGTTTCTGGTAACTGTGACTCTCGGGATGATGGTCGAGTGCGCTTCAAGCTACTGCTTTTGAGCGACGTGAAATTGACGTCTTCGGCAAGATCAGAGCGCGGCGCCTTCTCGCTTCTTCATGCATGTTGACGGGCGTGGCTGCGAGAACGCGTGTAACCAAAGACGTGAGAAAACGTGCCGGCGACAGATCATCTGGTGTCCGCTCTTCCAGGATCGATACCTTCGGCAGGGCCTTGACGATTGCCTCGACAGTGCTGGCCGGAAGATGCGTGATTTCGCCCTCGGCGGGATCTTCGATTGGCTGAGGTCCGGGTCCCAATATACGTTCGGTCGGTTCTTGCTTGTCGGCCACCGGTAGTGCCGAATTCCGACGTGAATAGATGGCGATGTTGCCGCTCGACCCACCCGGCACGTTCGGAGCATGGTCGGGTTAATTCCAACGGGTGCAAGGATGGCAGCATGGCATTTCAATACGATGATTGGGATCAATCTGGCGAAGAACGCTTTTCAGGTTCATGGACCTTTTCTTTCCGGAGAGGTCAAGTTCCGGCGGAAGCTATCCCGGCAGCATTTTCGCAGATTTATGGCGGACAAGGCGCTTCGATAGTCGTTGTCCCGGCACTCTCTTATCCTCCAGAATTGCCCGCCCCAATCGGATAGGGCGGGCTAGGATGATCGCTCAGAAGTCCATTCCGGCGCCGGCCGGCAGTGCCGGAGCGGCTTCCTTCTTGGGCTTCTCTGCAATCATTGCTTCGGTCGTGACCAGCAGACCTGCTACAGAGGCTGCATCCTGCAGGGCAGTGCGAACCACCTTTGCCGGATCGATGACCCCTTGGGCGTAAAGATCACCATATTCGCCCGTTTGGGCGTTCCAACCAAACGAAAGATCAGTCTTTTCCCGGAGTTTGCCGACGACAATCGAACCTTCGGCGCCGGCATTTTCAGCAATCTGTCGCACAGGCGCCTCGATTGCCCGGCGAACGATCTCAATACCTACGCGCTGATCGTCATTGGCAGTCGGCAGACCATCCAACGCTTTGACTGCACGGAGCAAGGCTACGCCACCACCGGGCAGGATACCCTCTTCGACGGCTGCGCGGGTTGCATGAAGGGCGTCATCGACGCGATCCTTCTTCTCTTTCACCTCGACTTCGGTCGAGCCGCCGACGCGAATGACGGCAACACCGCCTGCGAGCTTGGCAAGACGCTCCTGCAGCTTTTCGCGGTCGTAGTCGGATGTCGTCTCCTCGATCTGAGCACGGATCTGAGCCACGCGGCCGTCAATCTCGGCCTTGGAGCCGACGCCATCGATGATGGTCGTGTTTTCCTTCTCGATCGCGACCTTCTTGGCGCGGCCGAGCATGTTCAACGTGACGTTCTCAAGCTTGATGCCGACGTCTTCGGAGATGACGGTGCCCCCCGTCAGGATAGCGATGTCTTCCAGCATCGCCTTGCGGCGATCACCGAAGCCAGGTGCTTTCACTGCGGCGATCTTCAGGCCGCCACGCAGCTTGTTGACGACGAGCGTTGCGAGTGCTTCACCCTCGACGTCCTCGGCGATGATGAGGAGCGGCTTGCCAGACTTCACGACGGCTTCCAACACCGGTAGCAAAGACTGGAGATTGGAGAGCTTCTTCTCATGGATCAGGATATAAGGGTCTTCGAGCTCTACCCGCATCTTGTCCTGGTTGGTCACGAAGTAGGGCGAGAGATAACCGCGGTCGAACTGCATGCCCTCGACGACTTCTAGCTCTGTCTCGGCAGTTTTTGCTTCCTCGACGGTGATAACACCTTCATTGCCGACCTTTTCCATCGCTTCAGCGAGGTACTTGCCAATTTCTTCGTCGCCATTGGCCGAGATCGTTCCAACCTGTGCGATTTCCGAATTGCTGGTAATTTTGCGGGCGTTCGCTTGCAGCTCTTTAACGACTGCCTCTACGGCAATATCGATGCCGCGCTTCAGGTCCATCGGGTTCATGCCCGACGCAACCGCCTTGGCACCTTCCTTGACAATCGCCTGGGCAAGAACAGTGGCGGTTGTTGTGCCGTCGCCGGCGAGATCATTGGTTTTCGATGCCACTTCGCGCAGCATCTGCGCGCCCATGTTCTCGAACTTGTCTTCCAGTTCGATTTCCTTGGCGACCGAAACGCCGTCCTTTGTGATACGCGGCGCGCCGAACGACTTGTCGATGACGACGTTGCGGCCCTTCGGGCCGAGCGTTACTTTGACGGCGTTGGCAAGAACATCGACCCCACGCAGCATGCGTTCACGGGCATCGGTGTTGAATTTGACTTCTTTTGCAGCCATTTGTTCACTCCTTCAATAGGCAGCTTTTTTGACTGGTGGCGGCGGTGCGTGACTAGGCAGCCTGCCTCTGCTCGGCCTGGGCTTCGATAATGCCCAGAACGTCGCTTTCCTTCATGATCAACAGATCCTCGCCGTTGATCTTGATTTCGGTGCCTGACCATTTGCCGAACAGGATGCGGTCGCCAGCCTTGACGTCCAGCGCCTGGATCTGGCCCGCCTCGTTGCGTGCACCAGGACCGACGGCAACAACTTCGCCTTCCTGCGGCTTTTCCTTGGCAGTGTCAGGGATGATGATACCGCCTTTGGTCTTTTCTTCGGATTCGACCCGGCGGACGAGAATGCGATCATGAAGCGGTCGGAACGACATGTTTCCCTCCGTTGAGCAAAAATAATGACGTTGAAGACCCAGGCCGGACCGGATGACCAGTCCGGGCGGGTGCGAACCTCACTTGAGCGTCCGCGGGCAAAATCTATTTTCGAGATTTTTCGATTTCAAGAGGGCGCATGCAAAAAATTAGCACTCGGGTACGGTTGATGCTAACATGCTGTAAAGGAACAGAAAATTGATATCTTGCGTTTGAAAACATGTTGATGGCGGCAAAGTTTTGCATCACCATCATCGCGTCACGAAACGGAGATGAAGCATGCAATTCTCATCGGATCTGGAACGGCAATTGAGCGGCTACGGCTTGACCACCGCGCATATCCTTTATCGCATCCCGGACTTTGAATCCGTTCTCCAGACCTACGTCTGGCAGGACTACGATCTGGCTCCCGATTTTCCCGAGATGCACAGGTTCCTTGACTTCTGGAAGTCGACCCTCGATGGCCCTCTGCACTCTGTCCGCTACAGCCATCAGCGCCTGATCGGGCCCAACGAATGGCGGCGTGTCGATGGTGAGTTCAAGCTGCACTAGGCTTGAATCAGACATGTCCACTTCCTAGCTCGTCCGGCGATCGGGGCTTGATGAGCCCGGTCGCTTTCCCACGTCTGTATGGAGTGAGACCAAATGGAAGAAAACATTAAAATCATCAGGGACGCTAGCATCACCGAGAGGGAAGAGATCATCGTTGATTTTGCGCGGTGGCTTGAGACCGCCTCGCAGGAGGCCCTTGTCTACGGTGAGGGTCGTTTTGCATTGATGTCTGCGAATATGGCGGAAGCCATCCGCATAAATGCCGATGAACTGGCACGCGACACTCCCGAAACCACCGAGCGGGTATTGCAACAAGCTTGCGAGATGATCTCGCAGTTCAAGGCGGCTTATCCGCATCGTGTTCTCAGCCGATCGGTACATTGAAAGCCGGACGGTGCGAATTCGGTAAATTTTTTCCGCAGTAGATCTTGAATCGGAAAATCGCCAAAACCAAATCGGTTGCCGCCAGCCGCTTAAGACAGGGTTGGCATTGCCGGGAGCGTCGCTTTTGGCACTCCCGTACCCATGTTGCTTCAAGGAGGATATGGCTATGGCAACATCTTACGACTACGCACCACTCTACCGCTCGAGCGTTGGTTTCGACCGGATCTTCAATCTTCTGGAGAACGCCCAGCGCACCCGGTCGTCCAACGACTGGCCGCCCTATGACATCGTCAAGACAGGGGACGACTCATATCGGATCTCGATTGCGGTGGCGGGTTTTGGCCAGGACGATCTCGACATCAGTTTCCAATCCAACCTGCTGACGGTCGCCGGCAAGAAGCAGGAGGCACCCTCGGATGGCTACCTGCATCGCGGCATCGCTGGTCGCCCGTTCGAACACCGTTTCGAACTCGCCGACCATGTCCGTGTGAACGGAGCGGGTTTGAATAACGGTCTCCTGTCGATCGAGCTTGTCCGCGAGATTCCCGAGGCGTTGAAGCCGCGGAAGATTTCGATTGAGAGTACGCCCGCGCTGACGTCGGCGGCTCCGGCGCAGATCGAAGCACAGAAGGCAGCTTGATCTCTAAGTTTGTCCACTAAGTCCAAGGGCGCCATTGCGATGGCGCCCGTCAACATTCGGGGTTGGGAAGGAGAGAGATATGAAACCCGATATGTTCAGAAAACCTGTCACCATTCTTGTCGGCTTGGGCTTGCCTGCGGAAATCCGCTCCGTAATGGATGCCTATCGACACCTGGTCGAGTGGCCGGTTTCACTCAGAGACACCGCGCATTCGGTTGCTGTTAAAGCCTGTCAGGCGGCACTTCGCGGCGAGATTGAAGCAGAAACGGCGCGTGGAATGTTCACAGCATTTGCAGAAAAACATGAGCTTCTTGCCCCTGAAACATCTGCGGTTGTGGCTTATCGGCTGTGTCGCGATAGGGATCCACACGTGGGGTGATGCAGCTCAAGAGGTTGACTGGTTGGCGCGACGCCTCACGGGGGCGTCGTCAACTTAGCAGAATGTGGACGTTGATGTGCGAACGACGGTTCATGACAGACCGTGACCCACTCTACCGCCGCCATCGCTTTTCCGCTGAGATCATCGCCCATGCGGTTTGGCTCTATTTCCGTTTTCCTCTCACCCTGCAAATGGTTGAGGACTTGCTGGCTGCCCGTGGGATCACTGTCTCGTACCAAACAGTCAGGCTGTGGGCGGAGAAATTCGGTCGCGCCTTCGCCAACAAGATCCGACGCTGGTTCTCGTTCAAAGCCGCCAAAAGCGAAACGCCTGATGCGCAAGCTGTTGACAGGACAAGGTCGCTCACCGCGTGTGATGATCACTGACAAGCTGGTATCCTACGACGCAGCAAAGCGAGAGATCATGCCGGTGTGGAGCACCTTTCGCATAAAGGCTTGAATAATCGGGCAGAGAATTCTCGCCAACCTGTCCGGCGGCGAGAGCGGATCATGAAGCGCTTCAAGTCACAGCGACATCTACAACACTTCGTCTCTATCCATGATCCAATTGCCAACCTATTCCACATTTCCGCCATTACATCTCCTCCGCCCATCATCGCCAATTGCCTTCGCAGGCGATGGACCTGTGGGCGCAAATCGCTCGGGTACAAGCGGTATAAAGCGGCCGGCGTCATCCTGCTGCTTCTGGGCCGATTAACTTTACGATGCCGTTTTTAGGGTGGCTTACTCATCGACCACGAGGTGCGCTCCGCGATGAATTCCGCGAACGGTTTGACGTTCATGTGGACGCTCGCCTGTTCAAGGCCGCCCAAATAAGTTGACCGATCCTCAACCCTGACCACTGTCCATGGAAAACCACCCGAGGCGAACATCGCGTTCATCAGGAAGCGCGCCATCCGTCCGTTAACGTCAGGATAGGGATGAACATAGCCTATCAACCAGTGGTCAAGGACTGCCCTAACCGCTGGTTCGCCTTCCTTCTCCAGTAGATCGAACAGGGTCTCCATTCCATGGGAACCGCTTCGGAACGCGGTGGTACATGCCATGATCCGCAAAGATATACAGGGTGGTTTCGATAGCCCACGATTGCGCTGGGTTTCAGGATACCTGCGGCGACCGAGGGACCGAGCAGTTCGCGGTACCAATCCCTATGTTGCTTGCGGATAACGGCTCCTGCCGGTGCACCGCGGAGAATCTCATCGTTTTCAAGATATCGTCGGCGAACTCGCCTTTTCCTGTGCGCCGGAAATGCCCCGGCCAGACGGCCTGCCACGACCGAATGCCATCCGTCGAGTAATCGACCGAGGACACCCGACACATCGCGCATGGATTTCCGAACGATCTGAGCTTCGATAGGTGATCTTTGGAAAAGCGAACTCACAATGCCGCGTCTCGTAAGGCAATGCCTGCGTCATTTCGCGTTTTTGGTGCCGCGATTCATCGCGGCATTCATGTTGACCTAAGCAGCCTGCATCAAGGTGCGAAAGTGAGATGGTGGTGATTGGATTCTTACGACGATGGATCGAACATCGGCGAGCTATCCGCCGCCGTTCGCTGGCCGATGCCAGGCGGCTTGCCGCAACGGATCCGGTTGGTGCCTATTACCTGTGTTTCGGCATGGAATATTGACCCCTCTGGCGGGGTATCGGCGTCCAATTGGCCGCCGATACGGGGTTCGGAGACGCTATGACCGATGCGACGCAGCGCCCCGACTATCCAGCCCTGCTAGATTTTCCCGTTGCGCAGGTGAGTTCCAATCCGCCCGCAACGGTGATCGCCGAGAAGTTCCAGGCGATGGTGGCCCTTGGTGTTCTCAACGGGCGCATGAAAGACTATTACGACCTGTGGGCGATACCGCGCGCCGTCGGAGCCACCAGGATATCAGTCAGAACCGCCATTTCCACCCTCATCTATGCGCCGACCTACTACCGTCGACACCCAATTTTGAGAACGCTTCGTGCGAGGCTCTCGTCAGCTCGACGAGGAAATCCTGCACGATATGTACACGTGAGGGCGTGTGACGTTTGTCGATCCGCACGGCGTAGAGCGGGACTTCACCGCTACGCCAATCGCGTAAAACCTCGGTCACGACACGTTGCTTCCAGTCGTCTATGCCGACCCACGCTGGTGCATAGCCTACCCCAACTCCAGACCGGATCATGTCCCAAGCCGCTTCTGGATCATCGAAAACATGTCGCGCCTTAGGCTGGTGACGAATCGTTTTTCCGTCCAGCGGGCTACGGAAACGCCAGCTTTCGACCTGCCCATTTGCCCGATTACGCAAACCAATAAGATCGTGGCTGGAGAGATCGGAGGGAGTGACCGGCCGTCCATGAGCGCTGATGTAGTCGGGCGTCGCACACACGATCCACGGAAACGTACAGAGTTGGCGAACGAAGTGACCGGGCAGCCCTGACACGTCTCCGCCTCCGATAGCGATGTCGATCCCGCGCACTGCCATATTGAGGAAATCGGCGCTGAATTCGATCTCTACCGAAATGCTTGGGTTCGCACGGAGAAAATCCGGCAGGCGGGGCAGAATGCATCTCTTGGCAAATGAAGGCGGTGCGCTGATACGGACACGCCCCGCAGCTCCTTGATGGCCAACTTCACCGATGGCGTCGCGGGCTTCTTCCAGATCGCTCAGGAGCTTGATGCCGATAGCCAGTAGACGGTCCCCTTCGGGCGTCGTCGACAGAGAGTGCGTCGTCCTGTTGAGAAGTCTTACCCCGTGCGCCTGTTCCAGCCGACTGACCGCTTTGGACATCGCGGAGGTAGAGCTGTTCGCCCGCCTTGCTGCTTCCGAAAACGACCCGGCTTCGACGATGCGGGTAAACCAGAGGAGCTGGAGTAGATCGGACGACAAGGGCGGTATTGACATGCAGTCAACACTACCATGGCGGCATTCCGGGTTCAACCCGATCCCGATCGCGGCGATAAGTGGCCATCGAAGGCAATCGGACGGCATCGATGTACACCGATCATCCTTCGCCCCTGCGTCAGCTGAGAGCTGCCAGGCCACCTTACCGGAGAAATCGAAATGGCTAAGACATGGTTTATCACTGGCACCTCTTCCGGCTTCGGCCGCGCTCTGGTTGAGCAGCTCCTCGCCCGGGGCGACCGGGTCGTCGGTACTGTACGCAAGATCGCAGCGATGGATGACCTCAAGGCGCGCTACGGTGACCAGCTTTCGGTGGCAAGTCTGGACGTCACCGATATCAATGGGATCCGCAACGTTGTTCGTTCCGCATTCGAGGAGGTCGGACACATCGACGTGGTCGTAAACAATGCGGGATACGGCTTGTCGGGCGCTGCGGAGGAATTGACGGACGACCAGATTCGCCTCCAGATCGACACCAACCTGATCGGTTCCATCCAGGTCATTCGTGCTGTCATCCCTCATCTGCGTCAGCAGGGTGGCGGTCGCATTCTCCAGCTCGCATCCATGGGTGGCCAAATCGCCATACCCAACCTCAGCGTCTACCATGCGACAAAGTGGGCGGTCGAAGGCTTCATGGAATCCGTTGCGCAGGAAGTCGCCCCGTTCGGCATCGAAGTCACGATCGTCGAGCCGGGTCTGGCACGGACGAACTTCATGGGGGGCAGCATGGTGTCTGGACAGCCGATGGAAATTTACGACAGGACCCCGGTCGGAGACTTCCGCCGCGCCGTCGAGCAAGGTCTGGTCCCGAACAATGGCGATCCGGTCAAGATGGCGAACGCCATGATTGACTCCGTCTACGCGAACCCCGCCCCCCTCCGTCTGGCTCTGGGAAGCGATGCTTTCTCCGCCATTCGCGGTGTACTTGTCAGCCGCCTCGCCGCGCTCGACGCTCAAAAGGCGATAGCCCTCTCAACCGACGTTGAAGAGGTGGGGTTGTTGCAGAACGTCGCCTGAGCAACGAGCACCGACGATATCTTATTCATCCCACGGCGCTGGTTTGGCACCGTGCGCCACGATGTCTCTAATGATTTAACAGACATGGAAAAAGAGGAAGACAATGGTTGCGTTTTCACCCACTGCGTTCGCCGAGTTCTTGGCCGCCAAAGATGACAGGGAAGTCATCATGTTGAACCTTCTGAGATTCGATCCCGATGGTGGCCGGGAGAGGCATCTTGAATATCTGAAAATGGCTGAACCGATCCTGGCTCGCTTTGGAGCGAAGATTTTGTTTCGTGGTAACGGTCTGCCCGTCCTCACGGAGGGCGAAACGCGTATGTGGGATTCGGTATTGCTCGTGCAGTATCCGGGGAGAGCTGCGTTTAAAGCGATGGTTGACGATGCAGAGTATCAGCGCGCGTTCCAGGTCGGTATCTCGGCACTCGCAGATATTGTCCTGCAGCCGCTGACCAGGGCTGACGATCTGATCTGATCTTGTCGCAACGCCTTTACGGCGATCTTCGGGCGGCGGGAAGGTCTACTCCTGTCGCCCGTAGTAACATCGGCAATATGCGACGACCGATCTGAACCGATGGCCCCCATTTCGCTGAAGCGCCAATTGCGGTCATGACTGGCGCCGCTTACTTCGTTGCGAGTGCCGTTTCAGCGATTTGCGCCAGCGTCGTTGCCGCGTAAGCTTTTTCCAATTCAGCTTCCGCGACCCTATGAGCATGTTCGAGAACGGCATTCGAAGCGCGTTCGACTGGACAATTGGGATGGTCCCGGGATAGGGGGGCAGGTAGCATTTGCCCTTCGATCAAAGCGCGCTGCACATCCAGGACCGTGATCCGATCGAGCGGGCGGGTTAGCGTCCATCCGCCCCCACGTCCACCTTCCGACTCGACGATTCCGTGGTTGCGCAGGCTTCCAAGAGTGCGGCGCACGACAACCGGATTTGTGTTTAGCATTTGCGCAATCCGCTCAGACGTTTCTCGGCCTCCGAGCAGCCCCATGTGAACGAGCACGTGCAGCATCCTCGCGAGACGACCATCACTTTTCATTGGCAATCTTTCTGCAACATATTTTGTTACGGTATCTTGACCTCGCTCACTTATGTGTAACATATGCGGTTACGATAAAGGATGCAAATCGTATGCTTCGCCGAACCGTTATGGCCGCGGCAGCGCAATTCGTTGTCCACGGTTCCGCCAGACAGGCGTTTAGTCAGGAGGCTCCTATGAAAGACACTGTCATTTCCACAGCCACAATCCGCATGAGCATCATCGAGGCTGGGCAAGGTCCGCTCATCTTGCTCTGCCACGGCTTTCCCGAAACCAAATATGCCTGGCGTCACCAGATCGAGGCCCTCGCGCGCGTCGGCTACCGCGCCGTTGCGCCCGACATGAGAGGATATGGAAAGACGGAATCTCCGGAACGCCCGGACCAGTACACCGCTTTCCACGCGGTAGGCGACCTCGTCGCGCTACTGGATGCTCTCGGCGAACGGCAGGCGGTCGTGGTGGGCCATGACTGGGGTGCGACAATCGCGTGGCAGGCCGCGCTGATGCGGCCCGACAGGTTCCGTGCCGTTGTCGCTTTGAGCGTGCCGATGATGGGCCAGCCACCTGTACCTCCTTCACAAATTTTCCCTCAGGATGAAAGGAGCCTATTCTATACCCTCTACTTTCAAGACCCGAATGACGCCGAGGCCGAGTTTGGACGGGATGTCGCACTGACGCTGCGCAAGCTGATCTTCGCGGCCAGCGGCGAAGCCGGGCCCCGTTTGCCCGGTGACAGCACCCCCAATCCGTTTGGCATGGTCTCCCGATCCACGGGTCTGTTGAAGAGCCTTCCGGAACCCCCTGCGCTGCCGGACTGGTTGCCCGCCCTCGACTTCGACCGCTTGGTCAAGGACTTCGAGGCATCAGGCTTCCGAGGTGGCTTGAACTACTACCGTAACCTCGATCGAAACTGGGAATTGCAGCATCTAGCCGCTGGCCTGCCGATCACAATTCCAGCGCTGTTCATGATTGGCGAAAGGGACACGGGTCTCAACATTCCGGGAATGGATCAGATCATCGCGGCAATGCCGACGCTTGTTCCCGATCTGCGAGGATCACACGTCATCCCAGACGCCGGCCACTGGCTTCAGCAAGAACGGCCAACCGAGGTCTCGGGGTTGATCCTGAGGTTTTTGGAAAGCGTCTAGGCGGCTTGGTTGCTGCTTTGCAATGGTGCCATTAGGTCCACCTAGGCCGATGGCCGTCATGGAGCAAAAGCGCCGGTATCCACTCATTCTGTATATCGTCGGTCCAGCGAGCCTCGACGAGACCGTCGAAAGCGCACTGAACCAGAATGTTGCGGAGGTGGAAGGGGTAGTGGACGCAGGCATCGTAGACCGCGACGGGCGGATTAGAGGCCATAGGTCTCGATCAGGTCCTCTGTGTCCTCGGCAAGTGCTTCCATTGCCGTCTGTCGAGCTTCGACTTCAACGCGAGCACATCCTTAAGAAGGGCGCGGCGGTGTTTGCCGACATAGCGGAATGGCAGATCGCCCCGGTCCATACGTAAGGCGACGAGCGGGCTGGAGATGCCGAGAATGGCTGAAACTTGGCTCGGGCTCGGTTCCTGGTCCTCGGCCAGCACTGCAACGCGCTCTCCGCGCAGCATGGGCGCCGGAAGGGCTTCAAAAGCCGCGGCGGCGTGTCCGTCATCGAATGATTTGAAACTTTTTGGGCTTTGGAAGAATGGAGTTTCCGGCTCGGTTTGCGTTCTGATTTAAGCCGCTTTGGCCTGGTGGTTCAAGCGGCGCTGTCTGATTTTGTCTTCCGCAGAATGGCGCTTGCGCGTCGCGCGGCGGATGTCCTTGGCGGTGTTCTCCATCGCCGATGTCTGCGGCCCGGTTTTCTGTCTCAAGGGCGCTGATCCGGTACAGGAGTCCACAATCGTTCCAGACTTGGCGAAGACATTGGTCGCCAGAAAAGGCGCAACGGAGATGGCTGCAAGGGCCACGTAAGAAGGGAGCGGCGGCTGACATAGGGTGTGTGGCGGTGTTCATGTCGAAGTTCCTTGTTGCCTGAGACGATGGCCAGACAGTGCCTGCCGCCGCATTCGATAATCGGCATAGCGCGCAACGGATTATTTCGCTTGGCGTAAGAGTTCCGCCAACTCCCCGTCATGCCGAAGCGCCTTCATCTGTGAATTCCGGAAGCATGATGCCTGTACGCCGCACACTGTTGCATCTGGCGTAATGGTCCAGTGCCAAACATGAGTATTCAGCCGCCCGATCGCTCAATGCATCCTGTGTCTACGGATCGGGAACGAACCCGGCCTTCAATCAGGAGCGAACACATGAAACTCTATCACCATCCGCTGTCAGGTCACGCGCACCGCGCCCGACTCTTCCTTTCGCTGATCGGGATGCCCCACGAGCTAGTCGAGGTCGATCTGAAAGCTGGCGCCCACAAACAACCCGACTTCCTTAAAATGAACCCTTTCGGGCAGATCCCGGTTCTGGCGGATGGCGAGGTCTTCATCTCCGATTCCAACGCGATCCTGGTCTACCTCGCCAAGAAGGCGGATGCGACTGAATGGCTTCCTGAAGATGCAAAAGGAGCGGCAGACATCCAGCGCTGGCTCTCGGTTGCAGCCGGCGAGGTTGCTTATGGACCGGCAGCTGCGCGTCTGGTGACAGTGTTCGGCGCCAAATTCAATCCGGAAGAGGTCATTGGCCGTGCACACACCATCCTTGGCCGAATCGAGAGTCATCTGCAGGGACGTGAATGGCTGGTGGCAAATCGCCCGACGATCGCCGACGTTGCGATCTACAGTTATATCGCGCGCGCCCCGGAGGGCAATGTCGACCTGGGCGCCTATCCCTCCGTCAACGCTTTGCTGGCTCGCGTCGAAGCCCTCCCGGGATTTGTGGATTTTGTCAAAACGCCGGCTGGCCTTGCCGCCTGAGCCTCTACAGGGGCGTGCGACACCTTGCACGCTCGTCGCCTCTATTCCTGGAGAAAGCAGATGTCCTTGAAGCTTGCGAAGTTGCCAACATGGCATGAAGGCGAGACCTTTATTCAGGAAAAGCTTGGCGTAAAGGAACGCATGGCCTCCGTCGGCAAGCGTGTCGTTCGCGATTTCATGCCGGACCAGCACCGGGACTTCTACGCCCAACTCCCCTTCATCGTTCTTGGAAGCGTCGATCAGGCCGGAGACGCCTGGGCGACATTCGTCGACGGTGAGCCGGGGTTCATGTCGTCGCCTTCACCCGTCGTGCTGGACATTGCTGCGCACCGCGATCCGAGCGACCCGGCCAGTGAAGGACTGGCGGACGGCTTGCCGATCGGTCTCCTCGGCATTGAAATGCACACCCGTCGCCGCAACCGAATGAATGGTTTTGTCTCGACAATCGAAGGTGGTTTTCGCATCGATGTCGACCAGAGTTTTGGAAATTGCCCGCGCTATATTCAACTGCGCGACTTTAGGTTCGAACGCCAACCGGGAACACTGTTCCAGGGCGAGGTAGAGGAACTGCCTACGCTTGACGACACGGCACGCGCTGTCATTCGGCAAGCCGACGCTTTCTTCGTAGCGTCCTATGTGGATCGCGAGGACCGGCGTCAGGTGGATGTTTCCCACCGCGGCGGCAATGCCGGATTCGTTCGCATCGGCGACGATGGCGTTCTGACGATCCCGGATTTCGACGGCAATCTCTTCTTCGCAACCCTCGGCAACATCCTGCTGAACGGAAAGGCAGGACTTCTGTTCGTGGATTTCACCACCGGCGACATGCTGCAGATGACGGGGAAAGCCGAAATCATTTTCGATTCGCCCGAGATCGCCGCTTTCCAGGGGGCAGAGCGGTTCTGGACATTCAAGCCGACGCGCATTGTTCGGCGCCGTAATGCGCTGGCTCTGAGGTGGGCTTTTCAGAAGGACGGCTGGTCCCCGAGCTCGTTGATGACGGGCAGCTGGAGCGAAGCCGCCGACCGTCTCCGCGCCGCAGAGTTTGCTGAAAGCTGGCGGCCAATGACCGTCACCGCGATCGTCGATGAAAGCGCGACGATCAAGTCTTTCCACTTCCAGCCCGGCGATGGCGCAGGGCTGCTCCCTCACAACGCCGGTCAACATCTCCCTATCCGCATAAAGCTACCCGGTGTGGAAAAGGCGGTTATTCGCACCTATACCCTTTCGGTCGCGCCGTCCGACGGTCTCTACCGCATCAGCGTCAAGCGAGACGGTCAGGTATCACAGTTCCTGCATGATACCATTGCCGTCGGCGACGTCATCGAGGCGCGCGCGCCGGCCGGCGACTTCAGCATCGACGCCCGCTCGACACGCCCGGCGGTGCTTCTTGCGGGGGGTGTCGGCATTACGCCGATGCTCGCGATGCTCCGTCATGTCGTCTATGAAGGGCTCCGCAAGCAGCGCGTCCGCCCGGTGACGCTATTCCATGCGTCCCGCTCCAAGGCCGATAGGCCGTTCGATCAGGAGATCTGGGATCTGGTCGGTGCAGCCAAGAGCGCTGTGCGGTTGGTCAGGGTCCTCAGTGACACCACGAATGCCGAAGAGGGCAGGGATTTCGATGCCGCAGGGCGGATCGATATGGCGATGCTGACGCGGTTCCTTCCCTTCAACGACTATGATTTCTATCTCTGCGGGCCTCCCCAGTTCACACAAGGCCTCTATGACGGGTTGAGGGCTCTCAATATTGCTGACGATCGCATTCAGGCTGAAGCCTTCGGTCCGTCGTCGCTGGTCCGCACGCGGCACGCCACACCAGCCCCGATGTCTCCCGCCACGCAGCCGTCCGAAAAACCTGTGCCCGTCATATTCACGAACTCCCTGAAAGAAGCTCGGTGGAAGCCTGGTTCCGGCACTCTCCTGGAACTTGCCGAAGCGCGTGGTCTCGACCCCGAATTCAGCTGCCGGGAAGGAAACTGCGGCACGTGCCGGACGAAGCTCGTCAAGGGCGCCGTTGCATACGTGAAGCAGCCCACAGCGAAGATCAACGCCGATGAAGTGCTCCTGTGCTGCGCTGTTCCTGCTGAGCAGGAAGGCAGCCTGCAGCTCGCTGTCTGAGAGCTCGATTGCTGCGCCCGGCGTAACAGTCCTTTGTTCCCTTTCGATGTTCAGCAATCTCCCCCACCAGTTCATATTCAATCTCAAGAGAGCGACGTCCCTCTCAAACGAAAAAGGAGAATACAATGTCACGCATTCCTACCCCCGCCACGATCGCCGACGCTCCGGAAGCCTCTCGTCCGATCCTCGAAACCATCCAGAAGCAGATCGGATCCGTCCCGAACATCTTCCGGCTGGTTTCCAACAGCCCCGCCGCATTGACAGGCTTGACGTCGCTCCAGGGCGCACTCGGCAAAGGCAAGCTGCCGCCGGCTACTCGCGAACGCATCGCACTCGCCATGGCTGAAGCCAACGGCTGTGACTACTGCCTCTCGGCCCACACCTTCACCGGCACGAAATTCGCCAAGCTCGATGAGAGCGAGATCGCTGCCAACCGGAGCGGCACTTCGAACGACCCCAAGGCGGCGGCGGCTGTCGAATTCACCCGCGCACTAACATTGGTCCGCGGTTCCGTCGCACCAGCCGAAATCACCAAGGTTCGTGACGCCGGCTACGGCGATGCCGAGATCGTCGAGATCATCGCCCATGTGGCCCTCAACACCTTCACGAACTACGTGAACGAGGCTCTCGATACCGAGATCGACTTCCCCCGGATTGATCGCGCGGCTGCGTGACCGAAGCCCTCAGGAGGCGGCGCAAGATGCACCGTTTCTCGCCAATATAGACAAACGTCATCTGAGGAACTTTAAACATGTCCCGTCCCCCGCTTCCCCCATTCACCAGAGAGAGTGCCATCGAGAAGGTCCGTCTTGCAGAGGATGGCTGGAATAGCCGCGATCCTGCCAAGGTCGCGCTCGCCTATACGCTCGATACGCGCTGGCGTAACCGGGTAGAGTTCGCGAAGAACCGCGCCGAGGCCGAAGCGTTTCTAACGCGCAAGTGGAACAAGGAGCTCGAGTATCGGCTGATCAAGGAACTCTGGGCTTTCACCGGCAACCGCATTGCCGTCCGATATGCCTACGAATATCGCGACGACAGCGGCCAGTGGTTCCGCGCCTATGGCAACGAGAACTGGGAATTTGCCGAAGATGGCCTGATGCGGGAACGTCATGCAAGCATCAACGAGCACCCGATCGCCGAAGCGGATCGCAAGTTTCGTTGGCCGCCTGGCCGCCGGCCGGACGACCATCCTGGTCTCAGTGATTTCGGCTTTTAGACGTCTAATCAAGGAGATGGGAAAATGGCCAGCTCGTCAATTGATCCGCAGGTTAGGCTTTCAATAGAACTGGCTCTGACGGGAACAAATGCGAGCAAATCGTGGCTTGCGAAACAAGAAGAAGCCGGTCGTGCCCTTGGCATGACCGGCGCTGAGATGGACATCGCAAGGCGGGGGAAAAGCTTCGACTTCAATACGTCGGTCGCTCTATCGCTTGCGTTGAACCCCTCCCGCGAAACGCACCAACGCGCACTGCGCGCCGGACTGTCGGAAGAAGCCTGTGCGGAGATAGGACGCATCTCCAGGCTTGCCGTTCGCCAATCGCATGATCCTCTGCTAGAGGCTCTTGAGGCTTGGGTTGCAAGCCCTTAGGGTCTTGGAAATGCGAGTGCTTTGGGGGAGTGGATGGATCGCTGGCAAGCAATGAAGATCTTTGTAAAAGTCGCCGAAACGGAAAGTTTCGCAGACACTGCGCGCCAGATGTTCATGAGCGCTCCGGCTGTCACACGTGCCGTCGCCTCACTCGAAGACCTCATTGGAGCGCGCCTCCTTGTGCGAACAACCCGCTCGGTAAAAATGACCGAAGCGGGCGTTCGCTATTTTGAGGATTGCCGTCGGATTCTTGCCGATATCGCTGAAGCAGAGGCGGCTGCCGGCGGTTCCTACACGACGCCGACGGGAACGCTATCCATCACTGCGTCCGCGCTGTTCGGACAGATGTACGTGCTTCCGATCGTAACCGACTACCTCGACACCTATTCCACCATGAAAGCCAAGACGCTGTTCATCGATCGACCGGTCAACATCGTGGAGGAAGGTATCGACGTGGCAGTGCGTATTGGCCATCTCCCCGACTCTAATCTCTCTGCCGTGAAGGTTGGTACGGTCCGTCGCGTCATGTGTGGTTCTCCGAAGTATTTTGAGCGCTTTGGTGTTCCGAAAACGCCGGCCGATCTCAAAGACCACCGTATCGCGGCTTCCACTGCAGCCTGGGCTTCACCTGAGTGGAAGTTTGGCAACGATCTGCGAGTATCCGTGGATGCGGCTTTACAATGCAACACCAACGAAGCGGCGATCCAGTCGGCACGCCAGGGATGGGGCCTGACCAGGGTTCTCAACTACCAGATTGGCCCAGCTCTCGTCACTGGCGAGCTCCAAATCATCCTCAGTGAATTCGAAGAACCACCTTTACCCATACATATCCTTCATCCGGAGGGTCGGCACGCTCCAGCAAAAGTGCGCGCCTTCGTCGATATGGCTGCAGCAAGGCTGCGCGAGAACCGCCTTCTCAATTAGCCCGTCAATATCACCGAGCCAGGCCTAAGCTCGTGGAGCGGAACTGCGTCCGCCCGCCGTCTCTTTGCGCGGGATTGCCGTTTGACCAGACAACATCCGCGGCCAAGAGGCGCAATAGTCGTACCGTAAGTCGATCCCTGGTTGCGATCCGTCGGTGGCCTTAACCAATGCCGATACTACCGTAGCGGTTCATCCAAATGGCCGACCGCCCATCCACACTCATACCGCCAGATGTAATATCCCTTTTCGAATACAAACATTCTCCTTCCAGGCCGAAAGAGCGATGTTGGCTGCAGGCAGCGAGCCGCCCACAATCCTCCCTGAGGAGAACTACAATGTCTCGCACTCTTGCCGCCGTGCTTTTCGCATCCGCCAGCATCTTTGTTGCAACCCCCGCAAAGCACCAGGTTCGCACGCTATCGAGCGATGCTGGCCGAATTTCTCGCAGGGGTCTCAATACCTGGCTCAACCATCCTCCGCCGGACGATTTTTTGATCGTTGATCTCGATATGGAAGCAGGCGCGTTCTCCTTGTGAGTGATGCCGCATTGGTATCATTCGTAAGTCCTGGTTCAAAATTGAAACCACATGGCCCGGTTTCAGATGAACTGGAAGTCATTCCCGGGCGGCCTTGCTGGTTCCGGCACGTGCGCCAACGACATCTCAAGTTGGATTGTGACATGGTCAAAGCTGGCCTCCTGCCTGCGATCCCGGTGCAGGAGGGAAAACCGATCCGTTCCAGCCAGTGGCGGCCATGTGCAAGCGGCATGGCATGGACATACCGGCCGCGAGAGGGCTTTCAGATTAGATCTGTGAAAAACCTGTTTGGTAAAATCAGAAATTTCCGATCGTAACGTCACCACCAAGCGCGGCAAAAACCTGCTGCGAAAACTCAAACTGTCGAGCTGTCCCTCGTCCCATTGAGTTTCTGCCCAGCGTTTCCTTAAGGATGCCGCGTCGAACCAGGAGATCGATGGTCTCCACCACTCCACCGCGCGTCATTCCGGTAATTTCTATTACTTTTGAGAGTGTTAACTTCTGATGCGCCTGATGCATGAGATAGAGAATATTCATCATGCCGATCTGTTTGATGCGCGACTGTGCCGATTCACCTTCGATCGGCTTCTCCAGGATTTCACGCACCGTAAATACGGACAAGGCTTGGGCCTGCCATCTCTCACTTAAATTGCTTGCCATCGATTTAACTATCCATTATTTGATTAGTTAAAGAATTGAAACGAGTCGCCGTTCAGTTGGGGCGGACGTCGAGGAAACCGGAGGGTAGTGGGCATGAAGAGCCTTTTCTTTCGATCGATCATGACAGCGGTGGGGTTCGCTTCACTATATACCATGTCGGAGCAAAGTGCTCATGCCGACGAGTGGGGGTGTCAGGTTATCCTGTGCTTATCCAACCCGGGCGGCCCAACTCAATATGGCGAATGCAGGCCGCCTGTCGAAAAGCTTTGGAGGTGGTTGGCAAAAGGGCGTTCGTTTCCGAATTGCTCGGGCGCAGGTTTTCAAACCTCTCGCCCATTTTACGAACCATACCATTGCAGCGCCGGTTACCGATTATCCGCTGGCTACGGTCCCAAAGGACGTGACGCGACGTGTATTTCGACGTCGCTGCAGGCCGTGAATCACAGCTTTTGCCGATCGGATCGGGATGGTGGCGATGCAAACAACAGACTTGTCGCATCGCCGCGGTGGCAAAGGGTAGACGGGCGATACCAGTGCCTGGCCAATACCCTAAAGAGACCGCTGGTCCGCGAGAAGCCTCGATATGTCGATGTGACGATAGATGGCGTCGGCAAGCAAAGAGTGTGGTTCTGAACATGCCCGCTGCCTTCCCAGATCTTGCGCAAGCCTGCGCGCCCTTCGTTGCAACGGAGGCTCCCGCAGGTGTGGTCAGCCTGCAAAGCCGGTTCGCTCCGTTCAACATCCGGATCAACAGCGATGCACGGCTTCGGTTCGATCAACAATCGGCGGCACGGGGGAGGGGGCGCGGACAAACGCTGCGGTGAACTCGTCCCAGGCATACGTCGTAGCCGAGGTGGCGGCGGAAAACAGCTTCGGGGGAAGCATCCGCGATCTCAGCGGCGTCCCCGTGGGACGTCTTCAAGACCCGGCGCCGGTCATCCGTCCTGGTGTTTCAGGACAATCAATTGGAATTGGAGCAGAGTGAATGATCATCAGTTCCCGTATCAGGCCCGTCGCCACTTCGTGCGTCATCGCTGCCGCCATTGTGGTGACGATGGTTGAGCCCGCCTTCGCGCAAGCCGCCGGTATCGAAACCGTCCTGCAGAACATCGTCGACTTGTTGACGGGAAACATTGCCAAGCTTCTGGCTGTGATTGCGGTCATCGTCATCTGCATCGCCTGGATGTTTGGCTACATGGACTTAAGGCGAGCGGGCTTCTGGATCATCGGCATTGGCGGTATCTTTGGTGCCACCGAACTCGTCAACACCATCGTCGGCGGCTGAAGATGGCAGACGGACGAACGGTTATCGAAGAAGACACACTCTTCATCGCGTGCACACGGCCCGCGATGATCGCCGGTGTCACGATCGAGGCTATGGGCTTCAACATCATGCTCACGACGATCCTCTATATCGTCGCCGGATCGATTTCCTACGCGTTCGTCGGCATCGTTTTTCATCTCATCTTCCGAGCGCTGGTCAAGCACGATCACAACATGTTCCGCATCCTGCTTGCCTGGATCGAGACACGCGGCCGGTCACGCAACAGCGCCTATTGGGGCGGGGCAACACTTTCGCCTCTGAGACTGGCACGCCGCTTCGACAAAAGGGATATTGGAATTGCCTGACATCGCAAAACTCAGATCACGCGAACTCATGCCAGAGGCTTTTATCCCTTACGTGCGGCACGTAGACGAAACGACAATTGCGCTCGAGTCCCGCACACTCATGGTCATGGTCGCGCTCGCAGGCGTGTCCTTCGAAACCGCTGATCTGCTTGACCTCAACGCGCTCCATCGCGACCTCAACACACTTTATCGAAATATAGCCGATGAGCGGCTCGCGATCTGGACCCATCTCATTCGGCGCAGGGACAGCGATTATCCGGGTGGAACGTTTGCAACACCATTTGCTGCCTCGCTCAACGAGAAATACCGGGAACGCATGGCGGGAGAACATCTGTTTCGCAATGATCTCTATCTGACCATCCTTTGGTCGCCAGTACGTGACCCTGCGGACAAGGCGGGAAAACTGCTCTCGCACCTTCGGCGGTCAAAACGTCTCGATATGGAGCTGGATGAAGAGGCTCTGAAACAACTTCAGGACAAGGTTGTCAACGTAATGGCGGGCTTGAGGCGTTTCGAGCCACGTGTCCTTTCCCTATACGAACAGGAAGGCATGCTCTTCTCTGAACCGAGCGAGGTACTGCACCAGATCGTCGGTGGGCGGCGTGAGCGTGTGCCACTGACCGAAGGCCGCGTCGCCTCGGCAATTTACTCTGATCGCGTGATCATAGGTCGAGAAACGATCGAGATCCGGCATGAGGCAGAAAGCCGCTTTGCCGGCATGCTGAGCTTCAAGGAATATCCGGCCCGCACCAGGACAGGCATGCTGGACGGAGTTCTGGACAGTCCGTTCGAGCTCATTCTCTCACAGTCGTTCTGCTTTGTGTCGAAGGCGGACGCACGCGTCATCATGGGGCGCAAGCAAAACCAGTTGGTAAGCAGTGGCGACAAGGCAGCTTCGCAGATCGATGAACTTGACGATGCGATGGACGACCTGGAGTCCAACCGCTTCGTGATGGGCGAGCATCACCTGACGCTCTGCGTCTTTGCGCCCGCGTTGAAGGAGTTAACAGACAATCTGGCAAAAGTCCGCGCCAGCCTGACCAGTGGCGGGGCAGTCGTTGCGCGTGAGGATCTCGGCCTGGAAGCGGCATGGTGGGCGCAGCTTCCAGGCAATTTTCGCTACCGCGCGCGCTCGGGTGCGATCAGCTCGAAGAATTTCGCAGCACTGTCACCGTTCCATTCCTATCCCATCGGACAGAAGGACGGCAATGAGTGGGGACCTGCCGTCGCCCTGCTCAAGACCGCCTCGGGCTCGCCCTACTACTTCAGTTTCCATCATGGCGATCTCGGCAACACCTTCATGTGCGGTCCGTCCGGAGCGGGCAAAACCGTGATTGTCAATTTTATGCTGTCACAACTGGAAAAGCACGATCCACACGTGGTGTTCTTCGACAAGGATCGCGGTGCGGAGCTTTATGTTCGCGCTGCCGGCGGCACCTACCTGCCGCTGAAGAACGGGGTCGAGACCGGCTGCGCTCCCCTGAAAGCACTCGACCTGACGCCGGAAAACAAGGTGTTTCTGGCGCGGTGGGTCGGCAGGCTTGTGGGATCAGCGAAGCGGGAACTGACTGTCACCGAACTTCGCGACATTTCGGGGGCAATTGACGGCCTTGCCGACCTGCCCGCCGATCAACGGACGATAGGGGCTCTGCGAACTTTCCTCAACAATACGGATCCGGAAGGGATCGCGGCCAGGCTGCGCCGATGGGAGAGGGGAGGGCCGCTTGGCTGGGTCTTCGACAATGCCATCGAGGATATCGGCTTTGGCGATTTGCGCGGATCAGGCAAGTTCATAGGCTACGACATGACCGACTTCCTCGACAACGAGGAAATCCGCACGCCACTGATGGCCTATTTCTTTCATCGCGTCGAGCAACTGATTGACGGCCGACGGATCATCATCGTCATCGACGAATTCTGGAAGGCGCTACGCGACGAGGGGTTCCGCGATCTCGCGCAAAACAAGCTGAAGACCATTCGCAAACAAAATGGATTGATGCTTTTTGCCACGCAAAGTCCGCGCGACGCACTGAACTCGCCCATCGCACACACGATCATCGAGCAATGCGCGACACAGATATTCCTGCCCAACCCGCGCGGTAATCATGCCGATTATGTCGAAGGGTTCAAACTCACGGAGCGCGAATACGAGCTCATCGCTCGCGAGCTTTCGGTCGAGAGCCGGCGGTTCGTGCTGAAGCAGGGACACAACAGTGTCGTTGCCGAGCTCGATCTAAACGGTTTCGATGACGAGCTCGCCATCCTCTCGGGCCGGACCGCCAATGTCGAACTTCTCGACGCTATCCGCGCGGAGGTTGGAGATGACGTTGAGACCTGGCTACCCGTTTTCCAACAGCAAAGGAGTGCAAGCTGATGACTTCCTATCGACTTCGTGGCGTACTACTCGGCGCGGTGCTCATGCTTGCCGCTGAAGGCGCGGCAGGTCAGGGGATTCCTGTCAACGATCAGGCTGCGATTGCCAAGCAGATCGAGAGCATCGCACAGCTCAAGTCGCAACTCGACGCGCTCAATGCGCAGCTCGAGCAGGCTCGAGAGCTTTATGGCTCGTTCAACAAACTGACCGATATGGCGGATGTCGCCAACATTCTCAACGATCCGGCAATCCGCAAGGCGCTTCCCTCCGACTTCTCTGCCATTGAGGGATTGCTCAAAGGCAACGGCACCGGCGCGTTTGGCGATTCCGCCTCAAAGTTTCTGGAAGGTAACGCGACCTACCGCACTGACGCCGATGATTTCTACGCGCAGGAATTGTCCCGGATCCAGAACAGGAATGCCGGACAGATGAGCCTTGGTGAGCAGATCTACAATGCGGCGACCAGGCGCATCGACGGGATTGATCAGCTACGGGTAAAGATTTCGACGGCTGGCGACGCCAAGGAGATTGCCGACCTGCAGGCTCGGCTGCAGGCCGAACAGGCGTTCCTGCAGACCGACGTCCTGCGGATGGAGGGGCTGAGGATGGTGCAGCAGGCGCACAACCAGGTCGACGAACAGCGCAAGGCGGAGGATTGGCGCCAACGGATGGACGCTATGAAGGCGGCGCTGCAGTGAGGCACCCTCTCATCGTCTTTTCCCTGTTGCTCTTGGCGGCTTGCTCGCAAGAGGCGGAGCGAACTCACACGGTTGACGAGTTCGTCGCCGACACCGGATTGCTGTCCCGCACGATCTCCGAGTGCCGCAACAACCCGGGTGAATTGCGCCAGACGCCCAATTGCCTGAACGCGGAAGCGGCCGACGTTAAGCTCCGGCTCCAGAACATGCGCAAGGCATTGGGAGGCTGACCAAATGTACCAGGTGTTCGACTTTATCGACGGTCAGTTCAAGCGGCCGTTGGAGACTTTCGTCTCCGATGGAACGTCGAACATAGCCGAATGGGTCGCTGGTCCGTTGACGGTGGCCGTGACACTTTATGTTGTCCTCTACGGCTATCTCATCCTTCGGGGCTCGGTCCAGGAACCCATCCTTGACTTTACCTTCCGCGCGATGAAGCTCGCGATCATAGTCATGTTGGTGAAAAACGCCGGCGACTATCAGACCTATGTCACAAACATCTTCTTCGATGTTTTGCCACGCGAGATCGCTCAGGCGCTGAATGCAGGTACGGCGCTAAGTGCCAGCACCTTTGACAACCTGCTGGACAAGGGTCAGGCCTCTGCGGCCGATATCTGGACAAGGGCGTCCTGGCCGATTGACATCGTCACGGGTGTGGGCGGCATAATGGTGATCGGCGTCAGCTTTCTGGTGGCGGGGATCGGTTATGTTGTTTCCCTTTATGCACGGTTGGCACTGGCGATCGTCCTGGCGATCGGGCCGATTTTCATCGCGCTTGCCATGTTTCAATCGACGCGCCGTTTTACGGAAGCCTGGATCGGGCAGCTCGCAAACTTCGTGATCCTGCAGGTGCTCGTCGTTGCCGTCGGTTCGCTTTTGATCTCCTGCATCGACTCGGCCTTCACCGCAATCGACAGCTACAGCGACGTCCTTATGCGCCCTATTGCTCTTTGCGCCATCGGGATAGCCGCACTTTATGTATTCTACCAGCTACCCGGCATTGCATCGTCGCTGGCGTCTGGTGGCGCCTCGCTGGTCTATGGTTATACGACCGCCCGCGATGCCCATGAAGGCATGCTGGCCCGAGGAGCCTCTTACACGGGCCGGATGATTGGTCGCGGTGCCCGGTTTGCCCGCCGCGCCTTCGGATCAAGAAATGCCGGCGTATGACACCCAATTTGGAACAATAAATAAAGGCCTGTTGAATGATTAAGCCTGCCCTGTTGCTCGTCTTTTCAGCCGCACTTGTCGGCTGCGTTTCAATCACCCACCCCTTGCCAAAATGCGACGGCTATTCGCGCCGTCCAATGAACCGCTCGATGTGGGACCGGGACGGCGACAGCAAGCTGAACCAGCAGCAATCCAATTCGAGTTCGTCCACGTCCGTCACACCCTTCGCCGAAGAGGCCAACCAGACCGCAGCTTTTGCTTATCTGGACACCGACGGTTCCTATCGCCGCTGTGAGGGATGAGACATGGTGACGGCAGATAATCTCAAGAGCTACTTCGACAAAGCACGCCGTTTCGACCAGGACCGGATGATCCAAGTCGAGCGATCGAACAGGATTGCCTGGTCGATCGCCATAGTGTCAGGCATCGTTGCCGGTATAGCCGTCTTCGCCGTCGCGGGTCTTACACCCCTCAAGACGGTTGAACCCTTTGTGGTGCGCGTCGACAATTCCACCGGCATCGTCGATGTCGTGTCGGCGCTGACATCGACGGCAGGCACCTACGATGAGGCGGTGACGAAATATTTCGCTGCAAAATATGTAAGGGCCCGCGAGGGTTACGTCTGGAGCGAAGCACAGGAGAATTTCCGCACCGTCGCCCTGTTGTCGACGCAGGCGGAGCAGACGCGTTTTTCGGCCCTCTACCGTGGCACCAACCCGCAATCGCCTCAGAATATTTACGGTCGCGGAGCCACAGCAAGGATCGATATCGCCTCAATCTCCCTCATCAATGAGAATGTTGTCTCCGTGCGCTACATGCGAACCATCAGGCGCGGCGAGGAAGTCAGAACGACCCATTGGGTTGCGTCACTGACCTACTCCTACGCCAACGCTCCGATGTTGTCGACGGACCGTCTCGTAAACCCGCTCGGCTTTGTCGTCAGCGAATATCGTGCAGATCCGGAGGAGGTAAGATGATGCGCACCCCATCAATCCTTGCGTTAATCCTTCATCTTTCGGCGTCGCCAGCACTTGCGCTTGACGTTCCACGAGGTGCATCGCAAGACAGCCGTGTCCGGTTTGTGAACTACCAACCCTACAATATCACGAGGGTCGTGGGCTCCTTGCGGTCATCCGTACAGGTTGAGTTCGCGGCGGATGAAGAAATCGCCCATGTCGCCCTCGGTAACAGCGTTGCCTGGGAAGTTGCGCCTGCTGGGAACACCCTTTTCCTGAAACCGCGCGAGAACCAGCCGGTGACGAATATATCCGTGGTGACGACGCGCAGGAATGGCTCGACCCGTAGCTACCAGATGGAACTGACGGTGCGCGACGGCTCGGTGGAGGCTGGTCAAAACACCTACTTCTACGTCAAGTACAGATATCCGGACGACGAAGCCGAGCTTCGCCGCCGCGAGGCAGCGTCGAGGGCGCTTGCGGCCCAGGCGAAGGATGCCGACAATGTGCTTTCGCTTCACGAAGCATATGGCCCTCGAAACTGGCGCTATTCGGCTCAGGGCTCGCAGGCGCTAGAGCCGCAAAGCGTCTATGACAACGGCAAGATCACGACCTTCGCCTTTGTGGGTAATCAGGAAATGCCCGCGATCTATATGGAGAACCCCGATGGATCCGAAAGCCTTGTTCCGAAGTCGGTCGATCGAGATCTGGTGATGGTGCATGCGATCAGCCGCAAGTTCATCCTGCGTCGGGGCAAGGATGTGCTCTGCATCTTCAACGAAGCCTACGACCGCGTTGGTATCAATCCTGACACCAACACAACGTCTCCTTCGGTGGAGCGCGTCGCAAAGAGCGACATTTCCGGGCAATAATGAAGGGAATAGTCATGGATCAGGATGACGAGGATCGTATCCTCGGAGAGCGTGCCGAAATCGTGACCAGTCGCGGGGGCGACAACAACCCTGTTTTGAAACGCGGCGCTGTTGCAGTTGCGATCATCGCATTCGTTGGCTTCGCGTTTTGGTCAACGACGGGAAAGGAGGGAAGAGATGACAATGTTCAGCCTGAACGGATCGTTATTCGTCAGACGACCCCCTTCGAGGCTGCAAAAGAGAAAGTTGAACCGGAACAGACGCTGCCTGAAGTAAAACTGCCAACGCCGCTCGCCCAACCGGTCACTGAAGAGCAGGACAAACTGCTCGATTCCGCTCGCCGTGCACCCGTCATGGCCTTCAGTGGTGGCAACAAGAACCGGAAAGAACGAAGCGAAAGCGATAGCTATTATCCTTCCGACAACGGAAATTTCGTGCCCCTCGAAAACAATGTGACCGTCCAGAACCTGCAGAACAATGAGCAGGATCGTTTCGATGGCCTGCTGCGGCCAACGCGACTTGAAGGCTCAAGGGCCGGTACACTTGGAAACCGCGATTTCATAGTTGCTATGGGAACGTCTATTCCCTGCATTCTTGAAACCGCGTTAGCGTCCGACCAGCCGGGCTTTACCACTTGTGTGATCAACCGAGATGTCCTCTCTGACAATGGCAGGGTCGTGTTGATGGAAAAGGGCACGCAGGTTGTTGGCGAATATCGCGGCGGTCTTCAACGCGGACAAAAGCGCCTGTTCATTCTCTGGAATCGCGCAAAAACGCCGAAGGGCGTTATTGTCACTCTCGCATCACCAGCAACTGATGCGCTTGGTCGTGCGGGTGTCGGTGGCCATGTCGACACCCATTGGTGGGAGCGGTTCGGAAGCGCTCTTCTGCTTTCCATTGTCGGTGACGCAACGAGCTACTCAAGCCGTCGGCTTCAAGACAGCGGTGTCGACGCGCAAAAAACCATGGGTGCCAGTCAACAGGCGGCCGCCATCGCGGTCGAACAGTCCATTAATATCCCGCCGACACTAAATAAGCACCAGGGTAAGCCGGTTTCGATCTTTGTGGCTCGCGATCTCGACTTTTCCGGCATCTACAGTCTTCGGGTCACCGAACCCAGAAACCGCGTTTTCGATCGTGCAGTCCAGGGGGATTTCACGCCTCGATCGACGCTCTCAACGAAATAGGGCGCGAAATGTCACAGAGGCAGGATTCGGCTGTGGTCAGCGAGCTGTTGAAGCCGCTTTCGACATTCCTTCAGGACGTGTCCCTCTTCGAAGTCATTGTTAATCAACCCGGGCAGGTGTTGACGGAAGGTCCCGGTGGTTGGCGGACCCATGAAATGCCGGAACTTACCTTCGAAAAACTCATGCGTCTTGCCCGGGCCGTAGCGAGTTTCTCCCATCAGTCAATCGATGAGACGCGTCCGATATTGTCGGCGACACTACCAGGGGGAGAGCGGATCCAGATCGTCATTCCCCCGGCGACGATCAAAGACGCTGTCAGCATGACAATCCGCAAGCCTTCCTCGATCGACTTCAGCCTTGATGATCTGGAGGAAAAGGGATTTTTCCAGACAGCATGCGCGGCGAACAGTATCTCCTCCGCGCAGGATAAGGAGCTGGGCGAAACCTATCGCGCAGGCCGTTTCAAGGATTTCTTGCGACAGGCCGTCATCGCTCGAAAAAACATCATCATTTCTGGCGCCACGGGTTCGGCAAAAACGACACTTTCCAAAGCGCTGATCAAGCATATTCCTGAAAGCGAGCGGGTCATTTCAATCGAGGACACTCCGGAACTCGTGATCTCACAACCCAACCACGTGCGCTTGTTTTACTCGAAAGGAGGGCAGGGGCTTTCGCGTGCCGGACCGAAAGAGCTTCTCGAATCCTGCCTTCGTATGCGGCCGGATCGGATTCTGCTTCAGGAGCTTCGCGACGGGACGGCCTTTTATTATATCCGAAACGTGAATTCGGGCCACCCTGGCTCAATAACCACCGTTCATGCTAACTCGGCAGAAATGGCTTTTGAGCAGCTGGTTCTGCTCGTTAAGGAGTCAGAGGGCGGCGCGGGCCTTGATCGGGCCGACATAGTGGCTTTTTTGAAGGCCAGTATCGATATCGTTGCTCAGTGCAGGCGAAACAAAGGGAATTTTCGGCTATCTGAGGTGTATTTCAGGAGTGAGCGTTGGCTCAAGGAATAGAAAACCGAGCCGTTCACACGAGTTTCCAGGTCGCACTGGCCTGGCGTGTCGGGCACTATTGCTTCATATCCGAGACCTTGAACGGCGTTGCCATCGTGGTGCCTGAACAGTGGCAAGATCAGGACTTGCTGTCCGCGAAACGGGCGCCGATGGCCGGAGAACAGTTTGATATTCTTTGAGGGGTGGGAGGACCCCATGTTGCGAACTGTTGCTCCATCATTGAAACCGCGTTGCCGATTTTCAATTTGTGGAAACACAAATAGCGACGCCTTCCCCACGCGGATCGTGGGATCCAATAATCCTCCCTTCATCTTGGATGCAGATGACACCGGCCTGGCCGAAAATCGGCGAAAGTGCCGGCAGCGACAAGACGTCATGCCCGAGCGCGGCGAGTTCCTGAATGATGTTTCCGCCAAGCGACTGCTCGACCTTCAGGCTGCTGTGGACGTCGGAAAAGGTGCGCCCAAGCAGAAAACGAGGCTGGGCCAGAGCCTGTGTGGGCGTCATGCCGTAGTCGAGCAGGCCGGTGAGCAACAGCGACAATGTCTGTGGCTGGCCATCAGCCCCTTGCGTTCCGTAAAGCATAAAGGGCGTTCCATCCTTGAATGCGATGCCGGGGTTCAGGGTGTAGAACGGGCGCTTTCCTGGCCGGATGGCGTTCGGATGGCCGGACGCAACTGAAAACGCCGCACCACGGTTCTGCCAGATGATGCCGCTATCGCCGACGACCACGCCGCTGCCCCAGTCGAAATAGGTACTCTGGAGCACGCTTGCACAGCGTCCTTGCTCGTCGGTTGCCGCAAAGAAGACCGTGTCGCCATGCTGGTAAGGATGCGGCCACTCGATGGCCCGCTGGCGGTCGATGGCCCGGGCTTTCGTCTCAAGTCGCATCGGGTCAAGAAGCCCGGGGGTATTGTCGTCAACGAAATCCGGGTCGGCGATATGTTCGCGATCGAGAAACGCCTGTTTCACGGCTTCAACCAAAAGATGGTATCGCGCTGCGCTTGACGGCGGCAGTGCCGCCGGATCCAGCCGGGACAGAATGCCAAGGATTGCGAGAGTGGAAACCCCCTGCGTCGGGGGTGGCGGCGCGAGCAGTGTTACGCCGCGATAGTCCTGCGACACGGGTTCGGCATCGCGGGTGCGGGTAAGCTGCAAATCGGCGGCGGTGAGCGGCGACCCTAGCGATGCCATCGCCTCTCCGAGGCGTGCCGCCAACTCTCCCTCATAGAAGGAACGGTGGCCATGCTCGGCGATATGGCGAAGCGTCCGAGCGAGTGAACTTTGCGTGAAGATACCCCTGCTTCCGGGATGATCAAAAGCGGCCGCGAAACCCGGCCAGCCGGCTATCTCGGCGCGTCTGAATTCGAGCCAGAAATCTTGCGAGTGACTCGGCCGATAGCCGTTTTCCGCAAAAGCGATAGCCGGCGTCAGGAGATCTGAAAGCTGTTCGTGCCCTTGCCAATGCTGCTGCCCAAATGTCAGGGCATGCCCCCAGCTATCCACCGCGCAGGCGGTTGTGATCATGGAGGCGGAGCCACGCAACGGGATCGGTGTATGATAATCAGGAAGGACCGCCGCGGCCTGACCTATCCCGAGAAACGACCGGCGGAGGCCTTGTCTGTCTGCAACCAGCCAGACAGCATCGCCGCCCAGACCGCAAAAATGCGGCATCACCACCGCAAGTGCCGCGGCAATCGCAACGGCAGCCTCGATAGCATTGCCGCCACGTCTCAGCACCGCAGCGCCGGCTTCGCTTGCCAGGGGATGGGGACTGGTGACCATTCCCGGCCGGGCTGCTAGCGGCACATTTGACGACATGAAGTTTCCTCTCTTCATAGCCTGGCCGGACATTTCCGGCCAGGGAGGCGCGTTACCGTCAATCAGTCCACCTTGTAGACGAGCTTGCGCTCGGCCAATGACGGCAAGAACTGACGCGAAAAGACATTCTCCGGCTTCGGCTTCGACGGTAGCTGATAGCCTTCGGCAACGATATCGATGGAGCGGGCCAGTCGGGCGTCATCGACATCGCCGAGACCGAGCCTGTCGACTTCAGGCGAGATGATCAGGTTCTCGTAGGAGAATTTCATGCGCGCCAATTCGAGCTCTTCCTTGGCGAGATTGTCATAGGCCATGATGGCCTCGATGCCTGCCTTGGAATTACCGGCGATTTCCCTGGTGGCCTTGTTGACCGCGCGCACCAGACCTTCCACGGCCTTCGGGTTTTCCTTGACGAGTTTCTGCGACACCATCATGCCGTTAGCATAGAGATCAAGGCCATAATCGCCGAAGGATAGCCAGTTATAGTTCTTTGCCGGGTCCTGGCGGTTGTTGATGAGGTTGAACCAACTGGTGATATTGAAGACAAGCGCGCCATCGATATCGCCCTTGATCAGCATCGGCTCCTGCAGGTTAGGGCCCATGTTTTCGATTGCCACCTTGGTCATGTCGACCTTGTTGATCGAACCGAGCACGTTGACGAGGCGAGTGGTGGGCGTGCCCTGCGCGCCGCCGAGCTTCTTGCCTTCCAGATCGGCCGGCTTGGTGATGTTGGTTTCTTTCTTGCTGACGATTGCGAAGGGCGGCTTGCTCCAGAGCTGGTAGACCATGACCGGCACTTCGTTTGGCCGGGTGGCAGCATTCTGGATGATGGCATTGATATCGCCGAAACCGGCATCGTAGACGCCCGACATGATGCGGGTGACCGTGGCGGCCGAACCCTCGCCCTGGTCGATCGTGACATTGAGGCCTTCTTCCTTGAAGTAACCCTTCTGCATGGCGAGCAGGAAGGGGGCGTCCGAGCCTTGCGTCTTCCAGCCGAGAGTGAACTTGATATCCGTGTCAGCCCGGGCGACACCGCCGAGCAAAAGGCCAAGCGCAAGAGTCGTGATCAGTTTCTTCAGCATGTCTGGCTCCATTTGTTTTGAGTAGATGTTCAGGCAGCAGTGAAATCCTGGCCGCGGACGGCCCAGCCTGTGACGCGTACCTCGATGAGCGAGAAGGCGACGTAGAGAAGCACACCCAGAAGGGCGAGGATGAAAAGGCCGGCAAAGACCAGCGGCACATCGAAATTGGACGAGGCCGACATCATGACATTGCCAATGCCGCGGTTCGAGGCGACGGTTTCCGACAAGACGGAACCGACGAAAGCGAAGGTGACGGCAATCTTCAGCGAGGCGAAAAAGAAGGGCATGGTGCGTGGCAGGCCGACATTCCACAGGATGTCGAGCTTGCTGGCACCCAGCGATTTCAGGACATCCTCCAGTTCCGGCTCGGTTGTCGCAAGGCCGGTGGCGATGTTGACGACGATCGGGAAGAAGCACATGGCGAGCGCGGTCAGGATTGCAGGCACCGACCCGGAGCCGAACCACAGAACGAAGATCGGCACGACCGCGACCTTGGGGATCGACGAGAAACCGATCAGCAGCGGATAGGCCGTATCATAGGCCGTGCGCGACACGCCGACCGCAGCACCGATGACGACGCCGACGACTACGCCGAGGACAAAGCCGACCATCGTCGTCCAGAGCGTCTGGATGATATGCGGCATGAGGATGGGCAAGCGGTCGATGAGCGTATCAAAGACCTGACTCGGACGAGGCAGGACGAGATCGGACACCTGCAGTACGAGGCATAGGATTTCCCACAGGCCAAAGAAGGCGACGATGAGGGCGGCTGCCCAGAAGCGGCGGCGCAATGCATAGCTCACGGATCAGGCTCCCTGGATTGCGGTGTCGGAGCGGGCATTGATGATGAGTTCACGCAGGCGCTGGTTGAGCGCCACGAAATCGTGCTCGAACGTCATCTCAATGGTGCGGGGGCGGTGGAAATCGACCGTGCTGTCATCAATAATGCGACCGGGCCTTGCGCTCATGACGCAGATACGTGAAGCGAGGAAGCCCGCTTCCTTCAGGTCATGAGTGATGAGCAGGACGGTCGGCTTGCGCTTCATCCAGAGCGACTGCATCGTGCCCCATAGTTCTTCGCGGGTAAATTGATCGAGCGCGCCAAAAGGTTCGTCGAGCAGGAGCAGGTTCGGCTCGTGGACGAGCGCGCGGCAGAGATTTGCGCGCTGGAGCATGCCGCCGGAAAGCTGCCACGGGTAGTGGTTGGCAAATTTGTCGAGCCCGACATCGGCAAGCAGCGCACGCACCCGATCGCGGTATTCACCGTTCTTCTTTGCCCGGTATTCGGAACGGAACGGCTTTACGATCTTGAGCGGCAACATGACATTGCGCTCGATCGTCAGCCAGGGGAGCATGGTAGGGTTCTGGAAGGCCATGCCGATGCGCAGCGCCTTGGCGTCGACTTCGCGGCCGCCGACGATGACCGCGCCCCTGGTCGGCTGCAGCAGGCCGGCGGCGAGCCGCATGATCGTCGACTTGCCACAGCCGGACGGGCCGACGAGTGCCACGAATTCCCCATCGGCAATGCGCAGACTGGTCTCCTGCAGCGCAACGACGGCTTTTTCCTGCCGGCCGAAGGAGACGGCTGCCTGAGAGAGCTCCACGGCAGGAGGGGCGTATGTTGTCGGTTGAGGAACAGTCAGCATCAGATCACCATTGAAAGCGTTTCGGAAAAGTGCATGCAATGAGTGTGCCAGTTTCTGTAAGTGCGGAATTTTGGCGTTCCTGGATGGATTCATTATCTGTCAAAGTGAATACAATAACTGTATGCATTTGTTTTGTGCATTTTCGATTTCATTTGCATTTAAATGCGGCAGTGCGCCGAGTTGATCTTTGCCGTCGTCTCGCTTATCGATTGACCAGACGAAGAGGGTTGGTGATGGCGGGCAGCAAGGGTTCGGCAAGAAGTGAAGGGGATCGCGTCGCGGCGATCTGTACGGGCTTGCGCCGTGCCATCATCGAGCGGGCGCTGCACCCGGGTGACCGGCTGCCGGAGGATTCGCTCGGTGAGCGATTCGGTGTCAGTCGCACTATTGCCCGCCATGCGCTCGGCCAGCTTGCGGCGGAAGGTCTTGTCGATCTTCGGCGCAACCGTATCGCTGTGGTCGCCACGCCATCCTTCGAGGATGCGCGGGATATTTTCGACATCCGTCTTGATCTGGAAAAGCAGGTGGTAAGGCGTCTCGCGGGCAAGCTGACGGATGTGCAGGCCAAGCAGTTGAAAGCAATCGTCGAGGCCGAGCACGGCGCGCGGCACGGGCCCGAAGGTGCTTCGATCCGGCTCGCCACTGAGTTTCATGTGCTTCTGGCGCAGATGACCGGCAAGCCGATCCTGATCCGCTATGTCACGGAAATCTGCTATCGCGCAGGCCTGTCGCTTGCCGTCTTCGGACGACCACATTCCTCCGACTGCGCAGTCAGCGAACATCTCGAATTAATCGAGGCGATCCGCACCGGCCCGGCGGAAAAGGCGGAGGCGATGATGGCCGAACATCTGGAGGCGGTCGCCTCGCGGGCGTTGCTGCAAAGCTCGGGCGCCAAGCCACGCGACTTGATGGATATCCTGGCGCCCTATGCAGACTGAAAGGGTCTGATGCCCCTTTAGCGGTCAGTCAGCGCGCGATGGACGGGTCGAGTATCCATTCGGCGCTGTCATTCCAGACGTCGGTGTCGATAATCAGGCCGTCGCGTACCGTGAACCGGTCGATATAGCGGTTGTTGTCGAAAGGGGTTCCGTCCGGCCATTCGCCGTGGAGATAGCCCAGGCTGTAGATGATGGTTTCTGTTTCGCCCGGAACGACGTCATAGCGCTCTATACGTTTTTTTACCCATTTGTAGCGGGCGGCATTGAAGCTGGTTGGGCCGCTCGGCGTGTCAAAAAGCCGGTTGCCGGTGAAGCGGCAGGTGAAGCCGGGAGCGACATAGGTCGCGGCGCGAACCGGATCGGGCGCCATGGAGGCAGCGAGATAGTCCTTCACTGCCTGCAGGTCGCGTTCTGTTGTCTCGTGCATCGATATCTCCAGGGTGTTGCGAATTATATACTAAAAGTGCATACAGAAGGTGTTATAAAAATTTCTCCTCGGGTCGCAATATGTCATTTCAAGAATCCTTCGATCTCGTGCTACGTGACGTGCGCCTGAGGGGGCGAGGCCTGCTGCAGGATATAGGCATCATCGACGGCCGCATCGCCGCCATCGGCCGGATCGCCGCCGGGGCGGGCCGCGAGGATGAGCCGATTGGCGGGCGGCTGGTGCTGCCGGGCTTCGTTGACACTCATGTGCATCTCGACAAGTCCTGTCTGCTCTGCCGTTGCGGCAATGCCGGAGGTGGGCTGAAGGGGGCAATTGCCGCTGTTGCCCGTCTGAAGCGGGACTATACGGTCGAGGACGTCTATGCCCGCGGGGCGCGGACCATAGAGATGGCGATTGCCAAAGGTACGATGCATATGCGCACCCATGTGGAGGTCGATCCGCGGGCGGGTCTGCGCAGCTTTGAGGCGATGAAGCGGTTGAGACAGGATTATGCCTTCGCACTCGATCTTTCCATTTGCGTCTTCCCGCAGGAAGGGCTGACCAACGATCCTGGCACGGAGGGCTTGCTGGAGCAGGCGCTTGGGGAGGGCGCGGACCTTCTCGGTGGCTGCCCCTATACCGACAGTGATCCGTCTGGCCAAATGGAACGGCTTTTCGCCATGGCCAAGCGGCATGACGTGGATCTGGATTTTCATCTGGATTTCGACCTCGATCCGAGCTGGGGACATCTGGAGGAGATTTGCGAGCGGACGGAAGGGGCCGATTGGCGAGGCAGGGTGACTGTCGGTCACGCCACCAAGCTTGCGGCGATGGACGAGGCGGCATTCGAACGTCGGGTTGCGCGGTTGCGCCAGGCGGGGGTCGGGGTGACGGCGCTGCCGTCAACCGATCTATATCTGAACGGCCGGGAAGCCGGCTTTCGCGCTGTTCGAGGTATCGCACCCGTGCATATACTGAGGGATCGGGGCATCACCGTATCTATCGCCAGCAACAATATTCTCAATCCGTTCACGCCCTTCGGTGACTGTTCGCTGCTGCGCATGGCCAATCTCTACGCCAATGTCATGCATCTCGGGCCGGAGGATTTTGCAGCCTGTCTGGATCTTGTCTCGGAGGATGCAGCTCGGTTGATGCGGATTGAAGGTTACGGGTTCGCTGTCGGAGCGATGGCCGATATCGTCGTCATGGAAGGTGAGGATGAGACCGAGGTCTTCGGCGGGCTGCGCGAACCGGTTATGGGTTTCAAGCGTGGACGTAAGAGTTTTACAAGGCCGGCCGCGACCTTGCTCTGGCCTCGACAGAACCATAGTCGGTAACATTTGAAGATAGAGGAGTCGCGGGTACCTGTGCAGGGGCTCTCTTAGATAGGGAAATTTACGCGGGAAGCGGCTTGATCATGCTGGTTTCGTATTTACACCTCGCATACCGACCGATAGCAGACCTAAAGTTCCATAATACAGATTATGCCGCAATCGCCTGTAGCCGCAAAGTTAGAATGTCCTAATTTAGCAAAGTTAGAGTGTCACACTCCCCGCGTTTGATAACGCGGAGACGAGCAGATGGGATTGATAGCGATGAGCGAGCGGGATCTGCAGCGGATCGAGGTTTTGTCGAAGGTGGCGGCTGGCCGTATGACGATGGTGACGGCGGCGCATGTGCTTGACGTGAGCACGCGCCAGGTGCGCCGATTGTTGACCCGGATGAGCATCGGTGGAGCCGCATCGATCCGCCACAAGGCGATCGGACGTCCATCAAACAACCGGATCAGCGACGGCGTTCAGGATTACGCGGTGACGCTGGTCCGGGAAAGTTATGCAGACTTTGGCCCGACCCTCGCGTCAGAGATGTTGGCCGAGCGGGATGGATTGTGTGTGTCGCGCGAGACGTTGCGTCATTGGATGATCGATGCCGGCATCTGGTTGTCGCGCAAGCAGCGCCGGACCTTCCATCAGCCAAGATTGCGCCGCGAGGCTTATGGCGAACTGGTGCAGATTGATGGCTCCGACCATCGCTGGTTCGAAGATCGTGGCGATTCGTGTACGTTATTGGTGTTCATCGACGATGCGACCGGCAAGTTGATGCAATTGCGGTTTGTGCGATCGGAAAGTGCGTTTTCCTACTTTGAAGCGCTAGGGCTTTATTTGCGTGAGCACGGTGCCCCAATCGCGTTTTATT
Organism: Agrobacterium sp. B1(2019); assembly: GCF_008274755.1. Classification (NCBI taxonomy): domain Bacteria; kingdom Pseudomonadati; phylum Pseudomonadota; class Alphaproteobacteria; order Hyphomicrobiales; family Rhizobiaceae; genus Agrobacterium; species Agrobacterium sp. B1(2019). The sequence goes on along the minus strand of NZ_VTPB01000004.1, from coordinate 189,971 downwards.
CAGACAAGCATTCGGTGTTCCGAGTGGCAAGGAAGGATGCCAAGGGCGGCCAGGCCATGACGCAGTTCGGGCGTGCGCTTTGCGAGCTAAACATCGAGATTCTCTGCGCAAATTCCAGCCAAGCCAAGGGTCGTGTCGAACGGATGAACCGGACATTGCAGGATCGCCTAGTCAAGGCGCTGCGACTGGCCAGGATCGATAACATGGAGACTGGCAACGCGTTTCTGGCGAGTTTCATGAGCCGGTATAATGCGCGATTTTCCATCGTCCCTGCCCGTTGCGATGATTTGCACCGGCCGCTGAATCTGGCGCCGGATCGATTGACCGAGATCCTATGTAAACGCGAGCAGCGTTACGTCGGAACACAGCTGACGTTTTCGTTTGAACGCAAGCGGATCATGTTGGCGGAGACCGACGTGACGCGTGGTCTGGTTGGCCATTATGTCGAGACCTATGCCTATGCGGATGGTCGCCTCGATGTACGCTGGAAAGGATATTCCCTACCCTATACGGTGTTCGACAAGGACCAGCGGGTAACGCATGCGGCAATTACCGAGAACAAGCGGCTCGGTGATATTCTGGCTTACGTCAAGGAGCGTCAGGACCAGCATGTGCCACCGGTCGTCAAGACCAACAGCGAGAAGATCGGTTACCAGCCACGGGGTCGAAAGCCGGGACGGAGCACGGATTTCATGAATGATCCCGCGGTGATTGCGCAGCGCAAAAAGGCGCTGTTGAAGCAGACAGCTGCGGAGTGAGCTGAAGGTCGAATAGCCTCAAAGCTAAAGGCGAAGAGGTGTGTTTGCCACCCGCCCCGATCTGATCTTGCAAGCGGGATTAGCCGCTCAGATCGGGGCTGGTCGGTGTGCCGTGTAGCGACCAGTCGGACATTTCTACTTTGCAAACCGGCGGACATTTCAACATCGCTGCCACATTCCTCTTTGAATGGTGGGTTCAAGGATGAAGTGCGACTTGCGAATGATACCAATAGGTTGTCGCTCGCAAGGAACCTGCAATGAAACGCACCTACTCCCATATCGACATGGATGAAAGACGCAAGATCGCCCGCTGGCGTACGGCTGGCCTGACTGTTGACATCATCGCCGAGAAGCTTGGACGCCATCGCTCGACAATTTTTCGCGAGATCCGGCGCAATATGTTCATCGATGACGCGATCTCCAATCTGAACGGCTATTATTGTGTCACGGCGCATGACATGGCTTGCGAACGGCGGGCCAAACTGCGCAAGCTGATGCGCTTCTCGCATGTCCGGCAATCTGTCATCGACCGGATCATGCACGGCTGGTCGCCACAGCAGATCGCTGGCCGGATGCGCCTTGAGCGGCATCCAGTATTGGTTAGCCACGAAACCATCTACAAGTTTGCATACTCATCTGACGGCCAAGCGATCAAGCTGTGGCGGCACCTGCCGGAGCATCGAGCTCGGCGGCGACCGCGACATGCCAGACGCAAGCATGGCCAACGGTTTAGTCCGGAACTCAACATCCTGCGCCGCCCGGATGTGGTCGCCGATCGCAAGCAGTTCGGGCATTGGGAGTGTGACCTGATCCAGTTCCGAAAGAAGTTTGGAAAGGCCAACGTCACATCACTCGTTGAACGGGTCAGCCGCTTTGCAATCTTTCTGCGCAACAATGATCGGCAGTCTCGACCGGTCATGAACGGCCTTGTGCAAGCACTTCAGACCCTGCCCCACCTCGCCCGTCGTTCCATCACGTTCGACCGTGGCACGGAGTTCACCGACTGGCCTTACCTACAGGCGAGCATTGGCACCCAGACCTGGTTCTGCGACCCTCAATCGCCGTGGCAAAAAGGGACCGTCGAAAATACCAACAGGCGGGTACGGAAATGGCTTTCGAGAGAGGTCGATCCCTTATCGGTGACCGACGCCGACCTCATTGAGATCTGTAACCAGCTCAATGCCACGCCGCGCAAATGCCTCGGCTATCGAACGCCGGCGGAAGTCTTCCGAAAGAAACTGCTCGCCCAAATGCGGCATGCCGGCTAGCTTGAAACGCCCCGCAAGTCGCGCTTCAGCATGAACTCACACGCGCAGATTCCATTTTCAAATGTAACGAAGACAATAATGGTCATGATTTCAGGAGGATGGAATGGTCCGCTCTTTTATGCAGCTGTCATTCGCAGTTGCAAAAATTGGCCGCCGAACTCAGGTTTTTTTGGAAACAGTTCAGGTTCGGCTTGTAAGCAACTTGATGCCTGCGAAGGTGAAGAACATCCCTAATCCCGCGTCGATCCACCTGCGAGCGCAATCATAAGCCGTAACGATGCGCTTGGTAGAGAAGGCGACGGCATAGGCAATATGACCGACAACCGAGAGGATTGTGGTTCCGACTACGATGACGAGCACGGTTGAGGCTGGCGCGGAATGCGCGAGACCGAGCGACATGATTGCGATCCACGTCAACGCCGCCTTCGGGTTGGTCATCTGGACTGTCAGGCCACGCAGAAAGTATGTGCGCAGGCTGCCTGCCGCCAATCCGGCAGGGTCCATAATCGGTTTTGTCGAAGCAGCCGAGCGAAAGGATTTGAAGGCCAGCCAGAGCAGATAGAGACCGCCGACGATCTTGATGACCGTCAGCACTGAAGCATAGGCTGCAATCAATGCCGTCAGCCCGATCGCGGTCATAGAGGCCCATAGGAACGATCCTGCCGAAATACCGAGTGCCAGCGCAATGCCCGCTTTGCGGCTTACAGCCATAGATGTGCCGACGACAGAGAGAATATTCGGACCGGGGCTGAACATTCCAAGCGCGAAGGCACCGAACGCGAACCCTATCTCTGGTAAATGTTCCATATAACTTACCTCCGGTAGCTCGCGAAAACTCCAACTAAAGCGACACTTGTTTTCTGACTTTTGCGACGTCGCAGAATAGGGAGTTTTGCAGCAACCGCAATGTCTCCTTTTGGCGCAGAGCAGTCGTGAGGACTGAGGAAGCTAAAGCCGAAGGGGGTGGTCCCTCCCCCTCCCCCTCCCTGACCTTGCATCCCGGCCCAGCCGGCCCGGTCGGGGGCTGATCATCGGTGCCAGCGTCGCGTTTCTAACCGGCTGACGAACCCGCAGAAGACATTTTAACTTCGCGCAATGCGCGACATTTCAACCTTCCGTCACATACCATATAAGATTGCGCAATCGATCAACTCACCCTTAATGGTTGAGCCCTAAACCGTATCACCTCGCCGATTATGCAAGAGATTCACCAACCTTCTTCCAGACCAGTATGGTTCAGTTCCCGAGTTACTTTCCATCCAATTTCTGGAACGAGCCGTTCTTAATCTAATCTGAGCGATTAGAATCCTTTGGTATAAAGCCAAGTGAGAACCCGAAGAGCTTACCTATCTTGTCCAAAGTCTCAATTGTCGGGTTTGCTTTTCCCGTTTCTATTTCAGCCACCTGTCGCTTGGTAATTCCTGTAATGTCAGCGAATTTTCCCTGGGTAAGTCCAAGTGACTTCCGCATGTCAAGGACAGCGTCCGGCAATCGAAGGTCAGCAGCGAGGGCACGTGCGCTTAATTGTTTGCGAAGGTTGCGGATTTCGTCTCGGCTGAGCTTTCTCATTCTGGGCATAGATTATCCTTTGTCCTTGCGGTTGCGGGCTTCAAGAACGCAGATGCAGACACTGTGCAAACTGGCTGTGGCACGCTGTGATACCGCAAGCGGAATACCAAACTGTTCGAGATCGCTCAGGCGAAGGATAGTGTCTGCGAATTCAGCGATCGCTTCCAACAACCTTTCAGAGCATGAGTAGGGTAGGTCGGACTCTCGCGCATCGAGACTGATCTTCAAATGTCAGCCGCATAATATGGACCCCTTTAGGGGTTTTATATGGCAAAATTTCGCTTAAAACAACCCTTATAGGGAACTGGAAACAAGCATCCAGATATATCAATCGTCCCGCAATACGTCAGATGTTCTCTTGAAATGAATAGGCGTCTTGTTCCTTGCAAGGAACGCACGATGAGAAGCACCTGCCGCCATATCGATCTGGATGAACGACAAACCATTGCTGGCTGGCGGACTGCCGGGCCTGATGTTGGTGCCAATGCCGAAAAACTCGATCGGCATATCGCCACAGGTTCATTCGCACCGGCCTGATCCTGTCGTTTTGCATCCGCCGAAAGCAGATTTGCACGCATCGACAAATCCACGACCAATACGCCCCAGGTCGTTCTGCTATTCTCCAGTCAGTTCATCGAAACGACTGGCCCACTGCTGGATGCAGTGAGCAATCATTCTGGTCAGGCTGTAGGGGGCGCTGCAATGACAACGTGCGATCAAGGCGAGCGAGCACAATTCGCGCCGCATGCACTCCCGCAGAATTGCAACGTCATGGAGCCGAAGCGGCTCGACCTGGTGGAAAGCGCTCCCTTCACCGCGAGACGCAAAAATGGCCTCCCGATTGACTGGGACAATGAACCTTTCGACGATCACGGGAAACGTACCACTGCTAACAGCAAAGCGAATTGTCAGGATGCGAATTTTTGAAACATTGAAAAGCTCTTTCAGCGGGCTTAAGCCGCAAGCGGATGGCGATCTTTTGGTTGCCATTGCCGGAGGTGACATGGTTGCTTTCGAACATCTGCATCAACGCTACTTTCCAAAACTGATGCACTTTGCGAAGCGCATCACGGGAAGTACCGAAGCCGCTGAGGAGGTCGCCAATGACGCCCTCATGGTCGTGTGGAGAACGGCAGACCGTTTCGAAGGTCGGTCCAAACCCTCGTCCTGGATCTTCGGTATCGCTTACCGCATGTCGCTCAAGCAGCGACAGTCTTTGGGCCGGCACAATGATAATGTTCAGCTGGACGAAGACATGATTGACGACGCCGATACGGCGGCCAAGATCATGCAGCAGCAAGACATGGTTGCCGCGCTGCAAAAGCTTACGCCGGAACTGCGCGCCGTTGTTGAATTAACCTATTACAACGGATATCTGTACACTGAGATAGCCGAGATTCTTGGATGTCCGGTGGGAACCGTCAAGACGCGCATGATGACAGCCCGTCGCCGCCTTCGCACGATGCTGTCGGACGATGCGGTCATATTTTCGGAGAACGCAGTTGCTTGACAGTCGCAGTTCATGGTCGGCAAGCAATCATGACGATATTTGGGAGCTCATACCATGGTATGTGAACGGCTCCATGACGCCCGAGGACATGGCGCTCGTCAAGCGGCATATCGACGGTTGCGCGGAATGTACGGTCGAACTCTCCCGACAGCGCACGGTTGCCGCCCGGATGTCCACCGACGAGACTTATGCGCATAACACCGAGCGCAGCTGGAAGAAGCTCAGTGCGCAGATCAGGTCCGAGCGCAACGACGGCACAACGAGGCTCGCTCCACGGCGCCGGTTTGGCGTTCACCGCAAGCATTTCCTTCTGGCGGGCGCCTGTGCGGCAGCCTGTCTCGTGGCAATCGTCAACCTCACTTCGATTGGTGATGGTTTCCACACCCTGAGCAGCAGCACGTCCGACAACAGCATGCTGATAAAATTCCAGACCGCGTCTGTCCTTGCGCCAGGGCAGCTCGAAGCGATCTTGGCCGAACATGCCCTTGAGTTACTGGATGGCCCCTCGCAGGCAGGCGTCTATACAGCCGCCGCAACCCGTAATGGAACCGACCCGCATGCTTCCGCCAAGGCGTTGATGACGGCTCCGCAAATCCTGTTCGCAGCGCCAGTCGATTGAAGACGTTGCTGCATAAGGCTGCCCTGGTCGTCGCCTTCATCCTTGCCGTCGCGCAGTGCCATCCCAGTTGGGGACAGAGCCCGCGTCTCGCGCCGGCCAATTCGATGAATTCCGCCACATATCTGATCCTGACTGTCCCGATTGCCGAGCCGGATGTGCTGACAGCCACAGCAGACCGGTTGGTGTCACGTTTCGGCGTCAGGCTTGCCGCCGAATGGCCGCTTGAAGCGATCGCCGTCCACTGCTTCGTAATCGATGCGAGCGATGTTGCCGAGATCGAAGACCTGGTCGCCCGTATAAGCAGCGACAAGGACATACGCACCGTCCAGGCCATGCAGGACTTCACCACGCTCGAAAAAAGCGACGGCGATCCGCTCCTTCCTGCACAGACGGCGCTGCAGCAGATGAAACTGCCCGCAATCAGGCGGTTGTCGAAAGGCACTGGCATCACGGTCGCCGTCATCGACACCGCGATTGATGTCGCCCATCCCGATCTTGCCTCACGGGTGATCAAACAGATGGACTTCGTCGGCCTGCATCCCTTGGAAACGGCCGAAGCGCATGGCACGGCGGTTGCCGGGATCATCGCGGCGGATGCCACGAACGGGATCGGCATAGCAGGCGTGGCACCCGAAGCCGCCATTCTTGGTCTGAGAGCCTGTTGGCAAGAAGGCAGGTCGGGCCATTGCAACAGCTTTTCTCTTGCACGTGCTCTCAATGTCGCCGTGCGCGATGGCGTCGATATCATCAACATGAGCCTCGGCGGCCCACCCGACGCGCTGCTCGGCGAACTGGTGCAGGCGGCACTCAGCAAAGGGATCGTGGTCGTCGCCGCCACGGGCGAGAGCAGCACCTTGGCATTTCCCGCCTCGGCTCCCGGCGTGGTCGCTGCCGGCCCTGTGCACAAGGCGATCTCCGCACCGTCCATAGATGTGCTCAGCACCGCACCTGACAGTGGGTATCGATATGTTTCCGGCTCCTCGGTCGCGGCCGCGCATGTTACCGGCGTCGCCGCCCTGATGCGCGCGGCACGGCCCGGCCTTGGACAGGACGTGATCGCCCATGCCCTGCGTGATGCCGTGACAAAGCGTGGCGAGACCAGGACACTCGACGCGTGCCGCGCCCTGATGGCGGTGATTGACGCGACGGTAGACTGCAACTGATCGCGCCTGCCCGTCGACCAGCCGAGATCTGCGGGCAAATATTTTCCCTTGGCGATGAACCTGATCGAGCTTTGCCGGTACCTACAGCTTGAACCAGCTGTGCATTCCCTTGCCATGCACGCGGAATGCGCAACTGGAACAATTTGAGAAGGGACGACAAATGGGAATGCGCATTGTCTTCGTGACCTTGGCACTTGTTCTGGGCAGCCTGCCCGCGAAGGCTCAATCCGACCGCGTTGTTGCCCTGGTCGTGTCCGTGGGTGACGGTGGGGGGCGTGCTGACGCCATTCAGACCCAGCTGCAGCTGATGGGCGCCGAAACACTGCGCGCAGACGGCCCGAACAATGCGCAATTGCGCTCAATCGTGACGCGATTTGCCCGTGAGGCCGCGGATTCTCGCGCCACCTTCGTTTATCTCGACGCCCCCGCAGTCAATTTCGAAGGTCGCACTTTCGTCCTGCCCAAGGGGGCGACCCTCAACAACCCGACCGATATCTTCACCCAGGCAATACCGATCCAGGCCTTTGCCCGCTCCTCGGCACAGGCGGAACAGGGAGGCGCGGTGGCCATGACGGTCTCCGACCAGTCGCTTGAACTGCCGGATACCCTCACCTTCACCGACCGTGCACCGGAATCCGTGCCGGGTTCGGCGGCCGTTCTGGTTGCAACAGTGGAGGCATTTGACCCTCTGCTCGCAATCGTCGAGGCCACCGCAGCCCAAAACGAGATCGAGCTCGGCGCCATGTTGAAGCAAATGTCCAGCCAGGCTGGCGTTACGGTATCAGACATTCCGTCCATTCCAATCCTGCTCCGGATCGATACCGCGCCGCCCGTTCCCGATCAGGTCGATACGGCGGCAGCGACGACGACCGCATCGGCGACCTCGCAGCTCGAAACACCTGCCACGCCGCCCGCAACGGAAACATCCAACACGGGACAGGTCGAACCGCAGAAAACCCTGGAAGAGCTGACGCTGCTCGAGCAATCGATTTCCAGAGCCGCCAAACGGTCGATCCAGAGAAAGCTGCGCGACCTTGGCCATTACAAGGGATTGGTAGATGGCATTTTTGGCCCGCAAACCCGCGACGCCATCAAGGCCTTCCAGACAAGCCGCTCGGCACAACCGACCGGCTTCCTCAATCGCCAGCAACAGATCGACCTGAACACTTGACACTTGCTGCGGGCCCGCACTCGCACCCTGCTCCACTGCGCCCATAGCGCACAATCAAGGACCAAGACCCATGGGCCTGCGCCTGAAATACAATATCGTGCTGTTCCTCGCGTGTTTCGTGGGCATCGTCGCAGCGGCCATAGGCTCCTTTTTCTTCGTACAGAAATCGGCGACGGAAGAGATCATGCAGTCGATCAGCCTTGTGCGCTCCAACGCCATCGCAGTCCGCTCCTACACGCTCAACAGCATCGACCCGCTGCTATCAGACAACAACGACATCCTATTCCTGCCCGAAACGGTGACGTCCTATGCCGCCCGGACGGTCTTTGCCACCTTCCAGAAACAGTTTCCCGAATTCAGCTACAAAGAGGCCGCCCTCAATCCGACCAACCCGGCGGACCTGCCGACCGAACTTGAAGCGAAGCTGATCGAGCTCTTGAGAGAGGACAAATCGCTCGACAAGATCAGTACGGTTGTGGAGAACGATTCCGGCCGTTTCTTTACCGTCGCTTTCCCCCTGACCATCACCCAGGAAGGCTGCCTGACCTGCCATTCCACCCCGGACGCCGCGCCGCCTGCCATGGTGGATCTCTATGGACCGCATAACGGCTTTGGCTGGAAGATGGGCGAAACGGTCGGCGCGCAGATCATTTCCGCACCGATGTCGATTGTCGAAAAGCGCGCACAGGAAACCGGACTGATCCTGATCGGCGGTATCACCCTGGTTTTCCTCCTTGTTTTCGTGCTCACGAACCTGATGCTCGGACGTATCGTGGTCCGTCCGGTGCGACGCATGTCCGAACTCGCGGAAAAGGTCAGCATGGGCGATTTTTCGCAGCCCGAATACCGCAAGCCCGGCAAGGATGAGATCAGCTCGCTGTCGCTTTCCTTCAATCGCATGCGGCGCAGCCTCGAACGGGCGATGAGCATGATCGATGTCTGACGAAACGGTCATCATTCCCGGCAAAGGGCAGCAATATATCGGAAAGTACCGGATCGACGGCACTCTCGGCGAAGGTGCCATGGGCGTCGTCTATGCCGGACAAGACCCGGATATCGACCGTCCTGTCGCCATCAAGACGATCCATCGACACCTGATCAAGGCCGCTGGCAGCGAGGAATGGTTACAGCGCTTCGCGCGTGAGGCACGCGCGGCCGGACGTGTGCTGCATCCCAACCTGGTCACGATCTTTGAATATTTGCAGCTTGACGGCATTCCCTACCTCGTCATGGAACGCGTTCGCTCGATCACGCTCGAAGACCGCTGCAACGCCGCCGAGCACCTGCCTCTGGAAGAGGTACATGCGATCATGGCGCAGATCCTGGCCGGCTTGGCCTGCATTCATGCAGCCGGCATCGTGCATCGTGACCTGAAGCCCGCCAACGTGATGTTGACGGAAGACGGCACCGTCAAGCTGACGGATTTTGGCATCGCTCGCCTGACCGCGATGGATGCGACCGGCGCCGGCATGGTCGGCACGCCATCCTACATGGCGCCAGAACAGCTGATGGGTTCCGAGGTCGATGCACGCGCGGACATCTATGCCGGCGGCGTCCTCCTCTACGAATTGCTGACCGGCCGCAAGCCTTACAAGGGTGGCGGCATCGAAGCACTGTTCGAAGCCGTGCGCAACGGCCGCTTCACACCGCCGAGCGAGCTCGTTGCGTCCATCCCCGCAGCACTGGACGACATCGTCTTCAAGGCGATGAGCGTGGAGCCGAACAAGCGTTTCGCGGATGCCGCAGAGATGCGCAAGGCTCTGGAAGCGGCGCTGCCGACCGCCGACCGCACCGGCCTGATCGAGGTCACGGCCTTGCCTCAGCCCGCCATCCGTCGCGAAGGCTCCTTATCGGGCACGATGATGGAGAGGATAAATGCGCAGACGCTCGGAAAGGTCGAGCAATTCCTGACCCGGAGCATCGGCCCGATGGGAAAGGTGATCGCTCGCCGCGCCGCCGGCAAGTCAACCAGCATCGAGCAGATGATCGAAACCGTGCTACAGGAATTTCCTGACGAAGCCGAACAGCAGGACATGCGGATCGCAATGCAGCATGCTCTTGCCGAGACGCCGGCTTCTACCGACGCCACGGCCGGCTTTGCCGAGGAAACCCTCGCGCGTGTGACCGATATCATGCGGCACCATGTCGGGCCGATGGCCAGCATCCTCGTCAGGCGCACGGCGCGCGGGGCGACAACACAGGAAGACCTCATCCGCCAGATGGCCGAACATATCAGCGATGCGCGCGAGCGTGACCAATTCCTGACCGCTGCGAAGAAGACCCTGTAGCCACCATCAGGACCGCCCCACCCCAAACATCCCGAAAGGAAAAGCCATGCTGGACCTGGATAATCTGTTACGCAGCCGCAGCGACGATGCGCCGAGCGGCCCCGACCTTGAATATGATCCCGACTTCACCGCGCTGGTTCTTGCAAGCCAGGTCGGCGAAGAAAGGGTCGTTGGCACCTCCGTCATCCCGGCCGAGGAGCCGGACTATGGCATGGTCAGCCGCGATGCTGTCGATCTGCTTGGACGCACCAGAGATATCCGCGTTGCCGTCATCCTCGCGAACGCGATGCTGAAAACACAGGGATTGCCGGGCTTTGAGGACGCTCTCAATTACATTCGCCGCTCGCTGGAAGACTATTGGGACAGCATTCATCCGATGCTGGACGAGGATGACGACGATGATCCGACCATGCGCATCAACGCCGTACTTGCGCTGATCGACCGTTCGACCGTACTTGCCGCTTTGCGTTCCGCGCCGCTGGCCGACAGCCGGGCCTTCGGACGTTTCTCGCTGCGAGACCTGCAGCTGGCGGATGGCGAGATATCGCCAAGCTCCGATGCCGAAACTGTCCCCACCCACCAGACCATCTCCGCAGCATTCCAGGATAGCGATCCGGTGCGGCTGGCGGCGATTGCAGCCGCCGTCGACAACTGCCGTGACCACGTCAGGGCAATCGAGACTCTGCTTGACGATAGGGTGGGCGGGCTCGCGCCGGATCTCGATCCGCTGCACAGAATGCTTCACGACATCCGCAGCCGGCTGATCGCCCATGTCGTCCCGCAGGCGGGCGAGCCCTCCACCGAGCCAAGGGAGAGCGATGAAGGCCGCCCGGCTGCAGCAGCCACGGAACGGGTCATGCCTTCGGGCGCGATCGCCTCTCCTGACGATGTGAAAAATGCGATCGACCGCATACTCGACTATTACGCCCGCCATGAGCCTTCCAGCCCGATTCCGCTGCTGCTCCACCGGGCGCGGCGGCTCGTCTCGGCCGATTTCGTCACCATCCTCAAGGATATTGCCCCCCAGGGCATGGAGAATGCGGCCCTGATCGGCGGTTTTTCAAACTACGACGACTGAAACGAAGTTCGAATGAACCTTTGGGTTCCCTGACGGCACTCACGGGCAGAGGAACACGGGAACCCAGAAATGGCTAAAAGCAGTCAGAAGTTTATTGCGCGCAATCGCGCGCCGCGCGTGCAGATCGAATATGACGTGGAAGTGTACGGTGCAGAAAAGTCCGTACAACTGCCATTTGTCATGGGCGTGATGGCAGATCTGTCCGGCAAATCGCAAGAGCCGCTACCGGCGGTCGCGGATCGGAAATTCCTGGAAATCGACGTTGATAATTTCGACGAGCGCATGAAGTCGATGCGGCCGCGCACCGCGTTTACGGTGTCCAACACGCTGACTGGCGAAGGCAATCTCGCCATCGACATCACCTTCGAAAGCCTCGAAGACTTCTCGCCCGCCGCAATCGCCCGCAAGGTCGAGCCGTTGCGCAAGCTCCTGGAAGCGCGCACGCAGCTCGCCAACCTTACCACCTACATGGATGGCAAGACCGGCGCCGAGAACCTGGTGGCTCAGATCATCCAGGATCCGACCCTGCTGAAGGCCCTGACGTCGGGTCCGGCCATGCAGTCCAAGACAGTTGAAACCGAGGAGTAAGCCGTGAACGATACGACGCATCTGGCCGCCGGGTCTGCACCGGCAACCGAAACCATTTTCGCCTCGGGCGAATTTGCATCCCTGCTCCAGAAGGAGTTTCGCCCGAAGTCGGACCAGGCGCGCTCTGCCGTCGAGGAAGCGGTGCGGACGCTGGCCGAACAGGTTCTTCTCAACGAGACGCTCGTGTCAAGCGACGCGCTGCGCTCTATCGAGAGCATCATCGCCGAAATCGACCGGAAGTTGACCGAGCAGGTCAACCTGATCCTCCATCATGCCGATCTGCAGACGCTGGAAAGCGCGTGGCGCGGCCTGCATTTCCTCGTCAACAATACCGAAACCGACGAGATGCTGAAAATTCGGGTGTTCAACGTTTCGAAAAAGGATCTTTCCAAGACGTTGCGCAAGTTCAAGGGCACGGCCTGGGACCAGTCGCCAATCTTCAAGAAGCTTTATGAGGAAGAATACGGTCAGTTCGGCGGCGAGCCCTATGGCTGCCTCGTCGGCGACTATTATTTCGACCACAGCCCCCAGGATGTCGAACTGCTCGGCGAAATGTCAAAGGTGGCAGCGGCGGCCCATGCACCGTTCCTCACGGCAGCGGCTCCGTCACTGTTCCAGATGGACAGCTGGTCTGAACTTGCCAACCCGCGCGACCTGACCAAGATTTTCCAGACGCCGGAATACGCCGCCTGGCGATCGCTCCGCGAAAGTGAGGACAGCCGCTATATCGGCCTCGCCATGCCACGTTTCCTCGGTCGCCAACCCTACGGCGACAAGACCGATCCAGTCGACGCGTTCGCCTTTCAGGAAGATACCGAGGGCGCTTCGTCCGACAAATATTGCTGGGTCAACGCCGCTTACGGCATGGCACGGAACGTCACCCGGTCGTTCAAGCAATATGGCTGGTGCACCCGCATCCGCGGCGTTGAGTCCGGTGGCACCCTGGACGACCTGCCGACCCACACCTTCCCGACCGACGACGGCGGCGTGGACATGAAGTGCCCGACCGAGATCGCGATCTCCGACCGACGCGAAGCCGAGTTGGCACGCAATGGCATGATGCCGCTGATCCATCGCAAGAATACCGACATGGCAACCTTCATCGGTGCCCAGTCGTTGCAGAAACCGGCGGAATACGACGATCCGGATGCAACGGCGAACGCAAATCTCGCGGCACGCCTGCCCTACATGTTCGCCACCTGCCGCTTTGCCCACTACCTGAAGTGCATTGTCCGCGACAAGATCGGCTCGTTCCGTGAACGCAATGACATGCAGACCTGGCTGCAGGACTGGATCAACAACTATGTCGACTTCAACGCGGAAACCTCTCCCGAAGAAGTCAAGGCCAGACAGCCGCTGGCCGCCGCGGAAGTGCAAATTGAGAAGGTGGAAGGCAATCCCGGCTACTACACCTCCAAGTTCTTCCTTCGTCCACATTATCAGCTTGAAGGGCTCACCGTGTCGCTGCGCCTGGTGTCCAAGCTGCCCTCGCAGAGAGGCGGGAACTGATCGCCCTCATCTCCCACTCCCATCATATCCATCCCTAAAAGGAACATTCCATGTCCATTGATGCCTTCCTCTATTTCCCAGGCCAGTCGGATGTCGTCGGCGAAACACTTGATAGTGATATGGCCGAAAAGCGCGCCTTTGAGCTGAAGAACTTCGATTTCACCATCAAGAACAAGATCAGCATCGGCTCCTATACGGGCGGCGGCGGCGCCGGCAAGGCTGACTTTGACCCCGTTACGGTTGAAAAACGCACCGACACCGGATCATGCGGCCTGTTTTCCGCACTCTGCTCCGGCAAGCATTTCGATGAGGCCATCCTCGAATTGCGTCGTTCCGGTGGCAGCAACAGCAGTTCCGGCACCACCTTCATGAAGGTCCATTTCAAGATGGTGATGATCGCCGACATGAACTGGACTGCCGGTGAGGATTCCGCCGACGAAAAGATCCAGTTCGAATATGGCGCGATCAAGATCGAGTATTTCAGGCAGGCCAAGGACGGTCGCATGACCAAGGCGTCGGGCGGTCAGGGCGAGACCAAGTGGAGCCGCGTCATGAACCGGGCAATCTACGAGGTCAAGTAAGGTTCCTTATCCATTCGCCGGACCATTCAGGCCTGGTTCGGCGAACCTTTATCCATCGCGACAAGACCGGACACCATGACAGCCGAACAACTTCTCAAGCTGGGCGATCTCGAAGGCGCTCTTGCCGCATTGCAGGACAATATCCGCAAGGCGCCGCAAGACAGTCGCCTGCGCGTCTTCCTGTTCCAGTTGCTGTGCGTGCAGGGTCGATGGGAGCGGGCGATTGCCCAGCTCAAGACCTGCGCCACGCTCGATCCGCAGGCCGGAAACATGGCGCAGATGTACCGCACGGCAATCATCTGCGAGATCACCCGGGAAAAGGTGTTTCGCGGTGAAAAACAGCCGCTGGTCTTCGGCGAACCACAAGAATGGGTCGCATGGATGGTGGAGGCGTTGCGCGTGGAAGCCGAGGGCAATCACCGTGCCTGCGAACACCTCCGACTGCGTGCTTTCGACACGGCCAACGCCGTGCCCGGCCAGCTCAACGGCACCGCATTCTCCTGGATCGCCGATGCCGATCCACGGCTCGGTCCGCTTCTCGAAGTGATTGTCAATGGCCGCTATTTCTGGGCGCCATTTACCGCGATTTCACGGATCGTCATGAAACCGCCGGTCGATCTCAGGGACCGGGTCTGGATGCCGGCCGACGTCACCTGGTCGAACGGCGGCAACGCGGTGGTGCTGATCCCCACGCGTTATGCCGGAACCTCAAAGGCCGCCGGCGACCGTCACCGTCTGGCACTCGCCACCGACTGGCTTGGTGGCGAAGCGGGCACGACAGCCGGCATCGGCCAACGACTGCTGGCCACGGATACCGGGGAGTGTGCGCTCATGGATCTTCGCACGCTGACGATTGGACAGGCACAGGAGGCAGTTGCCGACAATGGCTGATCGATTGCTCGCCGAACGACTGCAGCCCTCGCTGCTCGACCGCTTGACTGACGACGCTCCCCGCAGCCTGGCGGAAACGGATTCCGGGCGGATGATCGACATTGCGCGGCTTCGCCAGATCATCCAGCGCGATCTCGCCTGGCTGCTCAATACGTCCAACATGGAGGCCGAGCATGACTTGGCGCTCTTTCCCCATGTCGCAGCCTCGGTGTTGAACTACGGCATTCCCACATTGTCCGGCTCATCCAGCACTCGGATCCGGGTCGACGACATCAGACTTGCACTGCGCAAGGCGATCGAGACCTACGAGCCGCGTATTTTGCCGCAGACGCTCGAAATCGAGATGCGACAGGACAGCGGCAGCAGTGCGGTGATCTCCTTCGACATTCGCGGCGAACTCTGGGCCGAACCTGTGCCGGTCGATCTCTACCTGCGCACGGCGCTGAACGTGACCAATGGCGAAATCACATTGACGCGGCAGGGGTGACGGCATGGATACGCGGCTTCTCAAACATTACGAAAACGAACTCGGCTACATCAGGGACATGGGCGCGGAATTCGCCGAAGCCTATCCCAAAATTGCTGCCCGGCTGGGTATGAAGCAGATCGAGGTGCTGGATCCCTATGTCGAGCGCCTGCTGGAGGGGTTTGCCTTTTTGTCCGCCCGTGTGCAGCTCGAACTCGAACTGCAATACCCGGTCTTCACGCAGAACCTGCTGGAAATCGTCTATCCGCATTTCCTGGCGCCAACCCCTTCCATGACCATCGTCCGAATGGTGCCGGATGCGGCCCAGGGCGGCATCAATGACGGCTTCACCCTGCCGCGCGGCACGCCTCTTCGCGGCCGACTGACGGATGGCGCACAAACCGCCTGCCAGTTCCGGACATCACAGGACGTGACCCTGTGGCCGATCGAGCTTGCCGAAGCGGAATATGTCGATGGCCGCAGCGAACTGGTGGCGGCGGGACTGGCGAAAGACAATGCCGCCAAGGCGGCGCTGCGCCTTCGCATCCGGCGCACTGGCGGCGGACCGCTTTGCGACCTGCCGCTCGATCGCCTGACGCTTCATCTCTCGGGCGCAGGCGCCGAGGGATGGCGGCTGTATGAGGCAATCCTGGCCCAGGGTCTCGGTTTGGCTGGACGCTCGACAGACCGGCGGCAGGACTGGTCGCTCTCGCTTGGAAAGACCATCCACCCGCGCGGCTTCGAACCCGAGGAAGCCCTCCTTCCTGTTCCCGGCCAGTCTTTCGAGGGCTACCGGCTGCTGCAGGAATATTTCGCAATGCCGCAACGGTTCTTCTTCATCGATCTCGGCGGGTTGCAGCCTGCGGTTCAAAGGGCAGAAGGCGACGATCTCGATATCTACATCCTGCTGGCCGAGGGCAATCCGGCGCTCAAATCGATCACTGCCCGCAGCTTCGACCTGTTCGCGGTTCCGGCGATCAACCTCTTTTCCAAACGTTGCGACCGGGTGGCGGTGGCTGGCACCGAGATCGACCATCTCGTGACCGTCGATCGCACGGCACCGCTTGACTATGAGATCTATCAGCTCGAAGAGGTCACAGGGATTGCGGGAGACGGGGCCGAGGACATCGCTTTCCGGCCCTTCTACAGCGCCCAGGATTTTACCCCTTTTGCGGACACCCACAACGCCTATTACAATGTCCGCCGCCGATTGCGCCAGCGATCTGAAAAGCAGCGTCTGAAGGGGACGCGAACCTCCTATCTCGGCGCTGAGCTTTATCTTACGCTCAGCGACCGCAAGCAGGCGCCCTATCCCAGTCATGTCAAGCAGTTGGCCGTCAGGGCGCTCTGCACCAATCGCGACCTGCCGATGCTGACGGCGATCGGTGGAGCGGAGACCGATTTCTCCCTTCCCGATGGCGGTCCGGTGTCAGAGGTCCGCGCGATCGTGCCGCCCACGCGGCCGCGCCAGAGCCTGGCCGAAGGTGCCCGCGCCTGGCAGCTGGTCAGCCATCTGAGCCTCAACTACCTTTCGCTGGTCGATGCGGATCGTGGCAAGGGGGCCAACGCGCTGCGCGAACTCATCGGTCTCTATACCCCCTTGGGTGAACCGGCCCTCGCCAAGCAGATGGAAGGTCTGATTTCAGTCGCTTCAAGACCGATCGTTCGGCGCGTGAGCGAACCGGTGCTTTCCACCGCCGTGCGGGGGCTGGAGATCCGCGTCGGCTTCGACGAGAGCTTCTTCGAAGGGTCCGGCTGCTATCTGCTCGGCGCTGTGCTGGAGACATTCTTCGCCAAATACGTGTCGCTCAACAGTTTTACCGAGACCGTCATTCATTCACAACAACGGGGGGACATCGCAAGATGGCCGGCAAAAAGCGGGAGGCGGGTCCTGATCTGAGCCGCCTTGCCGCGCTCGCGCAGGACCCGCAGTCACACCACATCTTTCAGGCCTTGCGGTTGATCGAGGCCACTCACAGCGACCGCCCGCGACTCGGTCGCTCGCGCCATCCATCGCAGGATTCGGTTCGTCTGTCACAGGCGCCGGAACTTGCCTTTCCGACCTCCACAGTTTCGGCCTTCGTCAGCGAGCCGGAAACAGGCCGCCATATCCTGACGCAGCGGTTCTTCGGGCTTTTCGGACCGAACGGTGCGCTGCCATTGCATCTGACCGAATATGCCCGCGACCGGCAACGGAACCATCAGGATCCGACGATCGTCGCCTTTGCCGACGTCTTCCACCACCGCATGATGTCGCTCCTTTACCGGGCATGGGCGACCGGCGAGCCGGCCCCCTCATTCGACCGCCCCGACGACGATCCGTTTGGCAGCAAACTCGATGCCCTTGCCGGTCTGGCCGGAGAAAACTTCGAAGGCCGTGATGCGATGCCTGATCTCGCAAAACGGCATTTCGCAGGACTGCTTGCAGGCGCGACGCGCAGCGAAGCCGGCCTCAAGGCAGTCCTTGCACGCTTCTTTCAGGCAGACATCACGATTGAGAGCTTTGTCGGCAGCTGGCTGCATCTGGAACCCCATGATCGCGGGTGCCTGGGCACTGCCAGCCTCGGCGGCAGCGCCAGCCTCGGCGTGAAAGTCTGGTCGCGCGAAGCCCGGTTCCGCATCCGCATCGGGCCGCTCTCGCTTGAAGACTACAGTCGCCTGCTGCCCGGCGGCCAGAGCCTCAGGCGACTGGCCGCCCTCATTCGCGGCTATGCCGGTGACACCCTGGAATGGGAGGCGAATCTGGTGCTCGACAGGGACCAGGTGCCGCCGACTGTGCTCGGCCGTTCCGGCGCGCTGGGACACACAAGCTGGATTGGCGTGCGACCGCCATCAGACGCCGACGATCTGTATCTCACCGCTCCGGCACAGCATGCGCCCTGAGCCACTCATTGTGCCAACCATCGGGAAGGATGACCATGTCTGACATCAGCCGCGTCGCGCTGTTTGGAAAATTGAACCGGCTGGGTTTCCAGTCGATCGAAAGCGCCACTGTCTTCTGCAAGATGCGCGGCAATCCTTATGTGGAACTGGTTCACTGGATCCACCAGATCCTGCAGGGGCAGGACAGCGATCTGCATCGCATCATCCGTCACTACGACTTGGAGCCAGCGCGGGTCGCGGCCGATCTTGTACGCAGCCTCGACGCCCTGCCGCGCGGATCGACCTCCATATCCGATCTCTCGCCACACCTGGAAGATGCGGTCGAACGGGCCTGGGTCCATGCCTCGCTGCAGTTTCGCAGCAGCCAGGTCCGCACCGGTCATCTGGTACTGGGCATCCTGAAGACCTCCCGTCTGACAAACCTGTTCGAAGGGATCTCGGGCGAGTTCCGGAAGATCCATGTCGAGGATCTGGCCGATCGGTTCAATGAAATCCTCGACGGATCGCCCGAGGAAGGTCTTGCCGCCCAGGACGGCACATCGCTTGGCGGGGGCCAACCCGGTGAGGTCTCAGACGCCCTGCCCGCCCCGCAGCTGGGTGGAGGCAGGTCGCTCGAGCAATTCTGCACCGACTTGACCGACAAAGCCCGCAAGGGCGAGATCGACGCCATTGTCGGACGCGACGACGAAATCCGCCAGGTGATTGATGTGCTGATGCGCCGCCGGCAGAACAATCCGATCCTCACAGGCGAGGCCGGCGTCGGCAAGACAGCGGTGGTCGAGGGTTTCGCGCTGCGTATTGTGCGGGGCGATGTGCCGCCGGCACTGCGCGAGGCCCGGCTTCTGTCCCTTGATGTCGGCCTGCTTCAGGCCGGCGCCTCGATAAAAGGCGAGTTCGAAAATCGCCTGAAAAGCGTGATCGAGGAAGTGCAGGCCAGTCCAGTCCCGATCGTCATGTTCGTTGACGAAACCCACACGCTGGTTGGTGCCGGGGGGGCTGCCGGGACGGGCGATGCCGCCAACCTGCTGAAGCCGGCGCTTGCGCGTGGCACGTTGCGCACGATAGGCGCCACGACATGGGCGGAATACAAGAGACATATCGAGAAGGATCCGGCCCTGACCCGCCGTTTCCAGGTGGTGCAGGTCGCCGAGCCCGACGAGGCAAAGGCAATCCTGATGATGCGCGGCACGGCCTCGATGCTGGAACGGCACCACAGGGTGCAGATCCTCGACGAGGCGCTGGAAGCGGCCGTCAGACTGTCGGCCCGTTACATCCCGGCGCGGCAGCTTCCCGACAAGTCGGTCAGCGTGCTCGACACCGCCTGCGCCCGCGTGTCGATCAGCCTGCACGCGGTTCCCGCCCCCGTCGACGATTGCCGGCGTCGCATCGATGCCCTTGAGACCGAACTCGACATCATCGGCCGTGACGAAACCGCTGGCGCCGAGGTGACGCAGCGCCGCATCCGGGTCGAGGCCGAGCTTGCCGCCGAGAGCGCGCGGCTCGACGAGATTACGGCCCGCTGGGACAGGGAAAAATCCTTGGTTGGCGAGGTTCTCGACCTGCGCGCCCGGCTGCGCGAGGGCGGACAACCGATCGGGACCAGGGATGTCGCAGCGACCGCACCCGCTACAGCACTGGCGGGCGACGCGCGCGAGGTGACCCTTGCGCAACTGCGGCGCAAGCAGACCGAACTTGCCACCTTGCAGGGCGAGGCGCCGCTGATGTTCCCGATCGTCGATGCGCAGGCAATCGGCGCCATCGTCTCGGACTGGACCGGCATTCCGGTCAGGCGCATGGTCAAGGACGAGATCCGCACCGTGCTCAACCTTGTCGACCACCTGTCGAACCGCGTGATCGGCCAGGATCACGCCATGGAGATGATCGCCAGGCGGGTCAAGGCGTCCCGCGCCGGGCTTGATAACCCGTCGAAACCGATCGGGGTGTTCATGCTGGCCGGCACTTCAGGCGTCGGCAAGACGGAAACCGCGCTGGCGCTGGCGGAAACCCTCTACGGCGGCGAACAGAATGTCATCACCATCAACATGTCAGAATTCCAGGAGGCGCACACCGTCTCAAGCCTCAAGGGCGCCCCTCCCGGCTATGTCGGTTATGGGGAGGGTGGCGTGCTGACCGAAGCGGTCCGGCGCCGGCCCTATTCCGTCGTGCTGCTCGACGAGGTGGAGAAGGCCCATCCCGACGTGCACGAAATCTTCTTCCAGGTGTTCGACAAGGGGATCATGGAGGATGGCGAAGGCCGGGCGATCGATTTCCGCAATACGCTCATCCTGCTCACCTCCAATGTCGGCTCGGAGGTCATCATGGATCTGTGCGCCGATCCCGAACTCATGCCCGAACCCGAGGGTATGGCCAAGGCCCTGCGCGAGCCGCTGCTGAAGGTCTTTCCGCCCGCCCTGCTCGGCCGCATGGTGACCATCCCCTATTACCCGCTCTCTGCGGACATGGTTTCCCGGATCACGCGGCTGCAGCTCGAGCGGATCAGCAAGCGCGTCAAGGCAACCTACGACGTGCCCTTCACCTATTCCGACGCGGTCGTGGACACCATCGTATCGCGCTGTCAGGAGCTGGAAAGCGGCGGTCGCATGATCGACGCCATCGTCACCAACACGATGCTGCCCGCAATCTCGACGGAGGTTCTGACCCGCATGCTCGATGGCGGCAAGGTCGAGCGGATCGCAGTCGACATCGCCGGGGGCGATTTCACCTACGCCTTCGGCTGACGGGCAAACGGACTGACATAATAGGACTTTTCACACCATGGAAACCACGCATAAATTTTACATCGTCGATCTGGTTCGCAACAGGCCCAAGAGCGAACTCGTAGAGATACCCAAATATCCCGTGAGGATGGAAATCACTGTCTCCACGAATGATAAAAATCCCCCGCCTGAATCACTGCTGAAACGCTTGGAAGAGGAAGCGCGTGAGGCACTGGAGGCAAAGGAAAGGGGAATCACCCTTTATGCCTTCATCGTGGCCAAGCAGGTCAACGATCTGCTCGGCGGCGGCAAGCCTGACGTTGATGATCACCCAAAGGCGGTCTACATTGCTTCCATCGCAAACCAGAAGATCAAGAAGCTGCTGGATTCGGCCAAGGCGGATGCGGACAAGAAGGTCAAGGAGCGACTTGAAAGGGAAAAGAAGGACAACGAAAACCTGTCCGAGGCGAGGGTCAAGACAGCCATCTTCTTCGCGACCTCCGTCATCAAGCTGGCCACCAACGGTCTCAAACTCACCGCGTCCCATGGCGCCGATCTCTCGGCTATCGCCAGCATTGTAGGTACGCTGATCACTCTGCAAGCCATGGTCATTCAGCTTGGAAAGAAAGAGAGCCAGCTGCAAAAGGACCTCGAAGCGGCTCTCTCGGCCTATATCACCGCAAAGAAGAAGGTGACTTCGCCGAAAAAAACCTCGAAGGACGTGGACAACGCCGCTGGCAAGGCCGAGACAGCACGAAAATACTACCGCGATCATCTGACGAAATTCCGCCAAAAGATCGACCTGGTTTCGGTGAATGCAGGTAAGCTGCAAAAAGAAATGAAGGCCGCCACGACGCTGAAGGAAGGCGTCAAGGCCGGCGCTGCCTGCATGAAGCTCAAAAGCGAAGTTCGCGTGATGACGGAGATCCTGACAAAACGCGAGCACTATCTTGCCGACATGCAAGACATGTTCACGAAAAACGAGGGCAAGGTCGATGACCGCACCGTGATGGACAAGCTCAAGGCCTTCAACAGGGAGACTATTTTCGAAAAAGCGACAAGTCTCAGCGCGACCGTGGGAGATATCAAGTCGATTTTCGACAGCATCAAGGAACTGGCGGTATAGACCCGCGAAAACAGTGTTTTCAAACGGGGTAGCATCCTGTCATGCAGGCGGCGTAAGCGCCGGCAAGGGTGATCTGCGTTTTTTTACGTCCGGGTCGAACCTCTTTGCCTTTCCCGGGCACTAACCATGCAACAGGGCCGTGGTCGAAGGTATCGACACCCGCCCGATTGTCAGGTTTTCGGGGAAGGTTCGATGTCAAAAAGCGGTCAGAAATTCGTCGCGCGGAATCGAGCGCCGCGCGTTCAGATCGAATATGACGTGGAGGTGTACGGCGCTGAAAAGTCCGTGCAGCTGCCATTCGTCATGGGCGTGATGGCCGATCTCTCCGGCAATTCGGCCGACCCGCTGCCAGCGGTCGCCGATCGCAAGTTCCTGGAAATCGACGTCGACAATTTCGACGAACGGATGAAGGCGATCCGTCCGCGCGCCGCCTTTCACGTGCCCAACATGCTGACGGGCGAAGGCAATCTCTCCATCGACCTGACCTTCGAACGTCTGGAGGACTTTTCCCCGGCGGCAATCGCAAAGAACGTGGAACCGCTGCGCAAGCTTCTCGAGGCACGCACAAAGCTCAGCCATCTCGTGACCTATATGGACGGCAAGACCGGAGCGGAGGATCTGATCGCAAAACTGATCTCCGATCCCGCAACGCTTGTCGCACTGACCGGACTTTCCGGTCCATCGGACAATCCATCCGAGGATCGCTTGACTGCACTGGAAAGCCTGCGGGCTGCGGTCGCAACCACCGAAGAGCCATCCGGGCGCGACGATGTGGATGCGATCCTGAACTCCCTTCGTACGACACCGGTTGCGGAAGCGACGGACGAAAGTGCGGCCATCACATCGGTGCTGAACCGGGTGAAGCCTGACACTGCTGACGGCGCAGAGGCGCTTGAACCGGTGGAGCACGACGATCTGGATGCGCTGTTGAGCAAACTCGGCGACGACATCGCCGAGATATCGGACGCAGAGCCGGACAATGACATCTACACCCTTTTGCAAGACCTCGAGGCTGGCGACGATGACACCTTGGCAAAGCCGGACGGTCTTGATGCCCTGCTGGGTGGGCTCGACGCAGAAGCACGAGACGAAGAAGAGGCCATCAAAACCGACACGGATGACGCGCTGTCCAGCCTGCTCGCCGGCCTCGGCGATGACGAGACGGAAGAACCCACGGATATCGAACAACCGACGGCGATCCTGTCGCCCTTCGGCACCCTGACGGTTCAACGGCCCGCCGAGCTCGATTTGCCACGGTCAAAATTCCGCATCGCGCTTCTCGGCGATTTTTCCGGTCGCGCAGCACGCGGGATCATCGAGATCGGCGACGATCTTGCCGCTCGCAAGCCGATCCGTTTCGACGTCGACAGCATTGATGCGGTGATTGCCCGCTTCGCCACGACGCTTGTCCTGCCGATCGGCGCGGACGGCGCAGGCGTTGAAGTGACACTGAGGACCCTCGACGACCTGCACCCCGATGCGCTTTACGACAATGTTGCACTGTTTGAGGAACTCGCCGGCCTTCGCCAGCGTGTCGCCCAGGGCGATCCGCGGGCCATGGCCGAGTTGCAGGGTTTTGCCGGCATCCACGCAGACTTCACCCCTTCGTCGCGCAAGCGTGCCAAGGGCAGCGCCGTACCGGCCGATCGCAAGCTCGGCGATTTCCGTTCGCTCATCGGCGACAGCGAGGGTCGTCTGGTTGAGGCCAGCCCCGCATCGGAACTGATCGCCCGGATCGTCGGCCCTTATGTTCACGCCGCTCGCGATCCTGCTGAGGACACCATGCTCGCCGCCATCGACGCGGCGCTTTCCGGCGCGATGCGTGCCATTCTCCATCACCCGGATTTTCAGGCGGTCGAGGCCACCTGGCGCAGCCTTGAGCTTCTGGCGCGGCAGATCGAGACCGGCCCGAACCTTGAGATCGTGCTCTACGACGTTTCCGCCGAGGAATGGGCGGCGGACCTCTCGGCCCGGAACGACCTGTCGGAAAGCGGGTTGTTCCGCATGCTGGCCGGGGAGCCCAGGCTCGATGACCGGCAGGGACCGCTATCCGCCGTGTTCGGTCTCTACACGCTGGAAGAAGCCCCGCCGCATGCCGAACTTCTGGCGCGCATGTCGAAAATATCCGCCTGGATGAACGCGCCCTTCGTGGCGGCGATCTCCCCGCAATTTCTGGAAACGCGCAAGCATGATCGCCATCCGCTCGTCGCCAGGACCTGGGATGATCTGCGCGCGCTACCCGAAGCGGCACATGTCGGCCTCGTATCGCCGCGCTTCCTGCTGCGCTTGCCCTATGGCCGACGGACCGAGCCGGTCGAACCGTTCGATTTTGAAGAATTCACACTGCGCAGTGGTCTCAAGGGCATGCTGTGGGCCAATCCGGTCATCCTTTCGGCCGTTCTCATGGCCGCCACGGTGACCCGCATGGGCAAGACGATGCGGCTCGGCGAGATCATGTCGCTCGGTGACATCCCGATGCATGTGATGACCGATCAGCACGGAGACCAGATCGCACTGCCCTGCACCGAGCGGCTGCTGGACACGGGCGGCGCGGCCGAGGTGGTGGCGCGCGGTTTCATGCCTGTTCTGTCCGTCAAGGGGCGCACGGAAATCCGCCAGGGCTCGTTCCAGTCGCTTGGTGGCGCCATGCTGGCCGGACCCTGGGCAGGCACGCCAACCCGTGCGGCGCGCATGGATGATACCATCATCTCGTTTGCCGCTGCCCCATTGGCGGCAACCGGTTCGAATGATGGCGCCCAACCCGACTCCAATCTCGATCTCGATCTTGAACTTGATCTCGATACCGGAACCGCTTCCGACGACGGCACCAGCCTTGACGATCTGCTTGCCCAGTTTTCGGAAGAGAGCGGCGGATCGACGGATGCCGAACTCGACCCCGAACTTGCAGCCCTTCTGGAGAGCCTGTGATGCAACATATTGAAACCAACCAGGAAGACGATGGCGACGAAGGCATCCTTCTCGTCGAGGTGGAGCAATCCTTCATGCTGCTGGATGGCGAAGCGCATCTCTCCGCCATGATGAGCAACGAAAAACCCTATCCCAAGCCGGTTCGCTGCCTCAGCCTGTCCTCAATGGCAGCGTTGGAAGACCTCTTGCCGGAAGGCATCAGCCCCGGCGCATTGTGGTCCATCCATCCCGCCATCGTTGCGCGCCTGAAAGAGAACGACGAGCTCGTTGCCGTCGAGCTTGCCCCGACGAACTGAGCGCGCGCAAAGGAAACCGTCAATGGCCAGCAACACCATTCTGGAAGGACGCCAGGTCCGCCTCGATCTTCCCAACGGCCTCAAGGGCTTCCTGATGAGGGCCGAGGTCGAGGAAGGCCTGAGCCGGATCACGGAAACGACGATCGAGTTCATGTCATCGGATATCGACCTTGACCTGCAAAAGGTCGTCGGCGAGCGCCTGCGGCTGGAAATCGACGCGCCGAAGGACAAGGTCCGCTATTTTCAGGGCCGCTGCGTCTCTGCCGAATATCTGGGTTCCCATGCCGGGCGCGGTTATTTTCGCGCCCAAGTGCGGCCGTGGCTTTGGTTCCTGACGCTGACCTCGAACTGCCGGATATTCCAGGACAAGTCGGTGATCGACGTGATCAAGGAAATCTTCGGCCAGCATGGCTTTTCCGACTTCCGCAACACCACCAAGCACCCCTACCCCAAGCGCAATTACTGTGTTCAGTACCACGAGACCGATTTTGCCTTTGTCTCCCGGCTGATGGAGGAAGAGGGCATCTATTATTATTTCACCCACGAGAAATCCAAGGAAACCCTGGTTCTCGCCGACGAAGCAAGCGCCCACAAGGACGTCGAGGATGGCGCCGAGATCGCGTTCCATTTCCGCGAATCCCAATATCGCCGGAAAGAGGATCACGTCTTCGAATGGCGCGGCTGCGAAAGCATTCGCACGGGCAAGGTCACCCTGCAGGACTACGATTTCGAAAAGCCGAAATCCGACCTGAAATCGGTGAAGGCACTGCCGAAGGGCAAACATGCCTACAAGTCCTACGAGATCTATGAGTATCCGGGTCGCCACGCCAACATCCGCGACGGCGAGCATCATGCGCGCGTCAAGGTGGAGGGTTTAGCCGCCCAGGCCCAGCGTTCCCACGGCATCAGCAATGTCCGCCAAATGGCCGCCGGAAACAAATTCAAGCTCACGAAACATCCGCGCAAGGCAGAAAACAGCGAATATCTCGTCATTCACGCCCGCCACCAACTGCAGATCGACGCAGATGTCGAAGACCGCGAATTCATCGATGCGATCCTTGGCCCGACTCTGGATTTCGACAGTGACAACAGCAGCGACATCTATCGCTGCATCTTCGAAGTTCAGCCGGTCGGCATGGCATTTCGAGCCCCTCAGATCACGCCGCGCCCGACCCATTCCGGCCTGCAGACCGCTGTCGTCGTCGGAAAGCCGGGCGAGGAAATCTGGACTGACCAGTATGGCCGCGTCAAAGTCCAGTTCCATTGGGATCGGCTGGGGCGGCGAGACGACATGTCGTCCTGCTGGATTCGCACCGCCGTGCCGTGGAGCGGCAAGGGCTGGGGCATGGTCGGCGTACCACGCATCGGCCAGGAGGTGGTCGTCCAATTCG
Source organism: Agrobacterium sp. B1(2019) (assembly GCF_008274755.1). Lineage (NCBI taxonomy): Bacteria > Pseudomonadati > Pseudomonadota > Alphaproteobacteria > Hyphomicrobiales > Rhizobiaceae > Agrobacterium > Agrobacterium sp. B1(2019). The sequence continues at coordinate 163,171 of NZ_VTPB01000004.1, read as the reverse complement.
AGGAAGGTGATCTCGACCGTCCGCTGATTACCGGCATGGTCTATAACGGCGATACGAGATTGCCCTACCCCCTGCCCGCCAACCAGACGCAGGTTGGATTGAAAACCAACAGTTCCAAGGGCGGCGGCGGCTTTAACGAACTCGTCTTCGATGACAAGCGTGACGCGGAGCTGGTGCGTTTCCAGGCCGAACGCGACTACACGCAGATCGTCAAGAACAATGCCGAGATCACCGTCGGCCTGGAGCATCAAATGGGTGGCGCCTTGCGCCAGACCATTCACGGCGACAAGACCGAAACCATTCGCGAGGGCAACCACAGCTTCACCGTCGCCAAGGGCGAGGAGGCCATCTCGATCGCGCAAAAGCGCACCACCGACATTGGCAATGACGACAAGCTGACCGTCAGGGCTGACCAGGCCGTCGCCATCGCCGGGGTGAAGTCCGACGATATCGGCAAAAGCTACGACATAGATGTCGGCACGACTCTGAAAATCGCGGCAGGATCGAAGATCACGCTGGTCTGCGGCAGCTCGCAGATCGAGATGACGCCGGCAAAGATCACGATTTCCTCCACCCAGATCGAGGTCAAGGCCACCGCCACCGCCAAGGTGACGGCCGGTGGCCAGCTGACGATGGAAGGCCAGGGTCAGGCCTCGTTGAAGGGGGGCGCCATGCTGAAGCTTGAGGGCGGTGGCATGGCCCAGCTGAAATCCTCCGGCCTTCTGATCGCCAAGGGCGCGATGACGATGATCAACTGATGGGCACGGCAATGACAGACGGTTTTCCCTATCGCGAACTGAAGAAGCTGCCCGGCATTCCGGCGGCCAAAATCCTTGCGCAAGGCAATGTCGTGCTGCGCACGCGGCTGGAGGCTTCCGCCAGCGCCTCGGTCGCCGATGTTCTTGCGGAACTGGAGAAAAAGGGCGCGCTGATCGACATGCTGCAACTTCTCGCCCACAGCCTTCCGGCCCGCGAAGCGACGTGGTGGGCTTGCTTGTCGGCTCGCGATATCGTTCCTGAAGGTGCCACCATCCCCGCGCCCCTGAAAGCCGCCGAGGCGTGGGTCTATCAGCCCGGTGTCGAAAGCCGGACCCGTGCCCGCGAAGCGCTGGACGGCGCCGGAAACGAAGACGACACCGTTCTGTGCGCCATGGCAGCCAGCTTCGCCAATGGCACACTCGGCCCCGGCGAGCTTGAGGATTACCAGGCGCCGCCCGGCGCTGTGGGTAGCGCGGTGTTCGGCATGGCGCTCACCTCTTTGTTCCATGACGAAGAACAGGTCGAGACGCGCGGCCCTGTGCTTCTCGCCCGCGCGCTTGATATCGCCCGGGGTGGGAGCGGCAATGCGGGTGTCCGCGCAGCTGGCCAGGCCATGCCCGGCAGCGAGGCAACGCCATGACCCTGCCTGCCGCCCGTGTTGCCGACAATCATGTGTGCCCGATGTTGACGGGTATCGTCCCGCATGTGGGAGGCCCGATCGCCGTGCCCTGCCCGACCGTGCTGATCGGCAAGATGCCGGCGGCGACCGCGACCGCCATGGCCGTCTGCATCGGCCCGCCGGACATGATCGCCAAGGGCTCGACCAAAGTCCTGACCGGCAAGAAACCCCAGGCGCGACTCAGCGACACCTGCGCCCATGGCGGTGCAATCGTGATGGGTTGCGTCACAGTTCTGGTGGGAGGATAACACAATGGGTCTCACACTCCGTCTGATGTCGTCGGGCACGCTTCCCGACGGGCGCACCACGATCGACATGGCCAGTGGCGTGCTGACCATCGGCCGCGGCGAGGAAAACGATCTCGCCCTGCCGGATCCGGATCGCCAGCTGTCCAAGCGCCACTGCGTCGTTGAAGAACGCAATGGTGACTACGTCATCATCGACATCAGCACCAATGGCACGTTCCTCAACTACGGCACCGAGCGGCTTGGCTCGATCCCCACGCCACTCAACCACGGCGACGTGATCCAGCTCGGTTCGTTCGAATTGACCGTCGAAATCGCAGCCGCGGCGCATAATGCCCAGACCGCACAACCGCTGCCACCGGCCGAGGAAAGCGTGATCGCTCCCGCTGCATCCGCTGGCGCGCGGCCGGACCTGGGTCTGGATGACCTTCTGAGCGGCATGATAACGCCGGGCCGCGACCCGCTGGACGACCTGCTTGGCTCGGCCGCTCCGGTGGCCGGCACCCCGTCCTGGAACAGTAGCCCACTCCTCGGCAACCCGTTGCCAGCGGCAGCGCCCCCCGGTTCCGACAGTTTCCTCGGGGAGGCCTGTTGGCCGGCTCCGCAAGGTGCGAGCATATCCGACCACCGTCCAACGTCGCAGGACCATTTTGCCGCGCCAATCGTCCAGCCCTCAGCGATCCCGGACGACTGGGACGACTTGTTTGCGCCACCTCCACAGCAAGCCCCATCACAATCGGCTCCCCCCCCGGCGCCTCCCGCACCTGCGGCATTCGGTTCATCACCGGCCGCCCCGGCTTTTGCGCCGCCAGTGCCAGCAGGCTCCGTCAGCCTGACGCCGCCACACGTGGACACCGTTTCGCAGAGACCTGCGTCGCCGGTGACCAATGATCCGGCGGCACGGGCCTTTCTTGCAGGCGCGGGCGCGGGCCACCTGGATATCCCTGCCGCTGAACTTGAGGAGATCATGGGGCGGCTCGGTGGCGTCTTTGCAGCCATGGTCACCGGAATGCGGGAAATCCTGATGACGCGTGCCTCGATCAAGAGCGAGATGCGCATGGACCGCACCATGATCGGGTCGGGCGGCAACAATCCGCTGAAATTCTCGATCAGTCCGGAACAGGCTATTGAGGCGATGATCCGCCCCACGGTACGCGGCTATCTCGATGCCGACGCGGCCACGGCCGAAGCGCTGAACGACATTCGTGCCCATGAAGTCGCGATGATGTCCGGCATGCAGGCGGCATTGAAGGATCTTTTGCAGCGCCTCGGCCCCGATCAGCTCTCGACCCGCATCGAGTCTGGAACGAGCCTCGGCAATTTGCTGGGCAACAAGAAGGCTCGTTACTGGGAAGCCTACGAAAAGATGTACGCCCAGATCGCGAAGGAGACCGAAGACGACTTCCAGTCCGCCTTCGGTCGCGAATTCGCCAAGGCCTACCAAGCCCAACTTCAAAAACTCTAGAAGGAACAGACCATGTCCCTCACACGCACGCTACTCGCGCTTGCAAGTTTCCTCGTCCTTTTCGGCTGTGTCGCATCGGGGCCGGCAACAACGACCGTCCAGCTCTCCATAGCCGGCACCGATGACATGAACGGCGGCGCGCCAGCCAAGGTCAAGGTTTATTATCTTACCTCGAGCGGAACCTTCCGCACCTCGGATTTCTTCGCGGTCTTCAACTCACCCCAAGCCACTCTTGGCTCCGACCTGATCGCCGTCGACGAGTTCCAGCTGGCGCCGGGCCGCATCGTCAACAACACGCGCAGCTTCCCGACGGCACCCGCCGCGATTGGCGTGGTTGGTGCCTTCCGCGACATCAATGGCGCGAAGTTCCTCGATGTCCGCCCGTTTAGCAACAATATCCGGATCGTCGTCTTCGGCAAATCCGTTTCGATCCGCTGAACCGGCCGACTGAAGGAGTAACACAAGCGTGTCCTGGGAAAACAAGGTCGTATGGCAGGAGGGTCTGTTCCTCCAGCCCCACCACTTCCAGCAGCATGACAGATATGTCGAGGCTCTGGTCGCCGGTATCGCTTCGGCTATCGCACCCTATGCCTGGGGTGTGAGGACGCTGACGCTCGACGAAGAATTGCTGAAGCTGGGCAAGATTGCCGTGAAATCCTGCACCGGCCTGACGCCCGACGGCACGACATTCCGGATTCCGCTCACCGACGACCACCCTCCCGCGCTGGACGTTCCTGCCTGCGTCAAGAATTCCGTCGTCTATCTAGCCATCCCGATCCGCCGAGAGGGCGTGGCTGAGGTCGACATGACCGGGGCGACGCAATCGGCAGCGCGGTTCAGACCCGACGAGATCGAGGTGACAGACAGCATGGGTCGCGACAACAGGGCCGTGCGCATGGCGATTGCCCGGTTGCGCCTGCAATTCGCAATCGATCTTGATGATCTGTCAGACCAGATCGTCATTCCGATCGCCCGTATCATCGAAGTGCGTCAGGACCGCGAGATCATCCTCGACCGCGCATTCATTGCCACCTGCACCGATGCCCGTGCCGCGCCGCCCCTGCATGACTTCCTGCGGGAGCTGGAAGGTCTGCTGAGCCATCGCGCCGAGGCGCTGGCCGGACGCCTTAACCAGAACGGTGCGGCGAAGGGCGTCGCCGAGATCACCGACTTCCTGCTGCTTCTGTCCGTCAACAAGGCGCTGCCGGCGATCCGCCATCTCGTCTCGATCGAGAATGCACATCCGCAGGTGATTTTCCAGGCGCTGGCATCACTGGCTGGCGAGATCGCGACATTCATGACGCCCGAGAAACTGTCGCCGCAGTTTCCGATTTACCAGCATCACGACCTGACCAATGTCTTCCAGCCGGTGTTCCGGGCACTGCGGCAATATCTCAGTGCTGTTCTGGAGCAAAATGCGGTCCGGATCCCGATCGAGCCACGCAAATACGGCGTGTCGGTGGCGCTGATCAGCGACAAGCGGCTACTGTCATCGGCCACGTTCGTGCTCGCCGCCAAGGCCGCCGTTCCACCGGAGGCCGTCCGGCGGCACTTCCCCACCCAGGCCAAGCTCGGTCCCGTCGAGGATATCCGCCAGCTGGTCAATTCGGCATTGCCGGGTGTCGCGTTGCGTCCGCTGCCAGTGGCACCACGCCAGGTGCCCTATCATGCCGGTGTCGTCTACTTCGAGCTCGATACGACAAGCCCGTCATGGAAGCAGATGACGACGTCGGGTGGTCTGGCCGTGCATGTCTCCGGTGACTTTCCCGATCTCGAAATGGAACTCTGGGCCATCCGCTGAACCCCATCCCCAAAGGAGCAACCCATGAACCGTGACGACCCCTTCGCCGAACCGTTCGACACGGACAAGACGGTCATCAGGCCCAATCCGGCCGGCCGCCGACCTGCGGCCGCGCCCGCGTCCACGCCTGTGTCCACGAGCACGGATGTCCAGGACGTGCCGGTCGGCGCCGGTTTGACCGGCCTGAACCCACTCAACGCCGCCGCCTCAACCCTGTTCTCGCTGGTCGCCCGCATCCGCAACCGCGCGCAACATTCCGATCCCACCGCCTTGCGCGACAGCGTCGTCGCCGAAATTCGCACATTCGAGAATGCCGCCGTGCAGGCCGGGGTGCCGGCCCAGACAGTGGTCGCGGCCCGCTACGCGATTTGTGCGACGATAGATGACGTCGTGCTGAACACACCCTGGGGTGGCCAGAGCGTCTGGGCGCTGCAGAGCATGGTCGGCACGTTCCACAAGGAGACCCATGGCGGCGACCGCTTCTATGAACTGCTGTCACGCTTCGAGGCAGCTCCCTCGCAAAACCGCGACATGCTGGAATTCCTCTATGTCTGCCTGAGCCTCGGCTTCGAGGGCCGCCTGCGCGTCGCCCAGCGCGGGGCCGAAAAACATCTGGAAATCCGCGATGGTCTTGCACGGCTGATCCGCACCCATCGTGGTCCGGTGGAGCCCGATCTGTCCATCCGATGGAGGGGCGCCGATATTGCCCACCGCATGCTGTCCGCCTGGACACCCGTCTGGACCACCGCAGGCATGACACTTGTGATGACCTGCCTGATATTCTTCGGTTTTTCCTTTGCATTGGGTGGCGACACCAACCGGCTAAGCGGGCTCATCACCGCGCTCGACGTCAACGGGCCGGTCGAACTCTCGCGCCCGGCACCGCCGCCGCCGCCAGCCCCTCCTGCACCACAGGAGATTTCAACCGTCGAGGCCGTCTCCTCCTTTCTGGCACCCGAGATCGCACAGGGGCTGCTCTCTGTGGCCAGCAGCGGCAACACGCTGACGATCCGGATTGCGGGCAACGGCATGTTCCCGTCCGGCTCGGACCAGCTCGAGCCGCGCTTTGGCGACATCATGGACCGGGTATCCAAGGCCCTGAACGATGAGGAAGGTCGCATCATTGTTGCGGGTCACTCTGACAATGTTCCGATTAAATCTGCCCGCTTCGCCTCCAATCTCCAGCTTTCCCTGTCCAGGGCCCAATCCGTTATGGCCCGGATTTCCGGCACGCTGACCGACAAGGGGCGCATCTCGTCCGAGGGACGCGCCGACAAGGAACCACTGGCGTCGAACGACACGGCCGAGGGTCGTGCCACCAATCGCCGCATCGAAGTCATTCTAGTGAAGGCAGGCTGAGCCATGTTTCGCACCATCCGCTTCCACCTCCTCAGCCCGATCGGGGTGCTGATCCTTTTCAGCGTTGTCCTGGCTGTCACCATCTGGCTGCTTGGTCCGCTTCTGGCGATCGGTGATGTCCGCCCATTCGACAAGCCGACCAACCGGCTGATCACGATTGCCGGCCTTGCTGCCATCACGATTATCGCTGTTCTCGTCATCCTGCTGCGCCGCCGCTCGCAGGATCGCCAGATGACCAATGGAATCGCCAGCAATGCCGCGTCCCCTTCGGCGGAAGCCGATGATGGCGCCGTCGCGGCCGAGCTTTCAGACATGCGCAAGCGCATGACCGAGGCGCTCGGCTTCCTGCGCAAATCCAAGCTCGGCGGTCGTTTCGGCTCGCGTTATCTCTACCAGCTGCCCTGGTACATCATCATCGGCCCGCCAGGTGCGGGCAAGACGACGGCCATCGTCAATTCGGGCCTGCAGTTCCCGCTCGCCGAGCGCATGGGAAAGAGCGCAATCGGCGGGGTTGGCGGCACCCGCAATTGCGACTGGTGGTTCACCAACGAGGCGGTGCTGCTCGACACGGCCGGTCGATACACCACCCAAGACAGCAACCGCGATGCCGACGCCAAAGCCTGGACCGGTTTTCTCGACATGCTGAAAAAACACCGGCGCCGCCAGCCGATCAACGGGGCGATGGTTGCCATCAGTCTGTCCGACCTGTCGCTGCTGAACGATCAGGAAAGGCGCGCCCATTCCCAGGCGATACGCTCACGTCTGCTGGAACTGCGCGAGCGGCTCGGCGTGCGCTTTCCGGTCTATATCCTGTTCACCAAGGCCGACCTGATCGCCGGTTTCCAGGAATTTTTCGACAACCTCGGATCCGACGAGCGCGAACAGGTATGGGGCTTCACCCTGCCCTATGACAAGGACGCGCAGGCCACAGACAAGCCGCTTGCCTCGTTCAACTCCGAATTCGACGCGCTGCTGTCGCAACTCGCCAATCGCAGCCTGGAGCGGATGCAGGCCGAGACAGACTATCAGCGCCGCAGCCTCATCGCCGGCTTCCCGGCGCAGATCGCCTCGCTTCGCGGTGTCGCCGAAAGCTTCCTCGGCGACATCTTCCACGGCAGCCGCTTCGAGGACAACCAGTTCCTGCGCGGCGTCTACTTCACCTCCGGCACCCAGGAAGGCACCCCGATCGACCGGCTGATGATGGGCATGGCCCGGACCTTCGGCATCGGCCGACAGGCCATCGGAACCGGTCGCGGCCAGGGACGCAGCTACTTCCTCACACGGTTGATGAACAGCGTGATCTTCCGTGAGGCCGGGCTGGTCTCGAGCAACGACGCGGTCGAGAGGCGCTATCGCTGGGTCAAGCGCGGCGCCATTGCCGCCAGCATCCTGGCATTGTTCGGGGCCACCGCGGTCTGGACCAACAGCTTTGTCGGCAATCTTGCCCTGATTTCAGGCGCCAGCGCCCAGGTCGATGAATTCCGCAAGCTGGCCAGCGCCATTCCCGGAAACTCGATTGCCGACGCCGATCTGCCATCGATCATTCCGGCCCTCAATCTCCTGCGCGACCTGCCCGGCAATCCCGCTGCGAGCGATCCCGAGCCGCCCATCGAACTAACGTTCGGCCTCTACCAGGGTGACGCGATTGGCACCGAATCCGCGCAGACCTATCGCGGCGCGCTCAACAGCATGATGCTGCCCCGCCTGATTTTCCGCCTGGAAGAGCAGTTGCAGACCAATATCAACAATCCCGAATTTCTGTTCGAGGCGCTCAAGGTCTATCAGATGCTGGGCCTGCAAGGCCCGATGGACGCCGACACCGTTCGGCAATGGATGCAGATCGACTGGGCAATCGCGTTCAAGGGACAGGACGAGGTGCAGCAGGAATTGCTCGATCATCTGAATGAGCTGGTCAACCAGCCGATGCGCAAGATCGGCCTTAACGGTCCGCTGGTCGAACAGATCCAGCTGCTGCTGGCCGAGACACCGGTTGCCGAACGGGTCTATCGCAGCATCGTCAAGGCCCCTGCCGCAGCCGCACTCGAGCCTTTCCGCCTTACGGATGTCGGCGGCCCTGCCGTGTCGCGCGTCATGCTGCGTCCCTCCGGCAAACCGCTCAGCGCCGGCGTGGAAGGCGTCTATACGCGCAATGGCTTCTACACGTATTTCCTGCCGTCGATCGACACGATTTCGGATCGCGTCCAATTCGAAAACCTGGTCCTCGGTCCGCATGCGGAAGACCTGACGCCGGAAACCACGGCCCGACTTGGCAAGGATATCCTCGCTCTATACGAGAACGACTATGTCGCCAGATATGACGAGCTTCTTGCCGATGTCGATATCATCCCGATGGAAAATCTCGGCCAGGCGACACAGGTCACCAACATTCTCTCGGGACCGACATCGCCAATCCGCAACGTGCTGGAGGCAGTCAGCAAGGAGACTAAGTTGACCGGTCTGCCCGGTGCGGACGCGGTAGCGGGCAGCGCGATCTCCGCCGTCACCGACCTGGCGCGTGGTGAGGCCATTTCCAAGCTCGATGCCGGCGGACAGCAAATTGTCGAGGCGCTGAGTTTGGTCGTGCCGACCAATGTTCAGGAGGAGGCACCCGGCCGCTTCGTCGAGGATCGCTTCAGCACCCTGCACGCGCTTGTAGCCCGCGCCGATGGAGCGCAATCCGAACTGGACAAGATCATCCAGCGCATGGCGGATGTCTTTGGTGAGCTCAACCGGCTGGCACTCGGCCAGGGGTCCGGCGCCGCAGTCGCTGCCCAGGGGTCCGGCGCCGTGGCCGACCTGCAGGCCGCCATCACGCTCCTGCCCAATCCGCTGCAGCGTTGGGCCTCCCAGATCGTGACGGCCTCGTCGGGCGCCGCCGTGGGTGGGGCACGCGCCGATATCAACGCCAAATGGCAAGGCCAGGTGCTGCCCTTCTGCACACGCGCAATCGACGGCCGATATCCGTTCAATCGCCAGGGCAAGGCCGATGTCGCCCTTCAGGACTTCGGCCGGCTGTTCGCGCCGAATGGACTGATCGACAGGTTTTTCAACGACAACATGCTGCAATTCGTCGATACGACCTCCAATCCCTGGCGGTTGAAGCGGGTGAACGGCGTCGATATTGGCATATCCGACGCGGTCATTGCGCAATTCCAGAAGGCATCGGAAATCCGCGACAGCTTCTTCGTGGCGCCCGGCCTGCCGTCGTTCACCTTCGACGTTACCCCGGTCGCGCTCGACCCCAATGTCGAGCAGGTCGTGGTCGAGATTGAGGGGCAGCCCGTCACCTATGCCCATGGGCCACCGGAGGTCACCCCTCTCACCTGGCCCGGCCAGAACAGTGGACGCACGCGGGTCGCATTTTCCCCTGCGCGCACCGATGTCGAAAACGCCATCCAGCGTGACGGCCCCTGGTCCTGGTTCCGGCTTCTCGACACCGCCGAATTGCGGCGGACCAACGTTTCGGATCGCAATCGCGTGGTGTTCAATCTCGGCGGCAGGATCGCGATCTTTCAGCTGAGAGCCGGTTCCGCGCTCAATCCGTTCACGAGTTCGGCAATCACCAGCTTCAAATGCCCGAGCTCGCTGTGATGGAAGCCACACTGAACTTTGGCTGGTACGGGAAAGTGCCCTGCGTCGGCGATTTCATCCGCTCCAGCCTCTCGCCACATTTTGTCGGCGCCTGGGATGTGTGGATGCAGACATTTCTGGTGACGGGTCGGGAGGCGCTGGATGAGCGTTGGCGGGATTGCTATTTCAGCGCCCCGATCTGGCGTTTCGCCTTTTCTGCCGGAATGACGGGACCACGGACAGCCGCCGGCATCGTGATGCCAAGCATCGACCGGGTCGGTCGTCAGTATCCGCTGTGTCTGGCGGTGGAACTGGATCTTCCGGTGTGGTCCGCCTACCGGGCGCTCGAGCCGATTTTCGCACCGCTGGAAGACGCTGCACTCGCCATGCTTGAGGATGGCGCCTCGCTGCCCATGCTCAATGACAGGCTGGCCGCTCTTCCGCCCCCTTTGGCAACAGCCTTGCCGCGGTCCGGCACAATCGGTTCGGCCAGGGCGATTGTCGCCGATGACAGCGCCGATTTCGCGCTCGCATCGCTTGCCATACAGGAGCCGGCTTCCATTTTCATCTCGTCTGTCGCGGGCAGCAACCGCCTGCTTGTGACAGGACAATTGCCATCGGGTCCTGAAGAGGCGTCAGCGTTTTTCGACCTTCACAGCCCCCGTTGGGGTTTCCACGCCTGAGCCGACGGAGAGGTTCACCATGACCGCAAATGCCCCCGCAACAATCCGGCGCCACAGCGCGCGCACCCATATCGGCTATGTCCGCAAGGTGAATGAGGACGCTATTCTTGTGCGGCCCGACATCGGCTTGTGGGCCGTGTCCGACGGCATGGGAGGACATGCCGCAGGCGATTTCGCCAGTCAGGCGATCACCGAGATCCTGGACCGATTGCCGGCCGATCTCGACCCTGCCGAAGCCATGCAGGAGGTGCGCAAGGCCCTGCATGAGGCACATCAGCTGATCGGCGTGGAGGCAGCAGGACGGGGCAGCGGCTCGATAGGCGCGACCGTTGTCGTGCTCCTGCTTTCCGCTGAACATTTCATGTGTTTCTGGGTCGGAGACAGCCGTCTTTATCGGTTGCGCGGCGACGATCTCGAAATGATCAGCTCCGATCATTCGCTCGTCGGCGAACTTGTCGAGAAAGGCCTTCTCGCATGGGACGAGGCTGAAAACCATCCCCAGGCGAACCAGATCACCCGGGCAATCGGCGTCGGTGAAACGCTGGAGATCGACAAGCGGCGCGGTGATATCCGTCCGGGCGATCGCTTCCTGCTGTGCTCCGACGGTCTTTCGAAATATGCGAGCTTCGATGTCCTGCGCCGCCACCTCGCCGAGCGCCCGATTCATGTGCTGGCCGATGAACTGCTGGAAATCGCGCTCAAGGGAGGAGCCATCGACAACATCTCCGTCATCGTGGTGGAGGCCTGAGCGGCGCTCCAAGCCGACCTCACACGAGAGAGCTGGCCTTCGGTCCCGGCAGATCACGCCCCAATGCCGTCTGCGACGAGCATGGAGCCTTTCGGTATTCACGGTGGCTGCAACCATTGAAACGACAAAAAGGGGGGCAAAGCGGATTGCACCGCTTTGCCCCCCATGCAAATTTTTCAAAAATGTCCTGCCTGCCGAACCGACGGTCACCGTTTATTCGCCAAGTCCCGGTAAACTTTCTTTTCCTTGAACGTTTTCATCAGCTCGACCAGAGACACGTCATGCAATCTGCTTTGCTTCGGCTCATCCTTTAATATTTTTTCGTAAAGTGTACGCGCCTTCGTCTTTTCATTATTCAGATAGCATTCGATCATTTCGTAGCACCGCTCCTGAAAAATGACGCCACCAACATTATCGAAACCGCATAGCTTCAGTCTCCTGATCTCGATTTCCAGCCGCGGTGGAGGTGGCGGTATGTCCTCGTTCACAACAGCTGGTCTTGCAGCCTGTACAGTCTCGGGTGCAGTGATCAGACCGCGGTCCATCAGAAACCGATTGAAATCGGTGACATTCATCCGCTTACGCTCAGACAGCAACAGCTTCGTGGCAAGCGTCAGTGTCGCATCTTCACCTTTAGCTTTGTAGGTTTTGATATAAGCGTCAAGCGCTTCATGATTTTGAAGCTGAAGCGCCTCAGCGGCCTCCATGACAGGCGAGATCTCCGTATCGGTGTCGTTACCGCCTTTCGCCCTGTGATACTCCCAGAACTGTTCAGAATTCCAAAATCTGAACAAGGGATCTGAGTCGAACATGTTTGCAACATCAGCCCTAGCGAGCCTGATCAGGTTTTCCCAACGGGGATCGGCCCATGATTTGGCTTCGCCGAGCGCGATCAAAGGTTTTTGAATAGAGCCTGGAATGTTGATTTGGTGGGGAGATCCATCAGCGATGAATTTCAGATACAGCGTTTCCGTGTTCTGCGGAGACATTAAAAACAGAATAGTTTCGTGGCACAGTGCTTCACGCGCAAAATAATAGAGAGCTGAGACCATCTCCTTATCTTTGATAATATCTAAAATATTATCCGGGTATCTTATCGAGCCTATTCTTTTCATTTCATCTCCACGTCGTTTTTCGCCGCAAGGGCGCTGATTAATACTGTGTGTGTGTTCCTCACACGCGTGCAAAGGTTCACAAGACGGAACGCGTCGCCGGTTCGCGCCAAGGGCCTGTCAGATCTCGCCCAACCGCCGCCATTGCTCGAGTTTTTCGCGGCTCACTTCGAAATGCATGGAATCCTCACGCCCGAAGCCCGCCCCCCAGATCCAGCCTTCCTTCTTGAAAAAATCGGCGAGCAGGATTAGCCCGAGCTGGGTCTTGTCATCAGCCAGCGTGTCGAGCACGCCATCGATGTTGATATCCATGGCCAGCCCATAGGCGTGGGCCGAGGCGGAACTGGTCGAGCCGCGGATCAATCTGACGCACAGTGAGCCCGCGCTTTTGATACGAGCATAAAGCTCTGGCTCAAACAGCTTCACATTGGCGAAGACCTGACGCGCCGAGATGAGAGCGGGACGCAACATATGCGCTTCGATCGGCCCGACATTTTCAGTCGAAAGCAGGCCCACCAGTTTCGGGTTTGTCGTGGCTTGGCAATCATCCGTCAGATTTTCACGGGGAAGACCAAGCAAATCCTGAAGAAAGGACGGGGTTGCGACCGTCAGCCCTTCATTGGCCGAACGCCGATCGGCGATCAGCACGACCTGAGCGAAGGAATCCTTCAGCCTGTCCGGCGCAATCGTGGCTTCCGCCTCCGGCGCCGTTTCTCTCTGAGCACCGACCAGGCCGAGCGATGTCCGCGCATCCAGCCCATCGACACGGTTTCTCAATTCGGCGATTTCGTCACGCAAGACGGAAATCTGGTCATCTATTTTTGTCGTGTCGAACTCGATCGATGCCGGGGGCGGCGACACTGCGAAATGCCCCTGGGCGAAATGCCAAGCAAATGGCGCTGCCACGATCGAGAGGGCGATCAGCAAGGCTGACAAAAGTCGCATCAAAATTCCTCTTTGCGGAGCGGCACGAACGCGAAGAGCCCCTGTGTCATGTCGAGCAGACAACACGCCCTACCGCGACCATGCCGGCCGCCGTCATTCCGGAGGCCTTCCAAACCTGAGTGCCAAAATCGAGGGAAATGGTTCACTTGGCTCCGTCGCGCAGGCAGTCCCCGGCGCGGTTTTCCAACGCACCCATGCCTTTCGGTGCGCCAGCCACGCGCAAATGAGCGAAAACATCACGGATATGATACCGGAAGACAGATCTGCCAATGGAGGAGCGGATGAAGGGCAAACGCGCAGCCTTCGGCCGCCCATTGCCGACCATGGTGGATTTTTGGCCAGCCTGCGCAACACTGCGAGGGTCCGTCATCCGGCGAGGCTGGTTATGTCAGCCGTTGCAATAGGTGCGGGATTGAGCGGTCTGGGCTCAGTCGGCGTCGGCCAAGGCTTCCAGCGCTGTGCGGTTGCGCAGGATGAGCCAGCCGTCCCTCAGCTCGATCAGTTCTTCGTCCTGCCATCTGCGCAGGCATCGATTGACGTTTTCGCGGGTGTTGCCGATCATCTTCGCCAGCTCCGACTGAGACTGCGACAAGCGCGATAGCGGTGCCACCGGGCTGGCTGGCGGGGTGACCGAAAGGCGCAGCAACAGGCGCGCCAGCCGCGTCGGCAGGTCCAAGAAGCCGATTTCCATCATCCGTTCATCAGAGCGCCTGACACGCTGGCACAGCAACTCGATCAGCCGGATGGACAGTTTCGGGTCCCGCTGCAGCAGGTCGAGCAGCGAACGCCGTTCCAGCACGACGAGAGTGCACGAACCAAGCGCGCGGACCGTGGCCGAGCGCTCCCCTCCGTCCAGCAAGGCTATCTCGCCGAAAACGTCGCCTGGCCTCAAATCACTCAAGGTCACGTCGCGGCCCGTCGGGGTCAAGACCTCCACGCGCACGGTGCCTTCGGCAATTGCCATCATACTGTGGCCGGGAGAGCCTTGCGTGAAGATCACATCTCCGGCAGCATGACGCCTCACATTCGCAAAGGCTGCGAGGTCACGCCGAGCCACCGGGTCCAATGCCTTGAACACCATGCTTTGAGCCAGCAGTTTTTCCTTGTCGATCCGTTGATCGTTCATGCGTATGGTTCCGCTCCGGTGAGGGTTCAAGCGAACTGCGCGCCGCACCCAAATTGACATTGCCGAATTGCAACCAGATAAACATGCATTCGATTGAATCAACTTTCGGGAACTTGCCATGAAATCCACTTTCGTGAAAAGCAATCTCACCGCGCTGGCATTTTTCCTTCTGGTCGCTTCAAGCGCGACTGCGCAGGAGCCCTCCTGCCAGCGGGACGAACTGCCTGACCCGCCACGTTTTGTGTATCGTTGCGCCAACGGCCTCGTTCTGGAAGCTGAAGCAGCAGCGCAACTTGGTCTGCCACAGGATGCAGGACAGACCCGAGCGGGGTCGGCCACCGTATCCGACAAGGCCGTGCTGATCGAGGTCACGCCTGGCAGCGGCGCGTTTCAGATCCTGACACCCCACGCCATCGCTGCCGTGCGAGGGACCGCCTATGTCGTCGATGTGACGTCGACGACAACCTCGGTGTTTGTGATTGAAGGCCAGGTATCCGTATCGCTGCCGGATGGTTCACAGGCCGTGGTTCTCGGCCCCGGCGAGGGTACTGACGCGACCCCCGGCCAATCACTGACCTCCAGGGTGTGGGGACAGGATCGTGCCGCGCGCCTGCTTGCCCGCTTTGCCCGATGAGGACCGGCCTTCCGGTCTGGTCCATCATCGCCGCGCTGGTCTTCGGCGGGCTATGGGCCGGACTGTTGAGCATTCGCCACATCGACGGTATCGCCAGCCCGATCGACCGGGTGGAAACGGTGCTGGTGGACGCCAGGATCAGCCTGGTTGGCGGCAGGCCAGCGCCGCAGGCAATAACGATCGTCGCAATCGATGATGCGACCGTGCTCGATGCCGGAGGTTATCCGCTCCCCCGACAGCAGCTCGCCGATCTCATCGCGCGGATCGACCGGGCCGGGGCCAAGGCCCTGGCAATCGACATGCTGCTTCTGGGGCCGACCGAGGCGCAGGCCGACACAGCACTTGCCACCTCGCTTCGCGGGCTCCCGACCGTCATCGCGGGCGCCGCCCGTTTTCCGGACAGCCCTTCCCATGACGCCCACGTGCCTGTTCCCGGACAGATTCTGAGGCCGCTTCCCCTCCTTGAAGGTGCGGCGAGCCTTGGCCTCGTCAACGTCGTGGCGGACGCCGGAGGCACCCCGCGGCAGGTGCCCATGCTGTTCAAGGCTGCCGGCAGCCCGGAAGCCTCCATCGTCCTGCGCGCGGTCGAGTTCTATCTCGGCCAGACGCCGGTCATGGCGACAAACGGGATGACGATCGGGCAGCGCGCGGTGCCACTCGATCTGGGCTGGCATCTCGCCCTCAACTATTACGGCCCCGCAGGGACGATCAAAACCGTCAGCGCGCTTGACCTGCTGAGGCACGGCGATCCGGACCTGGCGCTCAAGGGACGGTTGGTCGTGCTGGGCGCAACGGCGACAGGCGTGGGCGATCGTTTCACCACGCCCTTTGACCCGATATTGCCCGGCGCCGAGGTTCTGGCCACCGGCATGTCCAACCTCCTGGATGGATCGGCCCTTCAACGAGATGTGACGGTCCGCCGGATAGACGGTTTGGCGGCCATGCTCATCACCATCACCGCCGTCGCCGCCATAGCGCTGTTGCCGCTGGCAGCGGGCTCCGTAGCCTATGTCGGCATCCTGCTTGGCTGGTTCGCGGTCATCACGCTCGCCTTCGGCCAGTTCTACTGGCTGAGCGGAGCACTGCCGCTCGCGGCAAGCCTTCCCCCCGTTGCGGCAGTGGCGCTGGCCAGGCAGGTACACGACCGCTACCGGATGCGTAAGCTGACCTCCGCCCAGGCCGCCCTGGCGCAGTTCCAGTCCACCACCATTGCCAGGCGCATCGCCGAAGACACGTCCTTCCTGCTCGAACCACGCGAGCAGAATGCCGCTATCCTGTTTGTCGATCTCGCGGGTTTCACCGGCATCAGCGAAAGGCTTGGCCCCCGGCAAACCCGTGACATGCTCAAGACCTTCCACACCATCGTGACCGAAGAATGCGAACGACGGCAGGGACTGGTCATGGATTTTATGGGTGACGGTGTCATGGTCGGTTTCGGTATTCCCGATGCAAGCGAACAGGATGCCGCCAATGCGGTCTTGGCCGCCTTCCAGCTGATCCCCAAAGTCGACGACTGGCTGCTGGGCGCCAGGCTGGCCGAAACAGGCTCGATGCGTGTCGGTGTGCATAGCGGCCCTGTCGTTCTGTCCCGGCTCGGGCATGACAAGCACCAGCAGATCGCCGCGACGGGCGATTGCGTCAATGTGGCGAGCCGGCTTCTCGAGGCCGCGCGCTCACGCGGGGCAGTGCTCGCCTTGTCTGCGGATGTGGTGCAGGCGGCGGGATTGCAACAGGGCCTGATGGCGGATGGCCGAGGGTTCGAACGGATCGCCATTCGAGGGCGCGAACAGGCGATCGATGTCGCCGTCTGGACCGCGGCAGAGATCGCGCGGCGCGACTGACCCCCTCCTGCCGCAATGTCAGCAGCCGTGTGGCCCCAGCAGCCATTGCGAGAAACTGCTCGGCACGCCGGTCTGGATCACGTGGCCGCAAAGCCGGAACTCGCGCGCCTCTTTCGGGCTATAGCCGAAATGCGCACGAAACTGACGGCTGAACTGAGCCGGATCGGTGAAGCCATGGTCATAGGCGACGGTACTGATCAGCCTGGCATCGGCAATGTCCTCCAGCACCGCATGGCATGCAACAAGCCGACGCTCGCGAATGAAGCTTGAAACGCCACCACAATGTTCGAACAGGTAGTAGAGCTTGCGGCGCGAGACCCCCAACGCCCGGCACAGCCCCTCCACGCCGAGCGTCGGCGATGCGATATTGGCATCAACATATCTGCGGGCCATCGCAAGCTGGCTTGCGGCAATCGGCGTCGCCGCTGCTTCGCACCCGTCCCGTGACGGCCTCACCAGCGCACCGAGCAGGGCGGTTAGCGACCCCACCAATGCCGGTACATCCCGATGGGTGAGCGTCGAACGGTAGCGTTCAAGCGTCAGGATGAATTCCTGCAGGATGTTCTTCATCGGCCCGTGGATGGGCCGGTGGCTGGCGGCATCGAGACTGGCAGCCATGGCCGCGAAATTGTCGCGTTTCATCCATATGTAGATCGTCTCGCCGGCGGTGGAATGGGCGATGGACGGCAGGGTCAGCGAGCGCAAATCCAGACTTCCCGGCGAACTGCGCAGGGCATTGCCGCTCGAACTGCTGAATTCCGAACCGCTGCGGCGCAAGACGAGCTGCCAGTGATCGACGTTGCTGCGCCGGATCAGCTGAGGCGTGCGGCGATATTTCATTGCATCGACACGCAACGAGGCGATATGCAGCCTGCCAAGATCATGCCCCCTGACGGTGGCGCTGAACCCCTGCTCTCCGGTCTCGTCACATTCCACCTCGGCAATCGGGGCGAGAAGGTTGCGCCAGTAGGAAAACTGTTTGGTCTTTTGCTTCACCAGCGTTGTGAAGCGATCCTCACGGATCCGGGTGTCCAGGTCCTGATAGTGCTGCGGTTGCGGCATGGCCATGACAGGCGCTCTCCCTTTCGCTTCCGGCCCGCGAGACCAATCCTCGCGGCCTGTAAGCCGGTAGAGCTGAAATTCCGGAGAGAGCCCTGTTATGCGCGTCACACCCATTCGGTTGCGCGATGGCGTAATGCGCCAGCCCTGGAGCGCAGGATTTGTTCCTGACGAGGATCATGGAGAACTGAAATGTCGGATCAGGCGTTCGCGCAGCCCGTCCATGGGCGGTTCCGCCCCTTGCGGCGAGGGCATCATGCCGGCCGCAAAACCGTCGGCAATGAAGCGATCGACAAGGATGGGGTCGCTGCTGACGACATGCACGGGGACGGCCCGGGAGGCATCCGGGCCGGTGACCAGCGCCGCCGGCTGGTGATCACCGAGGATCACGAAAACAGCATCCCGCCCGTAATTCAGCATATAGCTTGCCAGCGCCTGAAGCGAATAGTCGATGGTTTCGACATATTGGCGACGGACACGATCGTGATCGGCCCAGACAACGGCCGGCGTGTCGCCGCTTTCGGCCTGGCTGTCAAAGACAGTGCCATCGCCGACCGCATCCCAGTCGATCATCTTCGGTACGGGCGTCCAGGGGGCATGGCTGGAAATCAGCGCGATTTCGGCCATGACCGGTCGATCGGCCCCACCCGCCGGCCGGCGCGAAAGGCGCTCGAACGCGGAAAGCGTATATTGGTCGGGCATGGTCACCCAGTTGAATGGCTTGCCGCGATAACCCAGATCCCTGGCGGTCAGGATCTGGTCATAGCCGAAATAGGCGGCTTCCGGCCAATCCATGGTTATTGCCGGCATGACGGCCGCCGTCCGCCAACCCGCCTCACGGAACAGCCGGTTGAGGCTCGGTCGATCACTGACCATCAGCCGGTCGTAGCGGGCCTGGCTGTCGACCCGCAGGCCCGAAAGCAACGTTCCATGGGCAAGCCAGCTCAGACCGCCAACGGTCGGCGAACGGACCCAGCCGCTGGCCGAGGCAAAGCCTCCGCCCCGAAGCTGCTGTTCGATCTCGGCCAGGCGCGGTTGGATCATTCCGGCATAGCGAGGATCCTCTATGGCGCTTCGCCCATAGGATTCGACAAAGACGAGGATCACGTCGCGGCCCCTGACATGGGCAAATCGGCTGCCCCTGTCGACGTCCAGATCCACGGCCGACAGCTCTGCGTCGAATGCCCTGATATCGGCAACGGATCGCGCAACCAGCGAAAGCCGCTCGCCGAGATAACGCCCGACGCGCAGGTCAGCCACATCGCGCGCCAGGCCGAAGGTGCCGCTAGCAAGGGCCAGAAGTCCAGCGACAAGCATGATGACGAAGGCCGCGACGGCAATGCGGCGGGGGGATCGATGAAGCCGGACCATGCCCCTGCATGCCCACCAGAAAAGCCAGACCATCACTGCAAGTACCGCAACCGCCAGTACGATTGCCAATGCAGCGGATGCCGTGCCAATCGCGCCGGACAGCATGTTCCAGCCGTCCAGCATCATTTTGACATCGAGATAGGGATTGAACCGGCGCTGGAAGGCCGAGATCACCCCGATATCAGCCAGCTTCAGAAACAGGAGACAAAGGACCGTTATCGTGGCAAGAAGCGCCGTGGCAAGCGCCAGTCGCCGGGGCAACAGCAACATCGCGAGCGCGGCCAGCGGCAGTTCGAGCGGCAGGCGCAGGAGAACATGGACATGGAAGCCTTCAGGACTGTCCGGCATCGTGCAGGCGACAAAACCGATGACGGCAAACACCAGAACGGCAAGGCCGGCCTTCCAGCCGTGGACCTGTCCCTTGCCCTCGCCAGACGTCAATTGCATCATGCGTTTAACCCTTCTGCCCGCAGATCAGACCATTGGCGCGCCGCTTTCAACCCGGCAATCGAGATGAGCCCGCCATGGCAAAGATGAAGATCCTCGCCATATGCGCCGGCATCCTGCTCCTGGCTGTCATGGTCGCCATCGTCGACCCAGCCGGCGTGCTCGACGCGCTCGGTCGTGTGCCGCCCGGCCATGTGGTCGCGGCAGTTGTCGTGGTCCAGATACAGATCGTGCTGTCGGCGCAGCGCTGGCGCTTTACCGCGGCACGTCTCGGCCATCTTATCCCCACGTCGGTTGCGATCCGGGAATATTATCTCGGCGGCGTTCTGAACCAGATCCTGCCGGGTGGCGTCGCCGGTGATGCGGCGCGGGTCTACCGCAACAGCGACGCGCTGGCAGGCGGATGGAAACGCGCGGCAACCGCCGTGGTGCTCGAACGGCTGTCCGGGCAGTTCGCCTTCTTCCTGCTGACCTGTCTCGGCCTTATCTGTTGGGCAATCCTGCTGCCCCAAACCCTGCCCATCGACCCTGTGCCGCTGGCGCTGGTCGTCTCGGCCATCATTGCGGTGATCGTGATCTTTGCCTTGTGGCTGCACAAGCCGCTGAAAGCCCGCTTCGGTCGCCTCGGGCCGGATCTCGCCGCAGCATTCTGGCAGGACGGCGCGTTTCGTACGCAGGCGGGGCTCAGCGTCCTGATCATCGGCACCTATGTGGCGACCTTCTTGCTGGCTTCCGATGCAGTCGGTGCCGCCCTGCCACCGATTGCGGCCTTCACCGCCGTGCCGCTCTGCCTGCTGGCCATGCTCATGCCCATTGGTGTCGGCGGATGGGGCACACGGGAAGCCGCGGCTGTCGCGCTCTGGCCACTTTTCGGTTTCACCGGTGCAGAGGGTCTTGCAGCAAGTCTGCTCTATGGCGTTTTCTCGCTGACCGGCACCGCCCTTCCCGGCATTGTCATGCTGATCGTCTCGCTGATCGGCAGGTCCGGGCGCCGGATGTGAGCTGACAGGCGATCTCACTGTGCCAGCCGGGCGTAAATGTCACCAGACCTGCTGTCGGGCGTCAGCTTTTCCAGAACGGCCAGCAGCGCCTCCGCCTGTTTCCACTCGGCATCGACAAATCGGTGGCTCTCGCCGATCACGCGCCGAAAGACATAGTGCCCGAGTTGGCCGAGACGCTCGATCGCCTCGCGCGCGACCTGCGGCAGGGCGGGAATATACTCGAAGGCGATCAGCGGGATCGGCTGGGAAAGACCGCGCAATATGTCGCTCTCGGCGCCCTCGACATCGATCTTGCAGAAACGTGGCAGGCCATATGTCTCGATCAGACGGTCAAGCGTGGTGACAGGCATCGTGACCGTGCTGTCCCAGACCACGTTGCGGAAACCCTCAGCCTGCCCAACGCCGTCGATGAAACGGTCCGATATTGTCGTCAGGGTCGGGTGGCGGCTGGAAATATGCAAGGTCGCCTCGCCCTGCGCTGCGCCGATTGCCACACACTCCAAGCCTTTCAGCCGGTTGCCAAGCTGTCTTTCGATCAGCTGGGCAAAGACCGGCTGCGGCTCCACCGCCACGACGTCTGCACCAAGCGACATCAGCGTCCGACTGCGGCTGCCGACATGGGCGCCGATATCGAAGACGAGGTCCCCCGGCGCAACAATATCCCGGTAGAAACGCCTGAGCGCCCGGCGGCGCCAGGGCTGGCCATAATAGATCAGCAGCGACCGCGTCACGCCGATCGCCATGTCGATCCTGGCAAGCATGGTCATTGCTCTTCCTCTCGGGTTTCGCTCAACAGATAGAGGCAATCCACCGAGAAAGAGTAGGATAGCAACAACAGTGCAAAGCCTGCAATCCAGCTGGAAATGGGTGCGTTGACGAAGGGCATCAAGATTGCACAAAGGGCTGCCACCTGGCCCACGCAAACAAGTTTGCGCCGCTGCGAAGGCTGGAGTTCTCCGCCGAGACGCGGCAGCCAGTATTGCGCCAGCACGAAACCATAACGCATGAGGCCGATCAGCAGGATCCACGCTCCGGCCTTGCCCAGAAAGTAACCGGCAGCAGAGAGGCAGAGGATCAGCAGCGCATCGATCTCCATGTCAAAGCGGGCGCCAAGATTGGATTCTTGCCCGTAGCGGCGCGCCAGATGGCCGTCGAGCCCATCCAATGCAAGCGCCAGCAGCACAAGGATGACGAAGCTCCAGGGGGCATTCGCGATGCTCTGCGTCGCCGGCGGATAGAACACCGCCGCCGCAACGAGGCTAACCATCGCAGCCCTGGCGGCGGTAATCGTGTTTGCCTGGCCAAAGCTCTGATATCGGTGGTGCTGCAGCCCGTTGAACACAAGCGCAAAGATGGCAAGCAGCAGCATTGCCGCGGCAATGCCGATGCCGTGCTCAAGCGACAGGTACCAAGCAAGTGGGAGATAGGCGATCGTTGACACCGTGAACACGCCGGCCAGCACGGCCAGCGCGCTGGTATTCAACGCCGGCGACGGTCCGCGATCGCCGACAGGGTGTTCCATGGCTGATGGCTCCTGCGACTGCATGGCATTATTCGGCGGCAAGCAGGGTTTCGATATCGAGCATATGGCCGGCCCGCTTCTGCTTGGTGCGCAGATAGCCGGCATTTTCGGCGGTGACCTCCCCCGGCAGGGCCACGCGTTTCTCCACGGCGATGCCACCGTCGGCCAAGGCAGCCAGTTTCGCCGGATTGTTGGTCAGGACCGAGACCTTTGTTATATCCAGCCCCCGCAACATGGCGATTGCCGCCTCGTAGCGGCGGCCGTCGCTGCCATAACCAAGTTCGGCATCCGCATCGATCGTGTCCAGCCCGAGATGCTGGTAGCCATAGGCCCGCATCTTGGCGCCAATGCCCGTGCCGCGACCTTCCTGGTCGAGATAGAGGAGCACGCCGCCGCCCATCGCCTTCAGCGCGGCAAGCCCGTTGCGCAACTGGTCGCCGCAATCGCATTTCAGCGACGCGCAAAGATCGCCCGTAATGCAGGAGGAATGGATACGGATTGGCACCACGCCACCGGTATCCAGCCGACCCACGATGATCGCAACCTGGTCCTTTTGGGCAAGACCACCCCGGAACACGACGAATTCTGCGTCGCCAAGTTCGCGCAGCGGCACTTTGGTTCGCACCACGGTCTCGAATCTCTGGCGCGCAGCACCTGTGGCCAGGAGGGCGTGTTTTTCGATTTCGCAACAGGCCGCAAAGCGGCTTTCGATCCCAGCTATCTCGGCGCATATCACGGCGGGCAGCAGCAATGCCAGCCGCGCCAGTTCGGCACCCACCCTCATCATCGGATCGGCGCTGCGCCATTGCGTGGGCACCGCCGCACCGAGCCCATAGACCAGATGCGAGGCGGCATCGTAACCGATGCCCTGCAGCGGAACGGCCATCTCTTCGCAGACCGGCGGCTGCAGCCGCTCAGCACGCGATGACGTCAGGAACAGTGCGTGGCGATCCTCGACTGCAGCGGCAAACTGATCGTAAACGCTGGCTGCAACGCAATCCAGCGCCAGCACTGCCAAGCGGCGACGCCCATCGGCAACGACGACCGGGCGCCCGAAACGCAGTTCAGCCACGGCGCGCTCCACTGGCATGGCGGGGGAAACAAACTGAAAACTGCAGCCGTCTATATGTGTCATGAGCGAGTTCTCCGAAAGGCTTGGAGTATTTGAATTATCGTGGCGGAGCCATTCACTATGCGTCGGCGACCTTGCCAGCCATTTGCCGAATTTCCTTGTCGCTTTCCATGGTCAAACGGCCTGTTCGCACGAAATGACAAGCAAATTGCACACCTCGACAATCGTTAGCGGAAGCATGGCACATGTTGTCATGATACCCGAACGACAAAAAAGCGATATGGTCGCAATGTGAAGATTTGTGGGGCGGTATATCTTCGGCGCCACTGCCCCCTTTTTCGAACCCGGGAGCCGAGATATCCTCTCGGCCCAATGTCAGGAAGACTGCATGAAACGTGTTATCGGAACGGCCAACATCGAGGATGCAGTGCCCCGTGCATGCGCATTGTGGTTTGCATCCCCCGGTCGTTGCGAGATACGCGCGGAACATTTGCCCAAACCGGAGGAAGGCGAGGTCCAGATCCGCATGCTTTACAGCGGGATCAGTCGCGGGACGGAAAGCCTGATCTTCCACGGCAGGGTGCCACCCAGTGAATTCGAAAGCATGCGCGGCCCGAACATGTCTGGCGCTTTCCCGTTTCCAGTGAAATACGGATACGCGGCCGTCGGCGTGGTGGAAAAGGGCGATGCTTCGTTGCTTGGCCGCACCGTGTTCTGCCTCTATCCGCATCAGGAGCGGTTCAATGTTGCGCTCGATGCGGCCGTACCTCTGCCCGATGGTCTTCCCGCCGCACGGGCCGTGCTGACAGCCAACATGGAAACCGCGTTGAACATCGTCTGGGACGCCGAAATCCTGCCGGGTGATCGGGTCGCCGTGTTCGGTGCGGGCGTGGTTGGTACCCTTGTTGCCCATTTGGCCCGCGCAATCATTGGCACCGAGGTCGTGCTGATCGACCCGAATCCGATACGCGCGCCGCTTGCGGCTGGTCTTGGAATAGAGTTTGCGACCGGTGAAGCGGTGGCGGGCGATTTCGATGTTCTTGTCAACGCTTCCGGCTCAGCCAAGGCTTTGTCGCGCGCGATCGAACTTGCCGGTCACGAAGCCCGTATTGTTGAAGCGAGCTGGCATGGTGACCGCTCTGTCAGCTTGCCGCTCGGCGGCGCCTTCCATTCACGCAGGCTGATGATCGCCAGCTCGCAGGTTGGCAACCTGCCTGCAGCGCGCAGGATGAGATGGACCTATGCGCGGCGACTGGCCAAGGCACTCGAACTTCTACGTGATGATCGACTGGACGCCTTGATATCTGGTGAAATCCGCTTTCGCGACCTCACCGCCGCCTATCCGGCCATACTCGACGATCCCCAAACCCTTTGCCATCGCATTTGCTACACGGAGTAGAAAAGCATGTTCGCCATTGAAGTTCGCGACCACATCATGATTGCCCACAGCCTTCCCCGTCCCGTCTTCGGCCCTGCCCAAGGCATGCATGGCGCAACATTTGTGGTCGATGCCGCCTTTTTCACGCGTGATGTTGATGAGGATGGTCTGGCGGTCGACATCGGGGCTGCCACATCGGTTCTGGGCGAGGTGCTGAAACCGCTCAACTACCAGAATCTGGATCAGCTGCCGATCTTCAAAGGCAAGGTGACGACCACGGAGGTCATTGCCAAGTACATCTTTGACCAGCTGGCTGGCGCCGTATCGGACAAGAAACTTGGATCTGGAAGCCACCGCATTTGCCGGCTCAAGGTCACCTTGCATGAATCGCACGCCGCCCGCGGCTGGTATGAGGCGGACCTTTGAACTCTCGTTGCGTCACATTTGCCTTTCCCGGCGATCTCACTTTGAAGACCGGTGGTTACGCCTATGACCGCCATGTCATCACAGGCCTGCAAAAGCTCGGCTGGACGGTCGAGTGTCTGCCGCTGGGTGAGGGCTTTCCCTTCCCAACCCAGGTCGCCAAACGGGATGCCGAGCACCGTTTGTCGGAGTTGCCCGATGGCGCGCTGGTGGTGATTGACGGCCTTGCCTTTGGTATTCTCGATCAATGGGCGGTCCGGGAGGCGCAGCGGCTGCGCATCGTGGCACTGGTTCATCATCCGCTGGCCCTCGAAACAGGGCTGGATGCCGTGACACAGCGTGAGCTTCGCGAAAGCGAGCGGCATGCGCTGTCTTGTGCATGCGATGTCATCGTCACCTCGACGACCACGGCCCGCGAGCTCACTCGCCATTATGATGTCGGCGAAGACAGACTTGTCGTTGCCATTCCTGGCACTAATCCCGCCCTGCCGGCGACGTGCGATGGCGATCCGCCGCATATTGTCTCGATCGGCTCACTGACCCGGCGCAAGGGCCATGACGTGCTGATCGACGCCCTCAAGCGGATCGAGACGCTGTCCTGGCGGGTGACGATTGCCGGCAGCGAGACACTCGATGCCCAGACGGCCGCAGCACTGCACCAACAGGTGGACAGGCTCGACCTGAGCGATCGGATACAGATCATCGGAGAATGCAATGATGCGCAGGCGCTTCTGGCTTCGGCAGATATCTTTGCGCTTGCCTCGCGTTTTGAAGGATACGGTATGGTGTTCGCCGAAGCCCTGTCACAGGGATTGCCGATTGTGGCTTGCCGCGCCGGTGCCATTCCCGAAGTGGTGCCGGAAGATGCAGCCGAAATGGTGGCAGTCGATGACATCGACGCCTTCAGTCAGGCGTTGCGCAATCTGATCACCAACAAGGATTTGCGCCGGCGAAAAGCGCAAGCATCCCGACGCGCCGGGGCGCAATTGCCGGGCTGGGACCAGACCGTTGGCATCATCTCCACCAGATTGGAGACAATATCTTGAGCGGATTCGACACGAGCTGGCTTGCACTGCGCGAGCCTGCCGACCGGGCGGCGCGACATGCCGGGCTGATGGACAGTCTATCGGACTATCTTCGCGGCCAGGACGCCCCCCTCGTCCTTGATATTGGTTGCGGGACCGGATCGACTTTCCGCAGCCTTGCCGGTCTGCTGCCGGCCGGCACACGCTGGCGGATGTTGGACAATGATCCGCTGCTGCTGGACGAGGCAGAGCGCCGGATTGGGACCGCCTGCGACGTGACATTCCACCGGCATGATCTCAACGACCTTGACCGCCTGCCGCTGGACGATGTGTCGGTCGTGACCGCTTCCGCACTTTTCGATCTTTGTTCCGAGCGTTTCTGTGCGCAATTGGCTGAACGGCTCGCGGCCGCAGGCTGTGGACTATACGCCGCCCTGAACTACGACGGCACCATGCGCTGGTTTCCCGAACATCCGCGCGATACCGGCATGGTTGACCTGTTCAACCGGCATCAACGGACCGACAAGGGGCTGGGGCCGGCGCTGGGTCCCGATGCTGTCGCATGCCTGACCCGGCAGTTTGCCATGCGCGGTTTCTCCATCCGCACGGGCGACAGTCCGTGGCAACTTGCCGACGACATGGCCGAGTTGAATGCCGAGTCGCTGAAAGGGCTGCGCACGCCACTGATCGAAATGTCGGGCGCCACAGATGACGCAATCGATCAGTGGCTTGCCTACAGGCTGGCGCAACTTGGCAAGCCGGACAGCTCATACCTGGTGGGCCATACCGACATCTTGGCTCTGCCGGGCTGACAGGCCTTCTGCCCTCAGTTGACAGTCAAACAGAATGTCGCTGCCAAGATTGTAGACCTCGGTCGGCGGTCGGTGGGCGCCAGTCAGCCGCTCGATCGGGGACAGGCTGATACCAGAGGGGCCCGAACCGATGATGATCGGTGAAATCGCAACGTGGAGCCGGTCAACCAGCCCGGCTTCAACGAAACGCGCAATGGTCCGCGCCCCGCCTTCCACAAGCACGCGGTGGAACTTGCGCTTGCCAAGTTCGTCCAGAATGTCCTGCGGATCAAGGCCGCAGAGCTTGGGCGTAAGTTTGATGACCTCCGCTCCTGGCAAGGGCTGCCCTTGCGAAATCGCGCTGCGAAACACGATGACCGGAGCGCCTCCGTCGTGAAAGAGGCTCTCGCTGCCATCAAGTTCGGCGTGGCAATCGACGATCACCCGCACCGGAGACAGGCCTTTGACCATTCTGACGGACAGCCTTGGGTCATCGGCCTTGACGGTGCTCACGCCGACTATCACCGCTTCCACCAAAGCGCGGCATCGATGAAGGTGCGCAAGTCCGTCCCGCCCGGAAATGTCACGGGCGTCACCCGCCGGCGTTGCAATGCGGCCATCGAGGGACTGGCCCACCTGTGCCAGCACAAAACGGCCACATGCCCCTGCAATCGGTCCATACAGGCGAAAAGCGTCCTCTGTCGTCACGACCTCGCCTGTACCCTGCCGGAGTGCCAGCAGGCGCGACCATATGGTATCGTTCATCTCCAAGCTGGCCATAGAGTTCCCTAGAGTATGCGGTACAGGGTGTTATCACGCTTGATTACATGATGAAGCAAGACCGCGCCGATATGCAACGCGAAAAGCGCCAAAAGTATCCATGCGGTCCAGCTGTGAACCGCGGAAAACATCCAGGCAATCTCCGGTGCCTTGCCGACCGGGCTCCAGATCGCAACGTGGCCGAACCAGTGAAGCGGAAAACCGTGGGCATTTGTGGCGAGAAAGCCGCTGACCGGCATGATGACAAGGAAGAGATAGAGCAGCCCGTGCACTGTCGCCGCCGCGAAGCGTTCGATTGCGGGACCTTCGGCCGGTGGCGCCTGGACGAGTAGCTTGTTGCCAACCCGCAGCAGCATCACCCACAGCAGAAGGAAACCGAGGCTTTCATGGATCATGTAGAAATCCAGCTTCACCTCGTTGTTGGTGAACTTGATGAAGAACCCAAGCGGCCATGTCGCCAGCACCAGTACCGCAACGATCCAGTGCAGCAGTCGTGATGTGGCGGGAAAACGGTGGACGTGGATGGCGGCGTCGGTGGGACAGGTCGCCTTCGCAAAAATATTCGGTTCATTGACCTTGGACAAGTTATTTCCCCTGAAACGGACCCGGTGCACTGAAAAAACGGCACGGCGGATTGTGCTGGCCACAGCGGCAAAACGCCGGATACATTACGGTGTCGAACGAACAGGCGTAAATGACGCAGCGTGCAGGAGCCTTGCGTTCACGTGCAAAATGCGCATCTCGCCTCGACCCCGCAGCGTTCCTCTCGTCAGCGGCACATGTCCGGATCGGGCAACACTTGACACCACGGGCCTGACTTTTCAGCTGTCCTCGGACAGTTGCAGCCAATCGACAAAAATACCCGCCTCCCGCATACACGATTTACCGTCGGCAAGCCATGCGGCGCGTGCCTCGCCTGGTGCAAAGCCGTATCGAGCGTGGAACTGACGCGAGAAGGACGACAGGCTGGAAAACCCGTATTCATAAGCGACCTGACTGATCTGCCTCTTTTGCACGCTCTTGATCAGCACGTTGTAAGTGGCGGCCAATCGGCGGTTGCGGATATAGGTTGCAACGCCCCCATATTGTTCAAAGAGATAATAGAGCTGGCGGCGTGACAGGCCAACGTTCCGGCAGATCATGTCGGGTGTCAAACCCGGTGATTTCAGATGAGCGTTGATGTAGCGCCTGGCCCGTTCGAATTGCGCCGCAGCGATAGGGGCCCTGGCCGCCTCCATGCTCCCCGGCGTCTGGCGAACCATGGCACGCAGCAGATGGCCGAAGGCGTCGTTGACTGCCTTGCCTTCCGAAACGGTCAGCTTGCTTGCGCGCTGCTCAAGAGAGGCGATGAAATCTCCCAGGATGTAGGACATCGGTCCGCGCACCTGTTGATGCGCTGCATTGTCGAGTTGATCGGCGACATCCCAGAATTCGTCACGGCTGAGGAACAGGCCGGAATAGTCGGTGACCTCCATTCGGCCTTCGAACGGCCGGGCATAGGAGTGTAGCACCGTGTCACCGGCCATGGCGCGGAAACCTCTGTCGTCCGTTGCAGCAGCAGCCGTGCCTTTGGTCACTACGCTGATGCACCAGTGATCGATGCTGGCCTTGCGTATGATGTCATTGGTATATTTGAACCGCATCGGTGACAGCTTGAACGACGTCAGTTGCAACGATCCGAGATAATAGGATTCCGCGCTGGCCACAAATCCTGCTTTCGGGGATTCGATTGCCTCCAGATCGCACATGGACGAGGTAAAATCGCACCATGCGTCAAATTGATCACGGCGTTCAAACGCTGCTGTCGTGAACTTCAAGCCGGGTATCAATTTTCGGGCTTCCGGTACCGCCTCCTGTAAATTCATGTCGATCCTCGTGTCAAAAGGGTTTGCGGTGTCGTCACTGATGTCATGATCAAGAGGTCCATCAGGGACATGCCGACCGAACTGGTATCCGATGATCCGGAATTGCCTGAACAGGGTCTTCGGTTTGAAATCTCGCCGGCCTGCGTCATGTCTTCGACCTTTCGAAACGGATAACGGCACCTTTTTCGAGGCGTGCTGTCATGGACCGTCGGCTTGGCGCGCGCTGCATGATCTCTCGGAGGGCGGATCATTCTGGCCTCTTTTTTGAAGGTGACGGGGTTTCGCCGGGCGGGGACTGTGGGGGGCATTCGTGAAAGATCCGCGCCTTGCAACCCGCGCAGATATCGGCATCCAGTTGATTGGGAACGATGGCGGCAATCGCGTCATGCCGGTGGCTGTAGATATTCTCGTCGTGCAGCGCCTCGACCACGCCATATTGCCTCATGCGGTCAAGCAGCGGAATGTAGCGGGAGGTCAGGTGCAATCGCCCGCCACGTGCGCGGCGGCGACGCCCTTCCTCGATCAGCAATTCCGCCCCGGCAAGGTCGAGTTGCCCGATCCCGGTAAGCTTGAGCACCAGGTTTTTCTGATCAGGCCGTTCGAGCTCTATCCGACGCAGGGTCTGCCGCAGCTTCTCGACCACGCCAAAATAAAGCGGTCCGTTGAGGCGACCAAACAGCAGTTGCGGGCATTCCGGATCGCCGTGGCACACATTGTGAAACGAATGGTTGGGTCGGTTCTGATCAGGGACAGTCAGTTCAAGCTCGGCATTCGTGGTTTCGTTGAGAAACAGCGCTAGGCTGAGCAACACGCCTGCAAACACTGCAAACTCCAAGCCGACCGTGATGGCCGCGGTGAAGGTGATGAAGAAGGTGAAGGCGTCGCGCCGCGATTGCCGAGCTAGACGGTGGAACTCGGCGAAGCGGATCTGGTGCCAGGCAACGAGGATGATCACCGCCGCCATCGCTGGAATGGGCAATTCGCTGATGAGGGGCGCGACAAAAAACAGGAACGCGATCAGTGCAACGGAAGCGAAGACTGCTGCAAGCGGCGTGCGGGCACCTGCCTCATGGTTGATGGCGGTGCGCGTCAGCGAACCGGAACCGGCATAGGCCGAGAAGAATGGCCCGACCAGATTGGAAAGACCCTGACCGATGATCTCGCGACTGCCATCGAGCGTCTCGTCCCGGCGATGCGCGTAAAGCCTCGCCACGGTCACGGATTGCATCAGGCCGACGATGGCAATGGCCAGTGCCGGTTGGGCAAGTGTCATCAGGTTCGTGGTCGAAACACTCGGCATCGAGGGCGTCGGGAAGATCGACGGAACCGACCCGACGGTCCGTGTTCCCAGATCGAAACCCCAATTGACCAAGCCACCAATAGCAAGCGCGACAAGGTGGCCAGGCAATGCGGGGAGATAGACGCGCAATATCAGTGCAACCGACATGGTCACGCCAGCGACGACGATCGCAGCCGGCACCGCGCTTGGAAGAGCCACGACAAGCTGCGACAAGAAGGCCATCGGGGCACCGAGGCGCGGCAGGGTAACATCCAGCACATCACCCAACTGGCTCATCGCGATCAGAATTGCCGCGCCAGCGCTGAAACCATTGACGACAGGCGTCGAAACGAAGGTGAGAAACCGCCCCAGCCGCGCCAGTCCTATGGCCAGCTGAATTCCCCCCACAAGCAATGTCAGCACCAGTGCCGCCCCGATCCATTCGGTGGAGCCGGACACATAGGTTGGTGAAAGTGCCGCGAAAACCAGCGCCGAAACAGCTGTGGTCGGTCCCGAAACCACGATGCGGGAGGAACCGCAAAGCGCCGCAACCACCGGCGTGATCATTGCCGAATACAGGCCGTAAGACGGTGGCAAACCGGCGATCGAGGCAAATGCAATTGCTTGAGGCAACACGATGGCCGCTCCGGTAATCGCGGCGAACAGATCGTCGCGCAGCGTAGCGGCGTCGATCAAATGCCGCCAAGGAAGCTTGCTGGACCGGTTTCTCATGCTCTTTCTCAAAATTATTCAACGTCCCGCTTCGCACAGACAATCTGGACTGCTGCCGACGGCCAGAGGGCTACGCCCTGAATTTGGGTTAGGTTGCGTTTTCAGGCTCGGCCAAGATATCAAGCCGGTCATATGCCTCGCGCGGGGCATCGTTGACCTGCATCTGGCGCAGCATCTTTGCCAACATCTCCCGCTCCAGGGCAGGATCATCCAGCGGACGTTCCTGTCCGGGATCGTCGACCAGATCATAAAGGCGGGTCTCATTCTCCAGCAGGCAACCGGGGCCGTAATTGTAATACATCGGCGATCTTTCGGTCACCGGCACCTTCAACAGCGGAACATTCTTGGTCCAGTCAAAGGGAGGGGCAAGGGTCGCCATCTGCAACTCCCGCGTTGAAAATCGTGAGGTAATGTGAGTGGGCATCAAGGTGTACTGATTGATTTCCTTGCCAGCGATGTCGCCGGGAAAGCGGTGATAGCTGCGGTCCCCGTCCGTCACGTTGACCGCGCCGCCGAAATAACCGAAGACGACCGCCTCACGCTCTTTTGCACGCAACAAGGACTGGCCCTGCATCTCGACCGGGGCCTCTATGTTCCAAAAATCCAGAAAGGTCGGGGCCAGATCGGTGGACTGGGTCAAACGGTTTACCCGCGCAGGACCGGGATTGCGCGGGTCGTGCAGCAGCAGCGGAATATGGGCAATTTCCTCGTAGATGTTCATCCGGTTCTTGGCCCAGAAATCATGCTCGCCCAACAGGAAGCCGTGATCGGTCGTGACCACGAGCGCGGTGTCCTTCCACATGTCATGCGCATCGAACTCATCGAGCAGCCGTCCCAGAAGCGCGTCACAAAGTGACACGACCGCATAATAATTGGCTCGCAGTTCCTCCGCTTCCTTTGGCAGTTCCTCGACCCGGCCGTAACGCGGCCAGTCCAGAATCCCGCCCTTCCAGCCGGTATCAAACGGCTCCTTGAACCGGTCCGGGGCATAGAAGGGCTCGTGCGGATCAAAGGTCTCGATTTGCAGTAGCCAGTCATCGGCCTGGCGGTTGGCCTCAAGAAACTCAAAACCGGCCTGGAAGCACTGAACCGAAGGAAAATCCTTCTCCTCGCGGATATATTCGCGATTGATCAGGTGGGCCTTGTGCTTGGGGGCATTGTCGATGAGTTCAAGCTGGTTGGCGTGATATTTCTCACGCAAACGCTCCCAGGGAGGCTGAACCAGAGCCTTCCACGGATCGCTTTCCTGACCACGAATGAACTCGAACGTATTGTAGCGGTTGTGATAGGTCGCCCCGCCATCCTCCCAGTAATGATAGTGATCGGTTACCAGATGGCTGTGGACGCCCTTCTCCTGAAGCAGTTCCGGAAAGGCATTGTCGAAGGGTTCGAGCGGTCCCCAGGACCGATGGAGGAAACTGAGGTGTCCAGTCAGCATGTCGCGCCGTGCCGGCATGCAGGGCAGCGAGCCGACATAGTGCTTTTCAAACACCTGCCCTCGTGCCGCCAGACGGTCGAAATTCGGCGTCGGTACCCGGCTTCCCCCATAACATCCCAGCATATGCCTGTTGAGACTGTCGAACAGAACGAAAACAGTTTTCATGGTTGGGTCCGTGTCTAGGATTCAATTGTCGGGGTCAGCGCCGCTCGGCCCGCGTCGCAGGATGAACAAAGCCATCGATATCGAAGGTCATGGCCTCTTCACCGAGCGACCGCAGGAGGCGGGCTATCGCCGGGACCGCGATTTGCCAGGCGATGGCGCAATGTGACGCTTGGCACGGATTGCCCGATCATAGGGGCCGGAACGTGTGAGGCATCGCCGATCCCAAGCGGCAGCAAACGCCGACGGGCTAATTCGGGGATGACAAAAAGAATGCGCAACATGGTGCTCCTGCAAAACTGTAGGTGGACCTTGCCAGCGGCAACCCCATATGTAAAATTTCTTTAAATCACATTTGTCATAACTTTTTGGAATTTCGATGGACCGGCAGCTTGCAGCATTTCTCACTGTGGCGCGACTTGGCAATCTCACAGTGGCAGCGCAACGGCTCAACCTGACGCAACCCGCACTCACCAAGCGGCTGGTGACCCTTGAAGAGCGTCTGGGTGTCGAGCTGTTCGAGCGCAGACCGCGTGGCATGGAATTGACAGCGGCGGGACGAATTTACCTGCGTCATGCCAGTCGCATCGAGCAGGAATACCGGCAGGCGAGCGAAGAAATCGGAATTCTGGAAAATGCCGGGATGGAAACCCTGCGGGTCGGCGCTGGCCCGCTCTTTCATCTTCGCTATGTAACTCAAGCCTTTCTGGCCGCCCGCAAGTCGTTTCCGATGCTGCGGCTCGACCTTATCGCCCGCAACAATGCCCAGACCCTGCCTCTGCTGGTGAACGGCGAACTCGATCTCGTTCTGGGAACGATCGAGCCGCTGGGTTCGGAGTTTCTGCTGCACGTCATTCCGCTGCTTGAGGTGGAACAGGCGGTCGCCCTGGCCAAAGACATGCCCTGCGCCAACAAGGAGGTGCTGTCGCCCTCCGACCTGAAGGACATGGAGTGGGTGAGCTATAGCCAGGTTCCAGGCAGTCGCGAGCTGCTGACGCGGTATTTTACCCAACAGCAACTCGGCACTCCGCGGTTCGCTGCCCAGACCACGTCTTTCACCGCAGGGCTGCACCTGATCCGGCACTCCAATCTCGCAATGCAGGTGCCGCTGCAGCTGCAGCCTCTGGTCAGTCGCGACGGGCTGCGGGTCTTGCCGGTCTGCCCTTCATTGGCGCGATCTGCAGCCGGCATCTATCTGCGGGAAAGCTCGCTGGGCATTCCCGCCGTCAAGGCGATGATAGAGGAACTGCGGCAGATTACCGGCGCAGCGCATGATCAAAGTTGAGACACGACGGACGAAGGACACGGGTTGGCCAAGTCCCGCAGGGCTGGATGACCAGGCGTTGAACCCTGCACCGTTTTTTCAGGCGAAGACCGTCCTTGCCCGCATGGAGGCCCGCGGTCTGTCAGCGACCCTCGCGCGCGCCGTGCCGATCATGCACCATCTTCGCAGACATCCTCCCGGACGCGATCCGTCATCAGCCGGCGCAGCGTGAAAAAGACAATGCACAGCAGGAGCGCAACGTTGATAAACAGCAAGACCGCAGAAACCGGACGCTCGACAAAGAGCTGAAGCCCGTCATGGGACAACAGCAGCGTGCGGCGGACATTGTTCTCCAGAAGTGGCCCGAGGATCACGCCAATGACGAGCGGCGCCAAGGGGTAGTCCGCAGCCCGCATGACCAGCCCGACCAGGCCAAAGCCAAACATCACCCAGAGATCGAACACGGAGCTGCCCACAGCATAGGTTCCGATGGCGCACATCAACAAAACAGTCGGAATGAGGATGACCTTGCGCAGGCGCAGCACGTATACGAACAGCGGCGTCGCGAGAATGCCGATGACGAACAGCGCAACATTGGCGAGCATGTAGACAAGGAAAATGCCACCGACGACATCGGAATGCTGTGCGAATAGCGTGGGGCCGGGAAAGACGCCGAGGATCAACAGCGCGCCGATCAGCACCGCAGTGGCCGCATCGCCAGGGATCCCCAGCGCAAGCGTCGGCACCAGCGCGCCACCCGCTGTGGCGTTGTTGGCGCTTTCGGCGGCGACAATGCCACCTTCGGCTCCATCGCCAAAACCTTCATCACGTCTGGCAAACGTTTTGGCCACCGCATAGGCGGTGAAGGACGAAATGACGCCACCTGCCCCTGGCAATGCACCAACGCAAGCTCCGATCGTGGAGGAACGAAGCAGATTGGGCCAACGCTTCACCACCAGCAACACGGTGCTGAAGCTTGGCCGAGCACCCGAGAGTTTGGGACGCTCGAGCAGGTCATCGCCGCTCAGCAAGCAGCTCATCTCCGAGATCGCAAAGAGCCCGACCACGATAGCCACAATACTGAAACCGTTGGACAGGTCGAACAGACCGAAGGTGAAACGCTCGGCGGCAGTGAATTCGTCGGTTCCGACCGTGGCCAGCAGCAGCCCCGCCGTCCCCGCAATCAAACCCTTGAGCGTGGATTGGCCCGATACCGCAGCGATCGACGTCAGTCCTGTGATGGCAAGCATCGCATATTCCGGCGGGCCGAACCCGGCTGCGAAGGCCGCAAGCGAAGGCGAGAACAGGATCAGGATCAGGCCTCCGAATATGCCTCCAAGCGCCGAAGCGGCAATCGCAATGCCGATAGCATCCGCTGCGCGCCCTTTTTGGGCCATCGGATAGCCGTCGAACAATGTTGCTGCGGCGAGTGGCGTGCCCGGTATTCGCAGCAAGATCGCTGAAATCGCCCCCCCGCACGAGCCGCCAACATAGATAGCAATGAGGAAGCCCATCGCCTGCACCGGTGCAAATGTGATGGCGTAAGGGAGCAGCAGGATGATCCCCATCAGCGGACCCAGCCCCGGCAAGGCTCCAACAACCAGGCCGACAATCAACCCCGCACCAACCAGTGCGATGGTCGAAAAGCTCATCACGAGCCCAAGGCCATCGAAAAGCATGTCAAACATCAGCTCACCACGGAATATTGAGATTGAAAATGCCGCCGGGCAGAACGACGTCGAGCTGGCTTTCGAAGAACCATGCCAAGCCGAATGAAATTCCCAGGCTGATCGCTGCCATCTGCCACCACTGGCGCGCCCCGCAGATGACCATGATCGCAAACAGCATCGGCGCTGACGCCAGATGGAAGCCGAGGATGCCGAGCAGCCCAAGATAGAGACCGAAGATCAGGATGACCGCAGCAGGCCGGGCCATCTGGCGCCACGTGAGAGCATCCCCCTCACGACGTCTGCGCACCACGATCTGGATGAGGATCTGCAAACAAACGAGGCTCAGCAACAGGATTGCCACACCGCGAGGATAGGCGGCCGCATTGTCATACGGCCCCCCTTCCGCCATGCCGGACGGCGCGAGCACGTCACGGATCTGCTGGTAAACCAAGGTCACCAGCACCAGCATCAATGCAACCGTGCACCATTCTGAAAAACGCCGTCCCAGTCCGAACCAGCTGCTCATTTCGCCGCCTTGAGGGCTTCTTCTTCCCATTTGATGGCACCGGCCATCGTCGAAAGCTGGTCGTGTACACCCGAAACGATCTTGTCGT
Source organism: Agrobacterium sp. B1(2019) (assembly GCF_008274755.1). Lineage (NCBI taxonomy): Bacteria > Pseudomonadati > Pseudomonadota > Alphaproteobacteria > Hyphomicrobiales > Rhizobiaceae > Agrobacterium > Agrobacterium sp. B1(2019). The sequence continues at coordinate 126,311 of NZ_VTPB01000004.1, read as the reverse complement.
AATCGCCGTGATCCCAGTCCAACGGCACGAAGCCCAGCCGTGTGATCCTGGACCGGACATCAGGGTCCTTCATCACCTTTCCCATTGCGGCGCGCAACTTCTCCACACGCTCGGGCGCTGTATCCTTTTTCACAAGCCACCAGTCCCACCCCATCGGCGCCAGTCCGCTGATCCCGAGATCCGCTTCGATGTCCGCAATCGAGGGCGCTCCGCCGAAGGCTTCTTTGGCAGCAGGTTGCTCGGACAACACAAGCCCGATCTTCAGTGCATCAGGATCCTGCTTGTAGCTGCCGACATTGACGAACGTGAAATCAAGGATCCCACTTTTGACATCATTGTTCGCGGCAGGCGGAGAGTTGTAGGGGACATTCTGCGCAACAACGTCATAGGATTGCAGAGCCTTCGCCATGACGAGATGAGGCAGGTTGTTGCGCTGGCCCGATGAGTAGCGCAACTTGCCCGGGTTTGCCTTGCCCCACGTCATCATCTCCTCGAAGCTCGACCAACGCGTTTCGTCCGTTCGCCAGCCGATCGCAAAGGCATTGGAGGCTCCAGCATGCAGCGGGATGAAATCGCCGTGCTTCCAGTCTGCCTTGCCGAGTATGGGCTGCAGAACCAGCGGCGCGACGTAACCATCGATGATCGTATACCCATCAGCCGGCTTGCGAAGAGCCGTCTGAAACGCCTTGATCCCTCCAGCACCCGGCGTTGCGAGCACCGTCAACTGCACGCCAAGCTCCTTGCCCATTGCGTCAGCGATGATCTGGCTGACCGACAGCGCCGGACCGGCCCCGGAAGGCAGGACAGCCTCGATCGTCCGCTCGGGATATTGTGCCAGGGCAGGCCCGCCGATCATGGCAAGAAACAGTGCCGCGCCTGTAAAGACGGATGTGAATTTCATCGTTTTCCTCCCATTGAAAACTAGCGCTGCGCCTTGCCTCTCCCCAGGCTGGGCGCAATTTTCCAGTGAGGTGCCAAGGCGAACTTGGCCCGGTCGGCGAGATGATTGCGGCCGGAATTCAGACCCTGTCTGGCACCACGAACGAAGGTATCCGACCACGCTGGCACTCCTTGTCGGTTCGACAGCGCAATCGACAGGCAGGCATGGGAGGCAAATGTCAGCCGGCAGTGCCAGTCCAACATTGCAACGTTCATTGACAAGCGTCGTCCTCCATCGAGCCAGTGGGAGGAGCTTGCCCCTGCTAAAGGCATATGTAAAATTGCTTTGAATCAAGTTTTTCATAACTTTTTGGAATACCTTTCTGCTCGCCGCCCATCATCCTTATCGGTCGGTTGATCACCGCTGTGACGCGCCAGAGCCAGCCTTGCGCGGACGAACACTGGCCATGGTCGGGCCCGATAAAACCACAGACGTCACGAAAGAAAAACGAAAGAGGCAAAAGCGCCGGCCATCAAACGCTTTCATCGCTTTCCCAATTCTGGTGGCGGCGCATACCCGCATCGATTTGTCGATCAAGTGCCTGAGCAGATTTGCCTGCGATCACCCGCCCGTTCCCCGGCAAGGATACTAGGCCGCCTGTCAATGGCACGTCATCCAAATGAGATGATCGGTCCACCTACGACAACTGGCAGAGACCCGCAATCGACAATTTCGATGCGGCCTGTCTCGGCCGAAGCAGCACGAATCGCCACAGCCTGAGTGACGGCAAACGTCCTCTTCTCATTGCAATAGTGCAGCGGATCGGAATCACGTCTGCCCATGGCACCGTCATCGCCGGATGGCCATCGGCGTGGTCCCGGAAAATGCTGATTGTGTTGTTGCAGCGCGTGCAGATTCATTGTCACAGCGTGCAAATCCGTCTTTCCGACAATCAGCCGACTGGAATCTTCCCTTTAAAGTCGACTAGCGATCCGGTGCGCATCCAGAACCGCTCTGAAGACTGCTGGCGGTTTTTCGATCATCCGATTTGACGAAGGAAAAAGAAATTGAGCACCGAGCTTTCCCAGGGCAAACATGGTGACATCCCGAAAATGACCTTCTCCACAAAGGCCGTCGAACGCCGCCAGCAACTCGACATTTGGCGGGAGTTTCATGCCGAGTTGATCGAGTCCGATGCGCTGGCCGAAGACAAGACACGTTTCGACGGGACGGTCGAAGTCTTCAACCTCGGTGAAATCCAGTTCAATCGCTACACTCAGGCGCCTGCTGAATTCTCCCGCACAAGTGGGCATTTGCGGACGTCCGACATGGATCATTGGGTTTTCAGCGTCGTGCGAAAGGGACAGATCGATCTTTCAGCCGGCGACAAGACGGTGGCGGCAAAACCAGGCTCGCTCACGCTCCTCTCATTCGCCCAAGCCTATTCGGGGAGGATGGCGCAGACCGAGTACAGCAATATTTTTCTCGCTCGAGACGATTTCTGGGACATTGCGCAGAATCTCGACCATGCATCATTCAAGACATTCGACGGCCCCATGGCATCTATCCTGAGTGCCTTCATCGTGTCGGTGGATAATCAGATCGACAAACTCAATGTCGCCGACGGCAAGAGCGTCAATGACGCCTTTGCGGCACTTTTGAAAGCAGTCATGCGACCGGACCCGGATTCCCTTGAGGCTGCGGACACAGCCATCGGTGGTACACAGCTCGAACTCGCGCGTCGTTTCATCAATTCCAATCTTCAGTCACCGGATCTGTCCGCAGACCGCATCTGTTCAGAATTGCATATGTCCAGGCGCCGGCTGTACTACCTGTTCGAACAGTATGGCGGCGTATCGAAATATATAAAGACGAGGCGTCTGGCCGCCTGCTACAAGGCTCTGGTCGTCCTGAGCGGAGACGTCCATATCGGGACCGTCGCCTATAACTGGGGCTTCAACAATCTTCCGTCTTTCTATCGACAGTTCAAGGAGCAATATGGCTTCCGCCCCAGCGAGGCGCGCAGCGCCCACCTGAGCGGTTACAAAGCCGATGATGGCGACTTGCAGACATTGGCGGACTGGCTGGCGCGTTGACAGCCATTCCTTGGCGTTCACTGTCTGCGTCACGGCAAGGCATCAAATAGACACGACGCGGCCTGACTGGGGATCTCACCTTTGAGTGACACACCTCTTATTCGCGTCTCGGCATGACAGGACCGACCTCGACCGGCCGGTCTTGTCGGGATCGCGCTCAGGCCGGAGCACAATTGCCCTCCCCCGGTGATGCGGGGAAGAGCCTGTTTCGAATGCGCGCCAACGGCGGCCTACAGATCAGCAGCGCGCGACAGTTTCATGGGTTTTGTCAGCTTTTTCTTCGCCGCCTTCATCTTCACCGCATGCACCAGCGCCTGAGCAAGATACTTTTCATTCTTGATCTTGACCTGGTCCTTGTCCTTGCGACGGGAGATAATCGACTTGCAGCCGTTGAGAGCGTCTTTCGGTTCCCGAATCGCCTTGAGCGCAAGCGACTTTATATTCTTTATTTCCTTCTCTTCGATCTGATAGACGCCGCAGAATGCCTTCCAGTCAGTGACAGGAACCAATCTGGCTGCCGTTCCCGGATCAAGCGTGACACCGGGGTCGTCATCGTCCAGATCGCCCGCCCCTCCAACCGGCTGCGTGGGCGACGGTTCCGGGTCGGTCGCCATCAGCGCAACGGCCTTGCCATGGGCGATTTTCAAAATGGTCTGGGGTGACATTTCGGGAAGCAGCCCACCATTGCCCTGCAACTGCTTCCACAATCCGACAGCGCGCTGCGCGGCCTCCTCGTTTTTCTTGTGGACCAGCATCTCAGTGATGTCACGAATTCCCGCGGACACCAAAGCAGTCAAATGCTCCTTCGTCCCGGTAGACTGGTTCCGTTCCCGCTCCATCCGGTCCATGGTGCCGCGGTCATAGACCGAACCCGGGCGCTGCTGCACATCGGGAGCAGAGCCACCATGTCCGGTTCCGCCATTGGCAGCCCCTGCCCCCGGATTGCCGCCATCGGGCCCCCGGCGCAAGCCATCCCGTGGATCCGGCCCGTCATTGCCCTGAGCAGACTTGACCGGTTTCTTTTCGTCTTCCGAAAGAGCCCCGTCGATTTCCGCAAGGATCATGTCGGCAACCTTCTGCACCACGGCAGACAGGCCCGGTGATTGCGGATCTCCGCGCCCCCTCAAAAGGTCGGAGGCAAGCTGGCGGGCAGCAAGCTGCGCTGCATCCCTATTTCTTTCGATCAAGGCATCGCGCACGTTTTGCATGCCTGTGTTCACGGTTTGCGTGCCATGCAGGTGCCTTGCCACCCGTATCAGCTGCAACAAGGGCGAATTACCGACTGGAATTGTGCCCGGGAGAACGGAGGAAGCATCACCGTTCTGGTCCCGGACGTTCTCCTGGGCTTGTTCGCCCGCCTGAGAAGACTGGTTTCCCTCGATAATGTCGTCAAGAGACGTTCTGCCGAGACGGCGAAGGTGATCATCATCGCCGTCATTACCACCGTCAGGTACATCGCCGTCCTGTTCTTGCAGCATTTCAAGTGCTGTTTGACGGATGTGGTTTCGAAGCTCGTGTGTGTTGACACGCGTGGCATTCGCGGGGGTCGCCTCGCCCCACAGCATAGCCGCAAAGGACTGGATGTTGGATTCGGCCAAGCCGTTGTCATCGATCCTGAGCGCGTCGACGATCGCCGCCATGGTATTCTCCGAGCGCCAATCAGCTCTGTCGGGCAAAAGCTCGATGAATTCTGCTGGGCTCAAGGCTTCAACGCCCTCCGGCAAACCCGGTTCGCCCGGACCATCGCCATCTGGACCCGGAAAGTGACTGGCCTGCGTTTCGGCTTCGTCTTCCCTATTTTTCCTGTTGGTCGCTATTTGACGAATGTAGTTCCGAAGCTCGGTGCCATTTACCCGTGCTGTGTCATCGGGTGCCGCGTTCTGCTCGAGAAGAAACGCAAGGGTATCGATGCAGACCCGGGCCATGCCGCCATCGTCCTCAACCCTCATCGCCTCGACAATTCGATCCATATGGTCGTTTATCAACGCATCGACGCTGCCCGGCAGGCGTCGAATGAAGTCAGCAAGACTTAACGCCCCAACGCCCTCCTGCACTTGCGTCCTCTCCGGGTTCGACGCATCGTCGTCATCCAATCCCAGCCACTTGTCCATCTCGACAGAGTCTTCGTCGAAATCGCGGAACTCGCTCACGGATGGCCAGTCCAGCTGCTCCCCTTCGCCGTCCATCTCGGCCCGTTCGCGTTCTATGCGGTCCATTGTGGCCCTGTCGAACTGTTCGGCCTCAGCAAAAGCTGACACCCGGTTCGGATCGGGAGGGATATCAGACATGGCATCGGTGTTATCGCTGGAAAGATCGCTCGAATCGAGACCGCCATTTGCCGGATCGTAACGCGCATCTCCATCAATATCATCCAGATCGGCCCTGTTGGCCGGATCCCCATCCTCATCCAGGATCTGGACGATCTGATCGACCCTTTCGAGGATGAACGCAATCATGTCCTGACGGCTCATCGTCGTATCGAACGCGGCATTCAGCGACCGGAGATAGCCTTCTTCCGAAGTGATCAAATAGGTGAGATTGTTGGCTTCTCGCCGGGCCCGTTCTTCATTGCCCGCTTCAATGAAACCGTGAATTTCCTCGACGGAAAGTCGGTATCGCGGCACATTGGGCAGGCCAAGCACCCGCATTACCCGTTGCCAGTGATCTTCGCTCCAATCGCTCTGCTGTGCCACGGATCGGTTCCTTCTTTTGATGTCGCTCCGATGGTTAGTCCTTCCTTGGCGTGAAATGGTTCATGTCCAGCCTGACATGAGTTTGCCTTCCCCTTCAAAAATGGTGTCCAGCGAGCCGTGGGACATTCCCGACCCTACATCAGGTCGCTGTCGCGGCCCGAGCGCCGACACCGCGGCGCCACAACACGAAGGGCATGGTCAGGAACCAGGCGGTGATTGAATAGACCACTGCCGGTATTGTCGTATCGGGTAGAGCTGAGTTGGTGCTGAGCACCAATGTGCCCACTGCGATGCCAAGCGACCCGTTCTGTGTGCCCGATTCTATGGCGACGGTGGTGATGTCGCGGGGCCTCAGCCCGGCCAAGGTGCCGCTGACTACACCGATGAGCAACAGTGTGGCATTCATGGCGATCAACGCCGGTCCCAGCGTCCAGAAATTCGATGAAAATGCATCCCAATTGCTGATCAGCGCCGCCAAAATCAACAGCAGAAACAGCGCGAAAGCCAGTCGTGATATCCACGGTGATACCACGGCTACCAATTGCGGTGCATTCCGAGCCAGCAACATGCCCAAGGTGACCGGCATCGCCGTCAGCCCGAAAACCTGAGCGCCCAGAGCTGTGACATTGATCGTCGGCGCCTTTTCATCAAGGAAAAGAGGCGCACTCAGACCTACCAGGATTGGCAATGTCACGGTTGCCACGAGCGATATGACCGCCGTCAGCGAAATGGACAACGGCACATTGCCCTCGGCATATCGACAGGCCGAGTTGGACAGAATCCCACCTGGGCAGGCCGCGAGGATCATGACACCGAGGGCCAGTTCTGCTGGCAGGGCGAACACCATGGCAATACAGAAAGCCACGAGCGGGACGATCACCATTTGATTGAAAGCGCCGACTGCAAAGGCCTTGGGCTGTGTCGCGATCCGCCAGAAGTCAGCGAAACGCAGTCCAAGCCCGAGCGAAAACATAATCGCAGCCAGAACGAAAGGCAAAATTATTTGAACTATCATGGTCACCCCATAGCCACACAATACAGATGCAATGTTGCGGGCCATTAGCCGAGAAACGCCACCACAACAACCTGACGGCAAATCTTGCAGCGAAGAGCTGAACCGGTACAGGAGTGTCGAGGCAGGGGTCGGTTCCGGTTGAGGGCGAAATGACACCCTAAGCAATCAACAAGCTTTATACGGAGGGCGCAAACGATTCAGGTAGGCTGAAGCTATCGAAGATCACTACAGGGCCCACTCCATCAAGGCGTTCTGTGCGTGTAGCAAGAAAGCCTTCGCGGTTCGGCTTTGGCACCCGATGCAACATTGCATCCGCGGTTACCTCTTGCCCTCGCGCTTCAGGTGGGCATGTCAAGAAGACTGCGTCTTTGCGGGACCGATCTCACGCGCAAACTGTGTCAGCCTACGAGAGTTACGGGCAAGATTGTCCAACGCTCGCCGCATTCCACCCAACCGCCGTGCACATTCGGAACAAACCGAGACCGGAAGGATTGTGATAGAGTAGATAGAATAAAAGGAGGCCATAATGATCACGTCCGGGAAATTGACCCTGCGCGGTGGAGCAATTCTTTTAGGATTGATGCTGGCGAGCGCCGCGACGGCCGAAACAGGACAAACCGGCACGGCCCAGCCCTCAAAAGAATGTCTCGCGGAAAGAGAACAAAGCGATAAAGATATCAGCGCCAAACTGGACAAATGCGACGGCGTCCTAAAGCCGCCCAAGGTTGGCGACAGTGACATCGTTTGAATAGCCCCAAGATTTGTAGACGCCTTCTTTCCTAATTTTGAGGCAAGAAGAGCATCATGAGCAAATCGAATTTCAGCGAAGAGTTTAAGCGCGACGCGGTGCGTCAGATCACGGAACGGGGCTATCCGGTTGCGGAAGTTTCGCAGCGGTTGGGTGTCAGCCAGCACTCGCTCTACGAATGGAAGAGGAAGTTTTCCTCTTCGTCTGGCAATCAGGCCAGCGACCAATCCGAAGAGATCAGGCAGCTCAAAAAGGAACTGGCGCGGGTCACCGAGGAGCGCGACATATTAAAAAAAGCGACCGCGTATTTCGCCAGGGATGCAAAGTGAAGTACGCGTTCGTTGCCCAGCATCAACAGCGCTTTTCGGTGCGAATGATGTGCCGCCTGTTGCGCATCCATCCCAGCGGGTTTTATGCTTGGCTTCGGATGCCGTTGAGCAAGCGTGCCTGCGAGGACAAGCGACAAATCGATCTGCTCCAGACGGCTTGGGAAGAGAGCGGCAAGGTCTACGGATATCGCAAGCTTCATGACGATCTGCTCGATCAGGGCGAGACATGCTGCCCTAACCGGGTTGCCCGTCTGACACGGATTGCCGGGATAAAGGCTCAGATCGGCTACAAACGCCGTCCTGGAATTTACGGCGGCAGGCCTTCCATTGTCATCGACAACACTCTGGACCGTCAATTTGACGTTGCTGCTCCGGACTCGGCGTGGGTCACTGATATCACCTACATCCGGACCAACGAAGGATTCGCCTATCTCGCTGTCGTCATCGATCTCTATTCCCGCCGTGTCATCGGCTGGTCGATGCAGAGCCGTCAGCAACGGATGTCGTGCTGCAGGCGTTGCTGATGGCTGTCTGGAGGCGAAAGCCAAAGGAAAAGGTTCTGGTGCATTCGGATCAGGGATCGCAATTCACCAGTATGGACTGGGCATCGTTCCTGAAGCATCACAATCTGGTTCATTCGATGAGCCGACGGGGCAACTGCCACGACAATGCCGTGGCTGAGAGTTTCTTCAATCTGTTGAAGCGGGAGCGGATACGCCGAAAGGTCTATCGCTCAAGAGACGAAGCCAGGCAGGACGTGTTCGATTACATCGAGATGTTCTACAACCCGAAGCGCAAACATGTCAGAAACGGGATGCTGTCGCCCGTCGAGTTCGAAAAGCAGCAGAAAACCTAACCTGAGGGTGTCTACGAAACTCGGGGCTATTCAACGCTCCCTACCTCACGTCTTATCGCGACCGTGGCGCGCCTGCGCCCGCGCAATAACAGACTAACGCCGTCGACAAACGGAGATGGATCATGGAATGGTCTGAGATGTTTTTCAGGATTGGCAGGGCGTGCTACGAACGGTCATCGTCGGGACCTTCGCGTACACCACGCTCGTAATCTTTCTCCGTATCTCGGGAAAACGGACCTTGGCCAAGCTGAATGCGTTCGACCTCGTTGTTACGGTAGCGCTGGGATCAACGCTTTCAGCCATTCTTCTTCAGGAATCAATTGCTCTCGCGGAAGGCGCCACCGCTCTGGCTGTGCTCATTCTGCTGCAGTACGCCGTCACTTGCGCCTCGGTGCGGTCAAAGGCGGCTGCCAACATATTTCGCTCAGAGCCGACGCTTCTGCTCAGTAACGGATTCTACTGTCATGACACGATGAAGCGCCAGCGCATCACCGAAGACGAGGTCAAGTCGGCCATCCGCTCAAGCGGTACGGACAATGTTCAAGCGATCTCAGCTGTGGTGCTGGAAAGCGATGGTACCCTGAGCGTAATTCAAAATTAGTTCAGACCGTTCCGCCTGCGACGGATCGGACAACTTTTACCATCCCCTCGATGAGAGATCGCAAGCAACCTTTTTACATCCGTTCGCCTGCACAGATCTGGTAGACTTGAACTCTTGATGCAACTTCGTCCAATCCGGAACTTGCAGCCGTCCATTTCGGAAACTTAAGGGGCGGGCCAGCTATCGAGAAGGGTGAGCGGAGGCGTGTTGGAGTGGGCATTCAAATCGTATTAGCTCTTGAAGGGAATCGAACCTAAGTCCCATTTTTCCGCCGGACTTCCAGGACCGCTCGCGCGTCTGGAGCATAGAGAATTCCCAGGCGCTAATGCCACAACGCCGAAATTGGAACCGCCGATAATCGTTCTCCAAATGGAATTACCTTGTGGTGGTCGTAAAGGACCATGCCTGATACGAAGCGCTCTCCGCATTCTTCGGCCAAAATTCGTAAGCCAGAGAAATCGGAATTTGTGACGGATGCTGCGGCTTTTATCTCGATGCCGACAATCCGCCCTCGCCTGTCTTCAACGACAATATCGACTTCATTCTGCTGCTTGTCACGGAAATGCGAAAACTCAAATCGTGTATGTGCGGCACTGGCGAGTTTGAGTATCTCCCCAAAAACGAAAGTCTCAAGCAACGCCCCGAACTGCCCTCTGTCGTCCCGCATTCTCTCGAGAGACAGGTCACGAAGAGATGCGAGCAGACCAGAATCGAGGAAATGAATTTTAGGGGTTTTGGTCAAGCGCTTTAGTTTGTTGGAAAACCAAGGTTGAACGGTTCGGGCGAGGAACAGGCTTTCGAATATACCGACGTATTTCTGGGTTGTGACGTGGTTCATCCCGATGGGGGCGCCAATTCCGGAGTAGTTCACGAGTTGTCCCGAATGCTCAGCTAGAATCCGCAGCAAGCGCGGCATTTGCGCAATCTGCTCGATTTGGGCAACATCACGAACGTCGCGTTGAACGATCGCTTGGATATAGTCCGCATACCAGTCGTGTTTGCGGCTCAGCGTTTTGCGGCTCAATGCCTCGGGATATCCACCGGCGAGGACCGCAGCCATCAAGTCGTCACCGATGACGGGTTCTCCGGACTTTGGTTCATTTTGAAAGGCGTCGCTCAGGAAGCTGCTGCCCGCGGTTCTGATCTCGCTCTGCGCAAGCGGCAGCAATCGAACGACCTCCATGCGTCCTGCGAGCGAGTCCGCCACGCGTGGCAGCGTCATAATATTAGCTGAACCGGTCAGGAGGAAACGTCCCGGGCGCTGATCGATATCCACACTTTCTTTGATTGCGAGCAACAGCTCGGGGGCGCGTTGAATTTCATCGATGACGGCGCGATCTATACGCCTTACGAAGCCAACGGGATCCTGTCGCGCTGCATCCAGGGTTGTCGCATTGTCTAGAGTGTAATACTCCATGGCCTCCTTGGCTATCTTTTTTGCCAGTGTCGTTTTTCCTGATTGTCGGGGACCGACGATCATAATCACCCTTGTGTCTAACATGGCATCGGCAACACGTTGCTCGACGAGTCTTGGATAGAGCATCACGACCTTATTCCTCTCAATGACCGTTTGAAAATAAACTATTGACTAATTGAAAGTCAATGTTTGACCATTTGAAATTCATTTGGCGGCTGATTGAAAATAGAGGTCCGAACACGGTGGCACGAGGTAGGCGAGAGGTACACGGGCACCGCCTCTCGCTAATCAATTACCCGAACTGATTTAGCTGAAACGCGCCGAGAGGATGGGCAAGAATGATGAGGAAGACAATTTGTGTTTACGCTGAACACGATGCTGAGCTTTACAATGGAAGAATCCAACGCCTTGATGTGTCGCGGAAACCATCTTGGCCAGCGTTCATGTGCGAACGCAACAACAGGCCGGACATATGGACGCAAGCGATCAGATCAAATTATCTTGAAATATCTTGCGAGTCGGGGGCCGTCCACATATGGGATTCGAACCAACGGCCATCCTGTTTTGGATGGGCTAACGCCTTGAATATGCAGCAAGGCTTGATAATTGAATGCCGAGCCGCAAGACACTACTTCGCGAACTCACGATACAGCTCGACCTTCGGTGCGTGCGTATCGATCGTGTCGGTGACCTTGGCGGCCATCGGCAGGTTTTTCTTTTCCGCCTCCCATACCGCCCTAAAACGTTCAACCGTCTCGCGCGCGGTGTCGATCACCAGCTTCTCGGAAAGCTCCGCTTTCGCAGCCAGATGCGTCAGCTCATCCTTCGATAGCGCCGCCATCTTTTTTGTGCGGGAGAAATTGAGCGCCGCCGTATCTTCCCCCTCGATGTAAGGGATAGTCGACAACAAGTCATACGCTGGCGAGAGCGCAGGGGTGCGGCGATCAGGATAGATGAGCGACCAGTTCTTCAGGTGCATGTCGCCATTGCCGATTAGCGTGCTGAAGACTAGACGCCGGATGAATTCCGCCACGTCGGCCGTGCTGGTTTCGATCCCCAGCACGCGGCCGATTATCCGGTAATTGCCCTTATCGTATTTGTGGTCGGGAAAGACGCCGAAGACTTGCGCAAAGTCCTCGATATGCACCGCTCCCTCCGGCGTGCGGTCAAAACGCTTGATCGCCAGCGCCTGCCCATGCAGTTCGGCAACCCCTTGAGGCAGGCCGCTCACGGCGTCGAGATCAACCAGCTGGAGCTCAGGCACGTCCATACCCATCATGCGGGCGACGGTCATCATCGCGAACTCATTCTCGGGCACGCCACTATATTGTTGAGACGGCAGCTTCACGATCCACGAGCCGCCCGTGCCCTCGGCCGGAATGGTCAAGCCGCCGCCCTTTTTGTCGTTTTTAAAGGCCGAGAACTTCAGCTGCACACCCGCCAGCGAAAAGCGCAGCGCGTTCGGCCGCGCTTCGACGATAGCCTGCTCGTCATCCGGAGGCGCGTCATCCCCTTCGGAGGGATGCACCGTCACAGCCCCAGGCAGGTCGCGGCCGAGCATCCAGAGCAGGAAGAATTCCCGCGACGGCTTCACACCCGCACGATCAGCGAGGTATTTGCGCAGCGGTCCTTCCGGCAGTAGGTTCGAGAAGAAGGGCGGGACCACCATGTTGTACGGCCTGAACTTCGTGATGAGCGCCCCGAACGGGTCTTTCAGGGACAGGCTAAGCGTCGGCCGCTTTTCGTCTTCGATATATGCATCGTTGAACGCGAAGATGGTGCGCCCGTCCTGCAGATTCGTCAGGGTCGCAACCGGTTCCCCATACAGCCTGACATCGAGTACCGTGACCTTAGGCATTATCATCTTCCTCATCCAGCGCATAGGCCGAGCGAGGGACCGCGTCGTCACGGTCGCGGTGCACCGCGGCGTTGCGTAGGCGTCTTACGGCATGTGCGATCCTGCTCAGTTCCTGACGAGACGGCGGATCAGCCTGCCACCGGTCGAGGCGTGCAGTCGCCTCATTGAATGTGTCCATCTCCTCGGCCGACAGAGGAAGATGCCGTAAGAGCGCGAGGCTATCTTTGAATGTATCTGCCTCGGAAGCACTACCGAACCCGCCCCTGTGCTGGGCAAACCACCGCTCAAGGCGCCCCACCAGCTTGCGCTGGTCGGATGTTAGGACATCACTCGATGCCGATGCGCTATCGAGGATATTGCGGATTGCCGGCATCAGTTTTTTCGGGGCAAGGACGATCTCGAGGTCGAGCGCGCGCGCCACATCCACCAAGCTGCCAAGTCCGGGCTCCATGGTGCCCCGTTCTATCTGAGAAATATGGCTTTGCGTCAGGCCCGATCGTGCGCTCAGCTCGCGCTGGCTCATTTTCTGCGCTTCGCGCGCAGCGCGCAGCTGCTGCGTTATATGCTCCGTTTTATATGCCATATCATTATCCTGTATCGCTCGATGCGAAACATACAGGATAATATATAGAGGATTCTCAGGAGCGATGCAACGTCAATATACAAAACTGTATCAAAGCGCTGACTTATATAGAATAATGTATCGTCTTGCAGTCTTAGGGCTCACAGTTACCCATCAGCTCCTATTGGCCACCCATCAGCGCGCGCAGCAGATCAACCTGTGCAGGCCCAGCAGGTATAGTCGGGCTACGGTGGGTCGCATAAGTTCTCAATCCGTTCGCCCTTAGCGTACGATTTTGCACTCATCTTGTTCCCGCCCCTGTTAGCGATCGTAAATCTCTTCGCGGCTCTTCTGCCTGTTGGTTGGTAACACCAGATGCGACCGTTCTTCCCATCGCCTCAGGACGGCAAATTTTCTGCGAAAACAGGAGCGAGAACCGCAACAATCTGCTTGCAACGGGTTCGCATACGACTGGAAATAGTGCTCTGACCGGTGATGATTAAAAAATAAATATCACACACGCCCATAGCTCCGGCGGTCGCGAACGAACTGAGGTCAGCGATGCAGACGCTTCTACTTAACAAGAATCAAGTGAGGCGGCTCATCGCCATGAAAGATGTCATCCCCGCTGTCGAAGACGCCTATAAAGCCTATAGCAGTAATCAGGTCGAGCAGCCCGACTACATCGGGATTAGTCTTCCTGCCAGACCGGGAGAGGTAGATTTCAAGCTGGGCTATCACAAGCAGGCTGAAATCATTTCGATGAAAGCACACTCCGGAGGATTTACCCGAAACCCCGAAGAGCATGGCGTGCCGAACAGCATGGGTACCATCCTCCTTTTCGATGCCAGGAGCTGCGCGTTGATTTGCGTTATGGACGGAAGCCTGATCACGGGGCTCCGCACCGGGGCCGCCGGAGCTGTGTCCGTCAAAGCGCTTGCAAGACCGAACGGCGGTATACTCGCTTCAATCGGCACAGGCAGTCAGGCCAGAATGCAGATCCGGGCGATCAGCGAGGTCATACGGATTCAGGAAATCCACGCCTGGAGCCGTACCCCTTCGGCTTTGTCCGATTACAAGAATGACATCGAACGCGAATTCGCGATCCCCGTCATCATCGCCCCCTCAAAGCAGGAGGCTGTTGAGAAAGCCGATATCGTGATCACGACGACGCGGGGCAAGGGCGATGTCGTGCAGGCAGATTGGGTAAGGCCCGGCACGCACATTGTCGCGATCGGTACGGATCAGCGGGGCAAACAGGAGCTGGACCCCGAACTGTTCAGACATGCCAAGATCGTTGTTGATTCCGTCCAGCAATGCACACGAAAGGGTGAAACTTGGCATCCGCTGCAGAAAAACATCATCACACCGGACAATATCCACGGGGAAATCGGAGAAATCCTCCTCGGAGTGAAGTCCGGCCGGACAAACGATGACGAAATCACCATCTTCGATTCCACGGGCATGGCGATACAGGACAACACAACTGCCCGAACAATATACGAAAACGCCATTGCCGCCAACATCGGCACATTCTTTTCATTTTTTGAGTAACAGCTATGAATAGGTTTCCGACTATACAGGATATTCATGACGCTCGTGCCCGACTGGAACCCCATATCAGGCACACGCCACTGCTACGGGCGGACAAGATGGAGAAAGCCGTTGGCTGCAAGCTCTATCTCAAGCCTGAAACACTGCAGATTACCGGCGCCTTCAAAATCAGGGGAGCGCTGAACAAAGCCCTTTCGCTTCCCCGGGAAGAAATCGTAAACGGCATAATTGCGACATCGTCGGGCAATCACGCACAGGGACTTGCCTATGCTGCCAGGATGCTGGGTGTGAGGGCCATACTGGTGCTACCGGTTGGCACACCCAAAATCAAGATTGAGAACACAAAGGCCCTTGGCGCGGAAGTCATCCTGTTCGACGGCGACACCGCAGCCAGATGGAAGCGCGTCTACGAAATCGCTGCAGAAAGCCACTATGCCCCGGTTCACGCGTTTGAAGATCCGATCGTGATGGCCGGGCAAGGAACCATCGGCTGTGAGATCCTCGATGATCTTGGCGACGTGGATACTGTCATTGTGCCGGTCGGCGGCGGCGGACTGATTTCAGGGATCGCCACGGCCATAAAGGAGAGCAAACCGAACGTGCGCGTGATCGGCGCAGAACCCGCACTGACACCGAAGTACTTCCATAGCCGGATAAACAAGAGGCGCACCTCGCTCCCCTTGCAGAACACAATAGCAGATGGTTTGAGAATCAGCGTTCCCGGCCAGAACCCTTATCCCATCATCGAAAAGTATGTCGACGATATCGTCCTCGTTGAAGACGCATATATTGTCGAGGGCATGCGCGCCCTCGCAAAGGACGCAAAACTCATTGCCGAACCTGCAGCCGCTATCACCGTTGGTGCTTTACTGGCGCGTGCATTCAACGTCAGGCCTGACGAAAACGTTTGTGCAGTCCTGTCTGGCGGCAACTGGGATCTGGGCGACCTGGCCAGAATCTACGGCGACGGGTAACTCCGCGACACTTTTGGCCAATTCCCTTGTGGGCAGGACAACGAGCCATGTACGACCTCATTCTGGTCGCTAGTTGGCGTCCTAGCCAGTCGCGGGAGGTTCTATATCCAGCCTGCGGGATCATTCGTCGGCAATCTTGCAGGCTTTACGAAATCTGTGCCGGTGCGGACGCCTTGCTCCCGAAAAAGGGGGTGTGCATGCGCCTGCTACCCACCCGCTTGATATTTGCACCAGACCCGCCGCTTGACATGATCGAACTCTGCAGATATGTCAGAAATAGATCTGATATCTCAGTTATGGATTTGATATGTCTGAAACTCACGAGTTTCCATCGCTTCCCCTGTCTCAGCTCGTCACGCCTGAAGAGCTGCCGCAGGGCGGTAACATGACCAACCGGATCCATGCGCTGCTCCGCAAGCTAATCGTGGAGGTCAAGTTGCTTCCAGGGCGGGCCCTGTCCGAAAAAGAGATTGCCGCTCTCCTGAATGTAAGCAAAACGCCGGTACGCGAAGCGATCATTCGCCTGTCGGAAGAGGGCTTCGTCACCGTTGTCCCGCAGGGTGGTACCTACATCTCTCCGATCGACGTGCAGCGGTATATGGAAGCCTGCTTCATCCGGTTCAAGCTTGAAGAGGGGGCGGTCATAGAGGCTGCCAAACGTCATTCGCTCGAAGACATTGCGCGCCTCAAGACCTGCCTTTCAAATCAGCGCATTGCTGCAAAAGACGAAGAATTCACGAACTTCTTCCTGCTTGATGAGGAGTTCCACAAGAACATCTTTGCAGCCGCCCGTCTCCCGGGAGCTTGGAGTGTTGTCAACCAGGCCAAGGGGGAAATGGACCGTATGCGGCATCTGAAACGCGTGTTTGCAGTCAGACGTACAGAAAAGGTTATCGAAGAGCACGAGGCAATCGTGAATGGAATCGAGTCAGGCGATGTGGAGGCAGCCAGGGAGGCCGTCCAGCACCATCTCGGATCACTCGAGACCAAGATCGCAGAACTCTCCAGAAACCCGAAAATCTGGACCTTCATTGAGCAGGTCAACACGCGCGTCACGAGGAAGCGCGCTTCACGGGGGTCGAGGACGCCTGCCTGAACATTCAAGGCTTTTGAGGAGGGGCCTTTCATGTCTGCAGTTCAAATCAACGATGTCGTCAAGCGCTACGGCGCTCTCGAAGTCGTCCACAGTATCAATCTTTCCATACAGCCGCAGGAATTCGTTGTCCTCGTCGGTCCGTCAGGATGCGGAAAATCCACGACGCTGCGCATGCTTGCGGGGCTGGAAGACATTTCGGACGGCACGGTTTCGATGGACGGGCGGGTGGTCAACAAGGTCGCCCCAAAAGACCGCGACGTCGCCATGGTATTCCAGAACTACGCGCTTTACCCCCATCTGAGTGTGGCGGAAAATATCGCGTTTGGGCTGCGCGTCAGGGGCGAGAAGCGAGCCGTCGTCGACAAGGCGGTTACCGAAGCTGCGCAGATATTGGGACTTACCGAATATCTGGCCCGCAAACCGGCCGACCTTTCCGGGGGCCAGCGTCAGCGTGTGGCCATGGGCCGCGCCATTGTACGCAGGCCGAAAATCTTCCTGTTCGATGAGCCGCTCTCGAACCTCGATGCCAAGCTGCGCACCCATATGCGCGCCGAGATCAAGCTGCTGCATAAGCGGATGCAGGCTACCAGCATCTATGTCACCCACGACCAGGTGGAGGCAATGACGCTCGCAGACCGGATCGTCATCATGAATGGCGGTCATATCGAACAGGTTGGCTCTCCAATGGAAGTTTTCCTCGAGCCGGCTAACACCTTCGTTGCAGGCTTCATCGGCTCGCCACCAATGAACCTTCTCGACGGGACCATCGAAAAGCAGGATGGCGCCGTAAAAGTCAAACTCACGGGTGGTCTAGGGCAATATTTCAGCATTCCCGATACCTTTGCGAAGAACGCAACGCAGGGGCAGGCCGTCAAACTGGGCCTGCGCCCGGAAATCATGTCGGTGGAAAATGGCGAGGGCCGCGAGGTTCTCGATTGCAGCATCGACCTCGTGGAGCCTCTGGGCGCTGAGGCACTTCTGCATGGAAAGGCTGATGGTCAGCCATTTATCGCAAAAGCTGAAACGCTTTATGGCGACCATGCGCTCGGCGGCGTCAGCAAGCTTTGCATCGATACCGCCCACGTCCACGTCTTTGATGCCGCGACCGGAAGATCGCTCAAAATCTCGGGTGGAGCCCAGCCATGAAACAGAATTTTCGAGGGCGCCTGCACGACCTTCAGGAGGACATGCGCCGTGACTGGCAGCTCTACCTGCTGCTGGCGCCAATGCTCATCTGGTTTGCGGTCTTCCTCTACAAACCGATGTACGGGTTGGTGATCGCATTCCAGGATTTCTCGATCTTCCGCGGCATTGAAAAGAGCCCCTGGGTCGGTTTTGCCAATTTCGTGGAACTTTTCCACAACGACATGTTCGTGCGCTCCTTCTGGAACACCATCACCATCAGCGGCCTCGGCCTGATCTTCGCCTTTCCGGTGCCGATCATTCTGGCCCTGATGTTCAACGAGGTTCAGAACAGCGTTGCCCGCAGCTGGGCGCAGACCGTCGTTTACCTGCCCCATTTCATCTCTGTGGTGATCGTCGCCGGCATCGTCATCAATTTCCTCTCTCCCTCGATCGGCATCGTCAATCTCATGTTGAAAGGCCTCGGGTTTGAGCCGCTCTATTTCCTGACCCAGCCGGAATGGTTCCGTCCTATTTATATCGGCTCATCGGTCTGGAAAGAGGCCGGTTTCGAATCCATCGTCTATCTCGCCGCCATCGCCGGCGTGAGCCCGACACTTTACGAATCCGCCCGGGTGGATGGCGCGTCGCGCTGGCAGATGATGTGGCGTATCACCCTGCCCTGCATCCTGCCGACGATCGTGATCATGCTGATCATCCGCATCGGCAATCTGGTCGAAGTCGGGTTCGAATATATCATCCTGCTCTATCGCCCATCCACCTATGAGACGGCGGACGTCGTTTCCACCTTCATCTACCGCACCGGCCTGCAGGGCACCCAATACGATCTTGCGACCGCCGCCGGCCTGTTCAACGCGGTCATCGCCTTCGTCCTCGTCTATTCGGCAAATCGCATCAGCCGAAAAGTCTCGTCGACATCGCTGTGGTGAGGAGCTGAAACATGGCAAACTTCAATCTCTTTTCCCGTGGCGACAGGATTTTCGGCTGGGCAAACGCCATTCTTCTCGGCCTGTTCGTCCTGTCGACGCTCTATCCCTTCATCTATGTGCTGTCGGTCTCGCTCTCTTCGGGCGCCGCCGTCACCGCAGGCCGCGTCACGCTCTGGCCGGTCGATGTCACGCTTGCCGCCTACGATCGGGTCTTGTCCGACAGGATGTTCTGGGTCGCCTATGGCAACACCTTCATCTATACCTTCGGCGGCACGCTCATGAGCCTGCTGATCATGATCCCCGGCGCCTATGCCCTGTCGCGCAAACGCCTGCGTGGCCGCACCTTCTTCAACATCGCCATCGCGTTCACCCTCTGGTTCAACGCCGGCATGATCCCGTTCTTCCTGAACATGCGCGATCTCGGGCTTCTCGACAGCCGCTTCGGCATCATCCTCGGTTTCGCGGCCAATGCCTTCAACGTCATCCTGCTGCGCAATTTTTTCGAAGCGGTGCCGAAATCCTTCGAAGAGGCCGCCAAGATGGATGGCGCGAGCGAATTGCAGCTGCTTTGGAAGGTGTTCATTCCGCTGTCGAAGCCCGCAATCGTCACGGTCGCGCTATTCTGCATCGTATCGCGCTGGAACGGTTATTTCTGGGCCATGGTGCTGCTGCGCGGTGAGGAGAAAATCCCGCTTCAGGTCTATCTGAAGCGCGTCATCGTCGATCTCAATTCCAATGACGAATTCGCCTCGAGCCTGCTCACCGCCCACTATTCGTTCGAGACGGTGACATCAGCGATCATGATCGCTTCCATCATTCCCGTCCTCATCATTTACCCCTACGCGCAGAAGTATTTCACCAAAGGGATTCTGCTGGGCGGAGTTAAAGAGTAGCAGCACAAGGGAGGAGAACCTGTGAGAGCACTACGAAAAGGCGCGCCCCTACTGGCGTTGATGACAGCCGCAACCCTGGCCTTGCCGGTATCGGCGCAGGATTCAGGCAGGATCACCGAAGACCCGCTGGAACTGACCATCCATTTTCACTTCCGCGACAAATACGTCTATTCGGAAAAGTGGCCGGTGGAGCAGAAGGCTGCGGAAATCACCAATATCCATGTCCGCAACGTGGCATCCCTGGCAACCACCAGCAGCCGTGATGCCTTTAATCTTCTGATCGCCTCGGGCAACCTCCCAGACATCGTTGGCGGCGACGCAACCGGCGGCTTGAAGGAAGACTTCATCCGATACGGGCTGGAGGGCGCGTTCATTCCGCTCGATGAGCTGATTGAAGAAAACGCCCCCAACCTCAAGGCATTCTTCGACAGCCACAAGGAGATCCGCAATGCGATTTCCGGACCGGACGGCAAGCTTTATTTTATTCCCTATGTTCCTGACGGCAAGTTCTCGCGCGGCTGGTTCATCCGCCAGGACTGGCTCGACAAGCTTGGCCTGAAGCAGCCGGAGACACCCGAAGAGGTCTATGAGGTTCTGAAAGCCTTCCGCGACAGGGACCCGAACGGCAATGGCCTCAAGGATGAAGTGCCTTATTTTGCCCGTGAGGAAATTGATGCTGTGCGCCTGATTAACCTGTGGGACGCCCGTGTGTCGGGATCAGAACGTTATGGCGACTTTGCCGTTTATGATGGGCAGCTGCGTCACCCATGGGCAGAGGAAAACTACAAGACCGGCATCTCCAATGTCGCCAGGTGGTACAAGGAAGGCCTGATCGACAAGGAGATCTTCACCCGCGGCGCCCGTTCGCGCGAATATCTCCTTGGCAACAATCTCGGCGGCATGACGCATGACTGGTTCGCCAGCACATCAACCTACAATGACGCCCTGTCGCCCAAGATTGAAGGCTTTGCGCTGAAGCCGATGCTTCCGCCCAAGACCGTCTCGGGCCAACGCTTCGAGGATTCGCGGCGCCTGCGTGTCCAGCCTGTCGGCTGGGCGATCTCTGCGACCAATGAACACCCGGTCGAAACCATCAAATATTTCGACTTCTGGTTCTCGCAGCAGGGCCGCATCCTTTCGAATTTCGGTGTCGAAGGCCTCACGTATGAAATGGTCGATGGCAAGCCGCAGTTCAAAAAGGAAATCCTCGACAACAAGGATCCGGTCAACGCCCAGCTTTGGGCTGTCGGAGCTGCGATCCCGCGCGGATACTGGATGGATTACGAGTATGAGCGCCAGTGGACGAACAAGATCGCGCTTGAAGGCATCGACCTCTACGAAAAGTGCAACTGCCTCAAGGACGAGTTCATGGGCGTTTCCCTGAACGCCGAGGAAAAAGCGACCTTTGACCGCTACTGGCCAAGCATCCTCACCTACATGACCGAGATGCAGCAGACCTGGATTCTCGGCGCGCAGGACGTCGATTCCGGCTGGGATGCCTACAAGAAGCGCCTCACTGCTCTTGGTTACGACGAGGTCATCAAGATGATGCAGTCGGCCTATGACCGCCAGTACAAGGCGGCGCAATAAACCCTGCGACCATGATGGCGGTCTTGTCGCCGCCATCCTTTCCCTTCTGTTTTCATAGGAGTTAGAGCGCAATGCGTCCCTCTGCCCCGGCCATCTCCATACAGACACTTCTCGATGAACCCCGCCCGGGCTCATTGACCATTGGCTACGAGCCGAGCGAAGAAGCACAACCGACGGAGAACCCTCCGCGCTTTTCATGGCTACCCGATATCGACGATGGCGCGCGTTACGTGCTGCGCATTTCGACCGATCCCACCTTTGCAGACAAAAAAACGCTCGTCTTCGAAGATCTCGCCTGGAATTTCTTCACCCCGGACGAAGAACTGCCGGACGGCCATTATCACTGGTGTTATGCTCTGTGGGATCAAAAATCCGCAATTCCGAATTCCAACTGGAGCACCGTACGCAGTTTCCAGATCAGCGCCTCGTTGCCGAAGACGCCGCTGCCGGGCAGAAAGGCCCGCCACGCCGCCGCCCATGCCAGCCACCCGCGGCTCTGGCTCAATTCCGAGCAGCTGAATTCCTTCGCTGACGCTGTAGCAAAGGACCCGAATCATTGCGGCTGGTCCGAATTCTACGAAAAATCGGTCGAACCATGGCTGGAGCGACCGGTGATGCCGGAACCTCAGCCCTATCCCAACAACACGCGTGTCGCCACGCTCTGGCGGCAGATGTATATAGACTGCCAGGAAGTGATTTATGCGATCCGGCACCTGGCCATCGCCGGCGGCGTGCTTGGACGCGATGACCTCCTCGATGCGTCCCGTAAATGGCTGTTGGCCGTCGCCGCCTGGGACACGAAAGGTGCGACCTCGCGCGCCTATAATGACGAGGCGGGGTTCCGTGTCGTCGTCGCACTCGCCTGGGGTTATGACTGGCTGTACGATTATCTGAGCGAAGAGGACCGCAGGACCGTGCGGTCTGTTCTTCTCGATCGGACGCGTGAAGTTGCCGATCATGTCATCGCACACGCCCGCATCCACGTGTTTCCCTATGACAGCCACGCGGTGCGTTCGCTTTCGGCTGTATTGACACCGGCATGTATCGCCCTTCAGGGCGAAAGCGACGAGGCTGGCGAATGGCTCGACTATACCGTCGAATTCCTAGCGACGCTCTATTCTCCCTGGGCGGGAACCGATGGTGGTTGGGCGGAAGGTCCGCACTATTGGATGACCGGCATGGCCTATCTTATTGAGGCCGCCAATCTTATCCGTTCCTATATCGGTTTCGACCTTTATCAGCGGCCGTTTTTCCAGAACACCGGGCGCTTCCCGCTTTACACCAAGGCGCCTGGAACCCGTCGCGCCAACTTCGGCGACGACTCCACCCTTGGCGACCTTCCCGGCCTGAAGCTGGGTTACAATGTCCGGCAATTTGCCGGCGTGACCGGCAATGGCCATTACCAATGGTATTTCGATCACATCAAGGCTGATGCGACAGGGACCGAAATGGCCTTTTACAATTATGGCTGGTGGGACCTGAACTTCGACGATCTCGTCTATCGTCACGATTACCCGCAGGTGGAAGCCGTACCGCCCGCCGACCTGCCGTCACTCGCCGTTTTCGACGATATCGGTTGGACAACCATCCAGAAACATATGGAAGATCCGGAACGGCATCTGCAATTCGTCTTCAAATCCAGCCCTTACGGCTCGTTAAGCCATAGCCACGGAGACCAGAACGCTTTTGTACTCTATGCCTACGGCGAGGATTTGGCGATCCAGTCGGGTTACTATGTGGCGTTCAATTCGCAGATGCATCTGAACTGGCGGCGTCAGACACGGTCGAAAAACGCCGTTCTGATCGGCGGAAAAGGCCAATATGCGGAAAAGGACAAGGCCCTTGCGCGCCGCGCCGCAGGCCGCATCGTCACTGTCGAGGAAAAAACCGGACATGTTCGTATCGTCGGCGATGCGACCGCCGCCTATCAGGTTGCAAACCCGCTGGTTCAAAAAGTGCTGCGCGAGACCCACTTCGTCAATGAAAGCTATTTCGTGATTGTCGACGATGTGGAATGTTCCGAACCGCAGGAACTGCAATGGCTATGCCATACGCTCGGAGCCCCTAAGATTGGCAGGTCAAGCTTCCGTTACAATGGCCAGAAAGCCGGTTTCTACGGGCAATTCGTCTATTCTTCGGCCGGCACGCCGCAAATCAGCGCCGTGGAAGGTTTTCCCGATATCGACCCGAGAGAATTCGACGGGCTCGACATTCACCACCATGTCTGCGCCACGGTTCCGGCCGCCCCACGGCATCGCCTTGTCACGCTTCTTGTGCCTTACAGCCTGAAGGAACCGAAGCGAATTTTCAGCTTCATCGATGATCAGGGTTTTTCCACCGACATCTACTTCAGCGATGTCGAAGACGAGCGTTTCAAGCTCTCCCTTCCCAAGCAGTTCTAACACTACGAGGTTTTCCAATGCAGCGTTTTACCAACAGAACCATCGTTGTCGCCGGGGCCGGTCGGGATATCGGCCGGGCATGCGCCATCCGTTTCGCACAGGAAGGCGCTAATGTCGTTCTTACCTATAACGGTGCGGCAGAGGGTGCGGCCACAGCGGCTGCCGAAATCGAAAAACTTGGCCGCTCTGCTCTGGCGATAAAGGCGGATCTCACAAACGCCACCGAAGTCGAGGCTACCATATCTGCGGCTGCGGACAAGTTTGGGGAAATCCACGGCCTCGTCCATGTTGCTGGCGGCCTGATCGCCCGCAAGACAATTACAGAGATGGATGAAGCCTTCTGGCATCAGGTTCTCGACGTCAATCTGACATCGCTGTTCCTGACGACGAAGGCCGCATTGCCCAAAATGGCAAAGGGCGGAGCAATCGTCACCTTCTCGTCGCAGGCCGGCCGGGACGGCGGCGGTCCAGGAGCCCTCGCCTATGCCACCTCCAAAGGTGCCGTGATGACCTTTACCCGCGGACTTGCCAAGGAGGTCGGGCCTGATATCCGCGTCAACGCCGTTTGCCCCGGCATGATCTCGACCACCTTCCACGACACCTTCACCAAACCCGAAGTGCGTGAAAGGGTGGCAGGCGCCACATCGATGAAGCGGGAAGGCTCGAGCGAAGACGTCGCCGGTCTGGTTGCCTTCCTCGCATCTGACGATGCCGCCTATGTCACCGGCGCCTGCTACGACATCAATGGCGGCGTCCTGTTCTCCTGATGATCCGGATCGCCTCATGTCGATAACGCTCCCCCGGGCTGGCCGAATTGCCATTCTCGGCACCTCGCTCGTCCAGCAGAACCATATTGGTGACGCCCGCTCGCTTGCCACATCGGCACGCGGCTGGATGAGCTGGGCCGAGGTTCTGTCGCACGGCAGGCTTTGCTGCCCGGTCCATCGCGACCCTTCCGCGCCGCCCGGCTGGGAGCCGAGCAACCGGCCGGGCGTCAGCCGGTTCTTTTCCGGCCTTAATTTCGGAGTTTCCGGCCAAAAGGCGGTCGAGATCGAGCGCCGGCTGCCGCGGTTGCTGCAATCGGATTTCGATCTGATCATTGTCGATGCCGGCACCAACGACATGATGGTGGAAACGCGTCAAACGATTGCAGATACGCGGGCAAGGATCGCCTCAGTCCTGCTCGCCGCCGGCAAGACCGTCATTTTGCTTCCCATTCTGGCGCGAAGCATCGGAAAATGGCCCGCGGGCGGTGCAGAGCGGGCAAAGGCCCACTGGATCAACCGGCAGAGTATCGAATTTGCGGCCAACAACGCCAATTGCCATGTCTTCGACTGGAACTCGGCCTGGGTCGATCCCGAAAGTGAATTCGGCGAGCCCTACCCCGGCTATTCCAACGACGGCACCCATTTTGCGGTGACAGGCGCCTTTGCTGTAGGGAAATTGCTCGCCACCTATCTTGAGACGATCGCGCCACGCGCGCCGGCCCGTATCTGGGCGAAAGACGATCGTTTTGATCCGGTGGACAATCCAGCAGGCAATCTGGCATCGGATTTTTCAGCCCTGACAGTCACGAGAACTGGTGAGCAGAGCCACCGTCTCGGCGGAAGGCTTGTCCACCCGGGCACAGGCGTATGGGTTGAGGCCATATGCGATGTCGAGGTACCAGCGCATGACGAGGTGTTCGGAATCTCGCTCCGTCTTAAAGATATCGCAGCCGATGGACAGGAGGCAGTCTCGCTTGCCCCTTTCCTTTCGGATGACGGCATATTTTTTCCTTTCCCAGCGACCCAATGGTGCGGGGCGCTTAGAACTCCCCCCCTGAAACTCAGGCCAGGGGGAGCCCCTCCCGAACTTTTTTTCGATGTGATCCTGCAGCCCGGTTCTCGTCCGATCGAAATTGATGTCACCCGCATCGAGGTTCGCCCTGTTTCAAGTCCGGTACGCCCATGAGACAATCTCAGGGCAAACCACGGCTGTTGATTGCCATGCGTAACGAACTTCCCGCAGGTTTCTTTGGTTCGCGCGAATGGGCACGGCTGAATTCCATTGCCGACGTCATCCCGGGTTTCCCCTATACGGATTTCGATACGGCCGCGGGTGCAGAAGCTCTGGCCGATGCCGATATTCTGCTCTCCGCCTGGGGCACGCCTTCCCTGACGCGCGAGCGTCTTGCCCGTGCGCCAAAGCTCAGGATGGTTGCCTATGCCGCATCATCGGTTCGCACCCTTGCGCCTGCTGAATTCTGGGAAACATCCGATATCCTCGTCACCACGGCGGCATCCGCCATGGCCGTGCCGGTTGCCGAGTTTACATACGCTGCAATCATCATGTGCGGCAAGGATGTGTTTCGTCTTCGAGACGAACATCGGGCAGAACGCGGCACGGGCGGCTTTGGCAGCAGGCGTGGCATGAGTCTGCCATATCTTGGCAATTATTCGCGCAAAGTCGGCATTGTCGGTGCATCACGGATTGGTCGGCTGGTCATGGAGTTGCTGGCGCGCGGAAAATTCCAGATCGCCGTCTACGACCCTTTTATTTCAGCGGAAGACGCGGCCGCATTTGCTGCTACGAAAATGGAGCTCGACGAGCTTCTCGTCTGGTCCGATGTTGTCTCGCTGCACGCGCCAATCCTGCCCGAAACCCGCCACATGATTGGTGCCCGTGAACTGGCGCTGATGGCCGATCATGCGATCTTTATCAATACGGCACGCGGCTGGCTGGTTGATCACGATGCCTTGCTCGCCGAAGCAGTTTCAGGGCGTTTGCGTATTCTGATCGATACTCCGGAGCCGGAACCCCTGCCGCCGGATAGCCCATTTTACGATTTGCCCAACGTCGTGCTCACCCCGCATATTGCCGGGGCGTTGGGCAATGAATTGCGGGCGCTTTCCGACTTGGCCATCACCGAGATTGAACGTTTCGTTGCGGGACTTGCGCCGCTTCACCCGGTCCATAAGCGGGATATGGAGCGCATGGCATGAGAGCTTTCAATTATTGTTTTTCGACGCTCGGTTGCTCCGAACTCAGTCTGCATGAGACAGCCGATCTGGCAGAGCGCCACGGCATAACCTGCGTGGAATTGCGCGCACTATCCGGCACCATCGACCTTATAGCTGCACTCACTGCCGAATTTGGCACACCTGCCCGATTTGCCACCTTCCTGAGGGAGCGCAACCTCAGGGTTGCCGCTCTCAACACATCCATGCGGTTGTTCGGGAGCGATAGTCTCTCCGAGATCGAGCCCTTCATCGACTGGGCAGAGGCTGCCAACGTCGCCAATCTGCGGATATTCGACGGCGGCAAGAAAATTGGGGCGGAAGATTTGGACCGTTCGGCGACACTGCTGGATAATTGGCAAGCCCTTAGACAGATACGTGGACTGAACGTCGACCTGATGATCGAAACCCATGATGCGCTTTCGGATCTCGAAAAGCTTCTCGCCTTCATCGAGCGAGTGCCGGCCGCCCGGATATTGTGGGACACCCACCACACCTGGGCAAAAGGTGCCGATCTCGACACTATTTGGCGTCGGATCAAAAGAAACGTCGTCCATCTGCACGTCAAGGACAGTATCGCGGATGGCGACGGAGAACGCCGATACGTTTTACCAGGGCAAGGCGAATTTCCCATCGCGGCGTTGCTTTCCATTCTTCAGCCGAACGAACGGCAAATCCCTCTCAGTCTGGAATGGGAACGCCACTGGCACCCCCAGCTGCCACCGCTCGCAGATGCACTCAAGGCCGCGCGCAGCTGGTGGCGACAAGGAGTCTTTTAATGCGCATAGCCGAAATTCAACTCACACCCGTCGCCATCCCCGACAAACCCCTTTTGAACTGCAAAGGTGTCCACCAGCCCCATGCACTGCGCACGGTCATCGAGGTCACATGCGATGACGGCACGGTCGGCCTCGGGGAAAGTTATGGAAGTATCAAAGCACTGGAAGGTCTGCGGCGCGCCGCTCCCGCACTCATCGGACTGGATCCGTTTCATCTGCATGAATTGAAATCACGTGTTTTTGCCGCCTTGCCCGGTGCTGGTGGCATCAATGCCAAGTCGGCTGTCGCTGATCACAAGCTCACGGACGTGGTTGCTTCGGCCTTTGAAGTTCCCTGCCTCGACATTCAAGGCAAGATCCTTGGCCGCCCGGTGTGCGATCTCCTCGGTGGTGCTGTCCGCACGAGTGTTTCTTTCAGTGCCTATCTGTTTTTCAAGTTCGCCTCGCATATCGGCGAAGATCCGGACGAATGGGGGGAAATCCTGACACCTGACCAGATGGTTGGCGAAGCGCGCAGGATGGTTGCAAAATACGGTTTCCAGTCGCTGAAAATAAAAGGAGGCGTGCTCCACCCCGACCTTGAAATAGAAACAGTGCTGAAACTTCGGGAAGCTTTCCCGCGCCATCCTTTGCGCATTGACCCAAACGGCGCCTGGACGGTCGAGACTGCAATCTATGTGGCGCGCAAGCTCGAAAACGTTCTGGAATATCTGGAGGATCCTGTCCTGGGCATGGACCAGATGGCGCAGGTAGCCGCCGCAACCTCAATCCCCCTCGCAACAAACATGATCGTGCTCGAGTTCGATCACATTGCCACTGCCTTCAAGAAAAAGGCAGTGAATATTGTTCTTTCTGACCATCATTACTGGGGTGGACTTCGGGCCTCGTCTCATCTTGCAAAAATCTGCGAAGTGCTGGACCTGGGCCTTTCCATGCATTCGAACTCACATCTGGGGATCACCCTCGCCGCGATGGTCCACGCCGCTGCCGCGACACCAAACCTTACCTTCGAGTGCGATACGCACTACCCATGGACCGCTACTGACGTAACCGAGGGGACGCCCTTCACTTTCCGCAACGGGAAACTTGAGTTGCCGGCAACCCCCGGGCTTGGTGTATCGCTGGACAGAGAAAAACTCGCGTCTCTTGCTGCACTTTATGAGAAAAGCAGTTCGAAGGAACGCGACGACACGGCATACATGAAGCTTTTTGATCCGCTATACGAGAGACTTGTGCCACGCTGGTGAGGTTGCCTCTCGGGCTTGCCAGCCTCACACATCGCAACGCGTCGGGACGAGACATGTCTTTGATCGCGAACATACAACCATGCTTTTGTGAAACCTGTTGGTTGATTTGTCGCAGCAATTTTATTCTATGAGAGAGTTGCTCCCGCAGTCCATGGGCCTGCAAGTTGGTTACTTGATCTGGTCGAGAGCTTAGGCGACTGACAATGGTCGTCGCCTTCGCCTTGAAAGAAGTCGAACTTTCGACCCCGCGCCTGGGATTGGCTAGATATTTGCAACACAATTCATTCACACTCGCAAACGCCGCCCTGACTTACTTTGCTGACTAATCGGAAGAATGCGCACCGAAAGGGTAATCAAGCTAACGGCGGTATAGCTAAGTTCGCCAGAAAATTTAAGAAACACGGCAGACGCAGGCATGCAACGGGCGACCAAACCGGCTTATTCCAGTTCTTGTGACAAGAGCAGACGAAGCTGTGGCGTTTTCTTCCCGGCGCATGTCTACCACACCTGCAAGAGGCATTTTGCGGCTCAGAGTCCCGCACGTGCCAGACCATACTCGACGAGCCTGTCGATTACCTCGGGATAGCTGACGCCGCTTGCCGCCATCGCCTTCGCATACATGCTGATATCAGTGAATCCGGGAATGGTGTTCACTTCGTTGATCAAGAAACTCATGTCCTCGGTAAGGAAGAAATCGACGCGCGCCATGCCGTCGCAGCCGAGCGCCCGAAAGGCCAGTGCTGCCGTTTCGCGGATCTTGGCTTCGACCTCGGCCGGAAGCTCGGCCGGAACTTTGAGCGCCGCCCCATCCTCATCGATATATTTCGCATCGTAGCTGTAGAAGCCATGACTTTCGGCCGGGACGATCTCACCCGGGCGGGAGACGAAAAGGCCGCCGTTGGTGTCCTCAAGCACGCTGCACTCAATCTCGCGGCCGCGGATGAACTCTTCGGCAAGCAGCTTGCGATCATGCTTGAAGCCCTCCGCCAGCGCTGGCGGAAATTCTTGGCTGCCGGAAACCTTTCGCACGCCGACTGACGAGCCCTGCCGCGCCGGCTTA
The DNA here is from genome assembly GCF_008274755.1 of Agrobacterium sp. B1(2019). Lineage (NCBI taxonomy): Bacteria > Pseudomonadati > Pseudomonadota > Alphaproteobacteria > Hyphomicrobiales > Rhizobiaceae > Agrobacterium > Agrobacterium sp. B1(2019). The sequence continues at coordinate 96,590 of NZ_VTPB01000004.1, read as the reverse complement.
ATAAACAAGGGCAATCCCAACTCGCTTTCAAGCTCGTCGAAGGACGGCGCCCGATCCGCATGCACAATCACTGCCCGCGCCACTGGCAGCCCCGCCGCCCGCAGCAACTGCTTGGCAGTATCCTTGTCGAGCGCGATCGCCGAACCCAGGATGCCGCAGCCGACCAGTGGGACGCGAGCTACCTCCGCCAGTCCCTGCACGGATCCATCCTCACCGAAAACGCCGTGCAGCACTGGGAAGAGGATATCGATCTTCCCGGCATCGCTCATCTTACCTCTATCTATGGCGATCATCCGTCCGAACCCACCGGGCACCAGTGCGATTTCGGCGCCGTTTGCCGGCCTGGCGAGCACGCCATTTTCGAAATGGCTGAGCAGCCACTCGCCTTCCCGCGTCACGAAGATCGGCACTGCCTCGTATTTCGAGGGCTCCAGTGCCCCTACGACATTCGTCGCCGACATGACGGAGACGTCGTGTTCGGCCGAGCGGCCGCCGAAGAGAACGGCGATGCGTAGCCTGCCCCGGGAAGATGTCATGAAAATCTCCAAACTGATCTGGTGTCGAAATGGATGTCAGAAGCCGATCGCGATGCCGCGATTGGCGAAGAAGCGGTCGAATACGACAAGTGGCAGCGCGACATCCGCCCGGCTCGCGGCATCATGGCCGGATGGATTATGGAAACGGACCGTCTCACCGGAGGCTGCCGTCACCAGAACGAGATGCCCGCCTTTTGAAGGCGGCATGCGTTCCGGGCAGCGAATGTTGCTATTGACGGAGGCAATAAAGAATCGTCGTTCCGCGAGCATGCCGGGGATGTTCTCCGTCGCGACTCCCGTTATTACTTCTGCCGTGAGTCCGAAGCGTTCGCGCACGTAGATCACGAAAGGCGCATAGATCAGCCCCTTGATCGAGGCATCTAATTCGTTGACGACGTAGCCACCATAGGCGGCGCAGCCGCGGGCGAGAGCCAGCGTTGGATGCAGGTCACCGCGCGCCGCCAGGATCATCTTTAGGCAGGCCATGCCGCAGACATTGACCGCCCAGCGCGCGTATTCTTCGATCGTCTCGGCGCCAGACTGCCGCCACAGCGGATCACGTAGCAGCGCCCCAGATCCCTCGGCAAGCACAGCCGATGTCATTTCCGGCGTTTCCCACTGACTGAAATAAGGAACGACGCCCGATGATGATGGCATGGCAACAATCTCCTGCACGTGTATACTCGTATACGAGATTCGCTGACGTAATCAAGATGATTGCTGTTTAAGAAAAGGTCGGGCATGGACGATGTCGTGGCAGTAAATATTGAAGCTATCCGGCCGGAGACCGTGGCGGATCGTATCGCAAGGGTTTTGCGCGAAGCTATTTCCGGTGGTGAGCTTCGCGGTGGCGTCGCGCTGCGGCAAGACGAACTGGCCGCACGATTTGGTTTCAGCCGCATGCCTGTGCGTGATGCGTTGAGGCTTCTGGAAAGCGAGGGCCTCGTAACCATCCATCCGACGAAGGGCGCGTTTGTGGCAAGATTTGATGCCAAGGAGATTGCGGAGATTTATACTATTCGCTCACTACTGGAGACGGAGGCCCTACGCCTGTCATATGCTGGGTTAACGACGGCCGATCTCGACAGGGCTGCAACGCTTCTCGCACAGATCGACGCTGAGACGGATGTGGGGCGTTGGGGGAGGCTGAATAAGCAGTTCCACATGACACTTTACGGTGCCTGCAAAAATGAGCGGCTTATCGGCCTCATTGCTACTCACCATGATGCGGCCGACCGCTATGTGAGGGTGTTACTTTCAAGCCTGGACTATGAGCAGCAATCTCAGGATGAGCACCGTGCTCTGCTAAAAGCTTGCAGAGATCGGAATATCGATGCTGCAATTGCAATCCTGCAGGGTCATCTGCTTGAGGGAGGTCGTAAACTCACGGCATCGGAGATAGCAACATTCTCCGAGCCTGAGTGATCCGACCCGTCACCCGGCAGTTTCGAGGACCAAAGGCGCTACGGGAACAGGGCGTTCTACCCCGCTGTCTCAAAGTCGTTTTGCTCGTGAAGGGATATGAACCTGAGACCCGCTCGTCTAACAATTGTGCCAACATTTACCAATGCAGATTTGATTGGAGGGGAGTGCCGTCGTTCGAGCAATGCTTGCGGCAGTCGGCAGCAATCGCATGTTACACTTCGACTACCCTCCAACCTCTTGTCGTTTTCAACTCGGTAGCTGAACTCCTGCGAGCTTTAGGCAGATCTCGAGAAGTTCTTCCTGTAGCACGACATCATTTGCGAGCGGATTGGGGCTAAGCGGTGCCATATGATAGAAATACTGGCCGCTCACCTTCGCAGCGCGGTCATCGCTTGTCGCAAGCCAAGCTTGGGTGCGATGGGCCTGGTTGAGATCGTCCGGGGCGCCTGCGCCGCCCATGCGGGTCGCGACCCAGCCTGGTTCGAGGGCATTTGACAGCAAGTCGGGATATTTGCGGGCAACGGCAAAGGCGAGAAGGACGTCGTGGAGCTTGCTTTCCGAATAGGCCTCCATGCCGCCCCAACGGCGCTTTCTCCAGAGCACGTCGTCGAGATGGGGCTCGACATGGTGATGCAGGCCGGAACTTAGATAGACGAGGCGTTTCGGGCGCTTGATTAAAGCGGTCAAGATGTAGGGGGCGATGACATTGATCGCGAACACATGCGGTAAGCCGTCTTCGGTCTCGATGCGCCGCGGCTCGCGATAGCCAACTCCTACATTGTGGATCACGGCATCGAAGGTACCAAGTGCATTGGCCTGTTCGGCGACGCTTCGTGCACCAGCGATGGTCGAGACATCGCCCTCGATGACCGCCTCGGCGCCTGGAAGCCCCTTGAGTGCCGTCTTGGCACGTTCAGCGTTGCGGGCGTGTAATGTGACGGTGTGGCCTTCTTCTGCGAGAAGCTGCCCGGCCATCAGGCCAAGGCCCTCGGAGGAGCCGGTGATGAGGATGCGGGACATGATTTTCTCCTTTTGAGATACTGGAGCCGGCGGCTCACCGCCGGCCATCGATTTCATGCGGGGCGGCTGGAGCGCGCGACGAGGATACCGATGACGGCGGCTATAGCGCCGAGCAGGTAGACGCTGGCGTAGCCGAAATGAGCGGCGACGAGGCCTGCGAGCGGGCCGGAGATGCCGTAAGCGATATCAAGAAAGGCGACGAATGCGCCCATGGCGCTGCCACGGTTGGCAGGCGAAACCCGCTTCAGGGCCTCGACGCCAAAGCCTGGAAACACTAGCGCGCAGCCAAGACCAGTGACGAAGGCACCGAAGAATGCGACATAGGGGTTCGGCGCGAGCCAAAGCATGGCCTGGCCGGCGGCCTCGACGGCAAGCGACCAGATCGCGACGCGGTAGCCGCCGATCCTGTCGGGCAGACTGCCAAAGGTAAGGCGGACGAAGATGAAGCCGACGCCGAAGGCGGTCATTACCCAGCCGGCATTGGCCCAACCCTCCGCTGCAAAATAGAGCGAGGCAAATGCCGTCAATCCGGCAAGACCGACGCCCTGCAGCATCAGGCCCAGGCCTTCGCGCCAGATCTGGCCAATGACACGATAGAAGGGCTCACGCACGCCGCCGAGCGAAAACCAGGCGCGCTCGCGAAAGGCGATTGCTGCGGCGACAAGGGGGGCGGCGACGCAAGCTATCATCGCCGCTTCGAGGCCAGTGACCTGATATAGCGCCATGCCGACCGGAGCGCCGATTGCAAGGGCTGCGAACATGGCTATCCCGGTCCAGGACATCGACATGCCGGAGCGTTCAGGCCCAACCGAGGCGATCGACCACGACACGCAGCCGGTGACGAACTGGCTTTCGCCGAAACCCGCTGCAAGCCGGCCAGCGACGACGATGGCGATGCTGACAACCGGCGAAAAGCCGGGCAAAGCGGCAATCAGATACAGCAGGCCGGCAATCGCCAACACGGCGCCGCCGATCAGCGCTGAGCGCTTGCCGCCTTGTTCATCGGTTATCCGACCAGCATAGCCGCGGGTTAGCACGGTAGCGACAAACTGGACGCCGATGACGAGGCCGACCGTAAGGCTGTCGAAACCGAGATGGTCGTGAAGGAAAAGTGGAATAACCGGGAGAGGCATTCCGACACTGAGGTAGCCTATGAACAGCGCGGCTATTACGCCGGGCGCTGGTCTTGAGAGTGTGTCTTGCGCTGGTTCTCGCATGGTGCTGGCTGCTGACAAGACAGCCTCCTTTTTGACGATGACGGAGGGAGAGCGCCGCCATTGGACAGCGCTCGGACGTTTCAAGAAAAGAACGGCGGGCTGTAATTGCCGGCTTCGAAGAGCTGATCGCGCGAGGCGGTGACATCGGCCTTCAGCTTTTCAACATCGACGCCGAGAAGCTTGCCACCCAGCTTGCGCACCTGACCCGCGACCATGACGGTATCGACATCGGCGCGCTCGACGGCTTGAACGACTGTGCCGATCGCGTTGGTGACCGGGAACACGGCGATGCCATCGGTTCGGAGCATGATCAGGTCCGCCTGCTTGCCGGGAGCCAACGTGCCGATTTGGCTATCGAGGCCGGCGGCGCGGGCGCCGTTAATGGTGGCAGCCTCCAATACCGCTTTTGCCGTAATTGCTGCCGGCACATCCGCCTCACCACGGAAGCGACGATTACGCATTGCGAAGCGCTGGCCGGAGAACAGCGCGTGCATTTCGCCAAACATGTCACTGCCGAAGGCGGTGTCGAGGTCAATGCCGATCGCCGGTGTCAGACCGTGATCGACCGCCTGCTGATAGGCAAAGCCGTCGTCATCGAATCCGAACAGGGCGTCGGAGCGCGGGTTGACGGTGACATTCACGCCGGCGTCGGCAAGTCTTTTCCAGGTTTCTTCGGGGAGCCGAGTGCAATGATTGAAGATGTTATCCGCTCCGAGCAGGCCGTCGATTTCCGGTCCGAGTTTGGCGAGATCGCCGATGAACTCGGTAAGGATGCGCATGTCGAGCCGTCGAGCGACCTGCCACCAATCGCGCTGGAGCTGGCCGAACAGGCCGACGCGCACCAGCCCTCCATTATGATTCCAACGCGCGGCGAGCCGTTCGAGATCGTCAGGCAGATGGGCGCTCGACGCTTGCTTGTCCATTGCCGTTCCCACCATATGCAGCGCACGGATGCCGCTGTCATCGAGTGCGTCGAGAGCGGCGTCTGTGTGTTCGGGGCTGCGCGAGGAATGGCAGGCGTCTATGATCGTCGTGATGCCGGCATCAAGAGAGGCAATCGCCGTGAGCTTGGTGCTGATGTGCATATCCTCGGGACGATAGTGTTTACCCATCGTCTCCGCGACGACGTCGATGTAGGCGAACAGGTCATCCACGTCCGGCATCATCCTGCGCATTGCGCCAAGCCACATATGATGATGGGCATCGACGAGACCCGGCATGATGATCTTGCCTGAGGCATCGATGACCTCAGCGTCTTCAACAGAGAGCGAAGAGGCGATATCGGCGATCCGCGTCCCCTCGACCAGCACGTCGCCGCGTTCGAAGTTCGGCACAGCCGAATCCATGGTGATGACGGTCGCGCCTTTGAAAAGCGTGCGTTTGTTTTCTGTGCTCATGTTCAAACTCCTCTTTCAGGCGGTTGATCCGCTGAAGGGAATATGATCCAGCGCGGGACTTGAATTAAGTGCGCTATTGTCAGATCATTGCTGACTAAAAGTCAGGAGTATCTTCATCATGGCATTCGACAGCCGGATGCTCTCCGGCATCAGCGTGCTGGCGGCGGTGGTCGAGGGTGGCAGTTTCGTCAAGGCGGCGGAACTGACCGGGATCACCGATTCCGGTGTCTCGCGCGCGGTGAGCCGGCTGGAGGCGCGGCTCGGCATCAGGCTCCTCGACCGCACCACCCGTTCCGTGTCGCTGACCGATGAGGGCCGTCAGTTCTATGAGACGGTTAAACCGCATTTTGAGGCCATTGAGGATGCCGCCGTCATGGCGGGCGGGGCGTCATCTGCGGTGCGGGGCCGGCTGCGGGTCGATATTGATCCATTCTTCCTGCCGCTGGTCCTGGCGGGCAGGCTCGGGACGTTCTGCGAACTCTATCCCGAACTTTCGATCGAATTCGTCTCCACCCAGCACATCGGGGATCTGGTGTCGGAAGGGGTCGATCTAGCCATCCGCTTCGGCCGCCCTCGGTTTTCCTCGCTGATCGCTCGCAAGCTCATCGAGGCGCCGATCCTTACAGTTGCTGCGCCTGCCTACATCCAACGTCGTGGTCGTCCACGCCACCCCTCCGATCTCGTCAACCATCGTTGCCTGCAGTTCCTGGACCCGCACACCAGCAGGCCATTCGACTGGGAATTTGTGCGCGACGGACAGGTGATCGGGGTTGAGACCAGTGGACCGCTCACCTTCACAGACCCGAAGACCATGCTGGCCGAATGTGTGGCCGGCAGTGGCGTCGGTCAGATCATCGGTTGGGGCGTCGGCGACCTACTGGCGTCCGGTCAACTCGTTGACCTGTTCCCCGACTGGCACGGTGAAAGCTTTCCGCTGTTTGCCTATCACCCCTCGCGCAAGCATCCCCCAGCCAAAGTGCGCGCCTTCATCGATTTTTGCGTAGATGTGGCCGAGCGGCTCTAGCCGCCCTCGCGATACTGCTTGCGCAGCCAGTCCAGGAATACGCGCAGGCGTGGCGACAGCTGCTGAGTGTGCAGATAGAGCGCGTGGACTGGCAAGCGCGGCGGAGGCACCTCCTTGAGGACCTCCACCAGCGTGCCGCGCCGAAGCTCGTCGTCGATACGGTAGCGTGGGGCCTGGAACAGTCCGAGATCGTTGCAGGCAGCGGCGACAGGCGGACGCATCCCGAAACCTCTTGGCAACGGACATCCCAATGTCGTCCCTTATCGCACCTTCGCAGCAGCGGACGGTCACCTAATCGTCGCCATTGGAAATGACGGTCAGTTCCGCGCCTTCTGCCGCCTGCTTGGGCGCGGCGACCTTGCCGAACATCCAGATTACAGCTCGAACGCCGGACGAGTTGCGAACCGCGTTACGCTTGAGGAAGCGCTGGCACTGGAGATCGTGGGCTATCGCAGCGCCGATCTACTGGAAAGGATGAATGCTGCCGGTATTCCGGGCGGACCGATTAACCGGCTGGATCAGGTCTTTTCTGATCCGCAGGTCGAAGCGCGCTGGGTGGTTGAGCATTTCGGGACGGAAACAGGAGACGAGATACGCCTGACGCGGTTTCCGGCTCGCCTTTCGGCCAGCCCGACGTCCATCCGCAGCATGCCGCAACCGCTTGGTGCAGCCAGCGGCGAAATTCTGGCGAGCCTCGGTTTCAATCCGAAGGCTATAGACGATCTGAAGCAGCGAGGCATCGTTGGGATGCCCGAGCGCGTGCCTGCACGGGAGGAGACGTAAGATGGCAATCTATCCCGAGGCAAGACTAATTCTTGGAGGCGAGGAAAGGACTGTAGGATCAAGAGGTACTGCGTCTGTTCGACCCCGCGACCGAAGAAGTGCTGGCTGTGCTGCCGCAGGCAGGAGAGGTTGAGGCACTGGAGGCGGCGCGACTTTCTACACAAGGCTTTGCAGAATGGTCTGCGGTACCGCCCATCGAACGCGCTCAAATCATGCGCCGGGCGGCGGCATTGATGCGCGAAAACGAACAGCTTGCTGGAACGATACTCTCCTTGGAGCAAGGCAAGCCTCTGGCACAGGCGCTGGCGGAATGGCGCGGTTCTGCCGATCTTCTCGACTGGTATGCGGACGAAGGCCGGCGCGCCTATGGGCGTATCGTCCCGGGGCGTGCTCCATGGATGACCCTGTCGGTCCACAAACGTCCAGTCGGTCCGGTCGCCGCCTTCGCGCCATGGAATTTTCCGGCCTGGACGGTGACGCAGAAGGTACCCCCGGCGCTCGCGGCTGGATGCTCGGTGGTGGTGAAACCATCAGAAGAAACCCCGGCAACGGCGTGGTTGATTGCTCGTGCACTTCTCGACGCAGGCCTGCCGCCGAAAGCGATCAGTGTTTTATGGGGCGCTCCCGCGCCGATTGCCTCGGCGCTTGTGACCGCGCCCGAGATCCGCAAGATCACGTTGACCGGTTCGGTGCGTGTCGGCCGAATTCTCGCAGCGGAAGCAGGACATCACCTATCGGTATTCTACCCCGCGCGGGTCATGGCCGTCTTTGCGTTCGCAAGTTTTACTTTTTAGGTTGGCAATCTTTGAAAGGTTAAAACTGAGGCCAGGCTGTGTCAGGTTTGATCGCCAACGACAGTTGGTGACCCATCCAAACGCAAGCCCAACTCGTCCTCTTCCCGTGTTGACAACCGCAATTCCGACTTATATTTTAAGTTTAAAATAAATGTGCTCGCCACGAGGAGAAGGGAACGTACATGCGTATCGTTTGTATCGGTGGAGGCCCCGCAGGGCTCTATTTCAGCCTGCTGATGAAGAAACTTCACCCTGAGCATCACATTCGCGTCGTCGAGCGCAACCGCCCCTATGACACATTCGGCTGGGGCGTCGTCTTCTCCGACCAAACCATGACGTCGATGCAGAAGTGGGACAAGGAAAGCGCTGACGAAATCCAGCAGGCCTTCAACCACTGGGACGATATCGAAGTGCTCTTCAAGGGTACGCGCCAGCGTACCACCGGTCACGGCTTCGTCGGTATCGGTCGCAAAAAGCTTCTCAATATTCTACAGAGCCGATGCGAGGCGCTCGGCGTGGAACTCATTTTCAAAACCGATGCCGGCGGCGACCAGGATTTCCCCGATGCCGATCTGATCATCGCGTCCGATGGCTTCAACTCGAACGTCCGCAACCGTTATCCCGACGTTTTCGAGCCGGACCTCATCAAGCGTCCCAACTGCTACATCTGGCTTGGAACCAACAAGCTGTTCGATGCCTTCACCTTCGACTTCCGCAAGACCGATCACGGCTGGTTCCAGGCGCATATCTACAAGTTCGACGAGAATACCTCGACCTTCATCGTTGAAACCACCGAGAAGGCCTATGAGGCGCACGGTATCGGCCAGATGAGCCAGCAGGAATCAATCGAGTTCTGTCAGAGCCTCTTCGCTGAAACGCTTGAGGGTGCGGAGCTCATGACCAATGCTCGACACTTGGTCGGCTCAGCCTGGCTGAACTTCAACCGGCTGATCTGCGGCAAGTGGAGCCACTTCAACGGTGATTCCCATGTGGTGCTGATGGGCGACGCCGCTCACACCGCTCACTTCGCCATCGGCTCGGGCACGAAGCTTGCCATCGACGATGCGATTGAGCTTGCCAACCAGTTCAACAAGGCTGGCCACGGCAAAGACAGCATCGCGGACGTTCTAAAAATCTATGAAGACATCCGTCGCGTCGACGTGGCACGCATCCAGAACGCCGCCCGCAATGCGATGGAATGGTTCGAAGTTGTTGGCGATCGCTATGCCGACACGCTGCCGCCGGAGCAGTTCATGTACTCGATGCTAACTCGCTCGCAGCGCATCAGCCACGAGAATCTGCGTCTGCGCGACAAGGAATGGCTCGAGGGTTACGAACACTGGTTCGCCCGTCAATCCGGCCTCGACGTCAAGGAAAACGAGCGTTGCCTGCCGCCGATGTTCACGCCCTATACGTCGCGCGGCACGACGCTGCCAAACCGCATTGTTGTCTCTCCCATGGCGATGTATTCGGCGACAGACGGTCTGCTCGGTGATTTCCACGTGGTGCATCTCGGGGCCCGTGCGCTCGGCGGTGCCGGTCTGGTCTTTGCTGAAATGACCTGCGTCTCTCCCGATGCGCGCATCACCCCCGGTTGCCTCGGTCTGTGGAACGACGAGCAGACGAAGGGCTGGAAGCGCTTTGTCGATTTCGTCCACACCAATAGCGCCGCCAAGGTCGGCATCCAGCTCGGTCATGCCGGACGCAAGGGCGCGACCAAACGGGCTTGGGATGGTATCGATCAGCCGCTGGAGGAAGGCGGATGGCCGCTTCTCTCCGCTTCGGCGATCCCCTATCTGAAACACAGCGTCGTTCCCAAAGCGATGGATCGAGCCGATATGGACCGGGTGAAGGCCGATTTCGTGGCAGCTACGAGGCGTGCGGCGGAAGCCGGTGCCGACTGGCTGGAATTCCACGCAGCCCACGGTTATCTGATCTCGTCCTTCCTGTCGCCGCTGACCAATCGGCGCGAAGACGAGTATGGCGGATCTTACGAAAACCGTGCTCGCTATCCGCGTGAAGTCTTCGCCGCCGTGCGCGAGGCATGGCCGGAAGACAAGCCGATCTCGGTTCGCCTTTCCTGCCACGACTGGACGGAAGGCGGCAACACGCCGGAAGATGCCGCGATCTTCGCCAAGATGTTCAAGGATGCAGGCGCAGACCTGATCGACTGCTCATCGGGTCAGGTCTGGAAGGAGGAAAAGCCGGTCTACGGACGCCTGTTCCAGACGCCGTTCTCCGACAAGATCCGCAACGAAATCGGCATTCCAACCATAGCGGTCGGCGCCATTTCCGAGGCAGACCACGCCAATTCGATCATCTCCGCAGGCCGTGCTGACCTCTGTGCCGTGGCGCGGCCTCACCTGGCCGATCCCGCCTGGGTTCTGCACGAAGCAGCGAAGATCGGTCTGAAGAACGTTCCGTGGCCGAAGCAGTACATGTCCGGCAAGTTCCAGTACGGGGCGAACCTCGAACGCGCCGCTGCGGCGAAGTGAAAGAGCCATGCTGAACGCTCTTCCCCTTGAAGGACGGCACGCGCTCGTGACCGGAGCCGGAAGCGGCATCGGTGCTGCTATCGCCCGCACACTGGCGAAGGCTGGAGCGAATGTGACGCTGGCCGGACGCCGCCGCGAGCCCCTGACTGCTGTCGCAGCCGAAATTGGCACACGAGCTTTGGTGCTGGATAGCTTTGACGTGACGAATACGGGCGCAATTGCTGAGGGTTTGGAGAAAGCCCGCAGAACCTTCGGCAGCGTCTCCATTCTCGTCAACAATGCCGGTGAAGCACCAAGCGCGCCTTTTGAAAAGACATCCTCCGAGATGTGGAGCCATGTTCTCTCGGTCGACCTGACGGGTGTCTTCAATGTGACGCAAGCCGTGCTGCCGGATCTTAAGGCCCATGGCGAGCGAGCGCGCATCATCAACGTCGCGTCAACTGCAGGGCTGACGGGTTATGCCTACGTTTCCGCCTACTGTGCCGCCAAGCATGGCGTGGTCGGCCTGACGAGAGCCTTGGCACTGGAGCTGGCGAAGAAGGGTGTAACCGTCAATGCGATATGTCCCGGCTTTACCGATACACCGATCATTCGGCAGTCGCTTGACACCATCATGCAGAAGACCGGGCGCAGCCTTGAGGAAGCGCTGGCGGAATTCACCAAATCCAACCCGCAAGGGCGGCTGATCCAGCCGCAGGAAGTGGCGGACGCCACGCTGTGGCTTGCCTCGCCTTCGGCGGGTTCCGTGACCGGCCAGGCAATCGCGATTGCGGGCGGCGAGGTCATGGCAGGCTAAACGGAGTTAAAAAGAAAATGCCCTTCACCCATTCCAAACCGATGCGCTTCGGCGACTGCGACCTGACGGGGATTGCCTATCATCCGGCCTATCTCTCCATGCTTGTCGATGTCAACGAAGCGATGTTCGCCTCCTTCGGCGTTACCTGGAAAGAACTCATGTTCGAACGCAAGCTCGGCCTGCCAACGGTGACCATGAACCTCGAATTCAAGAAGCCCGCTGTCTATGGCGACACGCTCGATTTCGCCGTGCATGTGCGCTCGATCGGTCGGACCTCGCTCGATCTCGAAACCATCGTCACCGTCCGTGGCGACATCATCTGGTCGGTGAAGCAGAGGATCGTGATGACCTCGCTTGAAGACCACAAATCCCATCCATGGCCTGACGACGTGCGCGCAGGTCTCTCTCGTTATCTGGAGCCAAGACATGATGCATGAAATCATCCAGCCGCACGGCTGGGCAAAGCCTATTGGTTACTCGAACGGTATCAGTGCACGCGGTCGCATCGTACAGGTCGGCGGTCAGATCGGCTGGGACGAGCATTGCCAGTTCCATTCCGACGATTTCGTCGAGCAGGTGCGCCAGACGCTTCTCAACATCGTCAGCGTGCTGAAGGCGGCGGATGCGAAGCCCGAACATCTTATCCAGATGACCTGGTACTTCACCGATCGCGTCTCCTACAAATCGCGTATGAAGGAAATCGGCGCGATCTACCGCGAGATCATCGGCCGTCACTTCCCGCCGATGGCGGCAGTCCAGGTCGTCTCCTTGATGGAAGACCGCGCCAAGATCGAGATCCAGGCGCTGGCCGTCGTTCCCGATTGAAAGAGGCCTGCAGAGGAGGAGAAATTCCATGAGCAATACCGTTAGACCATTCATCACCCGCAAAGGTCAGGAAGACACCGGCACCGGCCAGTCCGGCGGCTGCGTGCGCATTTCGGGCGTCAGCCCGCAGCATACGCCTGCCACCAAGATCTGGTTTGGCAAGGTTTCCAACGAACCTGGCTACCGGTCCTATCCGCATCACCATGGCGAAGCCGAGACCGGCGGCTATGTGCTGAAAGGCAAGGCGCGCATCTACTTCGGCGAGAACTGGAAAGAGTATCTCGACATGGAGGAAGGCGACTTCATCTTCGTGCCGCCGAACTGGCCGCATATCGAAGTCAATATGTCGACAACCGAAGAACTGGTCTGGTTGACCACCCGTACGCCGGACAACATCGTCGTCAACCTGCCGGATGTGGAAGATTCCGTCCTCGAAGGTTTCAGGAGAGCTTGATGAAACTGTTGCGATACGGCCCGGCAGGCGCTGAAAAGCCCGCCATCGTCGCCCAGGATGGAACTGTACGTGACCTTTCCGGCGTCATCGCCGACTTCACCCGCGATGTCTTGTCCGACGACGGGCTTGCGCGGCTTGCGGCCATCGAACCGATGACGCTGCCGCAGGTGTCGGTCGAACGTATAGGCGCATGCGTACCGCGTCCGGGCAAATTCATCTGCGTCGGTCTCAACTATGCAGACCATGCTAAGGAAACCGGCAAGGCCTCACCGGAGGAGCCGATCCTGTTCATGAAGGCGGCCTCTGCCGTCGTCGGTCCGAATGACGATGTAGAAATCCCGCGTGGATCGAAGAAGGCTGACTGGGAGGTCGAGCTTGGCGTCATCATCGGCACGCGGGCGAAATATGTCAGCGAGGCGGATGCTCTAAACCACGTTGCAGGCTATTGCGTGGTCAATGATGTGTCCGAGCGCGCCTTCCAGTCAGAGCGCGGCGGCCAGTGGACCAAGGGCAAGAGCCACGACACGTTCGGCCCCACGGGCCCTTGGCTCGTCACACGCGACGAGGTGCCGGACCCTCAGAAGCTTGCGTTGTGGCTGGATGTCGACGGCGTGCGCCGGCAGACGGGCAATACGAATACGATGATCTTCGGCGTCGCACATCTGGTCAGCTATATCAGCCAGTTCATGACTCTGGAGCCCGGAGACCTGATCGCCACCGGCACGCCGCCCGGCGTCGGCATGGGTATCAAGCCGGAACCTATCTTCCTGAAGCCGGGGCAAATCATGGCGCTCGGTATCGAGGGTCTGGGTGAGCAGCGGCAGCAAACGATAGAAGCGAGGGACTGAGGCATGGCCGATCTTACAGGACGTCTTGCCATCATCACCGGCGGCGCGCGCGGCCAGGGCGAGGCTGAAGCCCGTCTTTTTGCATCCAAGGGTGCCGCCGTCATCATCGCCGACGTGCTGGCCGAAGAAGGTCGTGCGCTCGCGGAAGCCCTGCAAAAGGAAGGGCGCGAGGCCCGCTTCATCTATCTGGATGTCACCGACCCAACAAGTTGGGCAGGCGTCGTGGCGCTTGCCACCGAGTGGAAAGGCCGCATCGATATTCTCGTCAATAATGCCGGCATCATCAACCGCACGATCGTTGAATCCACCAGCCTCGAGGCTTGGGAGCGCGTGCTGAAGGTCAATCTCACGGGTGCCTTTCTTGGCATTCAGGCGGTGATGGAGTTGATGGGCAAGGCCGGCGGCGGCTCGATCGTCAACATCTCCTCCAATAGCGGCTATTCCGGCCACTACGACCCGGCCTACACGGCCAGCAAGTGGGGCCTGCGCGGACTCACGCGCAGCGCTGCCATGGAGCTGACGACAAAAGGGATCCGCGTCAACGCCGTCTGCCCCGGCCTTGTCGTGACCGGTCTGAACGCCAACAGCCCTCACCTGAAGCCGATGATCGACATGACGCCGATGAAGCGCAGCGGCAAGCCGGAAGAGATCGCCGAACTGGTGCTGTTCCTGGCGTCTGACGCATCCAGCTTCATCACCGGTGAAGACTTCGTCATCGACGGCGGCTTCACTGCCGGTGCGGCATACAGACGTGTCGCAACGCAGACAAATATCTTCCCCAATACCTAGGCCAATTTCTCTTCTCTCTTTCGGACGCGGCAGGTCGCGTTGCGTCCGAATAAAAAATATAAATTCCTCACGAGAGGAAGTTTGCTTTCCCGGCAGATAGCAAGGATTGCAATGCGCTGGCATGCCAGATGTTCCTTGAATGTTCAAACATGTTGAGGTAAGTCAGTGTTTGACATTCAACTGCGTGCAAGGGGCGGGACTTTGTCGGCGGTCGATCTCGAAATCATTATCAGCGATACGCAAGAGGGTAAGAAGCAGGAGCTTCGCCTCTGGCTGCGACTCCTGTCCACCACCAAGCTGATCTCGCAGGAAATACGCCGCCGCCTGCGGCGCGAATTCGGAGCCACCCTGCCGCAATTCGATCTACTTTCCCAGCTGTACCGGGAGCCGGAAGGACTGCGTCTCGGCGAATTGTCGAAGCGCACTATGGTGACGAATGGTAACATCACCGGCCTCGTGGAACGGCTGGAACTGGACGGCCTCGTGTTGCGCGAACGGCCAGCCGATGACCGCCGCGTCATCGTCGCACGCCTGACAGACAAGGGCCAGACGATATTCGAGGCTATGGCGGAAGCGCACGGCGGCTGGCTGGAGGATATGATGGCGGATGTGGACCCCATCGTGCTCTCTGGCCTTCTCACCCACGTTGGACAGGTCAAACGCTCGGCGCACAACCATCTTTCTGCCGATGAAGGCGACGACCTTTAGGGCAACGACCCCTGCCACGCCTTGATAACTTTCGGTCCTGAACGCAGTCTTGGCAGGCCTCAGAGAGCGTGCGAGAGACACAAGACCATGTTCAAATCTCAACGCTCTCACCTGGCGTTTGACCACCACCTTTAAAATCAAAAGAACGTGCTTTTAAGCTGCAACGCATATTTCCGTCGGCTGGATATCCAAGGCTCGACTGAGCCGCTTGCTGCGGACCGCCAAAGGTCAATCCTCGTATAAAAAATCTACTAGAAACCGTGCATTTTCAGTGCGCAACAAAAATCTAATTGCCCAGTAAATCGGCGTTTCGGCGATCAAATTTGAATATATTTAAAGCGCCCAAAACCCAACTTCAGGCCTCAGAAAAAAATATTACAAACTTAAACTTTCTCTCTTGCCAGAGCCAATTTCCGGTGTAATTCTGGACAAAAGGCAAAAAGCCACATCGATAAAAATAACTGGGAACATAACTATGCTGGGACCGTCAGGCCATCAGGATACCTTTGCCCGCGACAATCTTCCGCCCTTCGAAGAATGGCCGGAAATCAAGCTCGATGGGCACGACTACCCCGAATGGATGAATGCAGGTGTCGAGCTGACGGACCGAATGGTCAAGCGTGGTTTCGGCGATCATACCGCCCTTATCGGCAATGGCCGCCGTCGCACCTATAAGGAACTTGCTGACTGGACGAATCGCATCGCCCGGGCTCTGATCGAGGATTATGGTGTCAAGCCGGGCAACCGTATTCTGATCCGCTCCGCCAACAACCCTGCCATGGTCGCGTGCTGGCTGGCCGCAATGAAGGCGGGCGCCGTGGTCGTCAACACCATGCCCATGCTTCGTGCTGGCGAGATGACCAAGATCATCGACAAGGCAGAAATCACCATCGCGCTCTGCGACACCCGCCTGATGGATGAACTGGTGATGGCGGCAAAGGAAAACGCCTACCTCACCCAGGTTATCGGTTTCGATGGCACCGCCAATCATGATGCCGAACTGGACCGGGCAGCGCTCAACAAACCGGTTCGGTTCGAAGCAGTCAAAACCGGTCGCGACGACGTCGCTTTGCTTGGCTTCACCTCGGGTTCAACCGGCGTCCCCAAAGCGACGATGCACTTCCATCGCGATATTCTCATAATTGCCGATGCCTACGCAAAGGAAGTGCTGAATGTTCAGCCAGAGGATATCTTCGTCGGCTCGCCACCCTTGGCATTCACCTTCGGCCTTGGCGGTCTTGCGGTTTTCCCTCTCCGCTTTGGCGCAAGTGCAGCCCTTCTGGAAACGGCCACGCCGGCCAAGATGATCGAAATCATCGAGACCTATAAGGCGACCATCTGCTTCACGGCTCCCACCGCTTATCGCGCCATGATGGCCGCGATGGATGCAGGTGCTGATCTATCCTCGCTTAGAATTGCCGTTTCCGCTGGAGAAACGCTGCCCGCGCCTGTCTTCGACGAATGGGTGAAAAAGACCGGAAAGCCGATCCTCGATGGCATCGGCGGTACCGAAATGCTACATATTTTCATCACCAACCGTCAGGACGATTTCAAACCGGGATGCACTGGCAAGCCGCTGACCGGCTATGAAGCGATGGTGGTGGATGCCGACATGAACGAGGTGCCGCGTGGTACGCCCGGCCATCTAGTCGTCAAAGGCCCCATCGGTTGCCGTTACCTTGCCGACGACCGGCAGAGCAAATTCGTTCGCAACGGCTGGAATCTGCCGGGTGATATTTTCGTGCAGGATGAGGACGGTTACTTCCATTTCGCCGCCCGCTCTGACGACATGATCGTTTCCGCCGGTTACAATATTGCCGGTCCGGAAGTCGAGGCGGCGCTTCTCAAACACGCCGCCGTTTCGGAATGTGCGGTCATCGGCGCTGCCGACGACGAGCGCGGCATGATCGTTGAAGCCCATATCGTGCTCGGGCAGGGATACGAACCTAGCGATGCGATGGCCAAGGAGTTGCAGGAGCATGTGAAGGCCGTTATCGCGCCGTATAAATATCCGCGCTCGGTCGCCTTTACCGATGCCTTACCGAAAACCGAGTCGGGCAAGATCCAGCGCTTCCGGCTGAAGCCGGCTCGGACGATGTAATCGGCTTATATCCAGCATTCGTCATGATGTGACATTGCAAGTCTTTCCGTGTTTGTGGAAGGTAACGTTTCCGCCCGACAATCAGCCGGGCACGGCACAAAAACCAAAAAGGGGAATATCTTGATGAGGAAAATGCTCGTAACTGCCACGATGGCGCTCAGCCTTGGCGTTTCCAGCCTGGCCGTAGCCGAACCACTGAAAATCGGCATGATTACAACGCTTTCAGGCGGTGGTGCGGGCCTTGGCGTCGACACACGTGACGGGTTCATGCTGGCCATCAAGCAGTCCGGCAACAAGGACGTGACCGTTGTGACGGAAGACGACGCGCAGAAGCCGGAACTCGCCGTGCAGATCGCCGACAAGATGATCCAGAGCGACAATGTCGACGTGCTGACCGGCATCGTCTGGTCGAACCTGTTGATGGCTGTCGTGCCGGGTGCGGTTGCCCAGGGCAAGTTCTATGTCTCGACCAATGCGGCACCGGCGGCACTGGCTGGCAAGGGCTGCAACAAGCTTTACTTCAACGCCGCCTACCAGAATGACAATCTTCACGAAGCCATGGGCCAATATGCCAACAAGGACTTCAAGAAGATGTTCATCTTGGCGCCGAACTATCCCGCCGGCAAGGATTCGCTCGCTGGCTTCAAGCGGTATTATAAGGGAGAGGTGGTCTCCGAAGTCTATACCAAGGTCGGCCAGACGGATTATGCCGCTGAAATTGCGCAGATGCGCGCATCCGGAGCTGACGGCATCTTCTCATTCCTCCCCGGCGGCATGGGCATTGCCTTCATGAAGCAGTTTGCCCAGTCAGGCGTCAAAATTCCGGTCATGGGTCCCGGCTTCTCCTTCAGCCAGGATGTTTTGCCTGCTATCGGTGATGCGGCCATCGGCGCAAAGGCTTCTGGCCAGTGGGTGCCGGATTTCGATACCGAGGTCAGCAAGAAATTCCTTGCCGATTTCCAGAAAGAATATAACCGTCTGCCGTCCATCTACGCCGTCCAGGCCTATGACGCGGCACAGTTGATCCTGTCCGCTGCCGCAAAAGTCAGCGTCAAGGATACCGATGCCTTCCACGCCGAGCTGTTGAAGGCCGATATCAAATCTCCGCGCGGCAACTTCAAGTTCAACACCAACCAGCACCCCATCCAGGATCTCTACATCACCGAAGTGGTGAAGAAAGACGGCGTGCTGACCAACAAGACGGTCGAGAAAATCTTCTCGGATCACGGTGACGCCTACGCCCAAGACTGCAAGATCTAAGGACGTAGCGTGACTATGGCACTTGCTATCGAACAGTTGCTGAACGGCATCCAGCTCGGCGTCATGTTGTTTCTCATGGCTGCCGGGTTGACGTTGATATTCGGCGTCATGGGGCTGATCAACCTGGCTCATGGCTCGCTCTATATGGTTGGCGCGTTTGCTTGCGCCACCGTTGCCGCGTGGACCGGCTCGTTCTGGCTTGGCCTCGTCGCAAGCCTCATCTGTGCGGCAGCGGCTGGCGCGATTATCGAACTGGCCGTCATCCGTCGGCTCTATGACCGGGACCATCTGGATCAGGTTCTGGCTACCTTTGCGCTCATACTGATTTTTTCGGAAGGCACCCGCTGGATGTTCGGATCCTTCCCGCTCTACCTCGATATACCGCCGCTTCTGGAGGGCGCCGTCACGCTGCCGGGCGATGCCAGCTATCCGGTCTATCGTCTGGCGATCATCGCCGTCGGTGCTCTTGTCGCACTCGGTCTTTACCTGCTCATCGGCAAGACGCGTCTCGGAATGCGCATTCGCGCTGGTGAGAGCGACCGCGAGATGATCGGGGCACTCGGCGTCGATATCCGCACGCTCTACACACTGGTCTTTGCACTCGGTTCAGCTCTGGCTGGTCTTGCCGGGGCATTGGTGGGTGCGTTGCAATCGGTGCAGGTTGGCATGGGTGAACCGGTGCTCATCCTCGCCTTCGTCGTGATCGTTATCGGTGGTATTGGCTCAATCAAGGGTGCGCTTTTGGGTGCGCTTCTGGTCGGCATCACGGATACGCTTGGGCGCCTTTTGCTGCCGCAACTGCTCAGCCTCTTTGTCGATCCGTCGCAAGCAGGCATGATCGGTGGTGCTGCGGCATCCATGCTGATCTATGTCGTCATGGCCGTCATTCTGGCTGTCAAACCGCGCGGGCTCTTTCCGCCAGCTCATGCGTGAGGCCCCATGCTGACCCGTGAAAATACAGTCAATCTGCTACTTGCTGCTTTACTGCTGGCAGCCCCGCTCGTCGCAAACTCTCTCGGCCAACCCTTTTACGTGACACTTGCCACGCGCATTGCCATTCTTGCGCTGGCAGCGCTCGGCCTCAACCTGGCGCTGGGCCTCGGAGGCCTCGTGTCTTTCGGCCATGCGGCTTTCTTCGGCATTGGTGGATATGCCGCTGGCATTCTCGCCAGCCATGGCTTTTCCGGCGAATCGATGATCTTCGGCCTGTCAGGCACGGTTCAGATGCAGGTGATCTGGATCGTTGCGGCCTGCGCATCCGGTCTGGTCGCTATTCTGATCGGCCTCATCAGCCTGCGCACGACCGGCGTCTACTTCATCATGATCACGCTCGCCTTCGCGCAGATGATCTATTATTTCGCGATTTCCTGGCCTGCCTATGGCGGTGAGGATGGCCTCTCCATTCTGGTGCGCAACCAGTTTCCGGGCATCAACACCATGAAGCCTCTGAGCTTCTTCCTCGTCAGTTACGTGGTGCTGATCGCGGCCATTGGCCTCTTTGCGCTGATCCGTGCTTCCCGCTTCGGAGCGGCTTTGCAGGCGGCACGGCAGAACGAGACACGTGTTGCGACGGTTGGCATCCATCCTTACCGCATCCGCCTCGTCGGCTTCGTCATCTCGGCGATGATTACCGCTCTGGCTGGCGCGCTCTATGCCGATCTCAACCGCTTTGTTAGTCCCTCCATGCTGTCCTGGCATATGTCAGGTGAACTGATCGTCCTCATCATTCTCGGCGGAACGGGAAGGCTGTTTGGCCCGCTTGCCGGAGCTGCACTCTTCGTCGCCTTCGAATTCGCATTGGGCGGCCTGACTGAACGCTGGCAATTCTTTCTTGGCCTCATCCTTCTCGGTGTCGTGCTTTTTGCCCGGGGTGGCTTGGTCGGCCTTTTGGCCGGAAAGGCAAAACATGGCTGACGCTGTCCTCCAGATAGACAATCTCGTCAAGAATTTCGGAGCGCTGCGCGCAACGGATGGCGTGACGCTCGATCTTCGCGCGGGCGAAATTCACGCCTTGATTGGCCCGAATGGTGCTGGGAAATCCACGCTCATTCACCAGATTTGTGGCACGCTGAGACAGAATTCCGGCACGATCCGTTTTGCTGGTGAAGACATAGGTGCGCTCAACACCGCCGAGCGCGCACAACGCGGTCTGGGCAGAACGTTTCAGGTGTCGTCGCTCGCACCGGAATTCTCCGCACTGCGCAACGTCATGTTGGCGGCACAGGCGAAACAGGGAACGAGCTTTCGTTTCTTCAAACCGGTCATGCAGGACAAATCGCTTGTCGATCCATCCATGGCGATCCTGGAAAGGGTCGGATTGGCTGACCGCGCGCGCCTGCCGACCGCTGAACTTTCGCATGGCGAACGGCGCCAGTTGGAAATCGCAATGGCGCTGGCGCTTCAGTCGAAAGCCTTCCTGCTCGATGAGCCGATGGCTGGCATGGGGCCGGAGGGCTCGAAAAAACTGACCGGCTTCCTCGATACGTTGCGTCAAGAAGCGCCGATCCTGCTGGTCGAACACGATATGGACGCGGTCTTCGCGCTAGCAGACAGGATTTCCGTTCTCGTCTACGGCAAGCTTATCGCAACCGGTACCGTGGATGAAATCCGCAACAATCCGACCGTTCGCACCGCCTATCTGGGAGATCACGCCTGATGTTGTTGAATGTGGAGGACATCACCACCTATTATGGTGCCAGCCAGGCGCTTTTCGGTGTCGATTTCAACCTGGCCGA
Source organism: Agrobacterium sp. B1(2019) (assembly GCF_008274755.1). NCBI lineage: Bacteria > Pseudomonadati > Pseudomonadota > Alphaproteobacteria > Hyphomicrobiales > Rhizobiaceae > Agrobacterium > Agrobacterium sp. B1(2019). Next base: position 75,383 of record NZ_VTPB01000004.1, on the reverse strand, counting down.
GGGCGAGGTCGTTGCGCTGATGGGGCGCAACGGGATGGGCAAATCGACGACCATCAAGTCGATCTGCAACCTCATGCCGCCCAAGACGGGTCGCATCTCATTCAATGGCAAAGGAACAGGCCGCCTCGCGCCCTACAAGGTCGCGCGTCTGGGTGTTGGTCTTGTGCCCGAGGGGCGACGTTGTTTCCCAAACCTCTCAGTCCATGAAAATCTGGTAGCGGCGGCAAGACCCGGCCCTTGGACACTAGAAAAGGTCAATGCGCTTTTTCCACGCCTGAAGGAGCGGTATGCCCAGATGGCCAAATCGCTCTCCGGTGGCGAACAGCAAATGCTGGCCATCGGCCGCGCCTTAATGACCAATCCGCTGCTTCTCATCCTCGATGAAGCAACAGAGGGTCTGGCCCCCGTCATTCGCCAGGATATCTGGCGAGCGATACGCCAACTCAAGGCCGAGGGCCTGTCCATTCTCGTCGTGGATAAGACGCTGAGCGAATTACTCCCGGTCGCCGATAAGTGTATAATCCTTGAGAATGGTAAAAACGTGTGGTGTGGCCCACCACAAGGGCTGACCTCTGTCGTTCAAGATCGTTACCTGGGTATTTAAAAGCCTTTGGCCGAAGACTTTGAGACCAACTGTCTCTTCAGTTTCCGAGTTTCATGAGCACTGCCGTCTTGCCTTAATCGCAATGGAGGCTTGGGGCAAAGCCATCGTTGGGTGGCGTGTGTTAAGGTCCGGCCATGGCGTTCGCCTTCTCCCATCGGTCTAAATATTTGCCAGCCTGAGCGTTCGTTTGCTGTCGGTTCATCGTTTGTAGTCAAAAACTATTGTGTACATGAAGGAGAATGTTTTGCACTATCGGATAACAGATTGGGACAGCGCTTATGCCAATGGTGCCAATATAGCCAAAGGCGAGCGTTGGCCGGACGCGTGGGTAGGACCCGCGCGTGCTTATCGCGAGGAACTCGGGTCATCGGGGCGGGCAAAGTTCGACGTCGTATATGGTCAGAAGCCTAGAAATACCCTGGATATTTTCCACCCGTCCAAACCTGCGCTTGGTTTGGTTGTATTCGTTCACGGTGGGTTTTGGGTAAATCTCGACAAGAGCTACTGGTCGCATTTTGCAAGAGGGGCGATCGAGCGGGGTTATGCAGTGGCGATGCCTTCTTATACTCTTGCTCCAGAAGCTCGAATTGGTCAGATAACAATAGAAGTTGCCCAATCGATCGAGCTGGCGGCGCGAGAGGTGGATGGCTCCATTTATCTCATCGGTCACTCGGCTGGCGGGCATCTGGTAACACGAATGATCACTACTACATCACCTCTGTCAGAGGGTGTGCAAAAGCGGATTGTGAATACCGTCAGCCTTTCGGGTCTTCACGACCTTCGTCCGTTGATGAACCTTTCATCGAACGCGAAAATGAGAATTGATAGAACCGAAGCCTATACAGAAAGCCCGGCGCTACTCGAGCCTTTCGCCAACACCAGACTGGTTTGCTGGGCCGGTGCGGCCGAACGTGCGGAATTCGTGCGTCAAAACGCGCTTCTTGCCAATATATGGAAGGGATTGGGTGCGCAGACGCTTGTCGTGGAAGAACCGGACAAGCACCATTTCTCGATTTTAGACGGGCTTGAAGACCCGTCGCATCCACTAATGGATGCATTGGTGCTCTGAACCCGTTTTTCGAGCCAACTCGGATTGTTTGCGAGCCCTCACGCCCCATTGCCCACAGTCTGGGTGCAAGCAATAATGCGCGATGTGAAGCGGACTACCACGAGGCTGGCGAGGGCCATTTCTTCCAGGCCGGGTAAAGACACTATCTCCAAAACTAGGTGAGCTGTGTTGTTACAAGACCCAGTCGCGACCCGTCTGTGCGATGAAAGTCAGTATTTTTGGCTCTGTTGCAAATATTCCAGATGACTGGCGAGGCCTTATTTAATCCGCTGTCACGCGGGCTGCCCCGCAAGGTTCTGGGTGAGCAAAGCGACAGCTTCCGTTAAGGCGCTCGGTCCGATGCCAAAAGCCCGTTCAACGATGCGAGCTTCGCCATGTACGTCGCCGGTCAGGTTGAAAATCGCAGCCTGTCCCTTGCGCAGAGCCCGCATCACCTCGAATCCCTTGATCGTCGCGTATGCCGTTTTCAGCGTCTTGAATCCTCTCACAGGCCTGATCAGTTGCTTGAGCTTGCCGTGATCGGCCTCGACGACATTATTCAGATACTTGACCTGCCGGTGCACAAGCTCTCCTGGGCACTTACCTTCGGCCTTCAGTTCCGAAATCGCGATCCCGTAGGTCGATGCCTTATCGGTGTTGATGGCCGTTGGCTTTTCCCAATCCTTCAAGCCATTCTAAGCCTTGCCGAGAAATCGCTTTGCTGCTTTGGCATTACGCGTCGGCGACAGATAGAAATCGATCGTTGCCGAACTTGTCGACGGCCCGGTACAGATATGTCCATTTACCGCGAACTTTTACATAGGTTTCATCCACACGCCAACTCGTCGATTGCGGCCGGCGCCAATGCCAGCGTAGTCGTTTTTCAACCTCTGGCGCATATTTCTGAACCCAGCGATAGATCGTGGAATGATCAACAGGCACGCCCCGTTCACCCATCATCTGTTCAAGATCCCGGTAGCTGATCCCATAGCGGCAGTACCAGCGGACCGCCCAAAGGATGAGTTCACCCTGAAAATGACGCCATTTAAAATCGCTCATTAAAAGTCTCGCTGAAATCTTCACCGCTCTTTCGGCGATCAGCCGATTTTTTGCAACAGAGCCCCTGGCGGCACCCGGCCATTTCTCGATACTTTGGCCATCGGCGCGGTTCGTTGCGCCGAGGCTACGCGTCTTCATCGATTTCCTGACTGAGAAGCTGTTTCCGGAAGCTGATTCATGAGGCAGTCGCTATGGTTCCTGTCAGCGGTGTCCTGCCGAGGCTGCTTACGGTTGGCGGCAGGCTTTACTTCCATCTCAGCAGCAGGCTTTAGGTGCGGCCGACGAGGCACGCCAAATTCACAGCTCGTCCAGCGTTTCGTTGAGGGCTTCTATATTGCGCAGGCGGGCGCGGCCGGTTGTCCCCGCCTTTTCAAGGCAACGAGTTATCAGAAGATGGCAGAGAGCCATAACCGCCGTATGATTAAAGAGCGGCCCTGGCGCGAGCGTCTGGCACTGTAAGTGCCACGTCGCATTCGTCTCAAAGGGAGCGCCTTCGTCGGTTACGTAAAGAAGCTGTGCCTTCGAGCGTCTCACCTGATCAACGATCGCATCGGACTGGCTGGTTCTTCGACGTAGTCCAAAGAAAATCACGACGTCATTTTCATCAACGCTGACCAGATGTTCGCCCATCGTCTGCCCGGCACCCGGGATGACGGCAATGTTTTCGATGACCTGTGTAAGCTGCCATTGCAGATAGGCTGCAAAGGGGTGGCTGCTGCGGAAGCCTATCACCCAAACCTTGCGTGCATGAAGTAGTGCCGTGACGGCGCTGTCGATCTGGGTTTCCGAAATCCCCAGAAATGTGGCTTCGAGATTGACGACAGCCTGTGCGACATGCGCCTGGATCGATTGTCTGGCTCCGGCGTCGGCAGCCCGCGCCAGAAAGAATCTCGAACCTGTCTGCTTTTCCGCCCGGGCGTGTCGTCTGGCTTCTTCGTAATTTTCGTAGCCTAGCCGGCGGATGAAACGTGTCACGGTCGCCTTGGAGACATGTGCCAGTGCGGCAAGCTCCTGAGCTGAATAGCTCGCGAGTTCGCCGGGAAAATCACAAACGAATTCTCCAATCCGCTTTTCTGCGGGATGAAGATCCGGCAGGGATTGCCTGACTCGGAACAGGAATGATCTTTCCTTGGGCACACGATGCTCCGGTGAAATCTCAACGACACAATTTTCAGCCGCTCTGGTGCGGCTTGCAATAGAAAAAGCGACAGTTTGTTCGGCTGGCAAGCCGATATCCTTTACTATTGCGAGGTCTATCTCCGGTCTTCAAACTCCAACACGCGGATGACCAACTCTACAGCCGATCGGATTGGTGCAATAATTGGCGCGCACAGTATACGCTGCAGGTTATTGGCCGCTTGTCCCAGTGGGCCACCCCCTATGATAACGACATCGGCGCCGTCCCGCTCAAAACATTCCCGGGCAGCGACTTCCAGCGCTGTCTGCAATGCCACCGGGTCCGAAGCCAGGTGCTGCGGATCTCCTTGGGTTAACCGTGTACCGGTAAAAAGCGACGCCACGCCGAGTGTTTGCGCCTTAGCAGCAAAACTGCCTACCAAATCGGGGGTCACGGTGGCGATGCCGAAACGGCGATCACCGGCCGCGGCTTCCATCATGCTGGCCTGACAGATGCCGACGGTGGGGACGCCGGATGCAACTGCGAGGCGTTCCAGCCCTGGATCGCCGAAGGCGCAGACAATCAAGGCGTCGTTCCGACGGGCCAGCTCGCACCCTGTCTGCACGACGCTATCGGCGGCAGTGGCCAGTTCGACCTCGTTGAGGATCATGGGCACACCGTGTGCCGCGGTGTGGCCTTCGATTACAAACCCCTCCGGAAGGTACCTGCGGGCGATATTTGTCATCATCGCCGTGGTCGCTTGCGAGGTGTTCGGGTTGATCAATCCTATGCGTTTCATCGTTCCTGCATGACCACGAGGGTTCGTCCGTCCTGTCCGCCTGTTGTGGCTGGCGCTATACTCACGAGTGATCAATCGGGAAAAAGGCAGGCAACACCCGCTCCGCCGGAGAGCGGAATGAGTGGCGGGACTTGCTTTTGGCAGAGATCGTTGACCTGCACACATCGCGGCGCGAAAGCGCAACCGGGTGGCATTGCCGCGAGATCGGGTGGGGCACCTGGAATGGTGACCAATCGGTCGCGTCCTTCGGCCAGCTCGACGCGCGCGCCAAGCAATCCTTTCGTATAGGGATGGTGCGGATTGCGGATGATTTCGCCAACCAGCCCCTCCTCGACAATACGCCCGGCATACATGACCGCGATACGGTCAGCCACTTCGGCTGCCACGCCGATATCATGAGTGACAAAGATAACTGACAGACCATACTCCCGTTGCAGCTCACGAATGAGCAGCAGTATCTGGATCTGGACTGTGGCATCCAGTGCTGTCGTCGGCTCGTCGGCCAACAAGACCTTGGGATTGCACGCAAGCGCCATCGCGATCATGGCGCGCTGAAGCATACCGCCCGACATTTCGTGAGGATAATTGGAAAGGCGCCGCTTTGGCGAGGGAATACGGACTTTGTCGAACAATGCAAGCGCCCGTTCGGCAGCGACCCTGCGCGACACCTTTTCATGCCGCATGATGGTTTCCTCGATTTGCCGACCGACGGTATAGACGGGATCAAGCGCCAGACGCGGCTCCTGAAAAACCATGGAGACGACAGCCCCGCGCAGATCGGAAAGCGCACGGTTGGAGAGCGACATGACATCATGCCCATCAACTGTCATGCCGCCTTCGATCAGGGTTCCCTTGGGGTGAAGCCGCAACAATGAGCGCATCGTCACGCTCTTGCCTGAACCGGATTCACCGAGCAGGGCGACCACTTCTCCAGGTTTCACGGACAGGCTGACACCGTTGACGGCCTTTACCGCCTTTCCGCCCCGCCGAAACGTCACCGAAAGGTTGCTGATATTGATCATTGCATCGTTCCGCATGGTCATGCCTCCATCATTACAGGGGCGCGGCTATGGCCGGAGCCAGAGACCGCCATGAGACAAGCTGCGGCCTGATCACTGGAAATGCCCGTCAACGGCGGCATTGTCCGGTGGCAGACATCCTCTGCAAAACTGCAACGGGTGTGGAAGCGACAACCGGAGGGCGGATCGATCGGGTTTGGTGGATCACCCGTCAACGGCGGCGCTTCGGTTCGCTCGGCCGGGTCTATCTTCGGCATAGAGGCCAAAAGTGCCGCCGAATAGGGGTGAACCGTATTGCCGTAAATCGCATCGCGACTGCCTACTTCCGCTACCTTGCCAAGATACATGACCATGACCCTGTCGCACATAAAGCGCACGACATTGAGATCGTGTGAGATGAACAGATAGGTCAGGCCGAAATCGCGTTTGAGGTCGAGAAGCAGGTTGAGCACCTGCGCCTCCACAGACTTGTCGAGGGCCGAGACCGCCTCGTCCAGAATGACCAGCCTTGGCTCAAGCGCGAGCGCCCGGGCAATATTGACGCGCTGCCTCTGGCCGCCGGACAGTTCATGAGGATAACGGCCTGCGAAACGCGACGGCTCCAGACCTACGCGGTGAAGAAGATCATGTGCCCTCGCAATGACCTTTGCGGCTGGCGTTCCATGAACCTGCGGAGCAAACGCTATGGATTCCTCAATCGTCAGTCTCGGATTGAGGGAAGCATAACTGTCCTGAAAAACCATCTGCACCTGACGGCGATAGGCCGAAAGCGGCAGTGCACCTCCAACCGTTTCACCGTCAAAGAGAATCTCGCCCTGGTCCGGTTCGATCAGTTGCATCAGAAGTCGCGCCGTCGTCGACTTGCCGCAGCCGCTTTCACCGACCACACCCAACGTCTCTCCTTTCAGAATATCGAAATCGACCCCGTCGACCGCACGCACCACTTTCTTCGGCTTGAGAAAGCCGCTGCCCTTCACCGGGAAATGCTTGAGCAGCCCGCGAGCGGAGATCAACGGCTGGGCAGGGCCGCCCCGCTCACCAACAGGCAGTTCGAAAGCCGGTTTTCCAACCATGTTGATCATGACTTCACATCCATGGCTGTGCGCAGCCCGTCTGAGAAAAGGTTGAAGCAGATCGAGGTGATGAAGATCATCGCGCCGGGAAGCGCCGCGACAAAGGGATTGGTATAAATCGCCGTGCGCAGTGTATTGAGCATCAGTCCCCATTCTGCGTCGGGCGGGCGTACACCCAGTCCCAGGAACGACAGGCCCGACGCAAGGATCATCGACACCGAAATCAGGCTTGTGGCGAAGACAAAAATCGGGCCGAGCACGTTTCCAAGGATATGAACGCGAATGATGGTGAAGGCCGGGGCACCCGATGCGCGAGCCGCATCAACGTAATCCAGCTTGCGCACCTGCGTTGTCACGCTTTCGGCGATACGGGCGATCTGCGGAATGAACACCACCGTCAAAGACACCAGCGCATTGGTGAGGCCGGACCCGAGTGCTCCCGACAGCGCGACGGCAAGCAGGACCGACGGAAAAGCGTAGAACACATCGACGGTACGCATAATGAGGGTGTTGATTAAACCGCCGGTATAACCGGCAACGATGCCGATTGCTGAGCCGATCACAAACGCGATCGGCACCGGCACGACCCCCATGATCAGCGACAGCCGTGCCCCATAGATCAAACGTGAGAGCATATCGCGACCGAGTTCGTCGGTTCCGAGAATATATCCCTCCGTTCCAATCGGTTTCAGGCGGCGGATCACGCTGCCCTTGGCCGGATCATATGGCGCGAGATAAGGGGCGAAAATGGCGATAAGGACGAGAAGAACGAGGAGTGCCAGCGCCACCATCGCGACCGGATCGTGACTGAGACGTCTCAAAACACCGCTCCAGAACCCGGGCGACTTGGCAATTTTCTCAACGGGGATTTCAGCTGCTGTGGTGATGGCAACCATGGTCAGCTCCTCTGGATGCGGGGATCGATGGCACTCTGCAACACGTCGACCAGAAGATTGAGGATAACGAAGAACATCGCGAGCACCAGGATTGTGCCCTGCAGGATCGGCAGATCACGGGTGAAGATTGCACCGTTTAAAAGAAAGCCGGTACCGGGCCAGGAAAATACCGTCTCGATCAAAATTGACCCGCCGAGAAGATATCCCAGTTGCAGGCCCATGACGGACAGTGCAGTGGGCGCGGCGTTGCGCACGACGTGGCGCAGAATATGACCGCGCATCAGCCCCTTGGCCGCAAGCGCCTGGGTGAAATCCTGGGCAAGAATGTCCGCCACCAGAGAACGGATCGTGCGGGCGATAATCCCCATCGGAATGACCGACATCGTGACTGCCGGCAGGACAAGGTACTGGAGATATTCCCAGCCGAAGCTTCGACCGGAAGACCCTCCGGGACCGCCACCCATCGCCGGCAACCAGCCCAACGTGACCGAAAAGGTAATGACCAGCACCATGCCGAGCCAGTAATGCGGCACGCTGACGCCAAGCATCGATATTCCCGATGACAGACGATCGACCCATCCACCACGAAAGACACCGGCAAGAAACCCGAGTGTTGCCCCGCTAACGAAGCCGATCACTGCCGCAGACAGGGCAAGAATGATCGAATTGATCGACGCATCAATGATGTCGGCGAGAACGGGACGTCCTGTTGCAATCGACGTTCCAAGATCGCCCTGCACGGCATGCCACACCCAAAGGGCGTATTGCACCGGCAGGGGACGGTCGAGGCCGTAAAACGCGCGCATCTGGGCCTGCATTTCCGCAGAAGCATCCGAGGGTAAGATCGCGGCTAGCGGATCACCCGGGGCGATATGGATCAGCATGAAGCACACAATGCTCACGCCGATCGCGACGGGAATGACATGCAACAGTCGTTTTATGGCGTAGAGCAGCATGATGTCCTCGTGAGAGTCAGATCTGGCATCGGCAACGACAGGGCGGGTTTCATTCCCGCCCTGCCGCTGAACAAAAATCAGGGATCCATGGAGATCGTCGAAAAGTCCTGGAACCAGTTCTGCGCCTGAACAAAGCCCTTGACTTTGGTGGACATGGCGCGTGGGTTGACGTCATGCGTCACCATCAGGAAGAGGGCGTCATTGACATATTTCTCATGAATCTTCTGCAGCACCTTGTCCTGCTCAGCCGCATCGAAGGTGTTGCGCACCTGACTGAACAGCGCATCCATTTCCTGGTCACAGTAAAAACCCCAATTGGTGCCGTTTGGCGGTGCTAGATTGCACTGCGACTGACGAATCAATGCCGTAAAAGGGTCTTGGATGAAGTAGCTGTAGTTGACGGCGGTGGCACCCTTTGCGCTCGGGTCCTTGGCACCGGCGCGCCAGATGTTGATAACCGTGTTCCAGTCGGCAACCTCATATTCGACATTGATGCCGATTTCCGAAAGGGTTTGCTGGATGTATTCGTTCATGGCCAGCGGCAGCATCTGGCCAGAACCGGATGAAGAGATCACAACCTTTGTGGTGATCGGCTTGTCCGGGCCGTACCCAGCTTCGGCCATCAGCTTTTTGGCTTCCTCGACATTATACTCAAGTTTGAAAGTCGGTTTGCCGAACCATTGATGCCCAGGTGGCAGATAACCCTGGGCCGGGACGGAGAGGCCGCCGAGCAGTTCATTGAGGCCTTCGCGGTCAACTGCAAGGTTGGCAGCCTTGCGAACGCGGATATCGTTCCATGGCGACCCTTCGACGCGCGACAGATGCCACGTCCAGTTATGCGGATAGGAATTGGTGACGATACTAAAACCGGCATCCTTCAGTGACTTAACCGAATCCGGCGCAGGCGCCTCGATCCAGTCGACCTGGCCGGACCGCAGAGCGGCAACGCGTGTATTGGGTTCGGGAAGCGGCACAAGAACCAGCTTGTCGAGCTTCGGCACCCGCGCCTTGTCCCAATAGTCCTTGTTGGCGGTCAGCTCAGCCCGTTCCCTCGGCGTGAAGCCACCCTCCATTTTCCATGGACCTGTGCCGGAAGGCTTCTGGGCAACAGCATCCCAGTTCTTGCCTTGCGCTTCCCAATTCGCCGGGGAGGACATGAGAACCCAGCTCAACTGGTAGGGAAGTGTAGCATCGGGGGTCTTCGTGACGATTTCAACCGTCAGCGGGTCGATGGCCTTGTAGGAGGCAACCGCCGGAATGCGGGACTTGCCCTGTGCCGACTGACGCTTGTCGAACTGCGGCGCATCGCTCACCAGCAACTTGTCGAGGTTCCAGACCACTGCGTTGGCATCGAATGTGCTGCCGTCATGGAATTTGACGCCGTCGCGCAATTTGAACGTCCACTTTGTCTTGTCAGTGGAATCGACATTCCAGGAGGTCGCAAGTGCCGGGATCAGCGCCGAGGGTTTGTCTGCGCTCGAAAGGTCCCATTCGATCAATGCATTGTAAAGCGTATAACCCATGAAACGCTGGCCCTCGCCACCCTGATCCGTTTGACCTGTGGTCAGCGGTATATCGGAGGCGGTCATGCCGATACGAAGCGTCCCGGCCGCCAGGGCTTCTGACACATGCGCCGCCGTCAGCGAGACTAGGGCGGCGCTTGCCAGCGTTGCTATCCGCAGGCCTTTTAGCATCGGAGGCTTCTTCCCGGATATCTGCATCATGCTGTTCCCTCTTGTTGTTTGCCGCCAGGTCCCTGCCCGGCTAAAAAAAGAAGAAGCAGATTTCATGCCAGTTTCTATGAAACTGGAATTTCACTGTTTTTTCAGTGGCTTGAAAGAGTGTGTGGCCGCGAGCCGCCAGAGACTGAACAGATGCGATGCAAAATTTCCGGGCGACGTATCGGCAATCATGCATCCTGGCCAAGTGACCGGGGGCACATTTATCGACGATCTGCAAAAGCTGCCCGCAGTGACCGTTGAACCGGCGTCCGGACTAAAGGATGGATCGTGCACCCGTCGCCGACCTTCGGCGCCTTGCAGGTGACCAAAACGATACTGGGAGCCCACGTGCGATCATTACCCGGTGCGATGCATCGGGCAAGACAAATCTTATCCGCCTCGGGCGTGGGACACCAGCAGGGGTACGACTTCGCGCTCAAGCCGCTCGACAGACCAGCTGTGCACAGGAGCGGATACGACGATGGCTCCCGCCGGACGACCGTCTTGTCCCGGTACCGTAGCGGCAACATTTACCTCGTCGCGGATCGACTGGCGATCCGTGAAAGCTACGCCTCGAACGCTTGCTTCCAGAATCTCCCTGCGGATTTCCTCCTTGTTCGTAACGGTAAAGGGCGTACCGGGCTGGACGGGGCTTTCCGAAAGAATTCTGTCGATCTCTTCAGGTGGCAGCCACGACAGGATCGCCCGACCACCGGAGGATGAAACGGCCGGAAGGCGTCTACCGGGATAGGCGGTTCTGAAAGCCGGTTGCGGTCGGCTTTGAACATGCAGCAGGTGGATGATTTCCGTGCCGTCCAGGATGCAGAAGGAACAACGCAGCCCGCATTCCTCCCGTAGCCTGATAAGCCGAGGCCATACCGACCGGAGCAACGCGTTTCCCATCTGGAAACGATAAAGAAGATCAAGCGCTCGTTCCGATACATGGAAAGCGCGTTTGGGCTGGTCTTTCTTCAGATAGCCCAGTCCCGCCAGCGTACCTGTAATGCGCTGGATAGTCGGCACCGGAAAGCCGGTTTGCTGTGAAAGTTGCGTCAGGGTGAGCAGCGGCGTTTGCGGATGGAAAAACTGCAATAAATGCAGGCTTTTGGAAACAGCGGTCACCGCGAGCGGATCATTCTCGTCGTCGACCAGCGGCCACAGCGTGCGTGGATTTGGCTCAAGGTTGGCCGGGCGTACCGCCCGTGTCACCATCAACTCCCCCATGCGTGAGACGGTCTCGCAAAGTTGCCCGGTCACCGTGCCTGCTGCCTCCGTGTCTACAAGACCGGAAAGCGAGATCGCAGCGAGCGGCTGGCCGGCTGCATCGCGAAAAGCGGTCGCAATGACATGGCGGGATCCGCCTTCGCCAGTACTGTCAAAGGAAAATCCCACGCTGCGCTCAGAGGCTATCCGCTCGCGCAGCGAACCCGCGTCGCCTGTCCATGTTGCCAGGAATTTATCGAGTGTTGCCGCATCCATAAGAGACAACAGCGCCCGGCCCGGCGCGGTCTCGGCAAGTGCGACGCGGCTGCCAACCGGGGCAAGTGCCAGGGATGCGGCGGGTGACGGGACCCGGGCCAGCGTAACAGCGGTCTTCCCGTCGAGGAGCCAGAGATCGGTGCTGAGACCGGTGCGTGCATTCAATTCTACGACCAGCGGCATCACGAGATCGATCAACTGGTTGCTGTAAAGATAGACATGTGCGGGATAACACGCCCGGTGCCCGAGAGAAAGGACACCGCTTAGTGCGTCGCGTTCAAGCCAACGGGATTTGACAAGTGTATGGACCAGACGCTGGGCGCTGGATCTGTTCATCGTGCCTCGCCTCGCAACATCAGCAATTCTAAGTTCAGGCGTTTCCGGCCCGAACATCTCAAGCACGGCAAATGCCTTTTCCAGCGCGGCAATGCGGGCTCTGTGATCGGCCGCTTCTGAAGGTTCGGTAAAATTCATTTTGCGACGCAGCAAGATCGTTGACAAGGTTTTCAACGACCCTATAATCGATAGTCGAGAATAGCAATCGCATCGCGGTAAAATAATCCTAAGGGGAACGCCTTGCACACCATGCTTCAATCGGAATGACGTTATAGTCAGCTATGCCCACGTGCTCGCCATGTGAGGGCACCGCTGTACCTTGCAGGCCTGTCGCGTTGCGGTTTCACAGCCGCAGTTGCGGAAGGTATTGCGGTCGTATGTTTCGCCGTACCTTTGCGGCGGCACAAGTGTACCTCGTTGCGCGAACTTCCAGGTGATCGCGGCGACATTGTCAAAAACGGTCCGGACCAGACGGGTGCCGTGCGCTTGCGTGCGGGCCAATGCCCGCGCCTTCCGGTTGCCACCTGCCAAACAAAAAAAGGGAACAGCGAAATCATGCACGCTCAGTTGACCAGAAAAGCAAGCCGGGGAAAAAGCCGGCTCGTTGCGGCGATCATTGCCCTTTCAGCCTGTGTTGCGGGCTTTGGGACGGAAGCCTCAGCCACAACGATGATGGCCGTACCGCATTCGGGCTTGCGTATTCTCGATCCGATCATCACGACCGCTCACATCGTGCGCAATCACGGCTACATGATCTATGACACGCTGCTTGCGCTTGATGCCGATTTCAAGCCGCAGCCCCAGATGGCTGAGTACACCGTTTCGGATGACAAGCTGACCTATACATTCACGCTGCGCGACGGTCTGAAATGGCACGACGGCACACCTGTGACAGCAGAAGACTGCATTGCCTCGCTTCAGCGCTGGGGCAAGCGGGATACTTCCGGTCAGATCCTCTTCGACAAGACAGAAAGCCTGACGGCTACGGACGACAGGACCTTTGTTTTCAAACTGAAGGAACCCTTCGGCTTCTTGCCCGACGTTCTGGCCAAGCCGTCTTCGGTCGTGCCGTTCATGATGCCGAAACGTATTGCCGCAACCCCGGCCGATACCGCCATTACCGAATTTATCGGTTCCGGCCCCTTCAGGTTCGTCACGGCCGAGTACCAGCCGGGCGTCAAGTCGGTCTATGAAAAATTTGCCGATTACGTGCCGCGCAGTGAGCCTGCCAGCTGGCTGGCCGGCGGAAAGGTGGTCAAGGTTGACCGTGTGGAATGGTTGAGCATGCCCGATGCCCAGACGGCAATCAATGCTATCCAGTCCGGGGAAATCGACTATATCGAAGCTCCGCCAATTGATCTTTTGCCACTTGTCGAGAGCAATGACGAACTGACCGTCAAGACGCTAAACACGCTTGGCTCGCAGACCATGGGCCGCATGAATTTCCTGTACCCGCCCTTCGATAACAAGAAGATCCGCCAGGCCGCTCTCAAAGCGATGAACCAGAAGGATGTTCTCGACGCCCTGATCGGCAATCCGGACTACTACACCATCTGCGGCTCCGTCTTCGGCTGCGGTACGCCCCTGGAAGCGCTGGCCGGTTCGGAAAGCCTGACCGGCGCGGGCGACATGGACAATGCAAAGGCACTCCTCAAGGAGGCCGGGTACGACGGAACTCCCATTGTCATCCTTCAGCCTACCGACGTCGTGACCGTCAAGGCCCAGCCGGTCGTGGCTGCGGCTGCGCTGCGGGCTGCGGGCTTCAACGTCGAACTTCAGCCCATGGACTGGCAGACGCTCGTCATTCGCCGTGCCTCGCAGAAGCCGGTGGCTGAGGGTGGATGGAACATGTTCTTCACCAACTGGATTGTGCCGGAAATCATGACGCCTCTTAACAATCCGATGTTGAACGGTCGCGGCGCCAAGGGATTTTTTGGCTGGCAGACAGACGAGAAGCTGGAAGCGTTGCGCGCCAAATACATCGCCGCGGCGACAGCTGAAGAGCAGAAGGCTGCGGCCGCCGAGCTTCAGGCCCATGCCATGGACGAGGTCAGCTACGTTCCGCTTGGCCAGTACAAGAACCCCTCCGTGTGGCGCAACCAGCTTTCCGGCTTCCTGGAATCACCGGTTCCGGTGTTCTGGAACATCGAGAAAACAGAAGACTGAGCCCCGTGGAAGAACATGGCGGCATCCCTCGGATGCCGCTGCCTTGCCTGCCCAACCGACGTGAGGATGCTTATGCTCGCCTATACGTTCCGCCGAATTCTGGCCTCCGTTCCGGTAATGATCACGGTCGCCGTCTTCGTTTTTCTCCTGCTGCGCATAACGCCTGGCGATCCGGCCGCCATCATCGCCGGCGACATGGCCACGCCCGAGCAGCTTGAGAAAATCCGCGCTGCCCTCGGCCTCGACAAACCGATCGTCGTGCAGTTCGTCTCGTGGTTCTGGCTGCTTCTCCAGGGCGACCTTGGCGTGTCGCTGATTTCCAATACGCCAGTCACTGCGATGATCGGCAAGCACATCGAACCGACCGTGAGCCTCGCGCTCGTCACGATCGTCCTGTCGGTGCTGATTGCCGTTCCACTTGGGGTCATCGCGGCGTGGCGCCACGGCACGTGGATCGACTATGCCGTTATGACGGTGTCGGTCGTCGGCTTCTCCGTGCCGGTTTTCGTGATCGGCTATATCCTCATCCAGGTCTTCGCCATCGACCTCAAATGGTTTTCGGTGCAGGGCTTCCGGAGCATCACCAAGGGCGTCGGTCCTTTCGCGGAACGCGCCATTTTGCCCGCCCTCACACTTGCTTCGATTTATATCGCGCTGATCGCCCGCATGACACGCGCCTCCGTACTCGAGGTGCTGGGCGAGGATTATGTGCGAACCGCCCGTGCCAAAGGGCTGAAGGAAAATACCGTCCTGTTCCGCCACGCGCTGCGCAATGCCGCGGTTCCTGTGCTGACCATTATCGGCACCGGCTTTGCACTGCTTATTTCCGGCGTGGTAGTAACGGAGAGCGTATTTAACATTCCTGGCATTGGCCGGCTCACGGTCGATGCCATTCTTGCCCGCGATTACCCTGTCATTCAGGGCATGATCCTGCTGACAAGCGGGATATATGTGCTGGTCAATCTCCTCATCGACCTCTCCTACTCCTTCTTCGATCCGAGGATACGGTACTGATGGCCAATTCCACGCTTTTTGGTGCCGCCATGCGGCTGCCCGTCTTCGCCGGCAGAAAAAAACGCGGACAAGCTGTCCTCGTCCCGGCCATCGCGCTCGCAATCCTTGTCCTGATCATTCTCATGGCTGTTCTCGCGCCATGGCTTGCTCCGCATGATCCCGTGGCCATGACGCCCTCTGCACGCCTCAAGCCCGCCAGCGACATCTACCCGCTCGGTTCCGATGCCTACGGACGGGACCTGCTGTCGCGTGTCCTGTACGGGGCTCGCATCTCCCTTTTTATTGGGATCGGAGCGACTGTCATCTCGGTGGCTGTTGGACTGGGGATCGGCCTGGTCTCCGGCTTCTTCCGGCTCCTCGACGCCGTGGTCATGCGGATCATGGACGCGCTGATGGCAATTCCAAGCCTGCTGCTCGCCATTGCCGTGGTCTCGCTGACCGGGGCAAATATCTGGACCGTCATGTTCGCCATTACCGTCCCGGAAATTCCTCGCGTGGTGCGTCTTGTTCGCTCGGTGGTGCTGACTGCGCGCGAAGAGCCCTATGTCGAGGCCGCGATCTCCGCCGGTTCCGGCCTTCCGAAAATCCTCTGGCGGCATCTGATGCCGAATACCCTGGCACCGCTCATCGTGCAGGCCACCTATGTCTGCGCCTCGGCGATCCTTACAGAAGCGATACTGTCTTTCCTCGGGGCGGGTGTCTCCACCGAAATCCCGACCTGGGGAAATATCATGGCCGAGGGACGCGCCTACTTCCAGATCAATCCGCAACTGATCTTCTGGCCAGGTCTGGTGCTCTCGCTCTGCATTCTCTCCATCAACCTTCTCGGTGATACGGCGCGCGATCTGCTCGATCCGCGCATGAAGAAAAGGGAGGCCGCGAAATGACGGCTGTTGCATTCGATCCCGCCACCGCGTCCGAAGTATTGCGCGTCGAGGACCTCATCATCCGCCTGACCGGAGACGACGACAGCGTCCCGGTCCTCAACGGCATTTCGGTCGCCATTCGAGCCGGTGAAACGGTGTGCCTGGTGGGCGAGAGCGGTTCAGGCAAATCGGTGACCTCGCTCGCTACGATGGGCCTCCTGCCGCGAAATTCACTTGAGCCTGCGGGCGGTACAATCCTGTTCGAAGGTGAGGACCTCCTCAAGGCTGACGCCCGCCGCATGCGGGCACTGCGCTCGAAAAGTATTGCCATGATTTTCCAGGAACCGATGACAGCACTCAATCCAGTGCTGACGGTCGGCCGGCAGATTTGCGAGGTGCTTCAGGAGCACACGGGGCTTTCAGCCAGAGAGCAGAAGATCGCCGTTCTCGAGATGATGCGGGAAGTGCATCTGCCCGATGTCGAGCGGATATTCGCAGCCTATCCCCATCAGCTCTCGGGTGGTCAGCGCCAGCGTATCATGATCGCCATGGCATTGATCCTCAAACCCAGACTGCTGATCGCCGACGAACCGACCACAGCCCTTGATGTGACGACCCAGAAGCAGATTCTCAAGCTCATCAATGAACTTCGGGAAAAGCAGGGTACCGCCGTTCTGTTTATCACCCACGACATGGGCGTAGTGGCCGAGATCGCAGACACCGTCTACGTCATGAACCGTGGCAATCTCGTCGAGAGTGGTCCGGTCGACAGGATTTTAAGCGCACCGGAAATGGACTATACCCGCACGCTTCTTTCCTCCGTGCCAAGCCTTCAACCACGCGAGCCGCGCCCCGCTCTCTCGGATGAGGTCGTGCTCTCGGCCTCGGAACTTGAGAAGGTGTATGGTAAAAAAAGCTTTTTCGGCAAAACAGTGGCCGGAACAAAGGCAGCGACGGATGTGTCCTTCACACTGAAGAAGGGTCGTACCCTCGGTATTGTCGGTGAAAGCGGCTCTGGCAAGTCAACCGTCGCTCGCTGTATCATGCGGCTGATCGATCCCACCTCCGGCTCGATCCGCATTTCCGGACAGGAAATCGCCGATTTCTCCCGCCGGACCCTGCAGCCATATCGCCAGCATATCCAGATGGTGTTTCAGGATCCCTATCGCTCGCTCAACCCGCGCATCACGGTGGGGGAAAGTATCATCGAAGGGCCAATAAATTACGGTACGCCGAGGCCGGAGGCCCTGAAGCGAGCGCGCGAACTTCTCGCAATCGTCGGTCTGCCCCCGGATGCAGTGAGCCGCTATCCTCATCAGTTCTCAGGCGGCCAGCGCCAGCGTATCGCGATCGCCCGTGCCGTTGCCATGAACCCGAAGGTTCTCGTGGCCGACGAGGCAGTGTCGGCGCTCGACGTATCGGTTCAGGCACAGGTACTCGACCTTCTTGCGGACTTGCAGGAAAAGCTCGGTATTTCCATCCTGTTCATCACGCATGATCTTCGCGTTGCCGCCCAGATATGTGACGACATAATCGTTATGCAGAAAGGTCGCATTGTGGAATATGCCAGCGGCTACGAGGTGCTGACCAATCCGGCTCATGCATACACTCGCCAGCTTATCGATGCCGCCCCGGGGCGGCATTGGGATTTCGCCAATTTCCGGCCGCTTGCCCCCGAAGCGGCATAATTTCCAGGAGAATGACTGATGACGTCCCGGCGTGTCGCCTTTGCCGGTTTCATTCATGAGACCAATACATTTGCTCCCACCAAAGCCACCTATGACGCCTTTCTGAAGGGATCCGGCCATCTGCCGCTCTGCCGTGGCGAGGAGATCATCGCTCTCGTCCGGGGCGCCAATACCGGTATCGAGGGCGCGCTCGATTATGCCCGGCAAGCAAACTGGGAAGTTGTTCCTATACTGCGGGCCAGCGCCGTTCCTTCTGCTCATGTTACCGAGGATGCCTTCGAGCGCATTGCCGGTGAGATCGTTGCCGGCATCGTGGCAGCGCTGCCCGTCGACGGAATCTATCTTGATCTTCATGGAGCCATGGTCTGTGAACATCTGGACGATGGCGAGGGCGAACTTCTCGCCCGCATCAAAAGCGCAGTCGGCAATCACATCCCCGTCGCTGTCAGTCTCGACCTGCACGGCAACATAACCAGCCGGTCGGTCGACAACGCCGATGTCATGATCGGCTACCGCACCTATCCGCATGTGGACATGGCCCTTACCGGCAAACGGGCGGCAGGTTTGCTTGACCGCCTGATGGACGGTGAGCGTTTTGCGAAGTCCTATCGTCAGATCGACTATCTGATCCCGATATCGTGGCAATGTACTGAGATGGAGCCGGCGCAATCCATCTACGCCCGGCTCGCAGGGCTGGAGGAAGAGAAAAAAATTGTCTCGCTCTCCTTCTTTCCCGGCTTCCCAGCTGCCGATTTCAACGATTGCGGTGCGACTGTTCTCTCCTATGGAACGACGCAGGAAGCAGCTGATCTTGCCGCCGACGAGCTGAAGGCCCTGATCGACGCCAGTGAGCCCGCCTTTGCCGGGCTCGTCTACAGTGCAGATGAGGGCGTGAAGGAGGCAATACGTCTTGCCGCAACCGCCGCAAAGCCTGTCGTGCTTGCGGATACGCAGGACAATCCCGGGGCCGGTGGCGATTCCGATACGACCGGAATGCTGCGGGCCCTCATCGACAATGGCGCGCAGAACGCGGCGCTTGGCCTGCTTTATGACCCTGAGGCTGCGCTGGCAGCACAGGCAGCGGGCGTCGGCGCAACGATCCTCATCGCGCTCGGTGGAAAATCCGGCATTCCTGGTGACGAACCGCTTGAGGCCGAGTTCATCGTCGAAGCATTATCCGACGGATTGACACGGGTCACCGGTCCCTACTACGGCGACACCCTGATGCGGCTTGGACCTTCAGCGTGCCTCAGGATCGGTGGGGTTCGCGTAGCCGTCGCCTCTCACAAGGTGCAGATGGCCGACCGCGACCTGTTCCGTTATCTCGGGATCGAGCCGGAAACATCGAGCATTCTCGTCAACAAGAGCTCGGTGCATTTCCGTGCAGATTTCGAACCCTACGCCGAGACAATTCTCGTTTGTGCCGCACCCGGTCCAATGGCCGTGGACCCGGCGGCCCTCCCGTGGAGGCGGCTTCGCCCGGGCATCCGTCTTTCCCCGCTCTCTACCGCCCTCTCCTGATCCGTCGCTTTTTTGATCTCAAGGATATCAGCAATGCCCGTTATCGAGAAAATTGCCGCCTGGCACGATGAAATGACCGCCCTTCGCCGTGACATCCACGCTCATCCGGAAATCGGTTTCGAGGAGATACGCACTTCCGGCATCGTTGCCGATAAGCTTGCGAGCTACGGCATCGAGGTGCATCGCGGCATCGGCAAGACCGGTGTTGTCGGCGTTCTCAAGGGAGCGAAGGGGAACGGGCGTACCATCGGCCTGCGGGCCGACATGGACGCGCTGCCGATGGAGGAGCGCACAAACCTGTCTTATTCGTCGAAAATCGTGAACCGCTTCCACGGCTGCGGCCACGACGGTCACACGACCATGTTACTTGGTGCCGCGCGATATCTCGCCGAAACCCGCAATTTTGCCGGCACGGCCGTATTCATCTTTCAGCCCGGCGAAGAAGGCTGCGGTGGGGCCCGCGCGATGCTGGCAGACGGCCTGTTTGAACGTTTCCCCTGTGACGAGCTCTACGGGTTGCACAATATGCCTAATGAGGAGCCAAACAAGATCGGCATCAAACCGGGCACCGCCATGGCCGGCGCGGATTTCTTCGATTTCCACATCAAGGGACGCGGCAGCCACGGTGCGCGTCCCGAAGGGTCCAAGGATCCCGTCATTGTCGCAACTCATCTGGTCTCGGCTCTGCAATCGATCGTGTCGCGCAACATTTCTCCACTTCGGGCGGCCGTGCTGTCGGTCACGCAGATTCATGCCGGCTCCGCCTATAATGTCGTTCCGGAAGAAGCGACAGTCTCTGGCACGGTGCGTTATCTCGACCGCGAGGTGAATGAACAGATCCGTGAGCGTATGCGCACCATCGCAGCCGGCCTTGCCGCGTCTTTCGAAGTCGAAATCGTAACAGACATTCGCAATGTCTTCGACGTCCTCATCAATACGGAAGAACTTGTAGAGGGGGTCGCTGATGCCGCCCGCGACATCGTGGGTGCAGACCTTGTCTATACGAAGAACGAGCCTGTCATGGGCAGCGAGGACTTTGCCGATATGCTCTACAAGGTGCCCGGCGTTTACTGCACGGTTGGCCATGCCGGATCGGTACAGCTGCACAATCCGGGCTTTGTTCTGGATGACAATATTCTGCCGGTTGGTGCGAGCCTTCTGGCGCGTGTCGTCGAAAAACGTCTGACCTCCTGACGCCCCCTGCCCTGCCACGAGATCGGGATTGCCCCCTCCCTTGAGCGCGGGACGTCCCGTCACGATGAAACGAGCCCCCTATTATGGATTTCACCAAACTTCCCTTTGATACAGACGCCATGCTGAAGCGTCTGAGGTCCTGGATAGAATGCGAAAGCCCGACATTCGATGCTGCAGCCGTGGATCGCATGATGGATCTTGCTGCCACCGATTTTGCAACGATTGGTGCCACAATAGAACGAATCCCCGGCCGTATGGGACTTGGCGGCAGCCTGCGTGCACGTTTTGGCGACAAGCACGACACGCCTGGAATTCTCGTCTCCGGTCATCTTGATACGGTTCATCCGGTTGGCACGCTGAAAGAACTCCCCTTTCGTGTCGAGGACACACGTGCCTACGGCCCGGGCATACTCGATATGAAGGGTGGCAATTTTCTGGTCTTCGAAGCAATGAGGCAGCTTCTGCCCACGGGCATCGGCACCCGCCTTCCCGTCACTGTCTTGCTGACCCCCGACGAAGAGATCGGCACACCATCGACGCGGGAGCTGATCGAGGCTGAGGCCCGTCGTAACAAATACGTGCTGGTTCCCGAACCCGCTCGGGAGGAGAACGGCGTGGTCACGGGTCGCTACGCCATTGCCCGCTACAACCTGGTGGCCCGTGGCACACCCTCGCATGCCGGCGTATCGCCGAAATCCGGCCGGTCTGCAATTCGCGAAATGGCCCGCAGGGTAATTGAAATAGATGCAATGAGCGACGACGACTGCACCTTTTCCGTTGGCGTCATGCACGGCGGGCAATGGGTCAATTGTGTCTCTTCGCTGTGCACGGCCGAGGCGCTGTCCATGGCGAAAACCGATGACGATCTCGCGTCCGGTGTCGCCCGAATGCTCAATTTATCAGGGATCGAAAACGAGGTGGAGTTCTCGGTCACCTGCGGCGTCACCAGACCCGTCTGGCCACCGTACCAACCGGAAACCATGGCGCTTTACGAAAAGGCTCGTTTGCTTGCCAAAAGTCTTGGCGTTTGCCTTCCACACGGCAGTTCAGGCGGCGGTTCCGACGGCAATTTTACAGGCGCGCTCGGCATTGCCACGCTCTGTGGCCTGGGGCTGCGTGGCGCAGGTTATCACACTCTCGAAGAGCACATCGAAATTGACAGCCTGGTCGATCGCGGCAGGCTGATGGCCGGCCTTCTGGCGACTCTGGATTGAGGACAGATTGATGACAGGCGACATCACCCGGCTCTCCGCAGCCGCGCTTTCCAGGGCAATCCACCTGCGGCAGGTTTCCTGCCTCTCCGTAATGGAAGCCTATCTCGATCGCATCGATAGTCTCAATCCGGTCGTGAATGCGATTGTCTTTCGTCGACCAAGCACAGAATTGCTGGAGGAAGCGCGCGCCTGTGACCGGGAACTTGAGGAGGGGCGCTCGCGCGGCTGGATGCACGGGTTCCCCCAGGCGGTAAAAGATCTCTCCGAAGTTCAGGACCTGCCGTGCTCCTGGGGGTCCCCGCTCTTTGATAATTTCGTTTCCACCGCCGACAGTCTCCATGTGGAACGCGTTCGCGCCGCCGGCGCGATTTTCATTGGCAAGACCAACACGCCCGAATTTGGCCTTGGGTCCCATACGACCAACCCAGTCCATGGCCCAACCCGAAATCCCTACGACACGACCAGAAGCGCCGGCGGTTCTTCGGGTGGTGCGGCGGCGGCGCTCGCCTGCCGAATGCTGCCGGTCGCGGATGGCTCTGACATGATGGGCTCGCTGCGCAATCCTGCCGCCTTCAACAACGTAATCGGCTTCCGGCCGAGCTTCGGCAGAGTACCAGGCGCAAAAGGGAACGACCTTTTCCTTGGCCAGCTTGCCACTTCAGGCCCTATGGGCAAGACGGTGGAGGACACCGCACTGCTTCTCGCAACGCAGGCAGGTTATGACCGGCGCGACCCGCTATCCCTGGCGGACGAGAGCCTGGCAATCCACGGTCCTGCGACAACCAAGGGAATGAAAGTCGCGTGGTTTGGTGATTTCGGTGGATATCTTCCTTTCGAGCCTGGGGTGCTGGATGTCGATCGCAAGGCTCTCGCCGTCCTGGCGAACATGGGCTGCGATATCGATGAACTCGTGCCGGATTTCGAACTGCCGAAACTCTGGGAAGCGTGGATGATATTGCGCAGCTTCAGCGTGACCCATGGCCTGCGCGCCATTTATGACCAGCCGGAAACACGGTCGCTTCTCAATCGGCAACAGATGTTTGAATTCGACATCGCGCTTTCGTGCAGTGCCGCCGATATCTTCAATGCGTCCGTCGTCCGGACAGCCTGGTACCAGTATCTCTGCAGATTGTTTGAATGGTACGATTTTATTTTGATGCCGAGTGCACAGGTATTCCCTTTCGATATCGACGTCTCCTGGCCGACCGAAATCGACGGCAAATCCATGGATACCTATCATCGCTGGATGGAGGTCGTGATCGGTCCCACGCTGGCTGGACTTCCCGTGGCGGCCGTTCCAGCGGGATTCGGGATAAATGGGCTGCCGACTGGTATACAGCTGGTGGGACCACCACGCAGTGACCGGGCTACGCTGGAATTTGCACTGGCATATGAGCAGTCCGCTGATATCCGCACGGGGGATGCAGTCGCGTAAATGCCTGGCGCGTTTTATGCCGTGCATTGAAGCGTGAGCCCGCTTGAAGGCGAAAGACCAGATGCTTGATAATTTTTGGTGCGGTGAGACTGAAAGCTCGCAGTCAAGGCGCCAGCGTCCGCCTAACGGCGCTACACCACTCGCCGATCCTGAAACTCAACACTTGTGCCATGTGAGTAACCTCCGTGCAGAGCGGGCCAATCCCGCTCGATGGCTCCTCGAAGGACCAGGGACGGTCGTAATCACCGCGAAGGCGAAGCCGAGTGGCGGCAGCTTGCTAGCCGACCCCGACAGAGGGTTGATCGACGGAGATCCGGCCCTGGTCCAGGACGCTATCAATAAAGAGCGGGATTGGTTTGCTTCGGGCGAGCAAGGTGGTGTTCGGCACGGGTCTCCCACCTGAGCCACAGCTGCAGCTCCGCCCTGCTTCTTTCCGCCACACCCCCTCGGCTGTTCAGCCGGAACAAAACGAATTGCGCGCTGGAGGTAAAGTCGTGGAGCGCCCCCCACTCGGCTTTCTCCAGATCTTGGATCAGGCTAAGGACTGATACCAATGGATAGAAATCAGACTATAGACTGCTATCACAAGAATTTTTATCAGTTTACAGTCTGATATGACGCGCTTGATGATCAGTCCCTAAGCTGATAATGTATACAAAATATCAGTTTGTAGGCTGAGATATGAAAAGTGACACTCGCAAAAGAGCACGGGGACGGCTTGACGAAAGACTTCAGGCGCTCCAACCAATTGATCGGTTTAGGGCACCGCCCAAGGGATGGGTGCGAGCGCTACGCGATGCCCTCGGCATGACGGGTGCGCAGCTGGGCACGCGCATTGGAGTCCGGCCGCAAACAGTTGAATCAATCGAAAAGTCGGAAGCTGCCGGCACAATCCAACTCAATACCCTGCGCCGCGCCGCCGAGGCACTGGATTGCACGCTCGTCTATGCCCTCGTTCCAAACAGTTCGCTTGAAGCCGTTGTCGAGGCACGGGCGCGCAAGATCGCAACACGCGAACTTCAGCGCGTCGCGCATACGATGCGTTTGGAAGCACAGGGCACGGACTATGCGGATTCCGAATCTCGTATCCAGGCATACATCCGCGATAGGCTCTCTGAGCGCGATCTCTGGAACGAAGTATGACAGATCTTTTCCAGGAACCTGAAGACGCGACGCCGCTTGAGCCGCAGGAACGAGAGGGTTTGCTTCAAACCTGGATCACTCACCGCCGCGATCTCAACGAAGCGGAAGAGGAAAACATAGTCGAAGGTACGGCTTGGGCGCGGGGCCGGCGGCGCTTGCCACTCGAACGGATGCTCAGCGAAGACTTCATGCGGACGCTACATAAGCGAATGTTCGGTGACGTCTGGCAATGGGCCGGCACGTTCCGGGCGGCGGAGCGCAACATCGGCGTTCAGGCTTATCGTATCGGAATGGAGCTCGCGAGCTTATTGAGCGACATCCGTTACTGGATTGAACACAAGACCTTTCCACCGGATGAGATGGCAATCAGATTCCATCATCGCCTCGTCGCCATCCACCCGTTTCCGAACGGAAATGGACGGCAGGCACGTCTCGCAGCCGACCTGCTGATCGAGCGGCTTGGCGGTGATCCTTTTACCTGGGGCGGCGGCAGTCTGGCCAATGTTGGCGAATTGCGAGGACGCTACGTCGCCGCACTACGCGCGGCGGACAATCATGACATCGCTCCGCTTCTGGAATTCGCGCGCAGCTAACATACCCCGCATCTGTGACAAAGACGGTCGGTAGCCACATGGCGCCCGATTGGCGGCACTCCAGGGGTCTTGGTCGATTCCGGGTTCGCGACCTAGCAAGGATGTCAGGGTGGGTCCCAACGCCTTGATTGGGTTCGAACCGGTGGCTCGCCATACCGATTGGCTGCAGTGTTCGAAACGAACTTTTGATTTCAGACGAAGCAAAGTCCCGCCAATTTGGATGGGGAACAATATGCTCCAAGACAATGGGATGTCCGAAGCGTTTCGCCTCCAGGTATCACGATAATTCCGATCTAATCTTTCGTTGAACGGGCTTCTTCGTGCAGCCATTGTTCAAAAAGACGCATCGACTGGCTTGTGGGAATGTTTCCCGGCTTGGTGAACCAGTATCCATGGTCACTCCGGAAGCCCAGCCCGCCGGGATTGACGAGGCGGCCGGCAGCAAGTTCCTCAACGATCAGACCGTGCGGGATCAACGCCATGCCCTGGCCTGCCAGAGCCGCGCGGATAACCATCGTATAATAGCCAAAACGCATCGTGTGGCGAACCTCCAGCCCGGACATTCCATTCGCCTGCACGAAGAACGGCCAATGAAACGGGGTCTGTGGATGCTCCAGGATGACACCCCGTGCGGCAGCTTGGATGGTCGAGGGATCTCCAAGCTTTTCCCAGTATGATGCGGCACTAACCAGACGAATGTCATTGCCAAACAGATAAGTGCCTTCCTCGTCTGGAGCCGGGGTCACGAGGAACCGTACGCTACCATCAGGAATTTCGGTCTGTGTCTTTGAGACGAAGGTCGTAAACTGAACTTCGATTTCGGGATGCGTCTCGGTAAACTGCACAAAGCGCGGCAAAAGCCAGCGATCTCCGAAGATCGGCGGCACCTGAAGACGAAGAACACGCGGCCCCGGCTTGAGGCGAGCGACCTTCAGGGCCGCATCCTCCATTGCCTTGATCGCCGTGCGGGCGTGCTCGATGTAGATGGCGCCCAACTCGGTTGGAACCATGCCGTTCGGCGTTCGCTGGAAAGCCGGACCACCGATGATTTCTTCCAACCCGATCAATTGCTTGCTGACGGCACTTTGCGAGAGCGCGAGCGGCTCTGCTGCTGCACTCGTCGAGCCGCGCTCGCCCACAGCCAGCAGAACCTGCAGCGCCGTCATGGACGGAAATTGCTTTCGGCCAGACATGTGCACCTCGCGCCCCGTTCAGTCGATTTCAGACTAAGCATGCAAAGTCGGGTTGGCTAGTCCTTTTTGTCATAGGCCAAGGAGTTATCTTCGCTTGCCTCAATTAACGGCGAGTAGGAACATTGCCTCAATACTAAACACAAAAGGGAACTATCATGTCAGAGCCGACCCAGCTCTGGGGTGGACGCTTTAAGTCCGGCCCCTCGGAAGCACTTGCCAATCTTTCACGCTCGCATCCGGCTTACTTCCGGCTTTACCGCGAAGATCTCGCGGGATCACGCGCACATGCCTCCGAACTGAAGCGCGCTGGCGTGCTGGATGAAGCAGAATTCGCCACGATCCGCGAAACGCTCGACCATATCGAGACCGATGTTGCGACCGGAAACGAAAAACCTATCGCCGCCGACGAAGACATTCATACCTTCCTTGAACGCTTGCTGATGCAGCGTCTCGGCGTGCTGGGTGGCAAGCTGCGCGCCGGGCGCTCGCGCAACGACCAGACATCCAACAATACCCGCCTCTATCTGCGCCGCATGGCGCGGGAATTGTCGCGCGGCATCGTCGAGATCGAACTGGCTCTCGTTTCCCAGGCCTCCCGACATATCGAAACGGTGATGCCGGGCTTCACGCATCTGCAGCCTGCACAGCCGGTCGTGCTCGGCCATCATCTCATGGCGCATGCGCAGAGCCTGCTGCGCGACCTCGAACGTTTCGAGGATTTCGACCGGCGCTTCGACCGTTCGCCGCTGGGTGCCGCCGCACTGGCCGGTTCCGGCATCGCCTGTCGCCCGGATCTGTCGGCGGTCGAACTTGGCTATGCCGCGGCCTGCGAGAATTCCATCGATGCAGTTTCCGCCCGCGATCATGTGGCCGAATTCCTGTTCATCTGCTCACTGGTGACCATCAGCCTGTCACGCCTTGCGGAAGAGATCTGCATCTGGAGTTCAAAGCAATTCAGCTGGGTGAAGCTGCATGATTCCTACTCGACCGGCTCCTCCATCATGCCGCAAAAAAAGAACCCCGACATTGCCGAACTGACCCGCGGCATGAGCGGCACGCTGATCGGCAACATCGCCGGCTTCCTGGCAACGATGAAGGCCATGCCACTCGCCTATAACCGCGATCTCGCCGAAGACAAGCGGGCGCTGTTTGAGAGCATCGATGTTCTCGAACTCATCCTGCCCGCTTTCGCCGGCATGGTGGAAACGCTGGAATTCGATGTGGCCAAGCTGCGGGAAGAAGCACCTAAGGGCTTCACCCTGGCAACGGAAGTGGCGGACTGGCTGGTATCGCAGAATGTGCCGTTTGCGCAGGCCCACGATATCACCGGTGCCGTCGTGCGCTATTGCGAGGAGCGCGGCCATGATCTTGCGGGCCTTGTCGAAGAAGACCTCCCTCTTATTGACGCCCGCCTGACGCGCGGCGTTCTCGATGTGATCACGCTGGAAGGCGCGCTTGCCAGCCGCACCGGCTTTGGCTCGACGTCGCCGACGAGGGTGCGTGAACAGATTGAGCGCTTAATCGGCGCGCTGGAGGCAAGAAAGGTCTTCGCAGAAAGTACGCTGAACCTGCCGGGCAGAGTTTCCCCTTCCGAGAACGCACGAGGCGTCCGATGACCATACCTGCACCCCAAGCTGCATTGCCCGACCAGAAATACGAGATCGCCCACCTGACGCTCGTTCCCAAACGCCATATTGGGCGCATGGTGGCCGCCGCCATGGTTCTGGCCGCTCTTGCCGCCCTCGTGCGCGCCTTCAGCGTCGGCCAGATCGAGTGGAGCTATGTCCGCGACTTCCTCTTCGCCCCAGCCATCCTGCAGGGGCTGCAGAGTACGCTGGTGATGACCGTGGCCGCCATGACGCTCGGCATCGTTCTTGGCGTGGTCATCGCCCTGATGCGCGTTTCGGGCAACCCGGTCCTGTCGTCCATTGCGGTGGGCTATGTCTGGATCTTCCGGGGAGCACCGGCGCTCTTACAACTAATGATCTGGTTCAACCTGGCGCTCATTTTCCCGACCATGGGCATTCCGGGCCTGTTCGAATTCCGCACCGTGGACATCATGACGCCGTTTGTCGCGGCCATGCTGGGGCTTGGAATATCCCAAGGCGCCTACACGTCGGAAGTCGTGCGCGGCGGCCTTCTGTCAGTGGATAGCGGACAGTATGAAGCGGCCCGCTCGATCGGCATGACGCAGATGATGATGCTGCGCCGCATCGTGCTCCCACAGGCCATGCGCGTCATGGTGCCGCCGATCGGCAACGAGGTGATCGGCATGGTCAAGCTCACCTCGCTTGCCAGCGTCATCCAATATTCGGAAATCCTGCACAACGCGCAGATCATCTATTTCGCGAATACGCGCGTGCTGGAATTGTTGCTGGTTGCCAGCTTCTGGTATCTCGCGGTCGTTTCCGTCCTGTCGGTCGTCCAGCATTATATCGAGCAATATTTCGGCCGCGGCAGCAAAGCCGTCAGCGCATCGATGTGAGGGGATGGAGATGAACAAGGAAATCGTTGTAAAGGCCGTTGACGTCACCAAGCTTTATGGGACTTTTACGGCGCTCGACAAGGTCAGCCTGGAAATCGCCAAGGGCGAGGTCTGCTGCATCATCGGCCCTTCTGGATCGGGAAAGAGCACCTTTCTCCGTTGCATCAACCAGCTCGAAAAGATGAACGCCGGGGCAATCTGGGTGAATGATGAACTGGTCGGCTATCGCCGCGAAGGCAACAATCTTCACGAGATAAGCGATGTGGAAATGTCGCGGCAGCGCCGCCACATCGGCATGGTTTTCCAGCGGTTCAACCTGTTTCCGCACAAGACCGCGCTGGAAAACATCATGGAAGGTCCGGTCCAGGTTCTGCGCGAGCCGATAGCCGATGTCCGCAAGCGGGCAGAAGACCTCTTGGTCCGCGTGGGGTTGGGGGACAAGGCCGGGCATTATCCCTCGCAACTGTCCGGCGGTCAGCAGCAGCGCGTGGCAATTGCTCGTGCGATGTGCATGCGCCCCGAATTGATCCTGTTCGACGAACCGACATCCGCACTCGACCCGGAACTCGTCTCCGAAGTTCTGGACGTGATGAAAGATCTCGCCGCAAGCGGCATGACCATGATCGTGGTGACACACGAACTGGGCTTTGCCCGTAGCGTTGCCAACACCGTCGCCTTCATGGAGGCAGGCAAGATGGTCGAGGTCGGCCCTGCTTCTGAAGTTCTCAGTACGCCGAAAAGCCCTCGTACCATGGAGTTTATCAGGGCTGTTCACAGCTGAAACCAATCGGGCCGGTCACTCCGGTCGGCCCGCGCTTCAAGACTGCACCGAAACAATTCAGCTCATAAAAAGGGGAATTCGCATGAAAACAGCTCTTGTCACCCTCGCCGCCATTCTCGCCTCTACGGTGGTGTATGCCGAAGGCATGCCGGACCGCATCAAGTCTGCGGGCAAGGTTGTCGTCGCAAACCAGCCCAATTATCCGCCGATGGAATACAAGGACCCTGCGACCAACACGCTGGTGGGGATCGATATCGATCTTGGCGTGGCGCTTGCCAAGCAGCTTGGCACCACGGTCGAATGGGCGGACATCGGCTTCGAGCAGATGATCTCGTCTCTCCAGACGGGCCGCGTCGATCTCATCCATAGCGGCATGAGCGATCTTCCCAAGCGTCGCGATACCCTCGATTTCGTCGACTACATGAAATCCGGGGCACAGTTCTACACCTCGGCGGCGCGCAAGGAGGAGTTCAAGACCCCAGCCGACTTCTGCGGCAAGACGGTGGGTATGAGCCGCCGCACTTCCTTCCCGGATGAAACCGCCAAGTGGAGCGCGGCCAATTGCGAGGCCAAGGGTCTTGCCGCCATCAAGGTCGTCGGCACGGAGGGTTCGGCCGATGCGCGCGCCCAGCTGAAGCAGGGCCGTTTGGATGGTGCGGTTCAAGGCTCGGAAACCCTGCCCTACCTCCTTACATTGGAAAAGGATACCTATGCCATTGTCGGCGAGCCTATTACCGCCGTTTACCAGGGTATCGCCTTCTCGAAAAAGGACACTGCATTGCGCGATGCCTATGCAGGCGCCCTCAAGGCGCTCATGGCCTCAGGCGAGTACAAGGCGATCTTCGCAAAGCACGGACTGGAAGGCACGCTGCTGGACGGCATCTACATAAACGGCGAGCCCGCAAAGTAAGCGGCTAGACATCCGTGACAAAATCAACCGGCCGCAATGGTTTTGCGGCCGGGATCTCTCCCCCGTTAACGTTGCGGGCAATCCACTTATTCCAGAGTATCCTCCTGATGAACCGTTCTCTCGCCGACACGCCGATTGACAGGCTCGCCCGTTTCATTTCCGATCTTGGCTATGGCTCCATACCTGAAAGTGTCGTCGCCAAGACAAAAGTCCACATTGCCGATACTCTGGGTGCTGCCATCGCGGGTGCCCGCTCCCAAGAATTTGCAAGTACATTGCAAGCGATGCACCCGGCGGGCAGCACACAGCTTTGGGGCACAAGCCTCGCCGGTTCATCGCGTGACAGCGCCTTCATCAACGGCGTCGCGGCCCACGCGTTTGAACTGGACGATGCTGGGGGTTGCGATCATTCCGGTGCTGTGATCATGCCCGCGGTATTTTCAGCCCTGTACGAAGTCGCACAGCCAGTAGATGGCAAGCGCATGATCACCGCTGTTGTCGCAGGCTACGATGCGGGACGCCGCATCCTTGAAGCCGCCGGCGGCTATGATGCCCATAACGGGATCGGCTGGCATTCGACCGGTACATGCGGCACGTTTGCTGCGGCCGCCGCCGTTGCCAACCTGCTCGGCCTCGATGCCTCCGCCACCCGAGACGCCATGACGCTGGCGACGAGCCTCTCTTCCGGCCTTTGGGCCTTTATCCATGACGGTTCGCAGGCAAAGAAGCTGCATGCGGGGCGCGCAGCGGAAGGCGGCCTGCTTGCGGCTTTGCTCGCCGCCAAGGGCTTTGCCGGCCCTTCACGCGTGTTCGATGACGTCTGGGGTGGCTTCTTCACCTCGTTCAACAAGTCTGCCTGCCAGCCTGACCTCTTGGCGGAGGGGCTTGGCGATGTCTGGAAGGTCAACCGGGCGGTGCTGAAACCCTATGCCTCTTGCCGCGGCGCCCATTCCGCCGTCGATGCGCTCGACGACCTGCTCGGCGAAACCGCTCGTGCACCTGACGAGATCGCCCGGATCGGCCTTCGCATGAGTGGTATGCTGGCGAACATGTGTAGCGCAAAGGTCGCGGGCGCCATGGCGCCGACCCAGATGAGCCTGCCTTATGCACTTGCCGCCCGATGCGCCTTCGGCACTGCCGGCCTTCAGGCCTATACCGAGGGCCGGCGCCAGCATCCGGACGTGCAGGCGATGATGGAGCGGATCGACATTTCCGTTGACGCATCGATGGATGCCATGGCTGAACCGGTGGTGACGCTGACCTTCCTCGATGGCGTGACGGTCGAGCGGATGGTGCCCCGCGCCACGGGCTCTGCCGAGCGGCCGATGTCACCGCCCGCCGTTGCAGCAAAATTCCGCGAGCTTGCCGCCATGAGTTTGCCAGAAGACCAGGTGGAGACACTCTGGCGAAGGCTCGGCAGCCTCGAAGAGATTAGCGACTGCACCGAGATCGAAGCGCTGATGGCCGGCCATGCCGAAACGCTTCAAACCCTCCGCTGAAAGGCAATGCCATGACATTTGATCTCACACCACGCCCCCTCAACCCGGCAGCAAAGGCACCGGACATGATCTGGCCAAACGGCGCGAAAAGCGCGCTGTTCATCGGTTTCGACGTGGATGCCGAGACCGCCTGGATCGGCAACAACCCCTCCAATATCGATCGCATGGTCACCACCTCGCATGGCGGCTACGATGCGCGCGTCGGAATTGCCCGCATTCTTGGCCTGATGGACCAGCTTGGCCTGAAGGCGACCTTCTTCACTCCCGGCTGGACGGCGCTCGCGCACCGCGGCGAATGCGAGGCCATGGTGGCAGCCGGTCACGAGATCGGTCATCACGGATACCTGCACAAGCTGCCGGACCGGACAAAGCTGGATGAGGCCATGGAGGAAATCGACCGAGGCTTCGAGGCATTGCAATCGGCGCTCGGGGTTCGCCCGGTCGGATACCGCGCCCCATCGGGCGAGAATTTCCCGGAACTCCTCGCCTATCTCAAAGAATCCGGCATCCGCTATTCCAGTTCCTTCCGCGACGACATCCTGCCCTACCGGCATGGGACGTGCGACGGCGTGTCTGGCCCGGTCGAAATCCCCGTAAACTACGCCTTCGACGACTGGAATTTCGGCATGACCAGTCGAACCAGTCCGCGCGCGATCTTCGGGCGCGACACGATCCTGCCGCTCTGGATTGACGAGTTCGAGGCAACCCATGCCTGGGGCGGGGTAACCACGCTCGTGCTTCATCCGCAAGTATCCGGCCGGCCGATGCGCTGGCACCTGCTGCGGGACTTTCTGAAGCATGTGCTTTCCAAAGGCGATGTGTGGATCGCGACCGGCCGCGAAATCACCGACCATTTCGAGGCCCAGGAAGCGGCCCGTCTGTAAATTCCACCGATCAGAAAAGGATATATGTCGATGGCTTTCGATGAAGATGCACTCAAGCGCCTGCGAGCGCGCTATGGCGAAGGCCACGGCGGAACCATTCACGATCCCGAGTTCCGCGCCGTAGCCGACCGTATATTTTCGGCAAGCGGTACACGTGCTGCGCCTTACAGCGGCATACCGACTTTGCTCGATGCCGTCTATCGGCCGATCGATGCTGCTCATCCTGATCTGAGTGATCTCGACGTCGCGCTGGTCGGCGTACCGATGGACCTTGGCGTGACCAATCGACCGGGTTCGCGCTTCGGGCCACGCGCATTGCGATCAATCGAACGGGTGGGGCCTTACAATCACGTTCTCAAAACCGCGCCGCTGTTCGAGATGAAGGTGGCCGATATCGGCGACGTGCCGTTTCGCAGCCGATACCGGCTCGAAATGAGCCATGAGGATATCGAGGCCTATTTCAACAGGGTTGTTCAGGCGGGCATCATCCCGCTCTCGGTCGGCGGTGACCATTCGATCACGCATCCGATCCTCAAGGCCGTCGGCCGGGACCGTCCCGTCGGGATGATCCACATCGATGCCCATTGCGACACCGGCGGCGCCTATGACCTGACCAAGTTCCATCACGGTGGGCCATTCAGAAACGCAGTCCTCGACGGTGTTCTCGATCCCACCCGCGTGGTCCAGATCGGTATCCGCGGGGCGGCGGAGTATCTCTGGGAGTTTTCCTACGAGAGCGGCATGACCGTGATTCATGCCGAGGAAATCGGCAAGATGGGGATCGACACCGTCATCGCGAAAGCGCGGGAGATCGTCGGAGACGGCCCGACATATCTGTCATTCGACATCGACAGCCTAGACCCTTCATACGCGCCGGGCACTGGAACGCCAGAAATCGGCGGCCTCACCAGCCGGCAGGCACTCGATATTCTTCACGGACTAAAGGGTGTGAATTTCGTGGGCGGCGATGTGGTGGAGGTGGCTCCACAATACGACACAACCACCAATACCGCCCATGCCGGCGCTCAGATGCTGTTCGAGATCCTCAGCTTGATCCGCTATAGCCCGGCGATTGCCTCCAGGACATAAACTGAACCTTGGGGCTACCAACGAACCGCGAGAAGACCAGACGGCGGGTAACTTGAGCCAAAAGATTAGACAGCTCTTGAAGGTATATGAGCCACCGGCATGCTAATGTTTGAAGGTATTTTCACGATGCCATCGTAGAAACTGTGGATGCGGGCGCTCGTGAATACCTGCCGGCACGATCGCCTTTCCCGTCCTGTTTATGAGACCATGTATACTGTCGCGGTCGTTTGCGTAGCGTGAGACAAGGATTTCAAGATTGTCCGATAAACCGATGAGACCGCGGTCGAACATCCAATGCGCCGTTCCCGACAGTGCGATTCCGTTCGACAAGATGTCCGGACCATTCGCTTCGACCGGGCGAATGTGAGCAGCATCGACTTCGGCACGGCCGCCGCCATTGATCAGCTTCAAACCCGTTACTGCGCATCGTTTGTCGTAGGCTTGCAAAATCAGCCGACGGAACAGGCGGTCACGAACGATACGTGACGAAAGCTGCGCGACGCGCACCCTCTCCTGTTCGAACATAAATGGAGCCTGCCCAATGTCCGAAAACCCACTCGGTTCCGGCGTCACAACCGCTTCCCCGGATCGCGGCAACTCCGGTTGATCTTCCGCCAGTCCGATCGACAGGATTTGATTGAAGTCTACCGCTGAGATTGGTCGCACGGCCGCTTGCGCCCTTCCCGAAATCCGTCCCGCGTCGTTGAGCACTCCGCGCTCAATCACACCCTCTGGCCCGCTGAAGGGAACGGCGTTGACGAAATCGAGATAGCTGCCGGGCTCGATCAGAGCCAGATACATTCCGGGTGCCGTGGGATCCGGAATCACCTGTGCGACTTTGGCCACCGCGAAATATCCCCGCGTCGCCGCCACTTTTCGGGGCTCGTAATAAATGATCCAGTCTCCGACACAGGCCTGGACACGACCAAGATACTGGCTCGGAAACTGATATCGCTCAGCCGGGCTGTCGTCGTAGATCGAATCTGTGCGATGAATGAAAACCCCAAATCCCATACTCGATCTCTACCATGGTGACTGCGATTTAAACCAGGGAGATCGGTCATTATGCATGCCCCCAGGCTAGGACGGCTGTTTGTCGTCTCGCAGCGGGCTACTCAGTTCGCATACGTGCTGAGGATCGGCGTCATCATCCTAATATGTGCATCGATACGCTCGAGAACCTTTGCCGGAACGACCTCGCGTTCCGGCAATGACCACCAGAGTTTGTCCACGCGTTCGACCGTGTCGACCACGGCATTGAGGACTGCAGCTTCCGGCAATCGTGCGCGATTGGCAAAGGCTTTCCATCGCTGTGCATTCAATGCCTTGAAAGGACGCTCGCCGGCGAGCGACAGAGCCATGGCGTCCGCCGGGATATACGGGATCGTCGAGAGCACGTCGTAAATAGGCGCGAGATCCGGTTTGTCGCCAGCACCTCGATAGATCAATGACCAGTTTTTCAGATGCATGTCGCCATTGCCGGTCAAGGTAGCCAGAGCTAATCGGCGGACAAACTCGAGAGCGGCGGCAGACGACACGGCAACGTTCAATGCCGCAGCGATATCATGATAGGCGGCTCCTTCATACTTCCGGGAAGGATTTATACCGAAGACCTGGGCAAAGTCCTCGATGTGGATCCGCTCACCATTGGTGCCACGATCGAAGCGTTTGACGAGCAGGACTTTCCCATCTGACAGCGTCTCGAACTCTTTTGGAATTCCTTCGAACTCTGATTGCTCGACTAGTTCCCGTTCCGGCACCTCCATGCCGATCGCTTCTGCCAAAGCAAGATTGGCATACTCGTTCTCCGAGACGCCGGGAAATGAGGTGGACGGAAACTTGGCGATATACGAACCCTGCTCGTCACCAAGCGGTAGGGTCAGGCCGCCGCCCTTCCCCATGTTCTTGATGACCGAGAGCTTCATTTGCACACCGGCGAGCGAGAACCGGGCTTTCGGCTTGGGAGCGGAGATGTCATCCTGCCGCGCAAATGTTCCGTGACCCGGCACGACGCGGACGGCGCCCGGCAGGTCCGCCCCGAGTGCGACAAGCAGATCGAAATCGTTCCCGGGGCGAACGCTACCTGCGTGGTGCTTTTCCATGGCCTCGCGCAATTTGTCCTCAGGGAGAAGATTGGCAAAGAACGCAGGCAAGGCTTTGGCAACAGGCTTCGGGTCTTTGCGCAAGCCGCCGGTAGCCGCTCGAAATGATAGGCTCACGATGGGAACTCCACCTGTCGCGCGATAGCTATCCTCGAAGCTGAATGCGTTGAAATCGCCGGGCGTCCGTACGATCGTGCCGACCTTCATGTCGTTCAGTAGCACGTCAAGCGACGAGACTGATCTCGGATTGGGAAAAGCCTCAGTCATCATGATCACCGTCTGGATGAACAACAAATGCCGGGAGATCATCGAGATCGTCGTGCGGCCGCAGCAAAGCATCGACGGCCGGCACCATCGCCTGCGGGATGAGCATCAGCTCCAGCCCGAGAGCGCGAGCGATGTTGATTAAAGTCGTCGTACGCGCGGCGCTGCTTCCGGCCTCTATCTCGCGATAGCGGGGACGCGATATCCCCGCCACGTCGGCGACTTGCTCCTGGGTCAATCGCTTGACCTTGCGCGTCGCCTTCAGCAACTGTCCGATATCTAGTAGTGCATCTGACTCGGAGCGTGCCATCATCCTTCCCCATCCGGTCTTCTTGAGACTGATGGATGAACTAGCAAAATCATACCTCACAGTCAAAATAAAAGATATATAAACGTACCATTTTAAGGAATATGATCTGTTTATATATCATTCATGACGTTTTCAGACGATGGCGCGAGGCGCCCCACTATACATGCTTCGTTAAAGACCGCCGCTTATTTCCGCACGCCCTCGGCACTGGTGCCGACAAGAAGTGGAATGAGCATGCCAAAACACGATCTTTCATCACGTCATTTTCAGCGAAAAATTTCGGAATTCTGCGAGGTGCGGATTGCGCCGATATCCTCGAAGCGGGCGCTGGAAAATGTCCGCCCCTACCTGATCAGCCTGATCATTTATCGCAATCGGCCGCCTGTCGTAAACGGCCATCTCGATTGGACTGCGATTGGAGAGGCCTGCTTGCAACATGGTCAGAGCCGGCGACAGCAGCGACATTACTCTGCTCCTTAGCGTTCCGGGGGAGGCCGCATCGGCTGACTGTGACTATCTTCTTTGATGTCTCGCTCGCCAGATCTTCCCGATAATTTAACCCCTCGGCACGTTGCGATGAGCTTTTGCCTAAGCCAGCGGTGTTCCGGATCAGCATCGAAGCGTGGATGCCACATGGCGCTGATCGTCACCTCCGGCGTAGGCACAGGCAGTGCGAAACTCCGAAGGCCTTCTTGCCTAGCCTCGATGTGTTCAATGCACAGGCTCGGGACAAGAGCGATCAAATCGGAATGACGAGCGACGTTTAGCGCATCGGAAAAGCTCGGCACGATGGCGACGATATCCCGTTTCAGAGAAAGCTGAAACAGCGCATCGTCTACCGGGCCGTGCCACAGACCTCGCCGCGAGGTCACGACATGCCCGCAAGAAGCGTATCGTTCAGGGGTCACAGGTTCATTCAGGAGCGCATGATTTGATCTTACCACTCCGATGAACCGGTCCCGGAACAGGAGTTGACTGCGAACCTCTGGCGCGGAGGAACCCGTGGTGCCGATATCCAGATCGATTGTTCCCTGCCGCAGGGGGACTGTGTCTTTGTCAGGTTTTGGCGCGAAGTGAAAACGCACGCGTGGGGCCTCTTTGGCGATGCCCGCAATTATTGTCGGGGCGAAAAGGGCGACAAAACCCTCATTGGCGCGGATTGTAAATATTCGCTCCAGAGCTCCCGGATCCACGGGAAAGTGGGCTGGCGTCAGCACTGATCGGGCTTCCTGGACCATGGCGTGCAACCGCCCCGCCAGCTGCTCGGCGTGAGGCGTCGGTACCAGCAAGCGTCCAGCTTGAACCAGGAGGGGATCACCGGTTGCGTCTCGTAGCCGAGCCAGCGTTCTGCTGGTCGCGGACGGACTAAGGCCAAGGCGCCTTGCAGCTGCCAGCACACTGCGTTCGTCGAGCAGCACATCGAGAGCGATGAGAAGATTGAGGTCGATCTTTTTCATTCGGCGATCATAAACGGGCGCTGGCCTCATGCATAGCTCCTGATGCACTCGTTGCTTGCATCTGATGCGTCTGGCGCTTTGGATGCGGAATCTTATCTTCAAACAGAAACGATCAAAAGGAGCACCGAGATGTCCGAATTCCTGAATCAGCAAAATCCCAGCGTCCTGCTCGTCGGCGCCTCACGCGGCCTTGGACATGCGATGGCTGTCGAGTTCGTGAAGAAGAATTGGCACGTGTTCGGGACGGTGCGAGAAGGCGGCAGGACTGAACTTGCCGACCTCGAAAACCGCTATCCGGATCTGGTGACGATCGAACGCCTCGACATCACCGATCCCGATCAGATTGCCGCACTGCGCGACAGGCTTTACGGTCGTACGTTCGATATTCTGTTCGTGAATGCGGGCACCGCCAACCGTAACCAAGGCGAGACCATTGCTGAAACCACGACCGATGAGTTCGTGCGGATCATGCTCACCAATACGCTTGGCGTCATGCGAGCCGTTGAAGGTTTGCAGGACTTGGTGCGCCCCGCTGGCTTGATCGGCGTCATGTCATCGGGTCAGGGCAGCATCGCCGACAATGAGAAAGGAGGGCACGAGGTTTATCGCGGCAGCAAAGCAGCTCTCAACCAGTATATGCGCAGCTATGCAGCGCGCCACACCGATGACGCGCGGGCGCTGGTGCTTATGGCGCCTGGCTGGATCCGGACGGAACTCGGCGGCGCAGAAGCACCCTTCAGCATGGAGGAGACGATTCCCGAACTGGTTGAGACGCTCCTTGCGCAACAGGGAACGCCTGGCCTGCGGTTCATTGACCGTCACGGAAAGACGGTGCGCTGGTGAAACCTGAGACGATGGCGCATGAACGGAAATCGACATGAAGCTGATTGGTATTGAGGAGCATTATCTGACAGCCGATGTACGTGCTGCTTGGGACGCAGCAGCGCTCGCTGCCACGGATCCGAGTGTGGCGATCTATTCTGACGAGATCGAGCGTCGTCTGCTCGACCTCGCCGACCAGCGGCTGGCACTGATGGATGAGACCGGCCTCGATGTTCAGGTTCTCTCGCTCACCACCCCGGCCTTGCATGATCTCGGGTCAAAAGGTGCTGAACTCGCGCGACGCGCCAATGACGCTGTGGCGGAGGTGTGTACCCGACACCCGAACCGGTTTCAGGCCCTGGCAACACTTCCAATTGGATCACCCGACGAAGCTGCATTGGAATTAGAGCGATGCGTTACAAGGCTCGGCTTCAAGGGCACGATGCTGTGCGGTCGCGTCGGAGACCGGGATATGGATCACCCTGACCTCGCACCGGTCTTAGCGTGCGCGGCGACACTCGGCGTGCCGATCCTGCTGCATCCCCGTACGCCGCCGTCAGCAGTGCGGTCGGCTTATTATTCGGGATTTACACCAGACGTGGATGCAGCATTCGCGACGTTCGGCCTTGGCTGGCACTATGACGCCGGCATCCAGTTCATACGGCTTATCTTGGGCGGCACCTTCGATCGCCTCCCCGGTCTGCAGGTCATTCTTGGCCACTGGGGCGAGGTGGTGCTGTTCTATGCCGAGCGTCTGGCGGCGATGGACCGGGTGTCATCGCTGAAGGAGCCAATCGCGACCTATCTCCGGCGTAACCTGTATGTGACGGCCAGCGGCATGTTCAGCCGCCACTATATCGCACGCGCCGCAGCTATCGTCGGAACAGATCGGCTCTTGTTCTCCACCGACTATCCGTATCAGTACCGCCCAGGCCGAGACGCAAGACGGTTTCTCGGGGACTGTGGATTGGATGCGGAAAGCAAAGCAGACTTTGCCCACCGAAATTGGGAGCGATTGACTGAAGGCACCCCTTCCCCGCGTTGAAGCCATTTCTGTCTTCAGGGTTGCCTCGCAAACATGACCCTATGGCACAAATCTCTTTGGCAACTGATCAATTCAGGTCGAGCAAAGGCGACGAAACTCCGAGGGATTGGCTGCTTTTGCGTCATCTTGCAGACCAGCAGAGGGCAATCGTCTTGCAGCTTAAGGTATGTAACTGCCAGCCTTACTGGTCTATATCGGGCCTTTCCAACAACGGATCTGGCGTAAGACCGAATTATTGGACTGCCTCGGCAATAAGCTCGGGACGGGGATAGGCTGAAACCAACATTCCAAATACTTCAGAGCCATATGAGGGGCGAGAACAAGGTGCGTTTCAGCAGTGCCATCAACGAGATAATGAGGCGTACCTGCCGATCAACCGGGTCGTCTCAAGTGCAATCAATCTGAGAATCTTCCCGGGCAGATCCTCACGTTACCTGCCAATCTGGCCCGAAGCGGCCGCATTCGCACGGTTAACTGCCAACCGACAACAACATGAACGCTCTTCCGATCACACGTCGGTGAATCCGCCCCGAACCGAGGACGATGGGCGGGCAGGCGAAGGCCGCGACCATCGCCGTGACCGTTACCGGTTGCCCGACATCACCGTTTGTGACGCTAAATTCGGTCGCCATCGACATCCGAATGCTCACTTGCAGAAGTTCCTAAGTCACCAGCCCGAAGACACCGGCAGAGAGAGGGGGAGCTCACTGATCCCTCTCGCGAAATTGTTGCTGGGTCCGCTCGACTGCATCCGGTTCCTTGACAAAATTCCTCTGCCGGTGTTGCTGTGGCAGCCCAATATCCATCCTGGAGTTGCTGATGAAGGAACCCACGTCGGTTGATCTACTTGACGTAATTGCATTCATTCGGGTTGTGGAGGCAGGCAGTATTGCAAATGCCGCTTCGCGCCTCGGGATCGCGAAGTCGATCGTGAGCCGTCGGATTACGCGCCTGGAAAGCTTCCTGGGTGCAGCGCTCCTTACCCGATCTCCAAAAGGTACTGTTCTCACCGATGTTGGCCGGGAATATCATATCCGTGCTGCGTCGGGCCTTGCCGAACTGGAATCAGCGCAAGAAATGGTACTTAAGTCGACAACGGATGTATCCGGCCAACTAAAAATTTCGGTGCCCGTTGCGTTCGGGGAATTTTGCCTTGCGCCACTACTCGCGGAATTCGCGGCCCTCCATCCGAGGATCGATCTGGACATCCGCTTCGAGGATAGAAAGCCGGACCTGATTTCGGAAGCTTACGATGTCGCGATGTGGGTTGGAGGCCCGGCCGATTCAAACCTTATCACCCGCAAACTCGCGAGTGTTCGCTGGGCTATCGTTGCCAGTCCGTCCTACCTGAACGCGAGAGGGCGCCCAGCCAGGCCAGCTGATCTAGCAGGGCACGACGCCATGCTTTATGCGATGGATACGGGAATTTGGCGTTTCAAGGGACCGGACGGCTGGGAGCACATTCGCATCCCGTCACGACATCGGACGGATAATGGCCAAATGCTTCTCGCGGCGGCGCGAGCAGGGCTTGGTATCGTTTTATTGCCTATGTTCATGGTCCAGCAGGCGCTCGCAAATGGCGAGCTGGAGTTTATCCTTCCTGCATTCCCTTACGAGGGTGCAGATCTGCACATCCTGATGCCGCCGGCGCGCGCCGGAATTGCCCGCGTACGTGCATTGGCAAACTTCTTGTACGAGCGGCTCAAGCGAGAGATCTAATGCTGGACAAGTCGGTTAGCAGCCAAGTCTCTGAAAGCGTTGCAACCCGTCTGTAAGGGATACCTAGGCGGTTACGCCTATCAGGCGTGCGATTGACTTTTTTAGCTGCTCGGCAAAATACTGCTCGACTTGCGAAAGTGGATCGGTGACGCCGGCACGCGGCTCGACGGCGGCCGATATACGATCGCGCAGACCGGGGTCGGAAATACTTGAATGCTCCACCAGTGCGCGGATGACCGTGTTGGTGGCAACCTCCTGAGCGCTCTGCGCAAGAGCAGATTTCTCGCGTCTCTCCCTTTCGAGCTCCGCATGGCTCTCCGCCTTTCGCCGCCTCGACCGAATTCTTTGTTCTTTTTCCCAATAGCGGGCAGTACCGCGTCCCGTATAGAGTATGTCCCAGGCGTGCTCTGGATCACCACCCTTGGCCGTGTCCGCATCCGCGCCACACAGGTGCAAAAACAGCTGACGCATGGCGACGTCCGCGAAGTAAATCTGGGCGGTGGATCGCGGTCCAGGTGACTGAAATGCAGCCTCCGATTCCTTCGCCGCCTGGATGATGGCCGCATGTATCGCATCCATCATAGTTTTTTCCGCCTGCTTCAAAGCGTCGATCTCGTCCTGCAAATCTTTATCCTTTCGGAAGGTGCTGAATTCAATCCGAGGAGATGCCGTGTCAGATATCTCCATCGGACAGCCAGCCTGGATTGGGAACATTGAGTGGAAATTACGCCGCAGGCCCGAATGCAAATTTCCCGGACGTGTCCCGCGAGAGCTCCAGCAACAGATGCCCTGCCGCGAGAAAGCGGACCTTCGGCCAACTGCTCCTTTTATCGCAGCAAGCCTGGCCTGAGGGCGATGTGCTTGTACTCGGTAAAGTCCTCGATGGCGGCAACGCCGTTCAGCCGCCCGAGACCGGACTGCTTGAACCCACCTTCCTCCGTCCCGTCGTAGACCTTTGCCCAGTCGTTCACGAAAACGCTTCCCGCTTCCAGTGCCTGGGCGACGCGCAACGAACGATCGAGGTCCCGGGTCCAGATGCTGGCGGACAGCCCGTACTCGCTATCGTTTGCAAGCATCACAGCTTCCCGCTCGTCGGCGAACCGCTGCACGGTGATGACCGGCCCGAAGATCTCCTGCTGCACGATCGCAAGGCTGTTGTCCGACACCTCCAGCATCGTCGGACGGAAAAATGCGCCGTTCGCCAAGGCTTCATCGGTAACGGGGCCGCCGCGGACGATCGCGGTGGCGCCCGCAGCCAACGCGCCCTTGACGAGCTCATCGACGCGCGCGACGTTCTGCTTGTCGATGAGAGGACCCATGTCGCTCGCCGGATCGGACGCTGGCCCGACCTTCACTCTCCGCAGTCTTTCGGCAAGCCCATGGCGTACAAGCTCATAGATCGAATTCTGGACGAGCAGTCGCGAACCGGTCATGCAGAACTGACCGGCGAAAACCGTCAGCGCCTTCTCCAAAACAGGCAGCATCGCTTCGATGTCGGCGTCCTCGAAAACGATCATCGGCGCCTTTCCACCCAGCTCCAGTCCGAACCGCTTCATCCGTTTCGCGCCGACAGCGCCGATGGCAGCGCCGGTTTTCGTGCTGCCGGTGAAGCTGATCGTCGGTACGTCGGGACTTTCGACGAGGAGAGCGGCGCCCTCTGAACCGCTTTCGACGAACATGTTGACGATTCCGTCCGGCAGGTCTTCGGATTCAGCAAGAACCTCGGCCAGAACACCGCCGATCTGGGCTGTCTGGCCGGGCATCTTGACCACGACGGCGCATCCGGCCGCGAGTGCCGGCGCGAACGAGCGAACCGAGAGTATGACTGGAGAATTCCAGGGCACGATGATCCCTGCCACTCCCATAGGTTGGCGCAGGACCACTGAAAGGCTGCCGGGCTTGGGCAGCGTCGCGCGGCCCGCCTCGGTGCGGGCCATCGCGGCCCAGTAGCGCAATTTGCTCGGACTGCCGTCGACCTCGAATGCGGCCTCGCCGCGCAGTTTCCCGTTTTCAAGCGAGAGAATGTCGATCAGGCGCTCGCGATTGCGCTCGACCGCCACCGCCATCTGATCGAGCACTTTCGCGCGCAGTTCGGCGTCGTGGCGCCAGTCGGTGCCGCGAAACGCCCGCAGGGCCGCGTCCATGGCCAAACGAGCAGCGGCTTCTCCATCGTCCGGGTAGTCTCCTATCGTTTCATAGGTAGCGGGGTTGATGGAGCCTTGACGCGACGGTGACGTGACGAAGCTTCCATCGATCCAGTTCTTTGCGGAATACCGGGTCATTCAACGGCCTTTCTGATGATGGGCGGACGGACGGGAAGCCGCCATCGGGGGATGCTTCCCGGGCGAGCCGGTCGCAGCCCTCCCTTTCCGGTTCTCGACAGCGGGCGGGGTTGGATCAGGTCAGGAACGGCGGTGGATTTTCGCCGCGAAGCCGATAGTTCGGCCTTGGCCTTTCGAGGCGGATCGATTCCAGGACGGTGTAGGCGTGGTACTTCGTCTGGGTCGTAACTCCAGCCAGTCGCTCGGACCAGAGTTGTCCGTTGTTGCTCTTCTTTTCGAGAACGTATTTCGTCGCGAAGTTGGCCATCGAGTTGATCCAGTTCTCGGTGCCGGCGAATATATTGTCCCAGCCTGCACCGTCTAGGATGCTGACGAGTGCGTCAGACCGGCTGAAACGATCGATCGCCGCCTGCGCTCCATCGAGCACGTCCTGGAAATACTCGATCGAAGCCGCGACCGTTTCCGGGGTGCCGTAACTCATGTGATGACCGGCGACGAGGAAGTCGAAGTCGTACTCCATCAATTGCTTCTGGGCTTCGTACCAACCGGTGATATTC
The DNA here is from genome assembly GCF_008274755.1 of Agrobacterium sp. B1(2019). NCBI lineage: Bacteria > Pseudomonadati > Pseudomonadota > Alphaproteobacteria > Hyphomicrobiales > Rhizobiaceae > Agrobacterium > Agrobacterium sp. B1(2019). The sequence continues at coordinate 31,043 of NZ_VTPB01000004.1, read as the reverse complement.
TGCGACGCGTCGCAGTGCATGAACGTCGCGCTGCCCGGGCTGACGATGTCGATGACGGTCAGCACCTTTTGCGCCCGGGCATAGATGAAGATGTTTCCGGGGCAGTGATTTTCACCCTTGTAGGACAGTTCCAGCGTCACGCCGCCGACGACGAGCAGATGGTCCTTGTCGAAGGTCAGCGTCGGGATCGGCCTTTTCGGATCGGGAAACCGCTCCAGCAGTTCCCTGGTGATGTCGTGCGCGACGATCTCGACATCCGGCCCGAAAACCGAAGCCGCACCAATGTGATCTGTGTGCCAATGGCTGTAGATCACGTGCGTTACTGGCTTGTCCGTAACGTCTTCGATCGCCGCCAGCATGTTTTCGCCGATCGTCGGCGGAGCGTCGATGGCGATCACACCATCGTCGGTCACGACGAAAGCCGCATCGTAGCCGCCGCTTGTCACCCAATAGAAGCCGCCGCGCAGTTCCTCGACGTGATAACCCAGCCTCTGGAACTGTTCGCTGGTGAAATAGGGCGGATAGTATCCCGCCGGATCGGACGGGTGCTCGCCGGCCTCCGGAAATCCGTAGTGATCTATTGCGAAAAAGTTTGGCGCGTCGGTAGCTTGGATGAGTTTCTGGTGCTTGTCGCACATGTGGAATAGTCCTCCGTGACATAAGTTGCTGGCTAACGGGATGGTAAGGTATTGAGTGAGCGTTCAGGCGACGTGCTCGGGAAACCGCAAAACCGCCTTGACGACGAGCCCCGCGGCAACGTCGTCGAACGCGGCGTTGATGTCCGCGAAATCGTAAAAGGTGAGCAGTCTGTCGAAAGGAAAGCGACCGCTTCGATAAAGGCCGACCAGCTCGGGAATAAGCAGGCCGGATACGGCGTCGCCCTGGATGATCCCGATGAGGCTCTGTCCGACGGTCAGCCTCGATGCGTCAAGGACGGCGCCCGAATGATCGTTGAAGGCGACGAAGCCGAATTGCCCCATCGGAGCAAGTGCGCCGATACCGGCGTCGAGGTTCTCCTTCCGGCCGCTGGTGTCGAGGACATATTCGACACCGCGAGAGGTGATATCTCTGATCGTCGAGGCGACGTCAGTATGCTCACGCGGATTGACGCAATGCGTTGCGCCAAGTTCGGAAGCGAGCTTCAGCCGTTCCACATTGACATCAATGGCAATGATGATTGCCGCATCGGCAACCTTGGCGGCCATGATTGCTGCCAGCCCCACCGCCCCTACTCCGAAGATCGCGATCGAAGCGCCGACCGGCACCTTCAAGGCTTTTAAAACAGAGCCGGCGCCGGTCTGAAAGCCGCAACCGAGTGGACCGAGGAGTTCAAGCGGAACATCCTTCGGTACCTTGATAGCGTTGCGCTGGTGAGCGAGTGCATAGGTCGAGAATGAGGATTGGCCAAAGAAATGCGCGTGGAGCCTGTTCCCGTCGGCCACTGCGACGCCGATCGTTCCATCAAGCCTGGCCCCGGCGAAATTGGTTTCCCAGACGTGGTCGCAATAGGCTGCATGGGAAGACATGCACGGCTTGCATTGCCCACAGGAGTGATAGGAAAGGACCACATGATCGCCGGGCTTGAGATGTGATACGGTGGATCCGACATGTTCGACGATGCCAGCGCCCTCATGGCCGAGGATTGCGGGAAGCGGCGTCGGCATGAGTTGTTGCCTGACATGCGCGTCGGTCGCACAAATGCCCGTGGCGACCATGCGGACGAGCACTTCGTCGGGGCGCGGCGCCTCGAGCTTCACTCCACGAAGAATGAAGGGGCCGTTTTTTTCTTCCAGTACGGCGGCGGTCGCGGATTGGGTCATCTTTTCCTCTATCGGCTGATTTCGGATACCGGGGGCGAGTCATCCCGCTCACGGACCGACGGCGATCCATGTTCGAAAGGGTTCGATCCGATCCGCTTGAGTTGGGGTTTGACGAGCAGTGGTGAAGCGGCTGTTTATTTCAGCCCGTTTGCGGGCCTGATGTTCGCGAGCGTATCCATGCTGTCGAACGGCAAAAGACAGTAGTGGCGGAACGTCGGGTAGCTGATAACGAAACCCTTTGTGGCTTCACGGCAGCTGGACAGTTAGATCAGACAGGTCTCATCTCGCCGGCGTTCGGGAATTTGCCTTGGCGGTATGCGGCATAGTAGACGTCAAGCTCCTCTTTGGAGCCAGCGATAAAGGGGCCGTGCGCCACGACATGAATATTTTGCGGTTGGCCTGCATACAGAAGCACGCGAGCGCCATCTTCACCCGCCTTCAGCCTGATAGCGCTTTCACCATCAGATGCCAGCGGGTGAGTCCAGCCGACCTTATCCGTGGTGAGAGGCGTCGCCCCCGTGCCTGCCTCTATTTCGCCCGCGATGACTGCGATGAAGCCATTATATGATGACGGCAGCACCTGCTCGAACTCGGCGCTTGTCTCAAGCTGGAGATCGACCAGGGTTACCGGAACGGCATTCTTCGTTGATGCAATCAACCCTGCCGAACGGCCACTGTAAACGGTTGCCTCAAAGCCGTCACCGCGGTGTACCGGCATTGTATCCCTTCTTAGGATCTGCACCCTCGGCGCCATGTTACGCTCCCGCTCGGGAAGAACCAGCCATAGCTGAAACAGACGCATCCCGGTCGAAACCCGGGCATCTTCCGAATGCACGATGCCGCTTCCGGCAGTCATCCACTCCACGTCGCCCTGAAGCAGACGTCCACCGGCATCTGCCATCGTGCCTTCAAGCATGAACGTGACAGTCTCCAAGCCAGCATGAGGGTGAGCCTCGCCGAATTGCCCCTCTTCGTTCACATGGTCGTCCGCCATCAGGAAAAAAGGGTCGGTCGCGGGGAAGTTTCCTGGCGCAACGACGAGAGCGGCCTTGTGCCTATCGCCTGCGAAGCCAGGGCCAAGAGGCGGTGTGGTGGTAATGCTGTTGATGGACCTGTGAAGCATTTGGACTGCCCTTCTGAAGTGGAGAGGTAAAGCCCGCCCGTTCTATCGACGAATGTGCGGTGCCTCCGATGTCACTGATTTTGAATGAATGACAGCCCGCAACAAGTCGCGATACCGCGAACCCTATGTTGCGAAATCAGCAACGCCTCAGGGCATCTGAGTTGGGTTACGCTGCTGCTCACTGATGCAGATCCTCCAGCAACGGAAGCGCAATGATGAACATGACGAGGCGTATTCGCAGCTTTTTTGCTGAGGAAGTGCGGTTCTTTCCAGAACATGAGAGGCCGGCGATAGCGGGCTCGCCGGCGACACCGGAACATCGACCGATGCTGCGGATCGCCTATGCCCTTGTCGCGATCCTCGTCGGCCTGGCAGGTGGGCTCGGCAACGCGCTCATCATGGTCAATGTCAAGGAGCTGGAGGCGGGTTTGGCTCTGAACGCCGTGCAGGCAGCGTGGCTGCCAACGGCATATGCCATGACAAATATCTCCGCCAATCTTTTGCTGATCAAGTTCCGCCAGCAGTACGGCCTGCGCATATTTACGCTGATTGCCCTTGGTCTATATGCTATCCTCTCCCTGACCTATCTGCTGACTGCAGATCATTGGCTCGCGCTGCCTGTAAGAGCCGCGAGTGGTTTCGTTGCGGCGGCATTGACGGCGCTGTGTCTGTTCTATGTGATGCAGGCGCTTCCTGGCCGTTGGCGCGTCCGAGGGCTGATACTCGGCCTCGGTATCTCGCAATGCGCGTTCCCGCTTGCACGCGTTATTTCGCCATGGCTGTCTGTCAGTTCGTACTGGCAGTCGATTTTTCTTCTCGAAGCGGGTCTTGCTCTTCTCTCATTCGCGGCCGTCGGTGCATTTCGATTACCGCCCGCTGAACGACGGCGCGTGTTCGCGCTTCTGGATTTGCTTACCTTTCTGTTACTTGGCGGAAGCTTCGCACTGATTGCCGCTGTGTTGGGGCTTGGGCGCTTGGAAGGCTGGTTCGAGGCCCCATGGATCGTGTTGTTTCTTTCACTCGCGCTTCCAATGTTCATTCTGGCGCTGAGGTTAGAGAGCCGCCGGGCCGCTCCACTTTTGAACCTGCGATGGCTTGCGAGCGGTGATATTGTTTTATTCGCGATTGCGGTTCTCATGGCTCGCATCGTCCTTGCGGAACAGAATGTCGCGGCGGGACTCCTTACGGCATTGGGAGGCGGCACCGATCAGAACGCGACGCTTTCGCTTGTTACCTTTCTCGGGGCAGTTGCCGGGGTGATGGTGAGCGCGACTACATTAAAAGTCGAAAAGCTGGTCATGCCCATGATGCTGGCGCTAGCGATAATCGCAGTCGCCTCGTTCATTGATGGCTCCGCCTCGAGCCTCGAGCATCTGCCACGCTTTTACTTGTCCCAAGCGGTGATCTCATTCGCGGCCATGTTTTTTCTCGGGCCGGCACTGGTGTTAGGCATCACGAGCGCGCTGCAGAAAGGCGACCGAGAACTCTTGAGTTTTATCGTCCTGTTTGGGGCGATCAATTCGATAGGCGCGCTTACCGGCCAGGCTTTGTTCGGAGCCTATATCGACGGCATCGCGACTGTTTCGCGAGATTGGATCCTTGCCCATCAGAACGCCTTACGCTTGGCAGCGATGTTGGCTTTTTTAACAGCGGCCTATCTGGCTGTGCTCCTCGCATTTCGTATCTGCCATAAGCTGGCGGAAATTCGTCGGGAGAAACAGGTGTCCACTAGCAGTGCTGCCCCCTTCGATCAGGTTGGTCCGACCAAGCCGCAGTCAGGAATGCTTTGGCACCCGCCGATGCTTTCGTTTCAGGCTCGCGCGGTCTTGAGCGTTATCGCGACAGCCGGGGCTATTCTCCTTTTGGTCGCAGTGTGGCCGCAGGGGCGTTAGGCGATATCCATGGCGTGGATGTTCGCCCATACCGTTTATCGATTTTGTCGCAGTGCCGGGGTCGATTAGAACTTGCTCAGGACGAAGGTAGCGTCCGGTAACGTGATTTGGAGCATTGCAGATGTCGGATAAGAAATTTCGTGTGGGTATTATTGGAGCAGACACGCACGCAAGTTGGGCAGGTGCATCGCATGTGCCAGCTCTTGCGTCACAAGCTCATCTGACGCTGGCGGCAGTCGCGACCCGACGCGAGAAAAGTGCCAGGGCGGCGGCCGAAGCATTCGGCGCGGAACTCTGGTTTGCCGATCCCTACGCGATGATCCACGACGAAACCATTGACGTCATCACGGTCGCCGTGAAGGTGCCGGCGCACAAGGATCTCGTGATGGCCGCCTTGCACGCGGGTAAAGCCGTCTATTGCGAAGCGCCTCTGGGCGCAACGCTGGCGGAAACAAACGAGATGGCCGCAGCAGTCGGGTCTTTGCATACCGCGATCGGCCTGCAAGGACGGCATAATCCTGCCGTCCGACGTGCGGCAGAACTGGTCGCGTCAGGAAAGCTCGGTCGCCTGATGTCAGCGCGTGTCGGCGCAACCACATTTGGCTACGGTCCGCAATCTCCGAGCATGTACGACTATTTCAACAAGGCCGCTTCTGGCGCCAGCTTCATGACGATCACGGCAGGCCACGTGCTGGACGTCATCGAGGCTGTGCTCGGCAACATTGTGGAGGTCGATGCACGCACGGAGCTGCTCTGGCCGCAGATCGAGATCGTCGATACAGGCGAGACTTCACAGCGAGAGATTCCGGATCATCTCGATCTGATCGGCAAGACGGCAAGCGGTGCGCCTGTATCGGTGCAGATTCTGGCCGGAATACCTGCTGAAGAGGCGAGTTTTGTATTCGAGATCCGTGGTTCGCAGGGCTGGCTGAAGCTGACCGGGAATCATCTGGCAGGCGTACAGGTTGGGGACATTTTACTTTCATCGAGCCTGGAATTCGCTGCGCCCGATAGGCCGGTCGCGAACGGTGTCGGCCCAACAGCGGCCGATTTCTGGGCAGGAGCCGCTATCAATGTCGGGGAGGTCTATGCGTCCCTGGGGCGCGATCTGACGAACGGTACATACACCACTCCCGGTTTCGACCATGCCCGCCATAACAGCCGTTTGATCGCCGCCGTCGAGCTTGCAGCAAGAACTGGCGAACGGCAGCAAATCGTGTAAGGCGCCGCAGAAAGGCTCGGCGTTCGTAACGAATGTCGAGCCGGTCGTGAGCGCAACCAGCGGGGAAACGCGCGCAACAAGGGCGAGCACCGGCAATCCCGGAAATACAAGAAAGAAGGACGACATTATGCAAATGCGCAAGCTGGGTGAAAGCGGGTTGTTCGTGTCGGAATTGTGTTTCGGCGCCATGACATTCGGCGGAACTGACGGATTATGGGGAAAGGTGGGAAGACTTGGACAGGGGGATGCCGATGCACTGGTCAAGGCCGCTCTCGACTCCGGCATAAACCTGTTCGATACGGCAAACGTCTATGCCCACGGACGCAGCGAAGAAATACTGGGACGTTCGCTGAAGAACCTTGGAGTGTCGCGCAGCGACGTCGTGATCGCGACCAAAGTCGCCTCCGCCATGGGTGACGGACCAAACCATCGCGGCGCTTCTCGGGGACATATAATCTCCGAATGCCGGGCAAGCATCGGCCGGCTGGGTCTGGACCACATCGATCTATACCAGATCCACGCATTCGATTCCGCGACACCGATCGAAGAAACGCTGGAGGCGCTCGACACACTCGTCCGGGCCGGCGATGTTCGCTACATCGGTCTTTCGAACTGGGCCGCGTGGCAGGTCATGAAGGCGATCGGGATAACGCGCGCCAGAGCCCTCGCACCTGTCACCTCACTGCAGGCATATTATACGCTTGTCGGGCGCGATCTGGAGCGCGAGATCGGCCCGCTGCTCTCATCGGAACGTGTTGGCCTTATGGTCTGGAGTCCGCTTGCCGGCGGCTATCTCACCGGAAAGTATTCTTCCGGTGGCAACGCAGCAGGCGGTCGACAGACGGAACTGGATTTTCCGCCCATCGATCGCATCCGGGGAGAGCCGCTGATCGCGGTCCTCAAAGCTGTCGCGGAGAAACACGGTGCTAGCCCGGCACAAGTCGCGATCGCCTGGTTGCTGAAGCAAAGCGTCGTCTCGACCGTCATCATCGGCGCCAAGCGCGTTGAGCAATTGCAGGAAAACATTCGGGCCGCATCGATTGACCTGGACGATGACGACATGGCGAAGCTCGATGCGGTCAGCCGTCTTCCCGTCGAGTATCCTGGCTGGCTGCTGAACGCCGAAAACGAACACTCGCGCTGACATAGAGAATATGCTTGAGATCGATGAAGGATGAGCTTAATTATCCATATCATGAATTTACATGGTATCGATCTCAATCTCCTGGTAGCCTTTGATGCTCTCAATTCCGAGCGCAATGTGACACGTGCCGGAAGCCGTATCGGCCGCACCCAGCCGGCCATGAGCGCGGCTTTATCGAGATTGCGGTTTCTGCTGCGCGACGAGTTGTTCGTTCGTGGGCCGACCGGTCTTCAACCTACACCGCGCGCTGTAGAACTTGCCGAACCTATCTCGCTTGCCTTGCGGGAAATTCAGAGGACATTGCAATTCACACAGGGTTTTGATCCTGGCAAATCGACCATATCTTTTTCCATTGCCGTTTCAGCACATGCAGGTTCAGTCATATTGCCGCGCCTCCTGTCACTGCTTGAGGAAAAAGCCCCCGGAATTGATATCAAGGTAAGGGACTATAGTAGCCGCGATGATGCGATTTCTCTGCTCGATAGCGGCGGCGTCGATCTGACGGTGGGAATTCCTCCCGCACCCACGAGCAGGATCCTGAGTGCCCGACTTTTCCAGGAGCGATTCGTTTGTATCCTGAGGAAGGATCATCCAATCCTCGGTCGCTCTTTCGATGCCCAAACGTTTCTGTCTCTGACACATATCCTGGTCGCCCCCGACAATGAGGGCCTGGATGTTGCCGATGCCGCATTGGCTTCGAAGAATTTCAGGAGGCGCGCGGCCGTGACCATTCCCCATATGCATGCCGCGCCGGCATTGGTTGCAGCGTCGGATATGGTTGCGACAGTCATCGAAAGCGTCGTTGCTCATTCAGGCTTTGCAGAGCGCCTCGCTGTGTTCGATTTCCCGCTCCCCCTAAACCCGATACCATTCGTGCTGTCGTGGCATCGTCGCAATGACGGGCACCCGGCACAGCAATGGCTGAGAAACGGTCTGCTCGCCGCGTTTCCCCACGTGTGGCTCGCTTCAGAAAATATTTGCAGCGATCTTGCCCAGCAGTACTATTAGGCGGCCATCCGTATCGCCGCCAAACACCTCAGAACGCGGAGCGCTCAATTGGCATCACACAGCCATCGGCGTCTGATGCACGACGATTGGCGCGTGGAAAGGAACGCGGTCGTAAAGGTCAACGATGTCCTGGTTCATAAGGCGGACGCAGCCAGATGAAACAGCCTTGCCGATGGATTGCCATTCGGGATTGCCGTGGAGACGATACAGCGTATCTTGTCCATTCTGGAAAATATAAAGGGCCCGAGCGCCGAGGGGGTTATGAAGACCAGGATTCATCCCTCCGTTTGCGACAGAGTATTTTTCCAGTTCGGGTTGCCGGGCAATCATCTCGCTTGGCGGCTTCCATCTTGGCCAATGCTGACGCCAATGGATATATCCGTTCCCTTCCCACGAAAATCCGTCGCGGCCGATGCCAACGCCGTATCGTAACGCGCTCCCGCCGTTTTCCACCAGATAGAGAAATCGCCTTGGCGTATCGACGACAACAGTTCCTGGCGCCTCCCCGGTTGGGTCAGCGACGCGCTGCCTGAGATATTCCGGGTTCATTCGCTCAAAAGGAACTGCGGGAACGAAATGTCCGCCGTCTTCAAATGCGGCGTAACGGGAAGCGAGTTCCGGGTCGATCGGTGAAGGCGTTGGATCGGTAATTCGCTGAGGCGAGTTCAACGCCGATCTTTCTTGCACTGTTGTGCATCCGCCGAGTATTGCCGGCACCGACAGAGAGCCGAGTACGAACGTACGGCGAGATATGAAACTGTTTGGATTTTGCATTATGGAAAGTGACCTTCGGGTTGGGCGTGGCATACGTTGCTTTAATCGCACAGTATCCCCCCTCCGACCGAACATTCCATATCTGCATGAGTGATAGCCGTCATAACCGTTGGCTATGCTACGCGCGGCTACCGTTGCTCCGGGGATATCCCGTCAATGCTCCTGAGCCGCGGCATAACAAAGTCCGTAAATGCCCGCACGACCGGGCGCATAAACTTTGTGGACGGATAAGCAAGAAAAGCTTCGGTAGATCGCAGCCAATATTCGGAAAGCACCCTTACAAGCTCGCCGGTGGCCAACAAGTCAGATACGAGGTTCTTCTGTACCAGTCCCACACCCCGTCCTCGTAAAAGTGCTGCAATCATGACATGCGCATTGTTCGTTATGAGTAACGGTCTGACGATGACGTCCTCGGCGCGCGCACCAGGTCCCACTAGGGGAATAGTATTGCGATGAGCGAGCATTTTCGGGGTACCAATGACCTCTAGCTCTGAAAGCCGTCTCGTATCGCCAATCTGTCCTACCTGTTCCAGGTAGAGAGGGGAAGCGACGAGGAATCGCTCCACCCACCCGATGCGACGTGCGATGACATCCTGATCCTCGATTTTCCCGTAGTGAAGTGACAAATCGAAATTATCATAGACCAAGTCAACTGTGCGCTCGTCGAGAGCCAGTTCGACGGAAATCCCGCAATACTCATCCTGAAATTCCCCGACTATCCGTTCGAGATGACCAACACCAATGCAAGACGGGGCGTGAATTCTTAGATTGCCTTCGATTTCACCGGTGTTGATGCGAACGCCTTCCAGCGCCGCGTCGATTGATGCGATCGCAATGCGGCTGGCTTCGTATAATTCGAGTCCATGCGCCGTCGGGCGGACGATTTTCGACGAGCGCTCCAGAAGCCTGGCTTGAACGTGGCGTTCGAGGTTCGAAATATGCTTCGTAACCGCCGGCTGCGTTACCCCAAGGTCCCGTGCCGCAGCAGTAATCGACCCCTTCTCGACGGTGCGGATGAAGGCTTTTAAAGCAACGTTGATATCCACGATATTGCTCTTGGTTATGATTGACCACAGCCATAACCAAATGTTTGGAATATGGCTTGATGATGTCTGGGCGCGGGACAGGGGCGCATTTCAACGTCATGGATCCGATTGCCGCCCGCAATCGGTCAATCATCTCACGACTATTAGCGCAAACCGGGCAATCACCGCTTGGATTTCAGCCCCCTGTTGATTTCCCTCAATAAGCGTTTCTGCTGATCGTTCGTATTCTCCAGGGCATGAAGCCAAAGCAGCGTTGCCGTCTGGTGCTTCCTACCGCCGCTCAACGCGTTGTCGAAGTCTCTCATCCATGATCCAAGATGGGCGATGTAATCTTCGGCAAGCGCTGAAATCTCGACGCCGTCACTATCTTGCCCCAACGCGTCGAAACGATACCCCAGCTCTCGCACGGTAGCACCATATTCGGGATCCGCGAGTTGGTCATAGAGGCGGGCCAGTTCTGCGCGCTGCCCTTCATCCAAAAGATGTGACAGGAGTACGGATTGGTCCCGACCGGCCCGCACCGCTTTAGGCTCTCGCCCGACCTCCAGCGGCATCAGAGACGCAGCAAATTCCGGTGCCATGTCGGGCGGTCCTTTGCCGTCACGCAGGGCTGTAACAGTCCGGCGTTGACGCTCCAGAAGTTCGATCTGCCGCGTGAGCCCCTCAAGAAGAGCGTCCAAACTGTCCTTGCTCATCTCGGCACGACCGTCGAGAATGGCTGGGGTTTGCGAGAGCGAGAAACCGAGCGCTGTCAATTGACCGATACGCAGCAGTCGGATCAAATGCGGCACGCTGTAAGCGCGATACCCATTATTCTGTCTTGGCGGCTCCGGCAAAAGTCCAATCTGGTGGTAGTGCCGCAGCGCGCGGGTGCTCACGCCCGCCAGTCCTGCAATCTCCTTACTGCGCATGCGCCGCCCTCATTACTCGCCCCTCAAATGCCGTGCAAGAAAGCGCTCGATCCTCCGATAAAGCTCAATATTGCTATCCTCGTTGATGAACCAGTGCCCTTCGCGCTCGTTGAGAAGATAGTCGACCTCCACACCATTCGCACGCACCCTTTCCACCACCAGATCCGCCTGTTCCTTTGCGACACGCACATCGTTCGCGCCGTGAACCACCAAAAGCGGTTTGGAAATGCAATCAAGCCGGCTGACCGGCGAGCGTGCAAGCATGTCCCGGTTCTGCGTCTCGATGTCCGGATCGCCCATGTAAGAAAGGTAGGTGTTGATCAGCGTAGGCCGTACGAACGGGACGACTCCATCCACCAGCCTCCGGAGATCGGACATGCCGGAGTAGGAAATGGTTGCGGCGAAGCGCTCCGGCGTGAAGCTGGCGCCCACCAGCGCGGCGTAGCCGCCATAGGAGCAACCGTAGATCGCCACCCGCGCCGGGTCGGCAATACCCTGCCCGATTAGCCAGTCGAGCCCGTCAATCAGGTCGTCATGCATGCGCCCGGAGAACTCCCCTATCGCAGCTTGCATGAACGCCTTGCCATAGCCGGTCGAGCCGCGAAAATTCACCTGCAGCACGGCATAGCCGCGGTTGACGAGGAACTGGACTTCCGGATCATAAACGCAGGAATCGCGATACCACGGCCCGCCATGCACCAGAAGCACGGTCGGCAGCGCACGCCGCTCATCCTTGGTATCGAACCAGACGGGCAGCGTGACATGGCACGGCAACGTCAATCCGTCGCGCGACATCACATCGACGGGTCGCACGCTCGCCAGCCGCTCGGCTTTGAGCACTGAGAATCGCTCGCCAAGCACATGCGCTTCACCGCTCGCATGTTCGTAAAACCATGTCGTGCCGGGATGCCGGTCATGCCAAAATTCCGCCACCCATTTTCGCCCATCGGCATCGCAGGAAATGTACCCTATTTCCCCGTCTGACAGCCGCTGTAGGCTGTCTAGCACGGCGGCAAAATGCGCTTTCAGAGGCCGTATCAGCTGTCTTTTGCCAAGATAACGTAGTCCCAGCAGCTCGCCTGTCACAGGATTGGTTATCAGGCTCGAGGGAAAGCGCGGATCGGCCTCTGGCCGCGGCGTATCGAGGCTGAAATCTGGCGGGCTGTCGACTACCCTGTGCTTGCCCGTCGCAAGGTCAATGGCAGCAAGATAGGTGTGGTCGCTGCCCGCGTTGCAGCCAACCAAGATGCTCTTTCCATCCGCCGCCACCATCAGCGGCATCGGCCCGATCGGCTGGTCGCGTCCGCTCAGCTTCGCCAACGTGGTGAAAGCACCGTTCTCGTACCGAGCCAGTTCGTGGTCACCCACGTCGTTGATGATGAAGGCATGCGGTCCGTTCGGTGTAATGATCCAGCGTACGAATCGACCGGGACTAAAGGCGGCGACCCTGGTTTCAGCGCTTTCGATATCGACCTCGTACAGATCGATCAAACCCGGACTTCTGAGGTTCATCTGCACGAAAGCCTTACCTGGAAACGCGGCGGACAAGTCCAGTCCCATTACCCGCACGCCGGAATAGGGCGTCAAGTCGACAGTCCTAGCCTTCCTGCCCACCGTCTCTGCCCCGTCCACCTCCACACGATGGAGGTGCCAGTTCTCGTCGCCCTGGGTGTCTTGTACAAAGAGAATGTAGCGAGCATCACGCGTCCAACTGAAGCCGTCGATATTGCGCATGTCATCGCCCGTCAGTCGCCGCGCCGCGCCTTGTCCGACTGGCCGCACCCAGATATTCAACCGCCCATGCCAAGGCGCCAGATAGGCCACCAGCCGGCCATCGGGCGAAATCTGCGCGCGCGAAAATTCTGGCATTCCAAAAAGCGTTTCAATCGCGATGAGATCAGGTGCAGTCATGTCGAACCTCGCATCGTCGACGGCTCCATCGCGGGCCGCCACACTCAAACAATATCGACACACTGCCTGAACTATGACGTCGCGTCGGGGTCAACCGAGAAAGCAAGCTTGGTCCGGAATCACGTAATTTCTGCGTAACTGTGAGATTCCATATGGGTTTGGCGGGATCGCGCTTCGCTCTCGCAATTGACTGACTTGGCTAAAAAGAAGGTACATCAAATGAGCAAAGCCTCCCAAAATCACATCGTCAACCGACGCCTGTCTGCCGGAACAATGTTCGCAGGCCTCCTTATCCTGACCGGTTGCCAGACACCGGAACAGGAACGCTACGCCGATCTCGACACCTGCTCTGGAATGGGCGCACGATACGGATCATCGTCTCATACCGCATGTATGCTCCAGCAGCAGCAGCGTCGTGACGACGCGCAACTGCGGACTCTTGAGTCAGCAAGGCTAAGCCAAATCATGGCAGAAGATGCACGCCGGCAGCATGAGCGCATGAGAAGAGAGAGACGACGGGACTAATTCCGAGTTCGGTGTGAGGCTCAAGCGGAGACGTTTGCGCCCAGCCCCTCACCAATGATGCGCCCCTTTATGTAGACCAGATCTGGTCAAAGCCACAACATCGGAAAGCGGTGGCTAAATTGGATCTGATCTTCGTATTCCATAAAGGCCCGCGACGTGTTGAAGCCGCTTTCTAACGCCGGACACACGCTGGAACGCAACCACACAACTGGACCGAAGTCGACTTCGATTGCATCGCCGGGGCGTCCAACACGTCGACCTGGAGCGCGTTACGAAAGCAGACCGGGTGCTTACGTGGTTGTTCGGCCTTTCGGTTGCACGCGCAGAGATGAGCCACAGCGCGCATGCTAGAGTATCCGTGTTGGTCAAGCTAGCGATTGGGTCCATTTTCTTTCCTGGGTTTTTAGGGGGTGAGGTTGCCCGTATCGCGGACGGACAGATGCTGGCGATGACCCGTCACATTGGCCTGTGTGATCGCCTCGAGCACCCGGTGACGATCGAGCGCGACCGCGAAGTCTGGCGCATCTGCGGTTCCGTCGCGAAGATCGGCGGCGAGCTGGGCGTAGAGCCGGGCGACACCCGCCGCGGGCGCTTCAAGTTGCAGATCGGGAGCCGCATATGCTGTTGGGACCTGTAGCTGCTGGACAGGCTCGCTGCCGCGGCGCAAGGTGATGGTCATATCACCGAAGTGGATGTAGCCCGACGCCGTCTCCACGCGCAGACTGCCTTCCGTGCCCTGGATCTCCCACGCCGAGCTGGCGGACTGTCCGGCGCTGTAGTGCAGAGAAGTGACGATCCCGCCTTCGAGAACGCCGGCGACGATGATCTCGTCCGGCGCATCCTTCGGAAGAGACGAGCCATCCGAAAGGCGGACGCCGTCGCCGCGCTGATTGGCGACGATGGCGGACAAGCTCTCGAATCCGCCGAGCACGTGGGCCAGTGGTTGGAGCGCGTGGCCGAGCATGATGCTTTGAAGCGTCGCGCCATTCGCTGCGCGAGCCATGTACTCGAATGGCGGGTCGTATCGGCCGACCCACATGTCGTCGTTCAGATGCGCTCGGATGCTCGTGCTGAGCGGCATACCGATCACGCCCTGACGGACGAGGTCGTGAAGGTAGCGGATCGGCGGGTGCAGGCCGCCCTGCAGGCCAATAACCGTGCGCAGCCGCCGTTTGCGGGCAAGCCCCTCCATCGCTCCGGCTTCCGATAGATTTCGCGCGAGCGGCCATTCGCAATAGACCATCTTGCCCGCGGCGAGCGCGTCGGAGACGATCTGCTGGTGATCCGGTACCTTGACCGCAACCACGACCAAGTCGACCTCCGGCCGCAGGACCAGCGCCTGATGTGTATCAAAGGCTAGATCGGCGCCCAGTCGGCGAGCAGTCGCGTTTGCACTCTCCATACGAGTTGTGCTGACAGCGCGGATCTGGAATGCATCGAGCGCCCGCAGCGCGGGGACGTGGGCAATTCCGCCCCAGCCTCGATCGGCACTGGCGCCGATGATGCCGACGCCAATCCGGGTGATTGCTGAGTTTGTCATTTATGCGTGCTCCTGTCTGGTGCAGCCTGGGCAATGCTTGCCGTTCTGCTTCACCATCGTTTCGTTTTCAAACAAATGCGCGGGTGCTTGGCGAGTGACCAAGCATTGCCGTTCGCGTTGCGGCTGCGTGGGTTTGAGCCGAAGTGATGCAAGCGCAGAGAGTTAAACGTGGGCCCAATGGGCCTCGAGTGCGCGCGCAACATCGGCCGGGCGCTCTATCATTGGCCAATGCGAGGCGCGCAGCTTCACGACAGCGTGTGCGTGTGTGGCATTGCCGAGCTCGTCAGCGAAGCGGTGCGGCAGGAACGGATCGTCCAGGCCCCAGATCACCAGCGCTGGCGCAGTTATGCTACTCAAACCCGGTTTCCACTCCGCCCCGACCTCGATTGCGGAACGATAAAGTGCCAGAATGCTCGTCCGCATGGTGGCATCGAGATGCCGAACCGATTCATCCGCCGCATCTTTAGGCATCTGGGCCTGGACGAGTTTCGCCGCAAATTCCTGGAGGTCGAGCTCCTTCATCCATTGCTCGCCCTCACCTGGGGTCTGCCAGATCTTGGCGAGATAGTGCCAGGGATATTCCGGATCAATTGGCCCGCTGATGCCGGTCCAGGTCCGGACCAGATCCGGTCGGATCGACGTGATACGGCCTGTCAGCAGGCAGCCCCAGTCATGGCCGACCAGATCTACGGGTTCGCCGATCTCAGTAATCCGGTGAATAAGCCAGTCGAGATATTCTTCCTTTGTTGACCTGAAGTCTGGCGGCAACGGATGACCGAAGCCGGGAAGATCGATCGTGACGATGTCACTGCGTTCAAGATGAGAGCGAACGGTGTCCCAGATCCGGTGGGTGTCGGGTACGCCATGGACGAAAACTGCAGGCATGTCGCGATCTCCTTGGTGGTTGTTGTCAGGAGAATATCGACATGGTGGCATCGCGGAAGTCGGCGTCAGAGAAACCCGGCGTTGCTATTAGGGGAACCCTTGCCGTTGTGCGCTCTAAGCCGCGCCGCTTTTCCTAGGACGATAGTCACGCGAGCCGCTGTTGTCGTCCTCGAGATGATAGACCGTCGGTTCCCCCGAGAAGTATTCCTGTATGCCTCCCATGAACTGCTCATGGTCTTCGCTCGCTTCGAAACCCGGAGTATGATCGTCAAGCGACCGCCATCGCACGATCAGATTGAATACCTCCGGCGTTTCGATCCCCTGGGCGAGGACATGACCGCGGTAACCCCGCGCACGCGTGAGCAGAGGAACAACACCTCCGAACGCTTGCCTGAACTCGCTGATCTTGTCCTTTTGGACAGGCAGCACAGCGATCTCGTAAATCATGATTGCACCTTTGTGTCTGCCTGCGGGTCAATGGCAATCGCGATCTTACCGCGCAAACCGTTGTTTGGTTTCTCGAGCAGCGCATGGGCAAGCGGAAGGTCGGCGAGCGAATAGACGGCGCCCACATGCGGCCTGAGCTGACCGCGTTCCACCAAAGTGCTCAGCTCGTTGAGCTTTCCTTGGTTCTGCCTCGTGAAGACGAAGTGGTAGCTCGCGTTCCTGCCCCATGCCTCAATGAGATTTTGCGGCTGTGCGATGTCCACGATCGAGACGACGCGACCGAGTTGTGCAAGCGCCTTCGGGCTGTGGGACAATGTTTCGCCGCCGAGGGTGTCAAACACGACGTCTACTCCGCGGCCTTCGGTCTCCCGCATGATGGCGGCGACATAATCCTTTTTCCTGTAATCAATGACGACGTCAGCTCCGACACTTCGCGCAAACTCGAAGTTTTCTTCGCGGACGGTCGTAAAGACCTTTGCTCCGATGGCTTTCGCAACTTGGATAGCGACGTGCCCTACCCCACCAGCGCCGCCGTGGATCAATATGCTTTCACCCACCCTCAGGGCAGCACGCGAGACAAGCGCTTCCCAGGCGGTTCCGCCAACCAGGCTAAGGCTCGCAGCCTCAAGGTGGGTCAGCGAGCTGGGTTTGCGCCCGATGATGTTTTCGTTCGCAACGTGGTATTCGGCATAACTGCCTGGCCCGTCGAAGATCTGTGGCGTGTACCAGACCTCGTCCCCCGCAGCGAACATTGTTACCCCCGGACCGGTCGCTTCGACAACGCCCGATACGTCATGACCGGTAATTGAGGGCAACGGCACCAGGTCGCGATAGTCGCCTCGCCGCACTTGGTAGTCGAGGGGATTGATCGATGTGGCATGGACCCGCACCAAAACCTGCCCCGCCCTCGGAACAGGCTTTGGAATTTCGACGAGCTCAAAGGCTTCTGGACCGCCAAAGGATTTGAGTGACATCGCTTTCATTTCAGGCTCCTCTTCTATCGAAGGTAATGATTCTTGTCGCCGGCGTCGGCGTGGGACGACAAACATGCTCCGCCGTTGGAGCATTGCCGGCCTCGAAGCATCCACGCCGTTTCGATGTTCTATGTGATTTAACGCAATTGCTTTCGGTAGTGGCCCAGATTAAGGATCACCTTCAAGAAAAATTTGAAAGTCGGCGAATGGACGTGGACGAATTAAATCTCTTCGTGCGAATTGCTCAACTGCGCAGCATCAGTGCCGCAGCTCGCGACTTGGGTCTGACGCCCGCTGGCGCTAGCGCCAAACTGTTGGTTCTCGAGCGAAAACTCAGCGCAAGGCTCGTCCATCGCACCACACGGCAAGCAACTTTGACTGAAGACGGTCTGGCGTTCCTGCCACATGCGGAACATATTGTTGTCGCTGCGGAGGCCGCCCGAGCGGCACTTGGGCGAGAGCAAGCAGCGCCTCGCGGCACATTACGAATAGCGGCCCCCGCCTCGTTCGCGCGAATGCATATTGTGCCGGGTCTGGCTGACTTCTGCAGGCAATATCCCGACTTGGCACTTGATTTGCGCATTTCGGACAGCATCGTTGATCTGGTCGAAGGTGCCTTCGATGTGGCGGTTCGTTATACCGAGCTCAGCGACTCATCCTTTGTCGCGCGGCGGCTTGCTCCCGACAATCGGGTGCTGGTCGCGTCACCTGAATATCTCGAAAATCGCGGCCGGCCCAGCACGCCCGAAGACCTCGCGGAACATACCTGCCTCGTCGTCGGCACGCTCGATCTCTGGACATTTCGGGGGAACGGTTCGGTGGTGATCGAACGACGTGTTACTCCGAGTCTCCGCATCAACGACGGCACTGCAGTGCGCGATGCCGCTTCTGCCGGGCTGGGCATTGCGCTGATGGCCACGTGGTGCGCATCGGAAGAGCTACAGTCTGGCGCGCTGGTTCCGGTCCTTCCGGAGTACCCGCTGGTCTCAACCCAGACGCTTTGGGCCTTGTATCCAAGCTCTCGCGAGCTGGCACCGAAAGTGAGAGTGTTCATCGACTGGCTTGTCAATCGCTTCGGCAATCAACCCTACTGGGATAAAGGACTGGAAAACATCCTCGATTACCGTCGATGATACGTGATTATTGTCCGGTTCCGATACGCGCGCGAACACGAGTTCATATGGAACGGTGCGGTTTTACGCTTGAAAGGCGGCTGGGCGCGCATTCCAGATCAAGATCGGAACGGTGAAACCACCGAAGGCGACCCCTTGTTTTTGATCGTGCCAAGCCGCGGCGGCGTCTTGCAACCGCGTCGGTCAAGCCCGCCTTGAGCCGTTGATTATTGGTGAGGCGTCGAAATCGCTGCGCTTGGCGACGCAATTTTGCATTTCGCCCGGCATTTTCAGGATGTGAAACCTCCATCGGCCCGGATGTCGGCACCTGTTACAAAGGAGGCTTCCGGACTTGCAAGGAATGCGACCACGCTCGCAATTTCCTGAGGCTTTCCATAGCGGCCCACCGCGATACGCGAGATCTGCATAGCGGCAAACTCACCATCAACAGGGTTCATGTCAGTGTCGGTTGGGCCTGGATGCACCGTGTTGACTGTGATGCCGCGTGGCCCGAGGTCATGAGCCAAACTGCGGTTGAAACCGGCGACTGCCCCCTTGGTGAGGCCGTATGCTGACAGCCCGGGCACCCCGGCATATTTCGTGATCGAACTGCCGATCTGTATGATCCGGCCGCCATCCTTCATATGGCGCACGGCCTCCTGCGTGGCAACGAAAACGCCGGTTACGTTGATTGCGAGCATTGCCTGATAGTCATCGAAGGCGATTTCGTCGATGGGACCGGCAAAGGCAATACCGGCATTGTTCACCAAAATGTCGAGGCCGCCGAACTTATCGACCGTCGCGGCAACGGCGGCGCGTATCGCGTCCGGATCAGCGGCATCAGCGGCAATAGCCAACGCGCGCGCGCCCGTTTTTTCTATGGCGACAGCGACTTCCTCGGCCTTCGCAGGCGATCCGCGAAAGGTGAAAGCAACCTGAGCGCCATCCGCTGCGAGACGCTGGGCGATTGATGCGCCGATAGATCGCGATCCACCGGTGACAAGTGCGATCTTTCCGCTTAGTGGAAGATATCGAGACGAGGTTAGTTCAGGCATTTTTTCACTCCTTTTACGTGTCCGTGGAGTGATATATTTGCCCGTTCATGTCCTGGAATATTAGCATCATATCGGTTGGATCATCTTCAAGCATGTGTTGTATATGAGATATTCGCCGCAGTTAAACGACCACGGCTTTCAAAGAAGCTAACATGGCGTGTGGACATTATCCGAGACTGCCTGCGAACCGGGCACTGAGGCGCTCGCGACGGAAATATTCAGTGTAGAAGTCGATGAACGCGCGTGTTTTTAGCGGTTGGAGCGCGCGGCCCGAGTAGTAGAGCGAGATAGATCCGGCATCGGCATACCACTTCGGAAGGACACGTTCGAGCGCGCCACTTTCCATATGCGGCAGCACGTCGGGTACAGCCAATAATGCAATGCCCAACCCCGCGATTGCCGCCTGCACCATGGGCGCAGCGTCGCTCATCACAATCGTCTCGTCGAGGAGTGCACGCTCTTCGCGTCCTTGAGCGTCCCGCATCATCCATTGCCTGATCCGGCCCGAATTCGAGGATCGCATCAAGATTCCGGCATGCTCGGCCAGATCGGCGGGGCTGGCCGGCCGGCGACGTGCAGCAAAATAGCTGGGCGATGCGACCGCGATAACGTGTACGGGTGCGAGCGTCGTGGAAACGATGCCAGGATTGAGTTCGAAACCACCGCCGATCGCGGCGTCGAAACCCTCAGCGATAAGATCGACCTTGCGGCTGTCGAAATGCCAGTCAGGTCGGACGCCCGGATAACGGGCCAGAAAGTCGGGCAGTGCGGGGAGAACGTATCCCATCGCGAATGACAAACTCATGCTGAGCTTCAAAACACCGACGGGCTCGCCTTTCGTTTGTGATGCCCCGTCGATTGCCCCCTGAAGGTGGTTCAGGCTGTCGCCGATGCTTGCCAGAAACGACTCTCCCGCCTCGGTCAAGGTCAACTTCCGCGTTGAGCGGTGAAACAGTCGTATGCCGAGGTTGCGTTCCAGCATTGCAACATTCCGGCTGACGGCGGCCGGTGTGATCGAGAGACGCCGTGCAGCCCCGGAAAAGCTGCTTGCTTCTGCGCTTCGAACGAACGCTTCGAGGTTTGCCAATGTCTCCATGAAACGTGACCTTCAAACATTGATTGAAACTAAAACAATTCATCTATGACTTATGCTGCGTGTATTTGCCAGCCATATTCCGGTTCAACAGCAGCGCCGGTTTTTCGCAACGCCCCGTATCACGCCCAGTATGCAGCGGGAAAACCGACAGTCGCAGACAGAATTCTCACGAACCGTAAAGGAGTGGGTCATGACAGTTGGAATTATCGGAGCCGGCAACATAGGGGGCGCATTTGCCACGGCGCTCGGCAAGGCGGGAATCGAAGCCGTGATCGCAAACAGCCGAGGACCGGAAAGCCTCACGGCGCTTGTTTCGAAGCTAGGCAGCACGATCCGGGCTGGAAGCCTGCAAGAGGCCGCGGCGCAAGACATCGTTCTCGTGGCGGTCCCGTGGTCAAAGATACCTGGAGCGCTCGCCGGTTTGAACTTCGGCGACAGGATCGTAATCGACGCCAACAACTCCATCGAAGCGCCGCTTTACAGGCCGGCGGACCTTGGCGGCCGCACCTCTACGGATATTTTCACCGCCCTTGTGCCAGGCGCGCGCGTCGTCAAGGCGTTCAACCATCTGGCGCCAAGCCAACTGTCGGGCGACCCCCACTCGGAAGGAGGCAGGCGCGTCCTGTTTTACTCGGGCGACGATATGAGGGCGAAGGCTGAGGTCGCCGCCATCATTGATCGCATCGGCTTCTTCGGGATCGATCTCGGCGGGCTTGCGGTCGGCAGCCAGCTGCTTCAGTTCCCAGGCGGTCCCCTGCCCGCTCTCAGTCTCGTTAAGTTCGACTGAACATCGCTGCGCTCCATCCTTCTGCAATCGGAGCGCGGTGCGCCATCTGAAACCCGGAGACAATATCGTGACAAGGTTCATTCAAATGCAGTTGGCGGGCGGACCGTCGGTTTTGCAAGTTATAGAGAAAGACCTGCGCGCGCCCCGTGCCGGCGAGGTCAGGCTTATTCAAGACGCGATCGGCCTCAACTTCGTCGATACGATGATACGGAAAGGCCAGTATCCGATGGCGTTGCCGGCGGTTCCCGGTTTTGAAGCAGCCGGGACCATCACCGAGGTCGGATCCGCCGTCGAGGGGCTGTCGGTCGGTGACCGGGTCGCTTACTTCTTTTCGGAAGGCGCCTATGCCACCGAGAGGATCATTCCGACCGCGCCGCTCATCCGTCTGCCCGCCGATATCTCGAACGAGACTGCGTCGACCTTCCTGGCGAAGGGTGCGACGGCCTGGATGGGGATGCGTGGTCTCCACGATCTCAAATCCGCCGAGACGGTGCTGGTACTTGGGGCATCGGGGAGCGTGGGTGCTATCCTGTCTCGCTGGGCGAAGTCGCTGGGTGCTACAGTGATTGGCGTCGCAGGATCGCCGGATAAGTTCGACAAGGTCGCGGCCGGTGCTACTCATGCCCTCCACGCTGGCGAGCCAGATATCGCCGCCAAGATCCGTGCGATCGCACCTGACGGTGTCGACGTCGTTTATGATTTTGTCGGCCGGGCGACCTTCTCGTTGGGCGTGTCAAGCGTCCGAGATGGTGGTGTAATTGCGGCGATCGGAGCCGCGACGGGTCAGCCAGCGCCGGGCCCCGATCTTGTGCGACGAGGCGTTGATGTCCGCAGCGGCGGCACCCCGCAATACGTCCGGGGACCGACAGTCGAGATCGCGACCTCTCAGCTATGGGATGCGCTGCGCTCAGGCATTTTCAGTGATCTCGAAACCGTCCGCTATCCGTTTGACGAGATAGCCCGCGCGCATGACGACATGGACAACCGCCGCTTGAGCGGTCTGCCGGTCCTGATCGCGTAATCCGAAAACTAATTGTGCGGCGGCAGGCCGCACGGACGCCCGCCGCAAGGCGGCCGGGCGAGACATTTCCCCTGTCGATAACGAAAGGAATAAACCGATGAGTGAACTGGCAGGTAAGCGTGCGCTTGTGACTGGTGCGTCCCGCGGCATTGGAGCCGCGATCGCAATCGCACTGGCCGAAAAAGGTGCTGACGTAGCGATCACATATGAACGCGCCGCTGATCGGGCAGCGCAAGTTGTCGCAACGATCGAAGGCAAAGGGCGCAAGGCGTTGGCTATCCAGGCTGACAGCATGGACCCCAATGCGGTCAAGCGGTCGGTT
The DNA here is from genome assembly GCF_008274755.1 of Agrobacterium sp. B1(2019). Lineage (NCBI taxonomy): Bacteria > Pseudomonadati > Pseudomonadota > Alphaproteobacteria > Hyphomicrobiales > Rhizobiaceae > Agrobacterium > Agrobacterium sp. B1(2019). Next base: position 8,428 of record NZ_VTPB01000004.1, on the reverse strand, counting down.
GATGAGGCGGCGCAGGCATTGGGTGGCCTCGACATATTGGTGAACAATGCCGCGATCGCGATCTACAAGGATGTGGCGGATTTCACCGTTGCCGAGATCGACGCCCTCTTCGCCGTCAACGCTCGATCCCCGATTTTGGCATCGCAGGCCGCGATGCCGTATCTCGGACAAGGCGGCCGGATCGTCACAATCGGTTCCGCAGGCGCGGAACGCATTGTCGGTCCATCGACGGTTTATTCGATGACCAAATCGGCACTTCAATCATTTACCCGCGGTCTGGCGCGAGAACTTGGCCCCCGTGACATTACTGTCAACCTCATTCAGCCGGGATCAACCAACACGGAAATGAACCCGGCCGAGGGCGAGTTCGGAGATTTCCAGCGTGCTCTGATTCCGCTCGGCCGGTACGGCGAGCCGGAAGATGTCGCGGCTGCGGTAGCCTTCCTCGCATCCGGCTCGGCCCGACAAATCACCGGAACCATCCTGACCGTTGATGGCGGCACACTGACCTAAACACACTCTCGCGGGTCCACCAATTAAACATAGGAGAGTGGGAGCTAACTGGATACGCCCACCTACCAGCTCTCCTTTCTCATTCCACTTTGCACCAGCAGAGCGTGGTCGAACGGAGTGTAGATCCCATGTGTTTCAAGCGCGGCTCGGCACTTCGCGCTGGGAAACGAGCCGCGGCGGCTGCCCCCCTTTCGCCGCGCTTTCGGAGGCCACTGCTCGGACTGGAGGAAGAGGGGCATGGATCGAGGGGCATATGCTGAGATTCGTGAATCAAGGAGTTCAACCATGTCACTGCGCCAGCCCGGCCAAGTTCCATTTCCCTTTCACTCACAATTGCCAAGGGACCACAGCTGTGGGCTTCGCGTCCTGCAAATGCTCACTGGCATGACCTATGATCGGGTCGCGGCCATGGTGGATTGGGGCAACAGGTCGATCGATTATACGCGGTGGGATAACGTCTGCCGGGTGTTGAGGTCCCTCGGCTGGCCTATCGGCACGCCGATAAGAACCAGCGGTTGGAGTGATATAAGGTGTGGCCGTCGTTCACGTCGATGGGGACCATTTCCTGCTCTATGAGTCGGTCAATCGTCTGTTTTACGATCCAAGAGAACTGGCGGGGCCACCTGGGGTTACCAGCCATGGCACCCGCTACCGTCTCAGGACGATGCGGCCGAGCCGACCCGCATCTTGATCGGGGACGGAAATGAATCGGAGGCAGCGGTTTGTTTCAGAAGTGTCATTCGACCATATTGTGAACATCGCCGATCATCTCGCCATGAACTCAGAAGCAGTCAGTTCTCCAGCAACTTGCGAGACTGATTTCCAATTGGAACTCCAAAACGGCAATGCCCACTGCTATTCTTCACTACGCCATCACATGCTTTCCAGCCATCAATCGCGTGCCAAGGCTTCTATCGGGTCCAGCTTTGCCGCATTGCGGGCGGGAAGGAAGCCGAAGACGATTCCGATCAGGGTGGAGCAGGCGAAAGCCACAATGATGGAGCCGGAAGAGAAGATCATTTTGAAATCCGGGCTCACTAAATTAAAAAGAGCGCTTATCCCGAGGGCGAGCATCACTCCCATGAGGCCGCCGAAAAGGCAGACCATGACGGCCTCGATCAGGAACTGGGAGAGGATATCGCTGCGGCGCGCGCCAACGGCCACACGAACGCCGATCTCCTTGGTGCGTTCGGTCACGGACACCAGCATGATATTCATCACGCCGATGCCGCCGACAATCAGCGAGATCACGGCGACTGACGAAATCAGCAGCGTCAGGGTTTGCGTGGTGGTCTCGATAGTCTCGCGAATGGTCGCTGAGTTGGTGAGGAAGAAGTCTTTCACGCCATGCCGACGCTCGATAAGGCGCGAAACAGCGGCCTCGACATTGCCTGGATCGACATCGTCGCTGATACGGACGGTTATGCCGTCGACGTTCGGACGACCCAGCATGCGGCCCATGACGGTTGTGTAAGGCGCATAAACCGTCAACGTATCAACCGCCGGGCCGAAGGAGTTTTCCCGTTTCGTCACACCTACGATCCTCGCCGGCATTGTGCCCAGAAGGATGACCTGCCCCACCGGGTTTACCCGGTCTGGAAACAGGTCTCGCGCAGCATTTGCATCAATCACCACATTCTGGCTGTAGGCGGTAACGAACTGGGCGTCGAACAGTTGTCCCTGCGCCAGCTCAAGACCCCGTACACGAAAGAAGTCCGCGCCAACTCCGCTGACTGACGCATTGACGGCCACGGCGGCGCGCTTGACAGTTACGCTCGTCGTGACGGTTGGTGTCACGCTGTCGACATAGGGCTGGTTCACCAGCGCTTCGGCATCGGCGGGAACCAGGGTCCGTATCTTGCCCGCTTCCAGATCGCCGAAGCCTTTCCCTGCCCGCACCTCGATCGTGTTGGTGCCGAGCGAACTGATACTGCTCAGGATTTGTTGCTGCGAGCCGGCTCCCAGTGCCGAGATAGCCGCTACCGAGGCGATGCCGATGATGATACCGAGCATGGTCAGAAGCGAGCGCATCTTGTGCGCCCATATTGCCGCGCCCGCCATACGAAAGGCCTCAGTCATCCGATCAATTGCGCCACGCAAGCCAGCGCCCGGCGCGTGTTCGCGGATGGGACGGGCCGTCGCGGCGGATTTGGATATATTTCGCTCGTCGGAAATGATAACGCCGTCGCTGATCTCCACGACCCGATCCGCATGTTCGGCGATCTTCTTGTCGTGAGTGACGAGGATGATGGTATGCCCCTCGGCGTGAAGCTCGCGAAGGATCTTCATGACTTCCGCGCCACTGTGCGTATCCAGCGCTCCGGTCGGTTCGTCGGCCAGAATTATCTCGCCGCCATTCATCAGGGCGCGGGCGATCGACACCCGCTGCTGCTGGCCGCCCGAAAGCTTGCCGGGGATATTGCCCGTCCGCTCGGCGAGGCCCAGTCGGGTCAACAAGGAGATCGCTCGCTTGTGTCGGTCGGATCGGCTGCGTCCGGCATAGATGGCTGGCACCTCGACGTTGCTGGCCGCGCTGAGATCGCCAAGCAGATGATAGCGCTGGAAGATGAAACCAAAACGCTCACGGCGTAGCGCCGCCAGTTCGTCCACGGACATCTTCGAGGTCTCGCGTCCTTCGATCCAGTAGCTGCCGTCCGTCGGACGATCGAGGCAGCCAAGGATGTTCATCAGCGTCGACTTGCCGGAGCCAGAAGCACCGATGATGGCCATCATCTCGCCGGCCTCGATGTCGAGGTCGACGTCTTTCAGCACCCGCACCATCTCGTCGCCTGCGGGGAAAGCGCGGGATACCCCACGTACGCGGATCAGTGGTTCCGTCATAGCGCGCCCTATCGCTTCGCCGCGGCCAGTTGAGCCTGGCCATCCATGCGTTCGTCCGTGGATGCTCCAAGGACTATGGTCTCGCCTGCCTGAAGACCGCTAAGGATCTGGATCTCCGCGCCGTTATCGATACCGACCTGGACCTGCCGGATCTGGACCTCGCCCATCGCGTCCAGTATGCGGACACGCGTCGTGTCCCCGGCCCGTGGCGCGCCTTCTACCGCACTGAGCGGAACCAGCACGGCGCCGCTGACGCGGCTCAAAACGATGGACACCTGCGCCGTCATGGAGGGCCGCAGGACCCCGTCCGCGTTCGCCACGTCGATCAGCCCGGTGTAATAGACCGCGCCGTTGGTTGAGCCAATCTGGCTCGCGGCGGCGTTGCTCTCGTTGGCGATGGAGGCTGGGGCCGGTTCCACCTGTCGCAACTCCCCATCGAAACGACGCTTCGGATCGCCAAGAATGCTAAACCAGACCGGCAGGCCCCGCCGTACACGCACGACGTCAGCCTCGGAGATATCCGCGCGCACCGTCATTGTGTCCAATCGTGCGATCATGACGATCGTCGGCGCGGTCTGCAGGGCATTTACGGTTTGACCCTCGTCAGTGACGATCGCGACCACTGTGCCGGCGATTGGGGCAGTGATGCGGGTATAGTCCAACTCTATACCCGCGGACTCCAGCGCGACCTGCGCTTGGGCGACCTGAGCGTCCAGCGACTGAACCTCAGCCCGCGCGGTGTCTCGCATGGCAACCGCAGCGTCATACTGGGCGCGCGGCGTGGAACCACCTGCCAGCAGGTCACGCTCGCGCTCGAAATCCTTCTCGGCCTTCACCAGACCGGCGCTGCGCGCGGCGTGAACAGCGCGGATGTTGGCCAAAGCGGCCTCGCGGTCCCGCAAGGTGTTGCGCCGGGTCTGGGAATCGATCTCGGCCACCAATTGGCCAGCCTCGACGATGTCACCGATCTTGACAGCCAGACGCTCAATGCGACCCGAGGCCTGGGCGCCGACACGCACCAGCTCGAGCGGTTCGAGAACCCCGTTCGCCAGCACCACCTCTTCAATGTCACCCGTTCGCGCCTGCGCCGTCACCAGTTCAGGCTTCGCCGGCGGACGCAGAAACAGCAGCCAGACGCCCAGCAGACCGACAAGGGTTGCCGCCGCCAGGATCAAACGCTTGCGGGTAATGTGTCGTGTCATTTCGTCGTGGCCCATGCTATTGAAATTTGCGGGCTTTCTCTGTCACGAGAGTTACCTGAAAATTACGGAGAGCGGCCGTCGGGCCTATCCGTTTGGCACGCGCTGTAAGATCAACCGATCAGCAAAGAGTGCTTGCAATGTGGATGGCGTGCCAGAGATTGCGCGCCAGACATCAATCGAGCGCGGCCGTGCTCAGCAAGCGTCGACGGACGAAGATGCCTTGACCAGTTGGCGCAGGCGACGGTCCCTACCGCTGCTGGAAAACGCGCTTCTCGCGCCAGCGCACGGCAAATGTGCTGCCCTTGCCTAGAGCGGACGAAAGCTCAACATAGCCGCCGTGACGGGTCACGATCTCGTTGACCATGCTGAGCCCCAAGCCCGCACCTGAGCCGTGGGGGCTGACCCGGTAGAACGGCTCGAATATGCGCGATTGCTTATCCCCGGCAATTCCGCAGCCCTGATCGGCGACAGTCACGCTGCCGTCAGCCTCAATACTGACCGATATCTGTCCTCTTCCGCATCCGTACTGGACTGCATTACGCACCAGATTGACGAATGCACGCTCCAGAGCTTCGGCATCCCCGGGAACGAACAGGTTTTCCGCATCGCTATCGAACGAAACCTCGTACCCTTCGGCGATTGCCAAGGGAGCAAGGTCGGCAACCACCTTAGACACAACGTTGTTGAGATCGACAGGTGCATTCTGCTGGGGCTTCTGCCGGTACTTCTCGGTGTCGAGAAGCTGGTTCGCGATTGCTGTAAGTCGCTTGATGGCCGTCTGCAGGTGTGTCTTGTCCGCACCCGGCGAAAGCGTATCAATTCTCACCTGCAGGACAGCAATCGGCGTTCGAAGTTCATGGGCCGCGTTGACAAAGAAGCGCTCCGTCGCCTCGAATCCGCTATCGAGACGGCGCAGCGCCCTGTTGATATCGCGCACCAAACGAAGCACCTCAGTGGGCAAGCCCCGCTCTTCCACCAGGGCGCCACGTGTGTCGAGATCGATCCTGTCGAGACGCCTGGTCAGGTCGCTGAAGGACCGCAAAGCCCAGCGTGTGACAAACGGGACACCAATCAGGGAAATGGCGACGAGGATCAGTGCCGGCACGCCGATGGCAAGGTTCCCCAACAGCACGGTCACACCATATTGGGACATCGAAACACCACCTGCAAAAATCGTTGCCTCACCGGCCTCTGTGTCGAAACGCTCCATGCGGGCGACACTCAACGGATCGTTCAGGTCACCATGCAGCTCGACACTTCTGAACGCCCGCAGGAATGGCATGTTGTCGGCAATTTTCCCGGGAGGCGCGCCGTGTGCAAGGACAATATCTTTCCCAAGGTCTGCTACGAACCAAAGGTCAGGCGCTTCCTGTATAATCTCTTTAAGCTCGGCCGTCGGAACCAGATGGGGTCGGCCATTCGGCTCGAGACGAACCGAGTCTGCGATTTCCTGAGACAGCCAGATGGACGTGATCGCCACATCGGGCTTGAGGCCAGAAAGGAGATAGAAAACCAGGCTGAGCGAGGCGATGACCGCGCAGAGCTGCAGGACAATAAAACCAAAAGTGAATCGCCAGCGAAGGGATGTGCTGGTCATCCTATTTCTGCTCATGAAGGTAGTAGCCTATGCCACGAATGTTCTTGATAACAATGTCGGCCTCCGCTTCGCCAAGCTTTCGGCGCAGGCGAGACATATTGGATTCCAGTGAGTTCGACTGGATTTCGTCGTCAAAGGAATAGACCTGCCCCTCAAGGGACGAGCGCAACACGGTACGACCGCGGTTTCTCAAAAGAGTCTCGATGATGAGCAGTTCCCTTCGGGTGAGCGCAAGCCGGATGCCGTTGACATGCACATCGCATGAAACCCGATCATAGGTGACGTTTCCTGCCGACAGGACGGACGGGCCTGCTGTCGGCACCCGCCTCAGCACAGCGCTCATTCTCGCGACCAGTTCGGGGATTTCGAAGGGCTTCGGTAAATAATCATCAGCACCGTCATTGAGCCCGGATATACGCTCGTCGGTAGACCTCAGAGCGGAGATGATGATCGATCGCGTGTTTGAACCTGCGCCACGCAAATCCGCAAGGAAGGTACTGCCATCACCATCAGGCAGTTGCCGGTCGATAAGGACGATATCGTAGTCCGCCATGGCGATCGCTTCCCGCGCCGTTGCCAGATCGCCAACCGCATCAAGAACGATGCCATGCTGCGAGAGGGCCACCCTCAAGGCATCCGTCATTTCTGGATCGTCTTCGATAAGTAGAAGTTTCATAGTCGCCTAGTCAGTCAAGTCGGACTATCGTTTCCGATAATCCTTACAGCAAAACCACGGCCATTGGTCGACATAAACTCGACGTTCGTGACGTCGTGACCGTCAGATTACCGGATGTCATAAAACTGCTGCGGACGCGGAAACCGAAGAACCGGAGTTCGTCGGTATCACTCTAACCTTTGACGTGCGGCAGCCCGGCTGCAATCTCTACCGGCAGCGACCGTAATAATCCCGGTATTTGCAGCTGTAGTCGCGGCGATCCCGTTGTCCCCAGCGGTCGCGGCGGTTCCTGTCGTTACGTTCGCTGATGTTGCCTATCACAGCGCCACCCGCGCCGCCTGCGGCGGCTCCCACTGCTGCGCCTTCCCAGGTACCGCTTGCCAGCCCACCGATGATAGCACCGCTCGCCGCACCAATGCCGGCGCCCTTTTCCGTCTGGCTGCACGCGGTCAGTGCCACGCAAACGAGTACTCCCGAGATAATCTTTTTCATGCCTGTCCTTTCATTCACCGCCACGGCGGCCGTCCATCGACCGTTGAGGCAGAGACGTATGGCCGCCGAAAATTACGGGGAAGTTACGCTGAACCGTCGCCATCGACGCCTGTCGAATGGGCAAATTCCTGTAGGACGCGCGTCTTAGCGATCACCCATTCTCAAGTGACCGCCGCCCATTTATAAGGTTCGGATTCTCGCTGTTCCTCGCTGCGCTCCAGAATGGAGAGCCGAAATGACTACATGCAGTCCCTCGCCAACGGCCTTGCGCCCCGACCGAGGGACCAATCTACTGATTTTGCGCGCTTTACGCTGGATTGCCGACTGTCAATCAGGAGGTCTCGTTTGAACTACAAGGCTTTGATCAACGCCGAGTGGTCTTTGTCGCTCAGGCCTCTTTCCAGCGCGCCAGTCATCAACTGATGAACCATCGCAGTGTTGGGCAGCATAAGCTCGAGCAGACGCGCCGACTCAAGGTCGCGACGAGATCGCCTTGCATGATTTGCATGTGGTAGAAATCATACTGGATCAGCAGGTTGGACTGCCCGACACGGTCCATGATCCGCTCGGCCTGATCGGTGTTAGTGAGGAAATATCCGGGTATGTCGCGGGTGTTGATGGGCTCGAAGACAAGGGCAATTCCGGCATCCGCCAGACGTTGCGCAGCGTGCCCGAGATTGCCGACGAGCGTGTCTTCCAGAACCTGCCGATCGACACCTGGCGGTTGGATACCGGCCAGACAATTTATCTTTCGGCATCCCAGAATTTTTGCATAGCGGATCGCCGTTTCCACGGATGTCCCGAATTCGGAGACCCTGTCCGGCAGGCAGGCGATCCAGGACACACCAGATGTCGTGCAACAGCATTATGGTCGCTTCTTGCCGCAGGATAAGGCAGCGCTCGCGGCCAAGATCCTGAATCAGGTCTGGGAAGCGGCATAACGATCAATCCCGTCAGATGCGGAAAATCGCGTCTGACGGGTCGGCCTCGCCTTGATGGGATATGAACCGGCGACACGTCAATTACTGCCCAACTCGCAGGGACGATCCGGGCCGCTGCGGCCCTGGCCTCAGACGCTCCAAGGGTCCACAAGGACTACCCCTGTTC